>NZ_JAHCST010000160.1 GCF_018476525.1 Acrocarpospora catenulata
CCGAAGCCCGTGGCCCAACCACTTGTGGGGGGAGCGGTCGAAGGTGGGGCTGGCGATTGGGACGAAGTCGTAACAAGGTAGCCGTACCGGAAGGTGCGGCTGGATCACCTCCTTTCTAAGGAGCACTCGGCTACGCGTCTCAGACACTCTTGTCTGGTTCGTGTGGCCCATGCCGTGACCATCAGCGAACGTCTGATGCACGGCGACGCTCATTAGTGGAGCACTGGCTATTCGGATCGGCTGGATTGCCGCCGGGCTAGTACCGCCTAGGTGCCCTCCTCTTGGGGAGGGCGGCTGGGAGTGGGAGCGTCCAGGTCGGGGGTTCGGCCGGTTCGGGCACACTGTTGGGTCCTGAGGAAACGGACCGTTCGGCATCCAGGCCACCAGCAACGGTGGCCTGTGTGTTGAGACCCCTTAGGGGTTGGTGTTTCTTCTGGGACGGGACCGGTCTTCCGTCATACCGCGTCGGCGGTCGGCAGGCTTCTTACCTTTCAGCTCTTTTGGGGCGGGTGGGTGGGGGGTCTTCGGCGAGCTGGTGGTCTGGTGGCGGGTCTGTATCGGTTGGCTGTTTGTTGTTTGTGAATTGCATAGTGGACGCGAGCATCTTTGTGGCCAAGTTTTTTAGGGCACACGGTGGATGCCTTGGCATCAGGAGCCGATGAAGGACGTGGGAGGCTGCGTTAAGCCTCGGGGAGTCGCCAACCAGACGTTGATCCGGGGATGTCCGAATGGGGAAACCTAGCACCAGTCATGTGGTGTTGCCTCCGCCTGAATGTATAGGGCGGTTGGTGGTAACGCGGGGAAGTGAAACATCTCAGTACCCGTAGGAAGAGAAAACAAGAGTGATTCCGTGAGTAGTGGTGAGCGAAAGCGGATGAGGCCAAACCGTATGTGTGTGATAGCCGGCAGGTGTTGCGCATGCGGGGTTGTGGGACCTTCTTGGAAGAGCTGCCGTTCTTCCGGACAGTGAGAAATCAGCGGGATAGTCGAACACTCTGGGAAGGGTGGCCGTAGACGGTGAGAGCCCGGT
>NZ_JAHCST010000161.1 GCF_018476525.1 Acrocarpospora catenulata
CCGAGCGGTGCCGTGACAGGTGGTCCGCCTGAGTAGCTCAGCCGGGCCGTTTCTGGTTCTCGATGTACTCCTTGATGATCGAGAGTGGGGCTCCGCCGCAGGAGGCGGCGAAGTAGGACGGGGACCAGAAGTGGCCGCCCCACAGGTACTCGCGGATGTGGGCCGGGTACTCCTTGCGCAGGAGTCGGGCCGAGACGCCCTTGAGGGAGCCGACCAGGGTGGACAGGGCGACTTTGGGCGGGTAGTGGACCAAGAGGTGGACGTGGTCGCGTTCGCCGTTGAACTCCACCAGTTCCGCGCCGAAGTTGTCACACACCTCGATCATGATGGCTTCGCAGCGGGTCAGGATCTCGTCGGTGAACACTCCACGCCGATACTTCGGGGTGAAGACCAAGTGAGCATGGAGGCTATAGACAACACTTCTACCTCGGCGGATATCGGGGTTCGGCTCCCATCGTGGTGACATAGGCCAAATGGTAGTGTGTTCGATTGTGAAGTTAGTGGTGCAGGTGAAGCTCCTGCCAACGCCCGAGCAGGCGGCGGCACTGGAGGCAACCCTGCGCATGGTCAACCAGGCCGCGAACCACGTGTCGAAGATCGCGTTCGAACGGAACACGCGCCGCCACTACGACCTGAGGAAACTCACCTACGGCACCGTGCGGGACGAGTTCGGTCTCGCGGCGCAGGCCGCCCAGCACGCGATCAAGAAGGTAGTCGACGCCTACACCACCTTGAAAGGCAACATCCGGGCAGGGAACCTGGGCCCGGAAGGCTCGCTCCGCCGGGCCAAAGCCGAATCCAAACCGATCACCTTCCGTCCCGACGCCGCCCAGCCCTACGACGACCGGTGTCTGACCTGGAACCACGACGCCCGCACGGTGTCGATCTGGACCACGGTCGGTCGACTCAGGAACATGGCGTTCACCGGCTCTCCCGACCAGTTGAAGATGCTCACCGCGCACCGCAAAGGCGAATCCGACCTGATCCACCGCGACGGCATGTGGTTTCTGTACGC
>NZ_JAHCST010000162.1 GCF_018476525.1 Acrocarpospora catenulata
AGGATGTGGTCACCGGTGCCGTAGAAGTGATCGACCTGCCGTGCGGGAGCTGGCGGGAGAGCTGGTGTCCGCCGTGCGCCAAGCGGGTGCGCGACCTTCGGCGGGCTCAATGCCGGGAAGGCTGGCATCTTGAGCAAGAGCCGGTCTCGGGGGACCTGATGACCCCTGCCGAGTATCGGCGGTATCTGGCTGATCTGCGGGTTCAGGCGGTGGGCTGGCGGGATGAGGCGGCGGCGGCCGGTGAGGACACGGCGGATCTGGATGCGGCGATTGCCGAACTGGACGGGGAGATCGCGGCGGCGCAACCTGTCCGGCGGGACGCGGGTGAGTCCGGGTCGGCGGGTGATGAGTCGGCCGGTGAGGGGTCGGCTGATGGGGCTGCGCGTCGGGTTCGGAGCACGCGGCGGCGTCAGGATGTGCCGGATCTGCCTAAGCGTGAGGTGCGGGACTCGACGTTGGGGCGCACGTTCGCGGGCCGTGAGGGTCGGACGTTCCGGCCGTCGATGTTCCTCACGCTCACGCTTCCGTCGTACGGCAAGGTTCGGGACGGGGTTCCGGTTGATCCGGATCGTTACGACTATGCGGCGGCGGCTCGGGACGCTCTTCACTTCTCCAAGCTGGTGGATCGCTTCGTTCAGAACTTGCGCCGTGTGGCGGGGTTCGACGTGCAGTACTTCGCGGTGGTCGAACCGCAGAAGCGGCGGGCTCCGCATCTGCATATGGCGATTCGGGGGACGTTGCCGCGTGCTGAGTTGCGGCGGGTGGTGGCGGCGACCTATCACCAGGTGTGGTGGCCTGCGGTGGATACGGTGCGGTTCGACGGGGAGCACGTTCCGGTGTGGCAGGACGGGGCGGGTTATGTGGACCCTGCCACGGGTGAGGTGCTGCCCACCTGGGATGAGGCGTTGGACCGGTTGGCGGCCGGTAGCGAGGCTGAGCCGTTGCATGTGGTGCGGTTCGGTGCCCAGCTCGACATGCAGGGCG
>NZ_JAHCST010000163.1 GCF_018476525.1 Acrocarpospora catenulata
CGGCAGGTGTTGCGCATGCGGGGTTGTGGGACCTTCTTGGAAGAGCTGCCGTTCTTCCGGACAGTGAGAAATCAGCGGGATAGTCGAACACTCTGGGAAGGGTGGCCGTAGACGGTGAGAGCCCGGTAGGCGAAATTTCGTTGACTGTTTGAGGGGATCCCAAGTAGCACGGGGCTCGAGGAATCCTGTGTGAATCTGCCAGGACCACCTGGTAAGCCTAAATACTCCCTGGTGACCGATAGTGAACAAGTACCGTGAGGGAAAGGTGAAAAGCGCCCCGGTGAGGGGTCGTGAAATAGTACCTGAAACCGTGTGCCTACAAGCCGTAGGAGCGTAGGTGGTCTTCGGATCGCCTGTGATGTGACTGCGTGCCTTTTGAAGAATGAGCCTGCGAGTTATGGTGTGTGGCGAGGTTAACCCGTGTGGGGTAGCCGTAGCGAAAGCGAGTCTGAATAGGGCGTTTGAGTCGCATGCTGTGGACCCGAAGCGGGGTGATCTACGCATGGGCAGGTTGAAGCGCGGGTAAGACCGCGTGGAGGACCGAACCCACCAGGGTTGAAAACCTGGGGGATGATCTGTGTGTAGGGGTGAAAGGCCAATCAAACTCCGTGATAGCTGGTTCTCCCCGAAATGCATTTAGGTGCAGCGTTGCGTGTTTCTTGCCGGAGGTAGGGCGCTGGATGGCCGATGGGCCCGACAAGGTTACTGACGTCAGCCAAACTTCGAATGCCGGTAAGTGAGAGCGTGGCAGTGAGACTGCGGGGGATAAGCTTCGTAGTCGAGAGGGAAACAGCCCAGATCGCCGACTAAGGCCCCTAAGCGTGTGCTAAGTGGGAAAGGATGTGGAGTCGCAGAGACAACCAGGAGGTTGGCTTAGAAGCAGCCATCCTTGAAAGAGTGCGTAATAGCTCACTGGTCAAGTGATTCCGCGCCGATAATGTAGCGGGGCTCAAGTACACCGCCGAAGTCGTGGCATTGACGC
>NZ_JAHCST010000164.1 GCF_018476525.1 Acrocarpospora catenulata
CCACCCGGTTCAGGCTGCCCTCAGCTTCCCCGCCCTGCTGCGACAGTTTGGGGGAGAAGGTCTTTCACCTCCTCGCGAACCGGTGCGCCGCACGGCGCACCTTGACTCATATAAGAACAATTCGGCAACCGACCGGACCGGCTGTCAGCTCTGAAGGGTCGCCCGCGAGCGTGCTTAGGCGAGGCTGGGCGGCTAGGGTGCCTCCAGCAGATCGACGGCGATCATGTAGGCGAGTCTGGCGATGATCACCAGGGCCACGAGTACCACGAGCGCCACGACGATTGGCATGATCCGCATTGGTCCATTCCCCCGGTAACCCATGTTACCGAGGGACGGTAGGTCGTTTGCGCTGGTCAAGCCCAACGGGAAGCTTTGGGAAGACGGCCGCATTCCCGCCAGGCATCGATCGCCTGCCGTATCAGGCGCAGGCTCTCGCTTGTCGCTCTAGGGACGGGGGGGTCGTCCGGAGCGGTGGGAGTGATGTCGCCCGTTTCGTCTGTGGCCATGCACGGGAGCGTCTCATCGAGCGGCCCCCGGCTGGGTCGGTCTACGGCCATGTGTCGGGAAAGGGTGGGTGAGCTGCGCTCCTCCCCGGTTGGTCGGGTAAGGGCTCGCCTCGGGCTCCTTCGCTCCCTTGCTCTCTTGTTCGGCAAGTGGGTGCTGGGCGTGGTACGTGGCGTGTCTGCGCTTTGGTTATGCCGAATGGTTATGAATCCGATCCGTTGGAGCCCCCGGTTACGTCTTGAGTAGGTATAGCGCGGTTCTGAGTATCACTTTGGGTATCGGAGCGGATGTTTCCAGCGTCAAAAACAATGACAGTCAGATGAAGTCAATAATCCTTGTTTCCGCATGTGGACAGGGAACTATTCCTGACCGTCATTCGTTTCATTGGAAACAATC
>NZ_JAHCST010000165.1 GCF_018476525.1 Acrocarpospora catenulata
CACCCACCCCCTTACCGTTTGGCCCCACCCACCCGTTCTCGACCTTCGGTCGGACCCGGCTCCGCCGGGAGGGTCGACTGCCGTGCCGGCCTACGAAGGATGGGTTGCCAGGGGACTCCTATCTGCCCAGCCCGTGGTCGAGCTTCGGGTCCCGCTCAGACCAGACCCCCGGACCCGGCTCCACCGGGGTAAATGGTCACCGTGAAACCCCACCCACCCCGTTGCCGACCTCCGCCCCGACCCAGTTCCGCCGGGCGGAGGATTCTCGCACCAACACCCGGAAGCCCGACCTGCCTGCCGCGGCCCTCCCCCTGCGCACCGAAGCGCCAGTCGACCCAACCGGCGGAGCCTCACTCCGACCGAAGGCCGAACAACAGGCTGATCGGGTAAGACTCCCCGGCAATCAGTCTTTCCGCGCACCCGAGCGGTAGTCGACCGTGTCGAGCCGGGTCCGGCGGCCCTGCCTGAACGGAACCCAAAGGTCGACCACGAGTTGGGCGGATAGGAGTCCCCCGGCAACCAATTCCTACATAGCCCGGACGGCAGCCGACCCTCCGGCGGAGCCGGGTCCGACCGAAGGTCGACAAAGGGTGGGTGGGCCAAACGATAAGGGGGTGGGTGGGAGTTCCACGGCAACCAGCTCTCCTGTGCGAGTGGCGATAGCCAATAGTCCCAGCGGGAGGTGGGCCCGATCGGTAGTCGACCGTGTCGGCGGAGCCGAGTCCGATGGCCGGGCCTGAACGGGACCGAAGGTCGACCACGGGCCGGGCAGATAGGAGTCCCACGGCAACCAATTCCTACGTATGCCCGAGCCGACAGCCGACCCTCCCGGCGGAGCCGGGTCCGACCGAAGGTCGAGAACGGGTGGGTGGGTG
>NZ_JAHCST010000166.1 GCF_018476525.1 Acrocarpospora catenulata
CCCTCACCGACCAGCCACCGGCCCAGCACCGCCTTCTGCTGGTTACCACCCGACAACGTCTTGATCGGCCGGTTCGGGTCCGGCGGGCGGATGTCGAGGGCTTTGACCAGGCGTTCGGCCTCGGCGTTCTCCTGCCGGCGGTTCAGCCAGCCCAGCCGCGAGTAACGGCCCAGACTGGCCAGGGTGATGTTGCGGGCCACACTCTGATCCAGCAGCAGCCCCTGCGCCTTGCGCTCCTCCGGCGCCAACCCCATCCCCAACCGCACCGAACGAGAAGTGTCGCCCAGCTTGACCGGCTCCCCCCGCAAAACCACCGTCCCGGTGGCCTTACGCGCCCCGTACACCGCCTCCAGGATCTCCGACCGGCCCGAACCCACCAGACCCGCCAAACCGACGATCTCCCCCGCCCGCACGCTGAAGGACACACCGGCCACCATGCCGGGCACCGACAGGTTCTCCACCCGCAGCACCTCCTCGCCCAAGCCGCCGGTGGGGCGGGGCGGGAAGACATACTCCACATTCCGGCCCGTCATCAACGACACCACCGTCGCCGTCGGCGTGGTCCGGGCGGGCAACCCGACCGCTACCGTGCGGCCGTCCTTGAGCACGGTGACCCGGTCGCCGATCTCGCGGATCTCCTCCAGCCGGTGAGAGATGTAGATGACCGCCACCCCCTGACCGGTCAACTCCCGGATGATCCGGAACAGATTGGACACCTCGTCATGCGCCAACGCCGCCGAGGGTTCGTCCATCACGATCAGCCGGGCATCATGCGACAGCGCCCGCGCCATGGAGACCACCTGCTTACCGGCGGGCGACAGGCGGCCCACCTCGGTGCCCGGCCGGATCTCCCC
>NZ_JAHCST010000167.1 GCF_018476525.1 Acrocarpospora catenulata
TGCCGGCAGAGGTGTGGGAAGTCGCCTACGACGCCGACGGAGGCGTCCGGGACGGGGCGTGGGTGGCGGAGCTGACCGGACTGCTCGATTTGACCGGCTGGCCGAAGGGGATGCGGGTCATCGTCCGCAAGGAACGCCCCCACCCGGGCGCTCAGCTGCGCTTTACCGACATCGACGGGCACCGGTTCACCTGTTTTGTCACCGGCACCCGCCCGGGTGGCGGCCGTGGTCAGCTCGCCGATCTGGAATTACGGCATCGGCGGCGGGCCCGCTGCGAGGACCGGATCCGCTCCGCCAAGGACACCGGGCTGCGCAACCTGCCGCTGCACGGCTTCGCCCACAACCAGGTCTGGCTGGAGCTGGTCGCCCTGGCCTGCGAGCTGACCGCCTGGACCCAATTACTGGCCCTCAATGGTGGCCCGGCCCGCCGGTGGGAACCCAAGCGTCTGCGGTTACGGCTGTTCTCGGTCGCCGGACGCCTGGTCAGGGGTGGCAGAAGGGTCCGGCTCCGCCTGGACCGGCAGTGGCGGTGGGCCGGTCTGATCGCCACCGCGATCAGCCGCTTGCAAACGCTGCCCGCACCCTGACACCGCCGGATTGTCCCGACAACCCCAGGAAGGAGCACAGGCCCGGGCTCGTGGAACCCCGCTCACCCGACGCGAGAGTCGGGCCGCCGGGCTGACCCGTAACTGAAAAGCATCAGTTGGTCGGCTCGCTACGCGACCCGACCAGACTCACGAAACATCGAGG
>NZ_JAHCST010000168.1 GCF_018476525.1 Acrocarpospora catenulata
TGCCCGGCGTGTCGTCACGCCACCCTTTTTCGACCTTCGGTCGCAGACCCGGCTACCGCCGGGCGGGACGTTTCACGCGTGCACGGAAGTCACGCTTGCACGGAAATCCTGATTGCCGTGGTCACACCGCCCAGCCACCTGTTTGACAGTGAGGATGTGGGTGAACGCCTCCTGGTGGGTCTGGCCCACCTTTGACTGACCAGGTGTCCTGGGAGGGATCTGCCAGCCCTGGCTGGGAAGGTCGGCTACGGCCCCGACGCGCGATAGACCAGCTGCCAGACACTCTCACCCAGCCACTGACCTTCGATCATTGGCTCGGCGGACCCAAACCGGCGGTCGCGTCCACGGCAGCGTCGGGTTGGAAGAGCCATGGCAATCTGGCCTTTCCTTCATGGGCCCGGAAGCCACTCCTTCATGGGCCCGGAAGCCACACGTCGTCGGCGGTGGGCAGGTGGCGGCCGGTCGCCTTCCCCTCATGGGCAACCAGGGTGTGGGCGGGGGGCTGGATCGCGGGAGCCGCCCTGTTTCACTGGGGCATAGCGGCGGTCTCAAGACCCTTCCCACGTGGGCACGGGAGCCCCCCGGGCGGAGCCGGGTCTGCGACCGAAGGTCGAACAGGGTGGCAGTGAAGCCGAGGGGGCAACCACGGCAATCAAGCACGCCGCACGAGCGGGCAAGCCACCTACCCGGCGGAGCCGGGTCCCCGACCGAAGGTCGAAAAC
>NZ_JAHCST010000169.1 GCF_018476525.1 Acrocarpospora catenulata
GGCCAGGATCGCCGCGCAGATGTCCTCGGTCAGAGTGAAGCCGATCGAGTACTTCAGGCGGCGGGCGTTCACCCAGTCCAGGAACTCATGGGTGCCGCCCCCGGCATCGGTGCGGATGAGAACGTGTTTGTGCAGGCGCGCGGGGATCTGGTTAAGGGCCAGGCGGCCGGCGGTGATGTGATCGGCGGCGGTGTTGGCACCGGCGTTGCCTTTGCGGAGCAGCAGCGCCGCGGCTTCGCCGGTCCCGCCCGGGCCGTGATCGATGAACGCGGTCATCGGATGGAACCCGAAACTTTTCTTCCAGGTCGGCGCCGCCGATTCCTTCTCCGAATGCGCGATCACGATGGTGGCGTCCAGATCCACCGGGATCAGCGCGCCGCCCGCGCCCGGGGCATGTTCTTGCGCCAGTTTCCAGACCTGTTCCCGCGCCGCCGCCCGCGCTGCGCGGATCAGGCGTAATGCTGTCGGTCCGGCCTCGGCCAGCGTGGCGACCAGGCGGGAGATCGTCGGGTCGGAGGCAACTGGCCCGAACAGTTCCGGCGAGGAGCGCAGCACCGCCACGTCGGCCAGGCAGTCCCCGCCCAGCGCGAGGGCGACCGCCAGATCGGTGATGATCTTTCCGGGGTCGTGCACCGACCTTGGCTTACGCCATCGGGATAGAGCCTGTGACAAGCCCTGTCCCAGGCCACTGACCCGCAGGGTCTCGATCAG
>NZ_JAHCST010000017.1:0-17472 GCF_018476525.1 Acrocarpospora catenulata
TCGGTGGTTATAGCGGTGGGGAAACACCCGGTCTCATTCCGAACCCGGAAGTTAAGCCCTCCAGCGCCGATGGTACTGCACCGGGGACGGTGTGGGAGAGTAGGACGCCGCCGGACAATCTTTCGAAGGGCCCCAGCCGTTTGGCTGGGGCTTTTCGCTTTTCCGGGCATCGTCAAGTCACTGAGCAAGTTGTCCAGCAACTCACTGCGTACACCCCGGAACCTGGACGGATTGCTCAGCCCTGGTTGTTACACTTGCGGCCCGCCCGTCCGAGTTGGTGTCATTTGTAGATGTTCGAGGAAGGTCAGTACTTCGCCCCAGTAGCGGCTAACGAGGATGGCACCGTCGAGGTCCAGCTCGCCGCGAGTCATCCCGGTTTCGCCGACCCGGTCTACCGTGCCAGACGCAACGCCATCGCCGCCCTGGCCGTCGGCTACCGCAAGGGCGACCCGGTTCCGCACGCCGAGTACACCGACGAGGAGCACGAGGTCTGGGCGCTGGTCACCCGGGAGCTGGCCGCCAAGCACCGGCGCTACGCGGTGGAGGAGTTCCTGAACGCCGCGGAACGACTGGGCCTGCCGGGCGACCACATCCCGCAGCTGGAGGAGGTCAGCGAACTCCTGGCCCCGCTCACGGGCTTCCGCTACCTCCCGGCCGCCGGCCTGGTCCCGCTCCGCGAGTTCTACGGCGTGCTGGCGGACGGCTTCTTCCACTCCACCCAGTACATCCGCCACCACTCGGTCCCGTTCTACACACCCGAGCCCGACGTCATCCACGAGGTGATCGGCCACGGCAACACCCTGGCCTCGGACCGGTTCGCCGAGCTGTACCGCCTGGCGGGCCGGGCGGCCCGGCGGGTGGAGTCGGACGAGGCCCTGGAGTTCGTCTCGAAGGTCTTCTGGTTCACCCTGGAGTTCGGCGTGATGACCGAGCACAAGGAGCTGAAGGCGTACGGTGCGGGGATCCTCAGCTCCTACGGCGAGATCGAGGAGTTCCGGGGTATGGACATCCGCCCGCTCGATCTCGCCGCCATGGGCACCTTGGAATACGACATCACGAAATATCAGGACGTGCTGTTCGCGGCGGAGTCGTTCAACCACCTGGAAGACCTGGTCGGCACGTTCTGGGCGGAGTGCGACGACGACACGATCGCCAAGATCACGGCCTGACCAGCAGGGCGTCCCCGACCGCGCGCTCGGACCCGTCGGACGGCTTGTTGACCACCTTCTTGCCGATCACCATGGCGCTGGACCCGCCGCCGTCCAGGTTGATCGCGTCCCGCGCGCCCAGCCAGCGCATTAAGCGGGCCGCCTCGTGGAAGGACGCCCCGACGGTGGTCCCCGGTGCGCGGCCATCCAGCACGGCCAGGATGACCTTGCCGTTCTTGGCCACGCCCACCAGGGTGCGCGGGTGCCGCCGGACGATCATGTTGATGTTGGCCATGCCGTCCGTGGACGCGGTGATCCAGGTCTTGCCGTTCTTCAGCAGGCCGACGCCGCCGCCCACGATGTAGGTGTCGGGGGTGAGCGGCACGGACTTGCCCCGGCGCAGGTCCTTCACCGAGGTCTTGATGCCGATCTGCTTGCCCTCCCAGGCGTGCGCCCAGAGCCAGTCGGCCCCGGCGCCGACCCCGTGCAGCACCCGCTTGCCCTTGGTGACCTTGCCCCCGGCATTGCGGATGCCGACCACCTTCCCGGTCTCGTCCAGCACCGCCTCGGCGCCGCCGGTGGCGGGGGTCTTGGCGCCGAACTCCTCGGTGTAGAGGACCAGTTCGTTGGCCTTCGGCACCCGGTTGACGCCGCCGACGGGCGCGGTGGAGCCGTCGCCGGAGGTGGCCAGCATGGTGGAGGTGAGCTCGGTGATGCGCACGCTCCTGCCCTTCATCACCACGGCGGTCCGCCCGTCCACGGCTTCGCTGAGCAGTTTGCCGTCGACCACGGAGATGCCGGTGGGGTCGCCCCGGTAGGCGGCGGCGGTGTGGATGTCGAAGAAGCCGCCGTTGATGGCAGCCATGGCCCCGTCGGCCTTGGCCATCGCGGACACCTTCTCGCGCGTGGCGGTGCTGGTGCCGAGCGAGGAGGCGAAGCTGCCGCGGAAGGTCTTCGGGTCGATGATGAGGAGCCGCATCGACCAGGGGCCGGAGGTGAGGAAGCCGTCGTCGCCGAGGAAGTCCACCTTGGCGCTGAGGCCCGCCTGCTTGAGCTGGGCGACCACCTTGGCGGCTTGGTCCTTCTGCTTGAGGGTCCAGTTGCCGATCCGGACCATCCAGAAGTCCTGGGCGGGGAAGTCGGCCACGGCGGGGCGGGTGAACTGCACCACGGTGGGCTCGAAGCCGGCCGACTGGGCGGCCAGCGCCAGGTTCTGGGCCGTGGTGGCGGACATGGCGTCGTTGCTGTTCTGCAGGAGGCTGACGGTGTAGCCGTCCTCGCTGGTGCCGTGTTTAACGCTGATGTACTCCACGCCGGCCGCGAGGCTCTTGGCAGCCGATTTGGGGATGCCGGGGATGCCCAGCGGGAAGTTGGAGGTGGGCAGCCCGCTGGGCTTCAGCCGGACCGCGGCGAGAACGGAGTTTCCCGCGGACTCGGCGGGGGTGGATTCGGCGGTGGCGGGCACCGCGGAGAGGGCTGGGGCTGACACGGCGCCTACGGTGACGGCGATCGCTGCGGTTCCGACGGTCAGGCGGCGTCTCATGCGGGTCCTCTCCCGATTCGGGGCCTTAAGCCCGGATCATGGTCTTGAGTGACCATCGTGGCGAGATCAAGGCTTTCGTGGGAGCGAAACACGCCAAAGAGCATGAGAATTCGCGATTATGTCCGCTTTAAGGGGCCTGAACGCCTTTACGAGGCCCGGGAATCGATGTCCCGGGCCCAGTGGACGAACTCCTGGGCGGACGCCGCCTCGACGTACACGAAGCCGCCATCGGGGCGGCGGGACATGCCCCAGTAGCGGGCGGTGGACTCGCCCCACCAGATGGTCCAGCGGGGAAAGCGGCAGGAGAGGGCGCGGACCACGGTGGCCGGGTCCGGCGCCGGGACGGGAGTCTCAGCGGCGGCGGTCTCGTGCTCGGTTACGGTCACCGGAGAAGCCAAGCACGCCCGCTCGGTAATGGCGAGCACACGGAGAGTCGCCGAGTGGGTAATGTTTATACGTTGGGAGGGGGATTTTCCCCCTGACTGCGGTGACCTGGGGAGTTGTCAGCCCAGCAGTTGGGACAATTCCTTCCCGTCGAGCCCGTAGATGGTGAGACCGTCGGCCCCGGTCATCGTCTCCGCGACGGTCAGCACGTTGACGATGGCCTCCTCGGTGGCCTCGATCACCGCGTGGAAGAGCGGGTCCAGGTAGGTGTCGGCCAGCGCGGTCACCTGGTAGGTCTTCGGCGGCACGATGTCCAGCGCCTCGGGGGGCAGGTTCCGGTTGGCGGTGGAGAAGCAGATGAAGCCGTCGCCGCTGGAGTTCTCCCCGGCGCCGCCGGTGCGGGCCACGCCGAGCCCGGCCCGCTGGGCCAGCCGCCGGCACTGGTGGGGCAGCAGCGGCGCATCGGTGGCCACGACGCCGATGATCGACCCGGCGCCCTCGTGCGGGGCCGCCGACTCCGGCAGGTGGCGGCCGACGTTGACGCCGTTGACGGTGAGCCGCTCCCGTACGCCGTGGTTGGCCTGGACCAGCACGCCCACGGTGTAGCCGTCCACGACCCGGGAGGCGGTGCCGATGCCGCCCTTGAAGCCGTGGCAGATCATGCCGGTGCCGCCGCCGACCCCGCCCTCCTGGACCGGGCCGGAGGCCGCCCTGGCGTACGCCGCCAGCACGTGGTCGGCGGTGACGTGCTGGCCGTCGATGTCGCTGAGCGAGCCGTCCCAGCACTCCGCGACCACCGGCAGCGACCAGGCCTGGGTGCCCGGGCGCAGGCCGCTGATCTCGATCTTCGTCAGCGCGTCCCTGACCACGCCGACCGAGGCGGTGTTGGTCAGCGCGATGGGGGAGCCGAGCATGCCGAGCTCGTGGATGTACGCCTGGCCGGTGATCTCGCCGTTGCCGTTGAGCCAGTGCAGCCCCGCGTACACGGGATGGTCGTAGGCCGAGTCCCCGTGCGGCAGGATCACGGTCACGCCGGAGCGGATCGGGCCGGTGCCGATCACCCGGGGGCCGTCGCCGCTGATCAGCGTGGTGTGGCCGACCCGCACGCCGGGCACGTCGGTGATCGCGTTGTACGGCCCCGGCGTGCCGGTTCCGATGACGATGCCGTGGTCACGGGCCCTCACCGGGTCTCCCTTCGGAACGACTCCAGCGCGAGCAGCGCGACGTGGAGTGACAAGCAGGATTCGACGTCGTCGAGGTCGGTGTCCAGGATGCGCTCCAGGCGGCGCAGCCGGTCGTAGAAGGCGGGCCGGGACAGGTGGGCGCGCTGCGCGGCGACCGCCTTGTTCCGGCCGGAGTCCAGGTAGACGCTGAGGATGCGGGTCAGGTCGCCGTTGCGCTGGGCGTCGTGGGCGAGCAGCGGGCTCAGCTCCCGCTCGGCGAAGGTCTGCAGCCGGGCGTCGTCCCTGAGCAGGTGGAGCAGGCCGCGCAGGCGCAGGTCGGGCAGCCGGTAGTAGGGGCGCCCGTCAGGTTGGCGCACCGCCACGTCGGCGACCTGCTCGGCCTCCAGGAAGCTGCGCCGCACGTCCCTGATGGAGTCCACCAGCGAGCCGGCGGCCAGCACGAAGGGGGCGGCGAAGCCCGCCCGCAGCCGGTCGGCGAGGGCGGAGAGCGCGGCTTCCACGGGGGTGCGCGGCGGCAGCGGCAGCAGCACCCCGACCCGGGACTGGTCGAGCGCGCCGACCAGGGCGGGCAGCCGGGCGTCCCGGCAGGCCGCGGCGGTGGCGTCGGCCAGGTCGCCGAGGCGGACCTGCTCGTCCAGGGCGGTGTCGCCCTCGGCGATCGGGCGGAGCACCACGCTGATCAGCTTCCGCCCGGTGAGCGGCACGCCGACCGCGCGGGCCCGGGCGGCGGCCTCGTCGGGGTCGGCGTAGGCGTGGCTGAGGATGCCGGTGATGATCGTGCCGTGCGCCTGGCGTTCCAGCGACTCCTGGTGGCGTTCCAGCAGCCGGCCCAGAGCCAGCGTGGTGGCGGCTCGTTCGGCCAGCACGATGTCGCGCGGGCTGGGCGGGCCGTCGCAGAACAGGATCAGCCGCCCCCAGTCCTGGCCGCGCGCGCCGACCGTGGCGACCAGCCAGCCGGAGGCGTTGTCGTAGGAGGTCCGGGTCTGTGTGTTGACGGCGCGGGAGCGGGTCTCCCAGCCGGCCAGCAGGGCGCCGGTGTCCTGTCCCGCGGCGTCGCAGGCCAGCACCTGGTGGGCCAGGTTCTCCAGCAGCACCGGCCGCCCGGCGAAGCGGGCCACCTGGCCGAGCACGGCGGCGGGGCTGGCGCCCTCCACTGAGAGCTCGGTGAACACCTCGTGCAGCTGTTCGGAGGCGCGCAACTCCTGGAGCTGGATGTCGATGATGCGGGCGTGCACGGACTCGGTGATCTGGACGAAGGGGGTCTCCCGTGCCAGGGTCACCAGGGGCAGGCCGTGGTCTTCGGCGGCGCGCACCACGGCGCCCGGGAGTTCCCGGACGAAGCGGCGGCCGAGTTCGACCACGAGCCCGGAGGCGCCGACCGAGGCGAGGTCGGCTACGTAATCGGCGAGCCGGTCAGGCTCGGCAGGGAGGGCCACCCCGGTGGTGAGCACGAGTTCGCCGCCGCGCAGCAGGTGGGCGAGGTCGCTGATCTCCCCCACGTGCACCCAGCGGACCCGCGTGTCGAGCCGGTCGGCCCCCGCGACGACTCGCGGATTGCCACGCCTGACAGCGTCAAGCGAGAGCACGTCCGCGACAGTGGGGAGCATGCAGCGAGGCTATCGGATCAGAATGTAAAGAGGCTTTATCAATAGCTGACAGCCTGAACCGTTTTACTGAGGAGATCCAGGTCAAGGTCGAGCACCAGGGTGGCCGGGCCGGGGTGGAGATCCAGTTCGCCGAAGGGTCCGACGCTGAGGCCGGTGGCCGTGCTGCCCTTGATGATCTCCGGTCGGAGCAGGGTCGCGGCCGCCGCCAGGTCCCAGTTCTCCTGGACGACGTCGGCCGGGATGACGGTCAGGCGGGAGAATCCGGCGTTGAGCGCGAGCTGGGCGGCGGGTGGGTCGAACCACCAGTTGAACTCGGCGTCGTCGCCGGTGCTGCCGCCCAGGTGGACGACCTGCGCGACCAGCGGCACGATTTCCGGGTGGATTTGTACTGCTTTGGCAATGTTCGTCATGGGGCCGATGGCGAGAATCGTGACCTGACCGGGATGTGCGGTGACCTGCTGGGCGATGAACTCGGCGGCCTTGGGGGCCGAGTACGGCTCCGGGCGGGGATGGTCGAGGGCGCCGGAGTAGCCCTGGCGCCGGTCGGGGGTGGCCGTGTCGCCCGGGATGACGGGAATGTCGGCGCGGCCGATGCCGTCCAGCAGGGCGCGGGCGTGCCGGACGCCTTCCTCCGGCCAGGTGTTGCCGCCGACGACGGTCAGGCCGAGGATCTCCACGCCGGACCTGGCCAGCAGCAGGGTGGCCAGGGCGTCGTCGTTCATCTTCCCCATGTCGGTGTCGATGATGACCTTCTGGGCGGGGGCTGGGGGCGGGGCCGTACAGGCGGTGAGGGCGAGCAGCAGGGCGAGGATTCTCTTCACGTACTGCCTGTCGGGGTGAGCGGGTGAACCGGTTTCGCGAGGAGACCCGACAGGGAGGTATGAACGAGCACGAGGCGTGGCCGGATGCCCGCCTGCTGGGCGCGGTCGCCGAAGGTGACCGGCGCGCCCTGGAAATCCTGTACGGCAGGCACGCGCCCTGGTTGATCCTCCGCCTGACCAGGCGGTGCGCGGATCAGATGATCGTGGACGAGGCCGTGCAGGACACCTTTCTGGCGGTCTGGCGCACCGCGGGCAAGTGGAACGGCAAGGGTGAGGTGGCCGCGTGGATCTGGGGCATCGGCATCCGCCGGCTCCTTGACCAGGTGCGCAGACGCCCGGCGGTGCCGTTGCCGTCGTACGAGCAGCGGATGATCTCGGCCGAGGAGCAGGTGCTGCTCGGGGTCGAGTACGGGGAACTCGGGCACGCGCTCGGGCGGCTCTCGCCGGAGTTGCGAGCCGTGGTGCAGGCGACCGTGCTGGACGGTCTGACCACGCGGGAGGCCGGGAAGCTGCTCGGCATCCCCGCCGGAACCGTGAAGACCAGGATGATGCGGGCCAAGGCCGCGTTGCGAGAGGGACTTGCATGAGCGACTGGCATGTGGATGATGACCTGGCCGCCCGGTACGCCGGCGGCGACCTGGGCGGGACCACCGCGGCCTCGGTGGAGGCGCATCTGCTCGCCTGCGAGCGCTGCCGGGGCTCGGTGGCGGCAGCCGTGCCGGCGGAGCGGCTGGAGCGGCTGTGGCAGGGGATCGCGGAGGTGGTGGACGCGCCGGTGCCCGGGCCCTTCGAGCGGCTGCTGCGGCTGCTGCGGATCGAGGAGCCGACCGCGCGGCTGCTCGGGGTGACGTACTCGCTGCGGTGGCCGTGGCTGGCCGCCAACGCCGTCTCGCTGCTGTTCGCGGTGTACGCGGCCGGGGTGAACGACCGGTGGGGGCTGCTCTCCTTTCTCGCGCTGGCGCCGGTCCTGCCGGTGGCCGGGGTGGCGCTGGCGTTCGGGCGGGGGGCGGATCCGGCGTACGAGATCGGGCTGGCCGCGCCGTATTCAGTCTTCCGGCTGATGCTGATGCGGGCGGCGGCGGTGCTGGTCACCTCGGCGGTGCTGGCGTTCGCGGCCGGGTTCGCGTTCCTCGGCAACTGGGTGGCGGTCGCGTGGCTGCTGCCCGCGCTCGCTCTCACCACGCTCACGCTGGTGCTGTCCAGCCGGTTCGACCCCGTGTACGCGGGGTCGGCGCTGGCCCTGCTCTGGCTGGCCGGAATCTCCGTGTTCGCGGTCAGGGACCAGCCGCTGGCCATGTTCGGCGCGGCCGGCCAGGTGACGGCTCTGGCCGTGGCGCTGGTCGCGGCGGCCCTGCTGTTCCTGCGCCGCGACCGCTACCAGTCCGAGGAATCATGATGAACACCGTTGTCGTCACCAATGTCGTCAAATCGTATGGCCGGTATCGGGCCCTGGACGGTCTGTCCTTCACGACGGGGCCGGGGGTGACGGGGCTGCTCGGACCCAACGGAGCGGGCAAGACCACGTTGATCCGGATGCTGGCCACCGTGCTTACCGTGGACTCGGGCACGCTGCGGCTGCTCGGCCGCGACCCGTCCGCCGAGCGGCTGCCGATCCGGCGGCGGCTCGGATATCTGCCCCAGGAGCCCGGCTTTCACCGCTCGTTCACCGTCTTCGAGTTCGTGGACTATGTGGCGATCCTGAAGGAGTTGACGGATCGCCGGGAACGGCATGACGAGGTGCGCCGGGTGATCGCCGAGGTCGGGCTCGCGGCGGTGAGCGGCAAGCGGATCAGGGCGCTTTCCGGGGGAATGCGGCGGCGGGTGGGCATCGCCCAGGCGCTCCTGGGGGAGCCGGAGTTGGTCCTGCTGGACGAGCCGACCGCCGGGCTCGATCCGGAGCAGCGGTTGCGGTTCCGCGACCTGATCTCCCGGATCGGGGAGAACAGGACGGTGCTGCTGGCCACGCACCAGACCGAGGACGTGGCCGCGCTGTGCGGCCGGGTCGTGGTGCTCGACCAGGGCCGGTGCGCGTTCGAGGGCACGCCCGAGGAGTTGCGGAGGGTCGCCGAGGGGCAGGTCTGGTTGTCGCCGGAACGTTCCGGGATGCTGTCATGGCGTACGGGAGAGGGGCTGTTCCGCAACATCGGCGGGGCGCCGGCCGCCGCGCGGTTGGTCGAGCCGACCATCGAGGACGGGTATCTGCTGCTCCTCGGGGACGCCGCCGTGGGGGTGGGGTCATGATCGTCGAGCTTCTTGAGAGCCATGAGGACCATGAGGACCTTGAGGACAAGGTGTCCGCCCTGCCGGTCCTGGCGCTGACCGAAGCGCGCCGGCTGCTGCGGCATCCGCTGACGCTGCTGGGATTCGCGCTGTTCGCCCTCTCGGTGGTGACGGAGGTAGGTGACTACTGGGGGCCGCGGCCCGCGTTCAGCCTGATCACCAACGGGATGGTCCTGTGGCTGGGAGTGCTGGTGTTCTTCGCCGCCGAACTGGTCGCGAGCGCGTCCCGGCGGGCCGGCGGCGACGAGTTGCTCGGCGTGCTCCCGACCTCCCGGACGAGGCGGACGGCGGCCTCCTGTCTGGCCGCTCTCGGCCCCTTCCTGGTGGCCTGTCTGGTGCAGGCGATGCTGTGCGCCGGATACGCGGTGTGGGAGGTCCCGCTTGAGCGTCCCCCCACCATCTTCGAGCTGGCGTCGGGGCCGCTGTGCGTGCTCGGCGCGGGGGTGCTCGGGGTCGCCTCGGCGCGTTGGCTGCCATGGCGGGGGTCGTCCATGCTGGTGATGGTGGCGTTGATCCTCTACAACAACATCGGGGACGAGGCGACCGGGCGGCATCTGCTCGGCTTCTACGCGGAGCTGCCGATCTGGGGGCAGTGGCCGTACCGGGCGGCGAAGGGGTTCCATCCCGGGAACACCGACTGGCACGCGGTCTATCTGCTGGCGCTGTGCCTGGGGGCGGGCGCGCTCGCGATGCTGCGCGACTCGCCGCGCCGATGGTTCTGGCTGGGCGCGGGGGCGCTGACGCTGGTCCTGGCCGTGGTCGCGGGATGGGCGCAACTCCCGTGAGGCGGCGTGGGCTGAGGTCGCTGGCGGGGCTGGCGCCGCGACTGCTTCGGTGGCAGCCGCTGGCCGGGGCGGTCGTGATCGTGGTGGTGGTGCTGATCTGGCCGACCGAGGGCTGGAAGGGGGGTGTCTGGTCGCTACGCGCGATCGCGCTGGCGCTGGCGATGGGGGCGCTGTTCTTCCTGGACGACGCCGCGGCCGAGCTGATCGCGCCGGTTCCGACTCCGCTGTGGGTCCGGACCTGGACCCGGGCGGGAGCGGCGCTGCTGGCCACCCTGCCGGTGTGGATTGTCGCACTGCTGGTGGAAGGGGGGCGGCTGCCCGGTGTGTGGGTGTTGTGGCTCAGCATGGAGTTCGCCGCGCTGCTGGCCGCGGGACTCGCGCTCACGGCGCTGCTCGGCCGGGGGCGGGGCGGACCCGAGCCGGGCGTGCTCGCGATGCCGGGCATGGTGCTGATCGCGCTGGCCATGCTGGCGGTGCCCGAGGACTGGAACCTGCTCAGCCTCAAGACCACCGATTGGGCGAGCGCTCACGTGGGCTGGGCGGCGGTGCTCTCGGCAGGGGTGACCGCGCTGCTCTGGGCCGTACGCGATCCGGGACGGTCGGGCTGGAGGAGCCGGGCCGCCAGGCCGTCGAGCAGCGCCACCAGGCCGTAGTCGAAGGCGAGGTTCCGGGCGACCGCCGGATCGTAGGAGCCGGACATGTACTCCCGGTGCCGCTCCCGCAGCTCCGGCGTGTGCGCGGTGGCCGCCTCGATGATCGGAGTCATCGCCTCCACCTGCTCCTCTTCGGTGCTTCCTGACCGGAACACCATGGTCCGCCAGGCGATCTCCGGCAGCGTCGCGCCCAGCGTGTACGAGATCACGGAGTTCACCGCGAAATCGATCTCCATGCCCTCGAAGCCGCCGCGCTGGAAGGCGTTGAGCAGCGTGGCCGACGCGCGCAGGGCCTGCGGGCCGATGCTGGGCATCCCGCCCAGCAACGAGCCCAGCCAGAGATGGTGGAGCATCGTGCCCCGCAGGCCGTAGGAGTAGTCGCTCGCGGTCTCCCGCCACGACTTCTCCGGATCCAGCTGGATCTCGCCCCACGCCTGGTCCATGGCCAGTTCGAGCAGTTCGTCCTTGGTGGCCACATGCCAGTACAAGCTGGTGGCCCCCGCTCCCAGCCGGGCGCCCAGCTTGCGCATGCTCAGCGCCTCCAGCCCCTCGGCGTCGAGGATCTCCATGGCGGCGCGGACGATCTGGTCCCGGCTCAGCCCCTGCTCCCGCTGACCACGGGGTTCGCGGGCCCAGACCGAGGTGAACTCCTTGGGTGGCACCCCTTCACGATATTCGCTCGCACACTGTACGAGGCAGTCGTACAGTGTGCGAGTGACCTCGAACACTGTACGAGACCCCCGTCGCTGGTGGATTCTCGTTGTCCTGTGCCTGAGCCTGCTGGTGCTTGTCGTGGACAACACCGTGCTGAACCTGGCGATCCCCGCGCTCATGCGCGACCTGGGCGCCACCCCCGCCGACATCCAGTGGATCATCGACTCCTACATCCTGGTCTTCGCCGGCCTCCTGCTCACCGCGGGCTCCCTCTCCGACCGGTACGGCAGGCGCCGCGCCCTGGTCGTCGGGCTCGCCCTCTTCGGCGGCGCCTCCGCGCTGGCCATGCTCGCCACCGAACCCTGGCAGCTGATCGGCGCCCGCGCGCTGATGGGCGTCGGCGGCTCGGTGGTGATGCCCTCCACGCTCTCCATCCTGATCACCGTCTTCGACGAGGAGGAACGCCGGAAGGCGTTCGCCGCCTGGGGTTCGGTGGCCATGGTCGGCGTCATCGCCGGGCCGACCATCGGCGGCTTCCTGCTCCGGAACTTCTACTGGGGCTCGGTCTTCCTGCTCAACATCCCGGTTGCCGCGCTGGCCATCGTCGCCGCGCTGGTCCTGATGCCGGAATCCTTCGGCGCCGCCCGGAAGTTCGACCCCCTCGGGGTGGTGTTGTCGGTCATCGGGATGAGCGCCCTGGTCTGGGCAGTCATCACCTACCCCGTCCACGGCTGGAACCTCTGGATGGTCGCTGCGGCGATCTTCGGCCTCGGCGGGTTCGTGTTCTGGGAGCGGCGCGCCCCGCACCCGATGCTGCCGCTCGGCATGTTCCGGGACCGTTCGTTCAGCGGCGCCTGCTTCTCGATCGTGCTGCTGTCCTTCGGCACGGGGGCGCTGATGCTGGCGCTCACCCAGTACCTGCAGTTCGTGCTCGGGTACGACGCGCTGCAGGCCGGTGTGGCGCTGTTGCCCTATGTGTTCGCCGCCATGGTGTTCAACGGGGTCGGGGCCGGGCTGGGCAAGCGGGTGAGCAACCGCGTGCTGATCTCGCTCGGGCTGGCCGTACTGGCCGGAGGGTTCGCGGTGCTGGCCACGCTGGACAGTTCGGATGGGTACGGGGTGCTGGTGGCCAGCCTGGTGGTGATGGGCATCGGTGGCGGTCTGGCCGGGCCTGCGGCGTACGCGACCCTGATGGGAGCGGTGCCGCCCGAGCACGCCGGGGTCGGGTCGGCGCTGAACGACACCGTGCAGCAGGTTGGTATGGCGCTGTCGATCGCGGTGCTGGGCAGCGTGCTGGCCGCCGCCTACACCACGGCGATGCCCGAGTGGGCCCCCGAGGCGGCCAGGAAGTCGGTCAATGTGGCCCTGGACAGCGGCGATCCGGCGCTGGCTCTGGCGGGCAAGGAGGCGTTCCTGTCGGCCATGTCCATGGGTTCCGCGGTCGGCGCCGGGTTCGCGCTGGCCGCCGCCGCGGTGGCGCTGGCCGTACTGCCCCGCAAACGACAGCTAGTCACTGTGTAATTGATTTTTCGCCTATCCCGACATATTGAATGGTAGGAGTGGTCTGCCTCAGCCGGGATACTCAAGGCATGTCGGACCTTCTTGCCCGCCATCGTGCGGTGATGCCCAACTGGCTGGCCCTGTACTACCAAGAGCCCATCGAGATCGTCAGCGGCAAGGGCAACCGCGTCGTCGACGCCGCGGGGAAGAGCTACCTCGACTTCTTCGCCGGCATCCTGACCAACATGATCGGGTACGACGTGGCCGAGGTGCGGGAGGCCGTGGAACGGCAGCTCGCCACCGGCGTCGTGCACACCTCGACGGTGTACCTTCTCCGCGGGCAGGTGGAGCTCGCGGAGAAGATCGCCCGGCTCTCCGGCATCCCCGACGCCAAGGTCTTCTTCACCAACTCCGGCACCGAGGCCAACGAGACCGCGCTGCTGCTGGCCACCTACGCGCGCAAGACCGACCAGGTGCTGGCCATGCGGCAGAGCTACCACGGCCGCTCCTTCGGCGCCCTCGCCGTCACCAGCAACCGCAGCTGGAAGAACAACTCGCTCTCCCCGCTCAACGTGCACTTCCTGCACGGCGCCGACCGGCAGCTGCGGCAGTTCCGCAACCTGTCCGACGCCGACTACATCGCCGCCTGCGTGGAGGACCTGCGGCACGTGCTGGCCACCGGGGTGGGCGGGGACGTCGCGGCGCTGATCGCCGAGCCGATCCAGGGCGTCGGCGGGTTCACCATGGCGCCCGACGGGCTGTTCGCCGCCTACCAGGAGGTGCTGGCCGAGCAAGGGATCCTGTTCATCTCCGATGAGGTGCAGACCGGCTGGGGCCGTACCGGCTCGGCCTTCTGGGGCATCCAGAACCATGGGGTGACGCCCGACATGATGACCTTCGCCAAGGGCCTCGGGAACGGGTTCGCGGTCGGCGGCGTGGTCGCCAGGGGTGACCTGATGGACGGCCTGCACGCGGTCGGCCTGGCCACCTTCGGCGGCAACCCCATCTCCATGGCCGCCGCCAACGCCACCCTGGACTACGTGCTTGACCACGACCTGCAGGCCAACGCGGCCCGCGTCGGCGCCATCCTGCTGGACGGCCTGCGCGAGGCCGCCCCCCGGCTGCCCATCGTCGGCGACGTACGCGGCAAGGGCCTGATGTTCGCGCTCGAACTCGTCGACCCCGCCACCGGCGCGCCGTCCCCCGAACTGGCCACCCGGTTCATGGAGGAGACCAAGAAGCTCGGCCTGCTGGCCGGCAAGGGCGGCCTGTACGGCAACACCCTGCGCATGGCGCCCCCGCTCACCCTCACCGAGGACGAGGCCAGGGAAGGCCTCGGCATCCTGCTCACCGCCCTGGAGACGGTGAACGCATGATCGGGCACTGGATCGACGGCGCCAGGGTCGAGGACGGGGAGCGCACCGCCCCCGTCTACAACCCCGCCACCGGTCAGGAGAGCAACCGCGTCCTGCTGGCCGACGTCGCCCAGGTGGACAGGGCGGTGGCCGCCGCCCGCGCCGCCTTCCCCGCCTGGCGGGACGCCTCGCTGGTCAAACGCGCCCAGGTGCTCTTCCGCTTCCGCGAGCTGGCCGCCGCGCACAAGGACGAGCTGGCCAGGCTGATCAGCGCCGAGCACGGCAAGGTGCACGCCGACGCGCTCGGCGAGGTGGCCCGCGGCCTGGAGGTCGTGGAGTTCGCCTGCGGCATCCCGCATCTGCTCAAGGGCGGCTTCTCGGAGAACGTCTCCACCAACGTGGACTCCTACGCGCTGCGCCAGCCGCTCGGCGTGGTTGCCGGGATCACCCCGTTCAACTTCCCGGCCATGGTGCCGATGTGGATGTTCCCCATCGCCATCGCCTGCGGCAACACCTTCGTCCTCAAACCGTCGGAGAAGGACCCGTCGGCCTCCCTGCTCATCGCCGACCTCTGGCGGCGGGCGGGCCTGCCGGACGGGGTGTTCAACGTGGTCCAGGGCGACAAGGTGGCCGTGGACCGCCTGCTCGCCCACCCGGACGTGAAGGCGGTCAGCTTCGTCGGCTCCACCCCCATCGCCCGGTACGTCTACGAGACCGGCACCGCGGGCGGCAAGCGGGTGCAGGCCCTGGGCGGAGCCAAGAACCACATGCTGGTGCTGCCCGACGCCGACCTGGACCTGGTCGCCGACTCCGCCGTCTCGGCCGGGTTCGGCTCGGCCGGGGAGCGCTGCATGGCCATCTCGGTGGTGCTCGCCGTGGACCCGATCGGCGACCAGCTGGTCGAGAAGATCGCCGAACGGACCCGGGCCATCAAGGTCGGGCCCGGCGACGACCCGGCCTCCGAGATGGGCGCCCTGGTCACCCGGGAACACCGGAACAAGGTCGCCTCCTACCTGGAGCTGGGCGAAGGCAAGATCGTCGTGGACGGCCGGGACAACCTGCCGGCGGGCGACGGCTTCTGGCTCGGGCCCACCGTGCTCGACCACGTCCCCGCCGGGTCCCGTACCCACCGGGAGGAGATCTTCGGGCCGGTGCTCGCCATCGTCAGGGTCGGCTCGTACGAGGAGGGGCTCGACCTCATCAACGGCGGCGAGTACGGCAACGGCACCGCCATCTTCACCAACGACGGCGGGGCCGCGCGGCGGTTCCAGAACGAGGTGGAGGTCGGCATGGTCGGCATCAACGTGCCGATCCCGGTGCCGATGGCCTTCTACAGCTTCGGCGGGTGGAAGGCGTCCCTCTTCGGTGACACCCACGTGCACGGCACCGAGGGCGTGCACTTCTACACCCGGGGCAAGGTCGTCACCAGCCGCTGGCTGGACCCCTCCCACGGCGGCGTGAACCTGGGGTTCC
The DNA here is from genome assembly GCF_018476525.1 of Acrocarpospora catenulata. Lineage (GTDB taxonomy): Bacteria > Actinomycetota > Actinomycetes > Streptosporangiales > Streptosporangiaceae > Acrocarpospora > Acrocarpospora catenulata. The sequence continues at coordinate 15,388 of NZ_JAHCST010000017.1, forward strand.
CCACCAACCGTTAGTCCCTGAGGTCGGCCAGGAGCTCCGCGCTCCTGGCCGACCAGTACTCCAGCCCCAGTTTCCGGTGCAGGGCGTGCGCCCGCTCGGCGTGGTCGAGCGCGCGGGCCCGATCGCCCATCGACTCGGCCGGCACCTGGTGGGTGATGCCCGTGCCCATCACCACCCGCCTTTCGGCGTACGGGGCGATCCGCTCGTACGCCTCGGCCCGGTCGGGGACGCCCAGCCGGGCGGCCACCCAGACCACCGCGATGAACTCGCCCTGATCATCTCGGGTACCGCGTATCCCCAGATGGTGGTGGTGCTCGCGGTTGTTCTTGTTGTTGTCTCGGTTGTGGGGGGCGTTCTGGGCCGGTTTCGGGATGGCGGTTACGCGGCCTGTTGGGCGATATCGGGTTCTGTTTTGGGGCGGGGGAGGACGATGGCCACTACGGCGATGGTGACCACCATCAGGCCCGCGCCGATCAGGAAGGCGACGCTGTAGCCCTGTGTGGGGGTGGGGCGGCTGATCGCTACCGTGGCCAGCACGGCCAGGCCGAGTGAGCCGCCCACCTGACGGGAGGCGGTGAGCAGGCCGGAGACCAGGCCGGAGTCCGAGCGATCGATCCCGGCGGTGCCGATGAGCGCGATCGGGGTGAAGGAGATGCCGACGCCCAGGCACATGAACAGGCCGGGAAGGAGGATGCCGAGCACGTAGCCGGAGGCCATCTGGGCCTGCCAGATCAGGCCGGCCATGCCGATCAGCGCGCCGGTCACGATCAGGGTGCGGTTGCCCATGCGGCGCAGCAGCGCGGGGGCGATCCGCGACGACACGATCAGAGTGAGCGCGTGGGGCAGGAAGCCCATCCCGGCCTGGAGCGGGGTGTAGTTCAGGTCGCCCTGCATGTGCAGGGAGAGGAAGTACCACATCGCGAAGAAGATGCTGCCCATCAGGAACATCACCAGGCTGCTCCCCGCCACCGAGCGTTCGCGGAGCAGGGCCAGCGGCACCAGCGGGCGCCGGGTGCGCGCCTCCACCAGCAGGAACACGGCCAGCAGGACGGTGTCCACGGCCAGCGGGATCAGGGTCTGGGGGGCGAGCCAGCCGTGCTCGTGCGTCTGCACGGTCCCGTAGGCGACGGCGGTGATACCGGCCGTGACCAGGATCGCGCCCAGCACGTCCAGCCGGTGCGCGCGCTCGGGATGGTCGGGGCCGACCACCAGGATCGCGGTGATCACGATGGCCACGCCGATCGGGACATTGATCAGCAGGATCCAGCGCCAGGACAGGTACTCGGTGAGCAGGCCCCCGAGAATGCCTCCGGCCGCACCACCGGCGGCGCCGACTGCCGTCCAGCTGGCGATCGCCTTGGTCCGGGCCGGGCCTTCGGTGAACGTGGTGGTCAGAATGGTCAGCGTGGTCGGAGCCAGCACGGCCGCGCCCAGGCCCTGCACCGCCCGCGCCGCGATCAGTAGGGCCGGGTTGGTGGCCACGCCCCCCAGCAGGCTGGCCAGCGAGAACAGGGCGACCCCTGCGACGAACACCCGCTTCTGCCCATAGATGTCGGCCGCGCGGCCGCCGAGCAACAGCAGTCCCGCGAAGGCCAGCGCATACCCGTTGACCACCCACTGCAGGCCCGTCTCCGTGAAACCGAGCTCCTCGCGCATCGCCGGCAGGGCGACGTTGACGATCGACACGTCGAGCACGACCATGAACTGCCCGACACAGGCGAGCACCAGAATCGCGACCGACCTGCGGTCGAGCCCGGACGGCGGAGCAACGGACGGGGACGGGGACAACTGCGCGGTCATGCCGACGACTGTACGGACCCCCACCGACAATCCGCCTCCGAGTTTCGACCGATCCCCACTCAGCCCAAAGACCTAGCCCTCACAGCCCCTGCGACCCCTTGGCGGGGGATGGGTGAGGAGTCGACTAGCCCTACCGGCCCTGGGATAGGTGAGGAGGCTGACTCACGCCCCTTGCCGGACCTTCAGTCGGACCCGGCTGCCGCCGCGAGGGTCGGCTGCCGCCCTGCATATTAGGGATTGATTGCCGTGGTACTCCCGCCCACCCACCCATTTGACCCTCCGGGT
>NZ_JAHCST010000017.1:17572-43445 GCF_018476525.1 Acrocarpospora catenulata
CCGGGCCCGGCTTCCGCCGGGGTGGTTGGGTGCCGCTCCTCGCGCGGGGAGGTTGATTGCCGTGTCCACCGATTTGACCCTCCGGGTCCGGGCCCGGCTTCCGCCGGGGTGGTTGGGTGCCGCTCCTCGCGCGGGGAGGTTGATTGCCGTGTCCACCGATTTGACCCTCCGGGTCCGGGCCCGGCTTCCGCCGGGGTGGTTGGGTGCCGCTCCTGGCACGGGGAGGTTGATTGCCGGGGAACTCCCACCCACCCACTGGGTTCCGCGGCTTATGCGGAGGATCCCCGCCCACCACGATGGGCCCGCGGCTCTTGGCTGCGGGATGGAGGAGGGGGACCGGTGCACCCCATGGTTCTGTGGCTCTTGGCTGCGGGATGGAGGAGGGGGCGGTTCCAGCGCTACCGGTTCCTGTGGCTTGTGGGTGGGGCAGGGGGTCTGCTTGGCGCGAGTAGGCTCGGAGGGTCTGTCATCGGGCCGTCGTCGAGGGGAGTGCTCGGGTGTCTCGGCGTGTGCGTCTGGTGGCCGCGGTTGGGGTGGTGGCGCTGGTCGCTGCTGGTTGCGGGCAGGCCGTGGCGGGTCAGGCGGGGCGGCCGTCGCCTTCGCCGTCAGAGTCCAAGGCTGCGGCCAAGTCGGTGTCGCCGTCACCGTCTCCTTCGCCGACGCCGTCTCCTTCGCCGAGTGCGTCGGGGGCCGGGGAAGGGGCGGTGGTTGTGCTCGCGCCGCGTGGGCAGGTTGAGTGGGGCGGTACCGATCCGCAGGTCAACTGGGTGGCGCGGTTCGAGGCCGATACCGGGTGCAAGGTGACCTATCGGCCGTTCGCGTTCGCGCCGGGGACTGACCAGAGCGAGGCGCTGGATCCGGGTGCTTTTGACGTGATCGCGGGGCCGCCGGATCTGGCCGGGTTGCTGGTGGCGGAGCAGCGGGTGACCGCCATCGACACCGAGCGGGTGACTGGGTACGGCGATATTCCCAAACGGCTCCGCGACGTCGCGGGAACCTACGGTGTGCCGTACCTCTGGGACAGGAGCCTGCTTCTGTACGACTCCGGCAAGGTGAAGCCGCGGAAGGCCGAGGCCCTGTACGCGGACGCCGGGCCGGTGCTGATCAAAGACACCCCGTTGAGTATCGCGGACGTCGCGCTCCGGCAGGACGCGTCGGATCCGTACCAGTTGACCACCGATGAGCTGGACGCCGCCGTGGCGGTGCTGGAGCGGGAGCGCGAGTCGGCCGAGCGGGTCTTCTGGCGGGATCCGTTCCAGGTGGCCTCGGCGTTCGCGACGGGGTCGGCGCGGCTGGCTCAGGGTACGCCGTACCTGCTGGACGCGCTTCGGCAGGCGGGCAAGCCGGTGAAGGCACTGCCGGAACGGCGGGTCACCGGGACGCTCGACTCCTGGCTGTTGTCGGCCGAGGCGGCCCATCCGACCTGTGCCTACCAGTGGCTGGCCTGGGCCGTCAGCCCTCGGGTGCAGCGTGCGGCCAGTGCTTGGAACGGCCTGGCCCCCGCCAACCCCAAGGCATGCAAGGCCCCCCCACTGGAACCCGACCCGAGCAAGCTGGAGGACGCGACCGCCTATCCCCGGACCCGCCACATCTGCTCGGTCTACAGCGTCGGCACCACCAAGGCCTTCAAGAACCTCGTCTTCGCGAGCTATCCCACCGAGGACTGCTCCCGCCGCGACGACCCCTGCGCCAGCTACGCCCAATGGGTGGCCCACTGGGCCCGGCTAACCAGCTGACGCCACCACCCGGGCCCGCCACCACCCGGGCCCGCCGCCACCTAGGTTCGCCATCGCCCGGGTCCGCCGCCTAGGTCTTCCATCGCTCGGGTGTGCCATCGCTCGGGTGTGCCATCGCTCGGGTGTGCCATCGCTTGGGCCTCCATCGCTTGGGCCTCCATCGCTTGGGCCTCCATCGCTTGGGCCTCCATCGCTTGGGCCACTGCCCGGGCCTCCACTGCCCGGGCCCCTACCGTCCGGGCCCGCCACTGTCCGGGCCCACCACCCCGGCCCAATGGGTGGCTCAGCGGGTGATCGGCTGACGCCGCCTGAAAGGTCCGCCTTGTTGCCACCGGGCGGGTCTGCGGATTTCGTTGATTGAATGACCAGTCGGATTTGGCTTCTTTGTTGAATGGTCAGTCAGTCAACTGGTACCGTCGTCGGCATGCGAATCCTGCTTGTTGGCGCAGGTGGCGTGGGCTCTGCCGTGGTGCCGATCGCTGCCCGCCGGACGTTTTTTGAGCACATCGTGGTGGCCGACTACGACCGGAACCGGGCTGCGGCGGTGGTGGACAAGGTGGGGGATGCGCGGTTCAGCGCCATCGCGCTGGACGCCTCCGATGACACGGCGGTGGTGGCGGCGCTGCGGGAGCACCGGTGTGATGTGCTGCTCAACGCCGTGGATCCCCGGTTCGACATGTCCCTGTTCCGGGCCGCGCTGAAGGCGGGGGCGCACTATCTGGACATGGCCATGTCGTTGTCGGTGAAGCACCCGGCCCGGCCGTACGAGGTGCCGGGGGTGAAGCTCGGGGACGAGCAGTTCGCGATGGCCGAGGAGTGGCGGGCCCACGATCGGCTGGCGCTGGTCGGGATGGGCGTGGAACCGGGGCTGGCCGACGTGTTCGCCCGGTACGCGGCCGACCACCTGTTCCAGAGCATCGACGAGATCGGCGTCCGGGATGGTGGGAACCTCACCGTGGACGGGTACGACTTCGCGCCCACCTTCTCCATCTGGACCACCATCGAGGAGTGCCTCAACCCGCCCATCATCTGGGAGAACGGCGACTGGCACACCACCGAGCCGTTCAGCGAGCCGGAGGTCTTCGACTTCCCCGAGGGTATCGGGCCGGTGGAGTGCGTCAACGTGGAGCACGAGGAGGTCCTGCTGATGCCCCGCTGGGTGGACACCAAGCGGGTGACCTTCAAGTACGGCCTCGGCGAGGAGTTCATCGACGTCCTCAAGACCCTGCGCAAGCTGGGCCTGGACTCCACCGATACGCTGCGCGTGAAGGGCGTGGAGATCTCCCCGCGCGACGTGGTGGCGGCCAGCCTGCCCGACCCGTCCACTTTGGGTGACCGGATGACCGGCAAGACCTGCGCCGGCACCTGGGTGAAGGGCCTCGGCAAGGACGGCTCGCCGCGTGAGGTCTACCTCTACCACGTGGTCGACAACGAGTGGTCGATGCGCGAGTACGGCTGCCAGGCCGTCGTCTGGCAGACCGCGGTCCACCCGGTGGTCGCCCTGGAACTGGTGGCCAACGGCGCCTGGCGCGGCACCGGCGTGCTCGGCCCGGAGGCGTTCGACTCGGTCCCGTTCCTGGAACTGCTCAACGAGTACGGCTCCCCGTGGAGCATGCGCGATCAGTGACCCGACGCAGCGTGCGCGATCGGTGATCCGTGAAGCACGCGTGATCGGTGACCCGACGCAGCGTGCGCGATCGGTGATCCGTGGAGCGTGCGCGGTCAGCGATCCGACGCAGCGTGCGTGATCGGTGATCCGTGGAGCGTGCGCGGTCAGGGCCCGGTGGGCGGCGGTAATTCCTGCGATGGATACGGTGTTTTTCGCGGCCAAACTTCGCGGTCATTAAATCTCCACAATCCGCCGCTCGATTAGAGATTTGCCATTAGTTCGAAGTGGGAATTGTCCGGCGGCTGTTATTGTGGATGGTGAAAGGGACCAACTAGTTGGAGGGTGGTGCATAAAAATGCACATGAATGCACTCTCGGCAGTAGGCGCACTCATTCTCACCAGCACCTTCGTCGTCACCCCCGCCCACGCAGAATCCAAGACGTTCCACTACCGCGACGCCTCCGCGAGCAGCTGGATCACGATCAACGACCCGTCCGGCCGGCGATGCTACGACCTGCAGGGAGACGCCTCCCTGATCCGGAACAAGACCGACTACAAGGCCATGCTGTACCGGGGCTCTTCCTGTAGCGGCGGCATGCACGCCACGCTCATCCCCGGCGAGCGCTGGGTCGGCCGCCAGATGACGGTGAAGTCCGTCCGGTTCATGCCTTCCTGATAATCCCGGAAACACCCCCGGTAGGGTCCCGCCCGGGCGGGACCCTTTCCTGTGCCAGGTAAACCGGTGAACCGGCTACGAGAAGGCGCGTGAGTGGCGGGGAACCGGCACGGAGTTGTCCTTGGACGGCAGGAGGGCTTCGGCGCAGTCGTCGCACGCCATCACGGGGGCGGAGTTGGGGAGGCAGCCGACCCGGACGCGGGGCCGGGGCCATTTCTTGTGGCAGACGACACAGGCGTCGCCGTCCCGCTGTGTTGAGGTGAGCCCGACCGGATCGAATGTCAACATGGCCTGCCTGCTTCCCGGTCCATTCGCGGCCATCCCTTCGCTCGTGTACCGGAACCGTTATAACGCGATTACGTGGCGTGATCGACTAGCACGGTGTCAAGCAGCGGTTAAATGACGGGCATGCCGGATCTCGTATAACGACAAAACGGACACCCGGCAACAAGCCGGGTGTCCTATTTGGGAGGGATAGAACGGATCAGTGGCTCTCGATGGCCTTCTCCAGGATTGTCAGGCCTTCGTCGATCAGGTGCTCGGGGATGACCAGCGGCGGCAGGAACCGCAGCACGTTGCCGTAGGTCCCGGCGGTGAGCACCACCAGACCTTCCGCGTGGCAGCGCTTGGCGATCTCCGCGGCGGCGGCCGGATTGGGCTCCCTGGTCCCCGGCACCACCAGCTCGATCGCGGTCATCGCCCCTCGCCCGCGCACGTCCCCGACGACGGGGTAGCGCTCCCGCAGCGCGTGCAGCCGGGGCAGCATCAGCTCCCCGATCCGGGAGGCCCGGGCCACCAGGTCCTCCTCCTCGATGGTCTCCAGCACGCCCAGCGCCGCCTCGCAGGCCAGCGGGTTGCCGCCGTAGGTGCCGCCGAGCCCGCCCACGTGTACCGCGTCCAGCAGTTCGGCCCGGCCGGTCACCGCCGCCAGCGGCAGGCCGCCCGCGATGCCCTTGGCCGTGGTGATGATGTCGGGCACGATGCCCTCGTCCTCACAGGCGAACATCGCCCCCGTACGGGCGAAGCCGGTCTGCACCTCATCGGCCACGAACACGATGCCGTTGGCCCGGCAGAACTCCAGCACCCGGGGCAGGAACCCCCGGGCGGGCACGATGAAGCCGCCCTCGCCCGCGATCGGCTCGATCACCACGGCGGCCACGTTCTCCGCCCCGATCTGCTTGTTGATCATGTCGATGGCCTGCGCGGCCGCCTCCTCCGCGCAGTTCTCAGGCCCGGTCGGCCAGCGGAACGGGTAGGCCAGCGGCACCCGGTACACTTCCGGCGCGAACGGCCCGAACCGGTGCTTGTACGGCATGTTCTTGGCGGTCAGCGACATGGTCAGCAGCGTGCGCCCGTGGTAGCCGTGGTCGAACACCACCACCGCCTGCCGCCCGGTGGCGTGCCGCGCCACCTTGACCGCGTTCTCCACCGCCTCGGCGCCGCTGTTCACCAGGAAGGTGCGCTTCTCGTGGTCGCCCGGCGTGATCGCGTTCAGCTTCTCGCAGACCCGCACGTACGACTCGTACGGCGTGACCATGAAGCACGTGTGGGTGAACTCGCCGACCTGCCGGCGCACCCGCTCCACCACGTGCGGCGCGGCGTTGCCCACGCTGGTCACCGCGATGCCGGAGCCGAAGTCGATGAGCGAGTTGCCGTCGGCGTCCACCACCACCCCGCCACCCGCCTGGGTCACGAAGACCGGCAGCGTGGTGCCGATGCCCGGCGGCACGGCGGACTGCTTGCGCGCGAACAGCTCCCGGGAGCGGGGGCCGGGGATCTCGGTGACGAGGCGGCGTTCTTGAGGGAGGCTCGGGCCGCCGCTGGTGGCAGTGCTCATGCCTTCGACGGTACGGCGGGCGCTCCAACCTGCCGATGCTCCGTCATGGCACAATTGCCCGCATCGGCTTGGCCGTAATGCACAAGCCCGTAATGGACGAGGGGACTTGGTGGCGCCGACGTTGCGCAGGGTGGTGGCGCTGGAGGCGCTCCGCCTCCGGCTGCTGGCCGGCGGTGACCTGGACCGCCCCGTGCGCTGGGTGGCGGTCAGCGAGTTGGAGGACCCGACCCCGTTCCTGGAGGGCGACGAGCTGGTGCTCACCACCGGCATGCGCCTGCCCCCTGGCGATCCGGCAGTCTATACGCCGTACGTGGCCCGGCTGGTGGCCCGGGGGGCGGCCGGGCTGGGGTTCGGGGTGGGGCTCAGCCACGACCAGGTGCCGGGCGCGCTGGTGGAGGCCGCCGCCGAGGCGGGGCTGCCGCTGCTGGAGGTGCCCAGGGCCACCCCGTTCATCGCCGTCGGCAAGGCCGTCAGCGAACTGCTGGCGGCCGAGCGGTACGAGGAGATCAGCGGGGCCTTCGCCGCGCAGGGGCGGCTGACCAGGGCGGCCCTGCAACCGGAGGGCAGCCACGCGGTGGTGGACCGGCTGGCCAGGGAGATCGGCGGCTGGGTGGTGCTCTTCGACGAGGCGGTCAACATCAGGCACGCGGCGGGGAGCGGGGCGGGCCGGGCGGCCCGGCGGCTGGTCCCCGAGATTGCCAAGCTCAGGGCCGCACACGCCACCCCGCCCGCCAGCCTGGCCATGGCCACCCCTCACGAGCACGTCGTGGTGCAGCCGCTCGGGGGCAGGGGCTTCTTCGCGGTCGGTTGCGACCGGCCGTACACCGCGATCGAGCACACGATCATCAACTCCGCCGCCTCACTGCTCACCCTCGGCCTGGAACAGGGCAGCGGCACCCGCGCGGCCACCCGGCGGGTACACGGCGCCGCGCTCCGGCTGCTGCTGGCGGGAGCGGCCCAGGACGCCAGGGAGGCGCTGGCCGAGCTCGGCGAGCGGCTGCCGGAGGGCACGGTGACCGTGCTGGCCTGCGCCAGCCCGGATCCGGACGCGCTGGTGGCCGCGCTGCACTGCTTCACCGCGCCGTACGGGGACGACCTGATCGTCGCGCTCGCCCCCGAGGACGAGGCGGACCTGCTGATCGCGCACGCAGCCGGGCACGGCAGGGTCGGGGTGAGCGACCCGGTCACCCTGGACCGGGAGCTGGCCGTGGGGGTCGGCCAGGCCGAACAGGCGCTGGTGACGGCCGCGCCGGTGGGGCGGTTCGGCGAGCTGGCCGGGCGGGGGCTGCTCGGCCTGCTGGAACCCGGGGCCGCGCGCGCCTTCGCCGCCACGCTGCTGGCCCCGCTGCACAGCTACGGTTCCCGGGCCGATCTGATCGCCTCGCTCCAGGCGTACCTGGCCTGTAACGGGCACTGGGACGCGGCGGCCCAGCGCCTCGGGGTGCACCGGCACACGCTCCGCTACCGCATGCGGCGGGTGAGCGAGCTGCTCGGCCGGGACCTGGACGACCCGGCCACCCGCGCCGAACTCTGGGTGGCGCTGAGCATCAGTCCCGATTGACGCGGAAGCAGCAGATGGTGGCAGCGGTCACGGTGTCGTAGGTGCTGCTGTCGGAGAGGTGTCCGGCACGTTCCAGACTGATCGCGCCCTGCGCGGCGGCCCACAGCGCGTCCGCCACTTTCCGGGGCTGGGTGGGCTTCAGGTAGCCCCCTGAGATGCAGTCCGCGATCACCCGGTCGATGATGTTGAGCGCCGCCCTGGCCAGCGTCCTGGCCCGCTCGCTGGGCACGAAGCCCGGGATCGCCCGCTCGAACATCAGGCTGTAGTAACCGGGCTCGGCCAGCGCCGCCTCCCGGTAGATCGGAGTCAGCGCCAGCAGGTACTCGTACGGGTCGGTGCGGGGCGGGACCGCGGCCAGCCGCCGCCGGAAGCGTTCGAAGCCCTCCAGGTAGAGCGCTTCGGCGAGGCCCTCTTTGCTGCCGAACATGGTGTAGATCAGGGTGGTGGCGCAGCCCGCTTCGGCGGCGATCCGCCGTACGGTGAGGCTTTCCGGGCCCGAGGCGATGAGGAGTTCGCTTGCGACGTCCAGCAGGCGGGTGCGGGTTTCGTCGTAGTCGCCCCGCTGGCCGAGGGAGTAGGCACCTTGAAGTCCTAGCGGCGCCGGGGTACCCATGAGCCACGAGCCCTTCTAGTCCCGGGGTCCTGGCGTGGACCCGCGAGCTTGACTTAACCACGACGCGAACCCTTCAAACCGCCCCGCAACGGAAAACATCCCGAAATTGCTGCGCATCTGTGACATCGCTCTGAAACAGGGAAAGTTGTCCAGCTTGGCCGATCGGGACGCAGGGATTGTGCGGCCTGGAGTAAGGCCCGCCGAGCTGGGGTGACATAGCGTCAAATACATGGATATCCGCCCCTTCTGGCTGGCCGGGCGTCCCGCGACCGGTGGCGCCGAGCAGATCATTCGCAACTCCCACGACGGCCGGGTGGTGGGGGTGCATGCCGTCCCCACGCCGGAGCAGGTGGAGGAGGCGGTGGCGGCCGCGCACGCGGTACGGCGCGAGGCGGCGGCGCTGCCCATCCACGTGCGGGCCGAGGCGCTGGCCCTGGTCTCGCGGCGGATCGCCGAGCGGGCCGACGAGCTGGCCCAGCTGATCAGCGGCGAGAACGGCAAGCCGATCTTCTGGGCGCGCGGCGAGGTCACCCGCGCGGTGGCCACGTTCCGGTTCGCGGCCGAGGAGACCCGCCGGTTCAGCGGCGAGGTGCAGCGGCTGGACACCGAACCGGCCGCGCAGGGGCGGCTGGCCTACCTCACCAGGGTGCCGCACGGTCCGGTGCTGGGCATCTCGCCGTTCAACTTCCCGCTCAACCTGGTCGCGCACAAGGTCGCCCCCGCCATCGCGGTGGGCGCGCCGATCATCGTGAAACCCGCCCCCGCCACCCCGCTCTCCGCGCTGGCGCTGGGCGAGATCCTGGCCGAGACCGGCCTGCCCGAGGGCATGTTCTCGGTGCTCCCGGTGCCCAACGACCAGGCGGGCGCGCTGGTGGAGGACCCCAGGCTGCCGGTGGTCTCCTTCACCGGCTCCGGGCCGGTGGGCTACTCGATCATGGACCGGGTGCCGCGCAAGCACGTCACGCTGGAACTGGGCGGGAACGCGGCGGCGGTGGTGCTGGACGACGCCGACCTGGACTGGGCGGCGAGCCGGACCGCGCTGTTCGCCAACTACCAGGCCGGGCAGAGCTGCATCGCCGTGCAGCGGGTGATCGTCACCGAGCCGGTGGCGGAGGAGTTCACCGAGAAGCTGCTCAAGGCCGTCGCCGGGCTGGTCATCGGCGACCCGGCCGACGAGAAGACGCAGGTCGGGCCGCTGGTCTCGGAGCAGGCCGCCGAGCGGGTGGCCGACTGGGTGGCCGAGGCGGTGGCCGCGGGCGGGCGCCTGCTGGCCGGGGGCACCCGGGAGGGCGCCACGATCGCGCCGACCGTGCTGGCCGACGTGCCCGCCGACACCAAGGTGGTCTGCGAGGAGGTCTTCGGGCCGGTGCTGGTGGTCCAGCGGGTGCCCGACGCGGACGCGGCCTTCGCCGCCGTCAACGACTCCAAGTACGGCCTCCAGGCCGGCGTCTTCACCCGCAACCTGGACCTGGCCTTCCGGGCCAACCGGGAGCTGGAGGTGGGCGGGGTGATCATCGGCGACGTGCCCTCGTACCGGGCCGACCAGATGCCGTACGGCGGGGTCAAGGAGTCGGGAACCGGGCGGGAAGGGCTGCGCTCGGCGATGGCGGACTTCACCTACGAAAAGGTCATGGTTCTCACAGGGCTCGCCCTGTGATCGTCGACGACCTGGTGAACTTCTGGCGACAAAGCACCCAAAACGGTTAGATGATCGACTGGCCGCGCAATAAAAATCGTATGGCCAGCGCGTTGGACGTGTTGCACACATGATCCCCAAGCCTGAAGAGATCGTGGACCTGCTGGAGCACACCCCCGGGCTCTGGGTCGACGACAACGATGACGACGACCCCGTCCTGGTCCGGGCGGACGGTCGCCCGGTCGACACCTGGCGGGAGCACTATCCGTATGCCCAGCGGATGGAGCGCCCCAGGTACGACCGGGACAAGCGCCTGCTCCAGATCGAGCTGCTCAAGCTCCAGTACTGGGTCAAGGCCACCGGCGCGCGGCTGGTCATCCTCTTCGAAGGCCGGGACGCGGCCGGCAAGGGCGGCACCATCAAGCGCTTCATGGAGCACCTCAACCCGCGTGGCGCCACCGTGGTCGCGCTGGAGAAGCCCAGCGAGCGCGAGCGCACCCAGTGGTACTTCCAGCGGTACACCGCGCACCTCCCAGCGGGCGGGGAGATCGTGCTCTTCGACCGGTCCTGGTACAACCGGGCGGGCGTCGAGCGGGTGATGGGTTTCTGCTCCGACGCCGAGTACGAGGAGTTCATGTACCAGGCGCCGATGTTCGAGCGCATGCTGGTCAGGGACGGCGTCCACCTGATCAAGCTCTGGTTCTCGGTGTCCCGCTCCGAGCAGCGCACCCGGTTCATCATCCGCCAGGTCGACCCCGTACGCCGGTGGAAGCTCTCGCCCATGGACATCGCCTCGCTGGACCGCTGGGACGACTACACCGCGGCCAAGGAGGACATCTTCCTCAACACCTCCACCGACGTGGCGCCGTGGACGGTGATCAGGAGCAACGACAAGAAGCGCGCCCGGGTGGAGGCCATGCGCCACGTGTTGTCGCAGTTCGACTACGACAACAAGGACAAGCACGTGGTGGGGGTACCGGACCCGCAGATCGTGCTGTCCGCCGTCGACAGCATGGAGGAGGACCACTCCGGGCACGCGTACGAGCTATAGGCGCTTCTCGAAACAGGCGCTCTCGGTGTTGTCCAGGTACGGCCCGAAGAGCGGGATCGGCCGGAAGCCCGCCGAGGTGTACAGACGGATCACATCGTCGAAGCCGCGTCCTGTCTCCAGCCGGATCGCCGTCATGCCCTGGTCGGCGGCCATGCGCTCGATCTCGGCCAGCAGTGCCCTGGCCACGCCCCTGCCGCGCTCGGCGGGCAGCACGTACATGCGCTTCAGCTCGCCCGCGCCCGGCTCCAGCGGTTGCAGGCCCGCGCAGCCGATGGCCTGGCCGGCTGACCAGGCGACGGTGAAGCGGATGGCCGGGTCCAGGTGCAGCGGCGACTGCTCGAAGGCGACCTTGTCCCGTTCGGCGAGTTCGGCCCGCTGGGCCAGGCAGAGGGTGAGCACGTCCGGGTGCTCGGGGGATTCCCGCGTCAGTTCCATGCGGGAAATCTACGTTCAGGCCCGTTCGGCCGTCTGGTAGAGGGTCTTGGCGGCGCTGCCGAGGTAGGGGCCGTACATGACGGTCCGGTCGTTGCTGTACTTGAAGCTGCTCACCGAGGTGAGCACGCCCTTCCCGGTGGCCGGGTCGAAGCCGGTCAGCCAGGGGCCGCCGCTGGCGCCCGCGGTCAGGTCGCAGCGCAGGCCCTGGTCGTAGGTCTGCTGGTAGGGGTCGGGCTTGGTGCCGCCCGCGCAGTACATCAGGCGTTCCCCGTCGTACGGGGGATCGGCCGGGTAGCCGAAGCCGTGGACGGGCCGGCCGCGCGGGATGTTGAACCCGATCTCCTGCTCGCCCACCACGTCCGCCAGGTGGCGGCCGGCCCGGGTGGCCACCACCACCATGCCCACGTCGTAGCTGTCGTCCCCGCTCCGCGACCAGGGCCCGGCCACGAACATGCGCCGCGCCGGGTAGCTCCCGTACGGCTCCCGCCCGGCCTCGTAGCCGGGGATGAAGGTCCAGTTCTCCGCCCAGGAGCCGGTCCCGTCCTTGACGCAGTGGCCGGCGGTCACCACCAGGTCCCGGTTGGCGGACTTCACCGAGCTGGCCGAGCAGACGAAGTCGGAGCCGTTCATGGTCAGGAACACCCGGCCGGTGGCCCTGACCACCTGCCCGCCCGCCGTCCAGCGCGCCGAGGCGGTCTCTCCCGTCGCTCTGCGCTGATGTTGCGGCCGGCCCGGCTGGAGCGCGCCGGTGAGACCGGTGACGTCGGTGACTTGACCGAGCAGGTCGATCGGCAGCGCGGCGGCCATGCGCTGAGGGGTCCAGTACCCGCCCGGCGAGTCGGCCGCCGCGTGCTCCACGATGTCGATGCCGCCCGGCGAAGGCGGGGCCGCGATGAGCAGCCCGGTGACGATCGAGAAGGTGGCAAGCAGGGGGAGGCTCGGGGTCATGAGATCCGAGTGTGGACCACGAACCGTGTCCCAGTGGCTACTTTGGGTAAATCAGCCTCAAGTCAGGGAGGTGCGCTGGGCGGCGTTGTAGAGGGCCTGGGCCTCGGTGCCGAAGTAGGGGCCGAACATCCAGAAGTTGGCGAAGTTGTACTTGAAGCTGTTCACCGAGTTGAGCAGTCCCGCCCCGGTGCTCTCGTTGAAGTTGACGAACCACGGCCCGCCGCTGGACCCGCCGGTCATGTCGCAGTTCAGCCCCTGGTCGTCGGACATCAGGAAGTCGTCGAAGGCCCGGCCGCTGCAGTAGATCAGCCGTGATCCGTTGTACGGCGCCGCCGCCGGGTACCCGAAGGCGTACATCTGGCGGCTTCTGGGCTGGTTGAAGGCGATGCCCTGGCCGCCGACCACCTCGGTCAGCAGCTTGCCGTTGAGCGGGGCCACCACGGCGGCGGCCAGGTCGAAGTTCATGTCCTCACTGGCGCTCCACTGCGGGGTGGTGAGCAGGCTGACCGCCACCCAGGTGCCGTGCGGCCGGTTGCCCTGGTCGTACCCGGGCACGAAGACCCAGTTGCTGTGGAACCCGCCGTTGATCTTGACGCAGTGCCCCGCGGTGATCACGACGCTCTTGTTGGCGCTGGTCACCGCGCTGCCGGAGCAGGAGGCGTTCCGCCCGGCGCTGGAGCCGGCGGTGACGGTGAAGAAGACCCGGCCCACGGTGTTGACGATCGCGCCGTCGTCGGTCCACGGCTCGCCCGTGCTGTTGCGGGAGACGGCCGCGGTGCTGGACTCGGCCGCGGTGAAGGTGGCGGCGATGGTCGACGGCTTGCCCGCCGGGAGGGCCAGCGCGGCGGAGCTGACGAAGCGGTGGCCGGTGGCGCCGGGGGCGTCCAGCGGCTTGGCCGCCGCCATCCTCGCCTCGGTCCAGTAGCCGGCGACGGAGCGCTGCTCGCTCTTGGTGTCGGCGGCCTCGTAGGTGATCGGCTTGGGGGCGGTCTTCTCGTGGGTCTGTCCGTACGCGGAGGCGGGAAGCAGGGCCGCGGCGACGGCGGGGAGAACGAGTAATGGGGCCAGGCGGGTAAGACGGCGACGACACCGCATTGCGTACCTCCGTGATCGGATGTCCTGACGCGCGAAGTTAGCGAGCGAGCTGTGCAGATTTCTCATCGTTTGCAGATACGGATATGACGGGATTCCGGCATAAAACTCGTGGTTTCTCAGGTGTCACGGTGGCTGTGACTCCCGGTGGGTGGCGCACAATGGACCGGTGGATTCCGAACTCGCTTCCGAACTCGCTTCTGGGCCCGCGCGGTCCGTCGTTCTGCTCGGTTCGACCGGGTCGATCGGCACCCAGGCGCTCGATGTCATCGCCCGCAACCGATTCCGGGTGGCCGGTCTCGCCGCCGGGGGCGGTCGGGTGGACCTGCTGGCCCGGCAGGCGGCCGAGTTCGGCGTGGGCGCGGTGGCGGTGGCCGATCCGCGTGCCGTTCCGGACCTGACGGCGGCACTGGCCGCCCGCGGCGCGGCGCCGGAGGTGCTGGCCGGGCCCGAGGGGGTGGCCGAGCTGGCCGCCCGCCCGGCCGACGTGGTGCTCAACGGAATCACCGGCGCGCTGGGGCTGACCTCCACGCTGGCCGCGCTGGAGGCCGGGCGGGTGCTCGCGCTGGCCAACAAGGAGTCGCTGATCATTGGCGGCCCGCTGGTGAAACGCCTGGCCAAGCCGGGCCAGCTGCTGCCGGTCGACTCCGAGCACTCGGCGCTGGCCCAGTGCCTGTGGGCGTCAGGCCCGGCCGGGACCGATCTGAAGGCGGTGCGGCGCCTGGTCGTGACCGCCAGCGGTGGCCCCTTCCGGGGGCGCACCCGGGAGGAACTGGCCGACGTCACGCCCGAGATGGCGCTCAACCACCCGACCTGGAACATGGGGCCGGTGATCACGATCAACTCGGCCACCCTGGTCAACAAGGGCCTTGAGGTGATCGAGGCGCATCTCCTCTTCGACCTCGGCTTCGACCGCATCGAGGTGGTGGTGCATCCGCAGTCGGTGATCCACTCCATGGTCGAGTTCGTGGACGGCTCCACCATCGCCCAGGCCAGCCCGCCGGACATGCGGCTGCCGATCGCGCTGGCGCTCAGCCATCCGGACAGGCTCCCCGACGTCTCCTCCCCGGTGGACTGGACCAAGGCGCACACCTGGACCTTCGAGCCGCTGGACGACACGGCCTTCCCGTCGGTCGCGCTGGCCCGGTTCGTGGGGGAGCAGGGGGGCACCGCGCCGGCCGTCTACAACGCAGCCAACGAGATCTGCGTGGAGGCCTTCCTCCGGGGCCGCCTGCCCTTCCTCGGCATCGTGGACACGGTGGCCAAGGTGGTCGCCGAGCACACCCCCGGCCGCGCCGAGACGGTGGCCGAGGTCCTCGCCGCCGACGAGTGGGCCCGCGTCCGGGCCAGGGAGCTCGCCTGCGCTTGACCTGCCACCGACCGTGATGAAAGCGGATGAATTTCCTCCTGAAGCTGGAGTGACTGGTGTGCGCGGGGGTTGGCGCGTTCCTGGCACTGCCTAGACTTGGACGGGTCGGGGAACATGCCAGAGCGCAAGGTGCTGAAATGTCTGTTGATCTCGGGATTCCTGCCATTCCGGTCAAGCCGATCGCCGCGCGCCGGGTATCACGGCGCATCCAGGTCGGCTCCGTGCCGGTCGGCGGGGACGCGCCGGTGTCCGTGCAGTCCATGACCACCACACTGACCGCCGATGTGAACGCCACCCTCCAGCAGATCGCGGAGCTGACGGCCGCGGGCTGCCAGATCGTCCGGGTCGCCGTGCCGTCCCAGGACGACGCGGACGCGCTGCCCATGATCGCCAAGAAGTCGCAGATCCCGGTGATCGCGGACATCCACTTCCAGCCCAAGTACGTCTTCGCCGCCATCGAGGCCGGCTGTGCGGCGGTCCGCGTCAACCCCGGCAACATCAAGAAGTTCGACGACAAGGTGGGCGAGATCGCCCGGGCCGCGAAGGACCACGGGGTGCCGATCCGGATCGGCGTCAACGCGGGCTCGCTCGACCCCCGCCTGCTCAAGAAGTACGGCAAGGCGACCCCCGAGGCCCTGGTCGAGTCGGCGCTCTGGGAGTGCTCGCTGTTCGAGGAGCACGACTTCCGGGACATCAAGATCTCGGTCAAGCACAACGACCCGGTCGTCATGATCAAGGCGTACCGGCTGCTGGCCGAGCAGTGCGACTACCCCCTGCACCTCGGGGTGACCGAGGCAGGTCCCGCCTTCCAGGGGACCATCAAGTCCGCGGTGGCCTTCGGGGCGCTGCTCGCCGAGGGCATCGGCGACACCATCCGGGTCTCGCTGTCCGCGCCGCCCGTCGAGGAGGTCAAGGTCGGCATCCAGATCCTGGAGTCGCTCAACCTCCGCCAGCGCGGCCTGGAGATCGTCTCCTGCCCGTCCTGCGGCCGGGCCCAGGTGGACGTCTACACCCTCGCCGACCAGGTCCACGCCGGTCTGGACGGTCTGAAGGTCCCGCTCCGCGTGGCCGTCATGGGCTGTGTGGTCAACGGCCCCGGCGAGGCCCGCGAGGCCGACCTCGGCGTCGCCTCCGGCAACGGCAAGGGCCAGATCTTCGTCAAGGGCCAGGTGATCAAGACGGTGCCCGAGTCCCAGATCGTGGAGACCCTCATCGAGGAGGCACTCCGGCTGGCCGAGGAGATGGGCGTCGACGTCGACCTCGACGACGACGCCCCGGGGCCTCAGGTGGTCGTCGGCTGAGGGCCGGTCCCGGTCCGGCGGCGCAGGCGGCTCCCGGTCGCCGCGCCGCCAGGGCCACCATGTGCGGGCTCAGTTGCCCAGCGCCGCCACCGACATGTTCTCGAAGCGCAGGCGGGCGCTTTCGATGAAGTTGGGGTCGAAGTAGTTGCTGAAGGCGGCTTCGAGGAAGGGGTCGGGGATGATCTGGCGGACGTGTTCGGGGTAGCCCTCGCCTGACTGGGGGATTTCGACCTTCGGGGGGTTGGCGAGGTCGACGGCGAGAGGGCCGGCGGCGCGGACGGATTTGGCCCAGGGGTCGCCGGTGTCGGTGATGGCGCACATGTGCTGGGCGAAGACGCGGCGGACCTCGGTCACCTTGGTGGCGGTGTAGGGCTCCACCCCGAACGGGTCGACGGCGCAGATGATGCGGGCGGGTTTGTCGCCGAAGTCGTGGCCGTGCTTGTGGTGATCGGCGGTGGAGGACTGCTCCAGGATGTCGATCACGCGGACGGCGAGTTCGCGGCGCATGTCGTCCGAGATCGGGTACACGCTGACCGGGCGTTCCTGGGGGAGTCCCTGGGGGAGGGCGCCCTGGCCGGGGCCGGAGGCGGACTGCACGCTGCGCAGGAAGAGGCCGCCCATCAGCAGCACGAGCAGGGTCACCCCCACCGTCCAGGCGATGCGCTCACGGTGCGCGGACGGCGCCGGGGCGGGCGGGGGCACGGGATCGCTCTCGCCGACCTTGGGAGCGGCGGGGGCGAGGTAGATTTCGTCGGCCATCGTGAGTTCTCCTGGTCCAGACGGCCGGCCCGGGCGCCGGCCGGAGTCAGC
The DNA here is from genome assembly GCF_018476525.1 of Acrocarpospora catenulata. Classification (GTDB taxonomy): domain Bacteria; phylum Actinomycetota; class Actinomycetes; order Streptosporangiales; family Streptosporangiaceae; genus Acrocarpospora; species Acrocarpospora catenulata. The sequence goes on from NZ_JAHCST010000017.1 coordinate 34,247, forward strand.
CCGAAGGGCCCGGCGCGGTGCGCCGGGCCCTTGGGTCGTTACCTGATCAGGGACTGGTGCAGGTCAGGGTCGGGATGGGGTTGGGAAGGTTGCCGGAGGCGTTGAACCCGAACGATGTCGTCCCGCTGGCCGCGATGGTGCCGTTGTACTGGGCGTTGGAGGCCACGACGTTGGGCGGATTGCCGGTCAGCGTGGCGTTCCACGGTGGGCCGTCGAAGGTCTGGCCGCCGGTGAAGTTCCACCGGACGGTCCAGCCGTTGAGGCTGGCCGTGGAGCTGTTGTTGCGGACCGTGATGTTGGCCTGGAAGTGACCGGACCAAGTGGACGAGGTGGTCCAGGTCGCCGTGCAGGCGCCGCTGCCCGTGCTCGGGGACGGCGACGGAGACTGCGGGTTGGACGGTGACGGGGACTGCGGGTTGGACGGCGAGGGCGACTGCGGGTTGGACGGCGAGCTCTGGTTCGGGCCGACGCCGGTCACCTGGCCGCTGCCACCGTCGAACACGACGTCGGAGCAGCTGAAGAAGTTCTCCTGGCTGTCCGAGCGGACCCACTGGATGTAGATGATGTGCCGGCCGGTCTTACCGGAGGGCAGCTGCTGGTTCCAGAAGTAGTAGTTCAGCGCGCCGGGCCCACCATTCTGCGGCGGGTTGGTGACGCTGCCGAACGACTCCAGGCTGCTCCAGGCCAGCGGTGCGTTCGGGTTCCAGCCGTTCTTGGTGATGTACAGGTGGAAGGTGCCCGGGTGGGCGGCCCAGTTGCTGTACCGGAACTGGTAGCTGGCGCCCGAGGTCAGGTGCGTGGTCGGCCAGTCCGTGCGGGCCGCGTTGTAGCCCGTGAAGTCGTACGGGCCGCCGGTGCCGCCACTGCAGATCTGCCCGTCGGGGATGAAGCCGGTGGTCCGGCCGCCCGCGTCGGAGCGCAGCACGGCGAACCAGTTGTACAGCGGGGTGGTGCCGTTGGCGGCGATCGCGGAGGCGCACGCCGGGTTGTACGCCTGGATCTGGCCGTTCTCCCGGAGGCCGTCCTGCCAGCAGAGGAAGGTACGGGCGCCGGGGAACATGTTGACGCCGTGCGCGGTCGCCTGGTTGGGCGTGACCACGAGTCCGGTGCCGAGGGCCAGGAGTAGGGCGGCCCCCCATACCGTTAATCGTTTTCTGATCCTTGTGCCTGTCGAGTTCACCATGAATTCCCTTCCGGCCAGCCCGGGAGTAGCGAGGGGTGGTCGCAGTCCAGCCTTGAAAGCGGGCGCGTGTGCACGACTGCGGGCAGCCCCGGCCGCGATGCCGGCTTCACCCGCGGTGTTTCGATCGTCGGTGTGATTGGCGGAGCCGTACAGGGCGGCAGGCCGTCGCGAGAGGGTCGGCGGCGGGAAGAACGCGGGTAACGTGCGGATATGTCAGAAAGAAGGGGGATTTGGGGCATGAAATCATTGAAAGATTCATCACTTGATGGGTAGGGAGAGCGGTGATTCTGGTTACAGAGAGCAATGTTGTGACTACACAGTGATAATGATCGGGATGTGCGACTGGTAATCGGGTGGTCACTGAAGGGAAGCTTGCCTCTGCCGTGTGAGCAGAGGAGTGTGCGTTTTGAAGCGCGTCGTCGGGGCGGTCGCAGGGGTGTCGGTGCTCTGCGCCGGGCTGGTTGTCGGGCAGGGGGGTGCCCCGGCGGGTGCTACTACCGAGGCGGCAGCCGGTCTGCCGCAGGAACAGGTCAGCTGGGGGCCGTGCGAACCGGCACCGGCGTCCGGCGCGCTGGGGGCGGTGCTCGGCTCGCTGCGGGGCGCCGCCAGGCCGGCCCAGCCCGCTCCCGCGCTGCGCCGCGCGCAGCCGGTCGAGTGCGCGTCGGTGCGGGTCCCGCTCGACCCCGCCGTGCCGTACGGGCAGCAGATCACCCTCGCGCTGAACAGGATCAGGGGCACGGCGTCCCGGGACCACAACCATCTGGGGCCGCTCCTGGTGAACCCCGGCGGGCCGGGCGCCTCCGGGCTGAAGCTGGCCGAGTACGTGGCGGCCAAGCTGCCCAAGGACCTGGCGGCCAGGTTCGACGTGATCGGGTTCGACCCGCGCGGGGTCGGAGCGAGCAAACCGGCCGTCAACTGCGTGGACGCCAAGAGCTACTACGCGGCCCCCCGGCCGGACAACGTGCCCGTCACCGCCGCCGACGAGGGCGACCTGCTGGTCCGCGCCCGGCAGTACGCCGAGGGTTGCGCCAACCGCTGGGGCTGGTTCCTGCCCTACCTGACCACCGAGAACACCGCCCGCGACCTGGAGGCGATCCGCCAGGCGCTGGGCGAGGAGAAGCTCAGCTTCCTCGGCTACTCCTACGGCAGCTACCTGGGCGCGGTCTACGCCTCACTCTTCCCCGACCGGGTCCGCCGCATGATCCTGGACAGCCTGGTGGACCCCGGGAACGTCTGGTACGAGGCCAACCTGTCCCAGGACTACGCCTTCGACCGCCGCCACAAGGAGTTCCTCGCCTGGGTGGCCCGCAACCACGCCACCTACCGGATCGGCGACACCGCCAAGGCGGTGGAGTTCGCCTACTACGCGATGCGCCAACGCCTGCGCGAGCGCCCCGCCGGGGGGCTGATCGGGCCGAGCGAGCTGGACGACATCTACACGGTCGGCGGCTACTCCAACCAGATCTGGCCGAAGCTGGCCGCGGCGTTCTCCGGCTACGTGCGCAGGGGCGACGTGACGGGCCTGACCGAGGCCTACCAGCAGCATGCCGACCACAACGCAGTCCAGGAGAACAGCTACGCGGTCTACCTGGGTGTGCAGTGCCGGGACGCGGCCTGGCCCAGGGACTGGACGCGGTGGCGGGCCGACACCCGCCGGGTGCACGCGGCGGCGCCCTTCCTGGCCTGGCCGAACACGGTCTACAACGCGCCCTGCCTGTTCTGGCCCGAGCCGGGTCTCACGCCGCCCAAGGTGGGGGCGACCGGCCAGCTGCCGCCCATCCTGCTGGTGCAGTCGCGCCGGGACGCGGCCACGCCGTACCAGGGGGCGGTCAACGTGCGGGACCTGTTCCCGTCGGCGCGGCTGCTGGCCGAAGGGGGCGGCAACCACGGGGTGTCGTTCGCCGGCAACCCGTGCGTGGACCGGCAGGTGGCCGACTACCTGCGGGAAGGCGTGCTGCCTATGCCGCGGACGGCGGCCAGGGAGGCCGACCTGAACTGCCCGGGGCGGAAGGCGCCCCGCGCGGGGGTTCCGGCGGCCGCTGCGGCGCCCGCGCACGCCGGTCTGACGAGGTTGCTCGCGCCGGTGCGGTAAGGGTCCCGTGTGATCCCGGGGTGCCTGTCAAAATCGGGGCCGTCGCGTAGGCTGGGCCCGTGATGCTGCGCACATCGGCGTCGCGCGTGCTGGACGACAACGATCGTGACGAGGTGCTCGCGCTCCTCGACTCCGATCCGGTCGCCAACGTCTTCGTCGCCTCGCGGGTGAGGGCCGTCGGGCTCAACACCACCCGGCTGGGTGGTCAGATGTGGGGCTTCGGGCCGCGCGGCGGGCTGAGTTCCCTGTGCTACGCCGGGGCCAACCTGGTCCCGGTGAACGCCGGACGGGAAGCCGTCCACGCGTTCGCCGACCGCGCCCGCAAACAGGGGCGGCGGTGCTCGTCCATCGTGGGCCCTTCCGCGGCGGTGGAGCTGCTCTGGGAGCGGCTGGAGCCGTACTGGGGGAGGGCCAGGGCGATCCGGTGGGCCCAGCCGGTGATGGCCATCGCCTCGGCGCCGCTGGTGCCGCCCGATCCGCTGGTGCGGCGGGTGCGCCCTGAGGAGTTCGGCACGCTGCTGCCGGCCTGCGTGGCCATGTTCACCGAGGAGGTGGGCGTGTCGCCGGACAACGGGGACGGGGGCGCGCTCTACCGGTCCCGGGTGGCGGAGCTGATCCGGATCGGGCGGTCGTACGCGCGGATCGAGGACGGGCAGGTCGTCTTCAAGGCCGAGATCGGGGCGGTCACCCCGCACGCCTGCCAGATCCAGGGGGTCTGGGTGGATCCGCTCTACCGGGGGCGCGGCCACGCCTCGGCGGGGATGGCGGCGGTGGTCGAGCAGGCGTTGAAGTACTTCGCGCCGGTAGTGACGCTCTATGTGAACGACTACAACCTGCCCGCGCGGGCCGCCTACCGCCGGGTCGGGTTCCGCGAGGTGGACACCTTCACTTCTGTGCTGTTCTGAGCACCAGGCGGGCCATCAGGCGGTCGAGCGCGGCGCCGGGGTCCTCGGTCAGACCGGGGTGTACGGGGCCGGTCCGCACGATCGTGCTCCGCGGGGCGGTCAGCCAGCGGAACCTGCCGCCCAGGGCCTCCCCTTTCAACGGGCCGGTTTCCGGGGCGCAGGCCAGTTCGTACGCGGTGAGGGCGTGCCGTACCGCGTCGAGGTCGGTGTCCGGGGCCAGGGCCAGCAGGCGGGGCTCGTCGAGGGCGACCCGGGCGCAGAGGTAGTCGCGGTCCTGGCAGTAGACGATCACTCCGGCGTTGATGAGCTCGCCGCGCTCCACGTCGGGGACGACCCTGATCAGGGCGTATTCGTAGACGTTCATCGGGCCGCCCGCCAGAATCCGCCGATGGTCGTGCGCTGGGCGGGGGTGGTGGGGCGGGTCGCCGTTAGGTCGGGAAGCCAGGTGCGGGGGCCGTTGGCGCGGGCGTCCAGGTGGGTGACGTACGCCTGCCGTACCTCGTCGGGGGTGGCGAAGCCGGGCTCGTCGGCCAGCCACTCGTCGGGGACCTGGGCGACGGCGTGGGCCAGCAGGTCGCGGGTCACGTTGAGGGACACCTCGGTGAGATCTCCGGCGTAGGGGGCCATGACGTGGTCGGACGCGTCGTAGGGGCGTTGCGGGTCGGCGGTTCGCCAGTTGTGGTGGAACCAGAGGGCGGCGCCGTGGTCGATCAGCCAGATCCGGTCGTGCCAGACCAGCAGGTTGGGGTTGCGCCAGCTACGGTCCACGTTGTGGATGAGCGCGTCGAACCAGATCAGGCGGGCCGCGAAGGCCGGGTCGGGGTTCCAGACCGGGGGGTCGAAGCCGAGCGCGCCCGGCAGGAAGTCGATGGCCAGGTTGCGGCCCTCGCTGGCCGACAGGAGATCCTGGATCTCCTCGTCGGGTTCGCGCAGGCCGAGCCTCGGGTCGAGGTCGACGATCTTCAGTTCGGGGGTTCGGAAGCCGAGGCCGCGGGCGAGTTCGGCGCAGATGATCTCCGCTACCAGGACGCGGCGGCCCTGTCCGGCGCCGCGGAACTTCACCACGTACGTCCCGAGGTCGTCACCCTCCATCACGCCGGGGAGCGAGCCCCCTTCGCGCAACGGGGTGACGTACCGGGTCGCCACGATCTCTTCGAGCACGGTGGCGAGCGTAGCCGGTCGGGCGGGCTTCGGGTGGCCGGCCGGTCGGTGGTTAGGCGGGCTGGCCCTGGTGGGAGGCCGTGGAGGTCGGGATCCACCACATGCGGCCGTCGCTCACCTCGTGGTAGACGTCCAGCAGGTCGCTGCCGGTGACCTTGCTCCGGGACTCGGCGGCGGCCCAGGCGTACACGCCGCGGGCCATCGCGCCCGGCTCCTCCTGGACGCGCAGCGCGTACACGCGGGCCCGGATCTCGTGGATCTTGTGGTCCTCGGGCTCGGCCTGGACCGCCAGCTCGGCCAGCTGGCAGGCGAGCCGGAGATCGCCCTCGGCGGCGGCCACCACCGCCCGTCCGGCCACGGTGCCCGCGCCGGCGGACAGTTCGGCGATCGCCCGGGCGAACACCGCGTCCGGGGCGGGCTTCAGGTGGGCCGGGTTGCCGTCGTGCCAGCCGCCGTGCAGGCGCCAGATGTTGCGCACGATGAACTCGGGCTCGTCGTAGTACGGCTGGAGGTAGGGGCGTTCCGACAGCTCCAGGGGCGGCTTGACCGAGTGGAGGATCTCGTCCAGGCGCGCTCCCGCGTTCATCAGGTCGAGCGTCTGTTCCACCAGGCTGTCCAGGTAGTCCGCGGTGTCGATCAGCGCGCGCCGCACCCGGATGGAGCCGGAGATGGGCAGGCCGTGGCCGGGCAGCAGGAGCTCGGCGTCCATGGTGGCCATGGTGCGCAGCGCGACCGCCCACTCGTCGGGGTAGCGCTGCACGCGCTGGGGGTTCCCGGCGCTCGGGGTGACCCAGACGAACAGGTCACCGGTCAGCAGGATGCCGTGCTCCGGGACGAACGCCCAGGTGGCGTCGTCGGTTTCGCCCCGGGCGTGGCGCAGCTCGAAGGTGACGTCTCCCAGGGACAGGGTCAGCCGCTCCTGGTACGTCAGGTCCGGTACGCGATAGGTGGCCGGCCAGTGCATCTGGGCGAACCCGAACTGCCGTTGATTGATCACCGAGTTGTACCCGGCGGTCCTGGCATAACGGGCGAACCTGTTCGCGACACCTTCATGCGCGACGACAACCGGCCGGGAGCCCTCCTCCTCGTCGAAACACTCCATTCCCCCCACATGGTCGAAGTGTCCGTGCGAAAAGATCGCGTACCGGACCGGCTCATCCGACCAGGAACGGATCGCCCGGTGCATGGCCGGCGCGTCAACCGCGTTCCCCGTATCGAAAAGCGCCAGACCAGCCTCTCCCTTGATGGCATACACGTTCCCAAAGGCCGGCCACATGGCCACCCCTTCAGCAACCTCCTGGACCCCGCCGGCACGCAACTCAGCAAGCGGCACCTCATACGCCTGCACCGAGCCCCGCCAAACCTTGTCCGCATACTCCAGGATCCCCATACGAGAATCCTGTCCCCGCCCACCACCCCTAGCCCAGTAGGGACCTCCCTACACCCGGCCAACTCGCCAAACGTGGTCGCCGTGGTCCCGTGAGCTGGAGGCCGCCGATCCAAACCAGACGGCCTGCTCAGGCGCGCGTGATCGGATAACCGACCTCCCACGATGAGGCATCACGACAGGTGACGTTCACCTCGACGACCCGCCCCGCCACTGACCCGCCCGTCGCCCTCGTTGTGCGCGTGACGCAGAGCACCGGAACCCCGGGCGCGAGCCCGAGCAGCCGCACCTCCTCTGGCGTCGCAGCGCGCGCCGAGATTCTCCCCGCCCACTCCAGGCGCCCCCAGCCGAGGTCTTGTTCCATCCGGTCGTAGATCCCGCCCTGTCCGGTGTCGGCCTCGGCAAGGATGGTGCCGGCGGCCAGATCCGCAGGCAGATAGGAGGTCGCAAGCTGCGCGGCCTTGCCAGTGGCCGGGTCTCCCATGATCCGATCCCGGATGATGACCTCGGCGCCCGGCTCCAGGGCAAGCACGGAGACGAGGTCGGGCGGGCAGGGACCGATGGTGACGGTAGGCGGTTGTAGGGCGCGCAGTTCCTGCACGGCGGCCGAGAAGTAGTAACCCAGCTCGTCCCGATACACCTGCGTATCCAGCGTGACCGGCTGCCGGGCAGGGTGGGCCTGAACGTAGGTGCCGCCCTTCCGTACCGGGCTGAGGAGACCTTCGGCGGCGAGGGCCGCAACGGCACGGCGGATGGTGGTACGGCTCACCCCGTGCTGCTCTTCGAGTTCCTCTTCCTTCGGGATCTTGCTGCCGGGTGGGAATGTGCCGGACGTGATGGCGGCGCGGAGCGCGTCAGCGACCTCCTGCCAGCGAGCCATGGTGCCTCCTGTCGTGCGGTCCGCCGATTACATCACTACCTATTGACGACCCGCCACGTTCGACTCACACTCCGCAATAGATAGCTACCTATTCGGCGGGGTGAACCCCGTCGCGCCTATCCGACCGACCTCATCAAGGTCGCCATCACGAGGAGGGGAAACCCCCGTGACCTCACCCCCAACCCTCACAACGATGAGGGCCCTCATCCCCGAGAAACTGCACGACCAGCTCACCGCACGCATCCAGCTCGACCACCCGGAGCACGCCCACCAGGCCGACCGCATCCTCGCCCAGACGCTGGCGTTCCTGCTGGCGTGCGCGGCCAACCCGGGCCTCGGCCTCGCCCCGTCCAAGATCGTGGACGTCGGCTGGCACACCCTGATCCTGTACACGCGGGAATACGCCGAAATCTGCCAGCGCATCGCCGGGCGGATGATCCACCACCGGCCCGACGACGACACGGCGGACATTGGAAGCTGCAGCCCGGCCACCCGGGTCGGCGCTACGGTCGAGGCCATACGCGCCGCCGGGCTGCCGGTCGACGTCGAGCTTTGGATTCCGACCAGCGAATGCAGTCAGTGCTACGCGGGCTGCGTCGACGACCCGAGCGGAGGCTGACATGACCCGACCCACCTGGGATGACCTACCCGGGCAGGTCCGCGACGCTGTCACGGCTGAGGCCGGCGACGTCCTCAAGGCCGAGTCCGCAAGCCAGGGACTCATGCCGGGGACGGCCATTCACCTGCACGTCGAGGGTGGCGGTCAGGTGTTCCTTAAGGCGGTTGCCGACGACAACCCGGCCGCGCCGCTGTACCAGCGCGAGATGTGGGCAGGCGCCGTTCTCCCCGAAGCCGTACCCGCACCGCGCATGACTTGGTCCGCGCGCACCGGCGGTTGGCTCGTCATGCTGTTCGAGTACATCGACGGCCGCGGCGCGGACCTGTCACCCGGCTCTCCGGACCTTCCGCTTGTGCTCGGCACCGTCGCCGGAATGCATCGCATCCTCACGCCGTGCCCGGCCGCCGCGCCGTTCGTGGCCGACAACGTCACCGCACTGCTGCGCAAAGGTGCGCACATGCTCGGCCCACGCGCCGACATGGTCCCCGACCAGGCCATGTACGAGCGAGCGCTGGACGGGTTCGACATCGAGGACCTGGCCGGGGAGACGCTGCTCCACTACGACCTGCACCCTGGGAACCTGCGCATGACGGACCGCGGTGTGTACGTCATCGACTGGTCGTTCGCCTCCCGGGGCGCGGCATGGGTCGACGGCGTCATGCTCGCGCCGCGCCTCATTGAGGCCGGACACACCCCCGAGCAGGCCGAAGGCATTCTCAGCCTGCTGCCCGGATGGCAGGACGCGCCCGCCCGAGCGGTCACCGCGCTGGCCGCACTGTGGACGCTGTTCCGCATCTACAAGGCGGAATTCGGTCCCGCCGAGGCACGGGAGCACCGCGCCCGCGCGGCCACCGCCGGACGGGCGTGGGTGGAGTACCGCAACACGTAGCACCGCACGGAGTGCCCGCCTCCAGGTGCCTTGTCCCGGGAAGCGGGCACTCCTACCGCCGCCGTATCTGGAGCGGCCGTTAA
>NZ_JAHCST010000017.1:43455-167565 GCF_018476525.1 Acrocarpospora catenulata
CCGCACGGAGTGCCCGCCTCCAGAGGGAGGCGGGCACTCCCCACCGGACGCACCACCGCCGTGCCTGAAACGCTCGAAAATCTTGAGTTGATCGCTTTGTAAGCCTGTGACCTGCATCGTCTCGCTCAAAGAGACCGTCCTTGACGAGGTTCAGTGTCAAGTGAGCTACGTCCAGTGCGTCCATGCCGTCCACCCAGCGGTGGGGAAATCCGACGAATCCAGGCTCCTGTTCGCTTAAGAAGCGCAATCCCGGTGATCAGAGACGGGATCGTCGGGATGAGCGGCAACAGTTTTCCTAGTGGCAGGGCCGAAAAGGAATCTGGACCTGGAGAGCTGCCCCTTGGCAGGTGGAAGCCCTCCCGGCGACCGATCGTTCGTGTGCAGCCTGATCGTCCGCCGCACAGATGGACTCACTCACCGCCTGCCCAGGTCCCCATCTCTACCACCGCGCCCGGAGAACCATCCGCTCCGACGGAGGGCGCTACCGCCTCGTCTCGCCAGGGCGAGCGGGCCGGACAAGGGTCTCGTCAAGCCTTCCTATCGGGGTTGATAAGTCCGATTCGAGGGAGGCGTCCGGGAGGAACGTTTGTCGGAATACCCAGAGAGGAGAGGGCAGGGTCCAGCACCGGGCTGAGCTGGGATGACGGGGGAACCGGGATGTGTCGGTTGTTTGGGTTGAGTGGTGCTTCTCGGCGTAGTCGGGCGACCTTCTGGTTGCTGGAGGCGCCGGACAATCTGATGGTGCAGAGTCGGCGTGAGCCGGATGGTGTGGGGTTGGGGTACTTCGGGGAGGATGGCAGGCCGCGGGTGTACAAGGCGCCTATCGCGGCTTATGAGGATCGGTGTTTTGCTGAAGAGGCGCGGGAGGTGGAGTCGACCACCTTTATTGCGCATGTGAGGTACGCGTCCACGGGTGGGCTGGAGATGCGGAACACTCACCCGTTTGAGCAGGATGGGCGGTTGTTCGCGCACAACGGGGTGGTTGAGGGGCTTGATCTGCTTGACGAGTATCTGGGGGAGGACATGGCGCTGGTGAGCGGGGACACCGATTCTGAGCGGGTGTTCGCGCTGATCACTCGGGAGGCCCGGAAGAACGGCGGGGACGTGGGCGCCGCCATCGAGAGCGCCGCTCGCTGGATCGCGGACAAGCTTCCCCTGTTCGCCCTCAACCTGATCCTGATCACGAAAGACGACCTGTGGGCCCTCCGCTATCCCAGCACCCACCAGCTCCACGTGCTGTCCCGGAAACCCTGCGACCGCGACCTCGAACACGCAGGAACCGGCGGGCGTATCCACGTACGCTCGCCCGACCTGAGCACCACGTCCACCGTCGTCGTAGCGAGCGAGCAGATGGACGACGACCCCCACTGGCGCATGCTGGAATCCGGCGAACTCCTCCACGCGGGTCCGGACGCCACGCTGACCTGCCGGGTGATCCTCCCCGACCTGCCTGCCCACCCGCTGACCCTGTCCGACCTACGCCCCGAGGCCGTTGCCTCGCAACGGAGTTGACGGCTCAGGGGTTAAGGGGGGCGGTAGAGGTCAGGGAAGCAGGCCGACGCCGGTGTAGCCGTCCACGCCGGGGAGGGCGGGGAGTTGCGGCTGGCGGGGGTCGGGGCGCCAGGTGTCGGTGGAGACGAGGCCGGGCTCGACGAGGGTGAAGCCGTCGAAGTAGCGGAGGATCTGCGCGTGGGAGCGGGGGCGGACGGCCCCGGCGCTGGTGCGGGTGTAGACGGCCTGGCCTTCGGCCAGTTGGTCTTCGTCCAGGTCGCCGTAGGAGAGGTGGCTGATGACGAGGCCGCTGCCGGGGGCGAGGCGGTCGCGGAGGGTGCCGACGATGGACTCGGCCAGGTCGTCTTCGGGGATGAAGTGGAGGACGGCGAGTAGGAGCACGGCCACGGGCTGAGTGAAGTCCAGGTGGGCGTTGACCCGGGGGTCGTCCAGGATCGCCCGGGGTTCGCGGAGGTCGCCGTCCAGGACGATGGTCTGCTTGTTGTCCTCAAGGAGGGCCCGGCCGTGGGCGAGCACGATCGGGTCGTTGTCGATGTAGACGATCCGCGCGTCGGGGTTGGCCCTGAGGGCGACCTGGTGGACGTTCTCCTGGGTGGGCAGGCCCGCGCCGATGTCCAGGAACTGGCGGACGCCGGTGTCGGCCAGGAAGCGGACCGCGCGGCTGAGGAAGCGCCGGTTGGCCTGCACGCCTTCCCGGACGTTGGGGGTCAGGTCGATGATCTTCTGCGCCGCGGCCCGGTCGGAGGCGAAGTTGTCCTTGCCGCCCAGCAGGTAGTCGTAGATCCGCGCCACGCTCGGAACGGCGGGATCGATTCCTACCGGTGCCTGCTCCGCTTCCATCGGTCCTCCCAAACCGCCATGATCGTTGCCGATATTAACCTATCGGCAAATATGAGGACCCATCGCCTTATTTCCGCTCATATGTGGCCTGTCGCCATGTCCATCAACCGCGCCAGCACCCGCCCCCCGGACACCCGCGCCCCATCATGCTCGTACTCATTCGTCACCCATGTACGGACATTTCCGACTCGTTGGGCGGTTTCCAGGGAGAACGCCGTGTCCACGTACATGTCATCGAAGTAGACCGCCGCCACCACCGGCACCTCGTTGGCCGCCAGGCGTACCGGATCGTAGAGCGCCGGCCAGTCGTCGACGGCGGCCAGCCGGTCGGCGGCCGACCGGAAGGGGCGGAGGGCGCGGATGTCGTCGAACATCCAGGGATAGATCATTTCACCGGTGAACCGCACGGGGTTCGCGTCCTCGGACAGTTCCGGAGGGAGCAGGCGATCGGCGGACCAGTTGGTGGCCGCCCCCTGGGCGTAGATCGACTCGTGCATGACGGCGTAGAGCGGCCCGGCGGCGAAGCTGGTCTCGGCCATGACCTCGTAGCGGAACTCGTCGGAGAGCGAGGACCCGTGGAACGCCTCGGTCAGCAGCCAGTGCAGGCGCTCGGAGCCGTCCCCGCTGCCCAGCTCGATGCCCAGCATCTGGAACCGCCGCACGGTGAGCGGGTCCCCGTCGGGCAGCACCACCTTGGTGGTACGGAGATGCTCGGCGATGGCCTGAATCCGCCCCTCATCCTCGGGAAAGCGGGACAGGTGCCGCCGCACCTTCTCCATCACCTTCGGGTAGGTCCGCGCGTACACGTCGTCGGCCGTCGCGTCCAACCCCGCCAGCCCACCCGTGACGTAACAGGTCCGCAGGCCCTCGGGAGCCCGCGACAGGTACGTCAACGTGATGAATCCCCCGTAACTCTGCCCCAGCGTGTCCCAGGGACGGTCACCGATCAACCGCCGCCGGATGATCTCGGCATCCGCGACAATGGAATCCGCCCGAAAATTCCGCAAATAGTCGGCTAGGGCGGCGTCGCTGAAGCCGCCGATGGTCACCCCCGTGACCGGGCTGCTCCGGCCGGTCCCCCGCTGGTCGAGCAGCAGCACCCGATGCGTGCGCAACGCCTGCCCCAACCACCCGTCCCCGCCGAGCGGTCGCGGCGCCTGCCCCCCTGGCCCGCCCTGCAGGAAGAGCAGCCAGGGCAGATCGTCACCGCGCCGGGCCGGATCGACCGCCTCCCGCGCGAACACCTCGATCGTGGCACCGCTGGGATCGTCATGATCGAGCGGAACGGTGAACACATGATCGGTGAGCGCGACACCGGGGAACAGAACGGTCATCGCGCCAACTTATCGTTAGCGACGCTCAACCCCGCTGTAAGCGGCCTGGCGAGAATCGGAGACATGACGATTTCTCCCTCCGTCTCCCGCCTGGCGAAGCCAGCCGTCGCAATTGTGTTCTTCAGCCTGACGCTCGCCGGATGCGGTGCCATCAACCCCGCCTCGAACGCCGGCGACGCGGCCACCCCCGAGGTGGTCAGCACCGCCACCCAGGAAGCCGCGGCCCCCGTCGAGACCTCCGACACAACGACCGCCGAAGAGACCACCGAAGAGACCACTGAGCAGTCCACGGACACCGGTGCGGCGACCGGGAACACCGTCCAGCCCGGCGGCACCCTCACCGACGGCAGCGTCGTCTCGGCCGAGCTCACCCGGGCCGGTCAGAAGGACGTCTTCAAGCTCGACCTGGGCGATGCCCGCGAGTTCTACATCGCCGACATGCACGGCGACAACATCCAGTTCCAGGCCTTCTCCGACGTCGACGACCAACCGGTCGGCCTGCCGAACCTGAGCCTGTCCTTCGGGACCTGGGTGATGAAGTTCACCAAGTCCGGCACCCACCGCCTGGAGATCTGGGGCGACACCAACGTCGTCGGCCAGTACGGCTTCCGCATCGCGACCGTGAAGCCGCGCACCTTCCCGGTCGCCATCGGCATGAAGATCGGCGAAGGCTCCCCGGCGGGCGCCGGACGCCTGGACGTCTCCGGACGGGTCGAGCGTTTCGAGTTCGACTCCGACGGCGCCTCGGCCATCAAGGTCATCGGCGGCACCGGCGCCTGCACCGCCATCGAGCTGGAGCTGGTGGACGCGGCCTACACCGAGATCGCCAACGCCCGGATGCCGATCCCGCTCTGCGGGTACGAGTCCGACCTGCCACTCTCCAACGGGGACGGCAAGTACGCGCTGATCGTCCGCTCCAACACGGCCAAGACCGGCCCGTACTCCTTCCAGATCGTCCGGGGCGGCTGAGCGGCGGGGCTCACGGGCGGCGGCTGAGTTCTCCCCGGTACGCCAGGGCGCTGCCGCCCTCCTGTCCATCGAAGATCACCTTTCCCCCGGCGGCCAGGGTCAGCGTGATGTCGCCCCCGATACACAGGTCCTTCTGCTCCAGGGTCATGTCGATCGCGTTCCTCCGGTTCCGGGTCAGCTGGACCACCTGGTCGCACTGGTCCCGGACCATCCGGCCCGCCGGGTTGCCCGCCTCCAGGGTGAGGGCCAGCCGGTAGGTGTCCTTGCGCGTGTCCTGGGAGGTGACTTCGCCCTCCCAGGACCCGGCGAACGCCTGCGGCACCCCGGAACCGGCGGCTGCCGGGGCGGTCGACGCACCGGCGCTTTCCGATGCCCCTGTGTCGTCCGACCCGCCCGCGTTCTCCGCGTCACCGGTGCTCCCCGAATCGGCTGGTTCGGCACTGTCCAAAGCCTGCTCGCCGGAACCGGTCACTTCGGCGGCCGGGGTACCGCCGTTTCGCTCCCGTTCCAGCAGCACCGTTCCGTACACCAGACCCGCCGCGACGACCACGGCCACCAGCCCGGTGAGCGCCGCCACCTTGCGGCGCGGGCGACGGGGGGCGGGGGGCATCCCCGGTTCGGCCGCCAGGGTCGGCGCCGTCTCCGCCACCATCGTCGGCGCCATTCCCGCCGCCATGGTGGGCGCGGTGGCCGGCGCGGTGAACTGCGGAGGCCCCACCCGGGTCTGGTGGGCGTCCGGGTCCACCAGCCGGATCATCAGCTCCTTCGCCGTCGGCCGCCGCGCCGGATCCTTGGCCAGGCAGGCTTCCAGCGTCCCCCGAAGACTGTCGGGCACCCCGGTCAGGTCCGGGGGCCGGCTCAGGATGCGGTGGAACACCGCCGCCACCGTGTCGATGCCGAACGGCGCCCGCCCGGTCGCCGCGACCGCCATGGTGGCCGCCCAGGAGAACACGTCGGCGGCCGGCGAGGCGGGCTCCCCGCGCAGCTGCTCGGGCGCCATGTACGGCGGCGTGCCCGCCAGCTGCGAAGTCGCGGTATCGGCGTCCAGCGGGCGGGCGATCCCGAAGTCGACCACCCGGGGACCGTCGGGCCCGAGCAGCACGTTGCCCGGTTTGAAGTCACGGTGCACGATCCCGGCGGCGTGGATGGCGGCCAGGGCGGACGCCGTGCCGACCGCCAGCCGGTCCAGGTCCCCGCCCTGCAACGGCCCGCCCGCACGCACCCGCTCGTGCAGGGACGGCCCCGCCACGAACTCGCTCACCACGTAGGGCTCGGCACGGTCCAGGTCGGCGGCGAGCACCCTGGCGGTGCAGAACGGGGCCACCCGCTGGGCGGCGGCCAGCTCGCGGGCTAGGCGGCGGCGGGTGTCGGGATCGGTGCCGCCCTTGAGCACCTTGATGGCGACCCGCTCGCCGGAGACCGCCCAGCCTTCGTAGACGATGCCCTGACCGCCCTCGCCCAGCCGGGCCACCACGTCGAAGCCGCCCAGCGAGCGCGGGTCGGTGGGGTGCAGCGGGCCAGCCGCCATCGGGCTCCTCCTCGTACGGCTCCGCGTAAGCGCCTCCACCGTACCGAGAAACCCGGATTGGCACCCCTTTCGGCCTCACCGGAAATGACGGACGCACGTCCGGTCGGCCATACCCATTCGGTTTGCAGCTAATAGGTGACATTTCTGCTCCGGTGACAAGCTGGCGGCCAGGTGAGACCTTCGTATGAGTACGCGGCGATAGATGCGTCTTCGCCGGGTGCCCACTGAAGGGGGTTCGGTGAGCGCGTGGGTGGTCCCGGGATACCGGGAGGTACGGGAACTCGGCGTCGGCGGCAGTGGCAGGGTCGTGCTGGCGACCTACGCGTCCACCGGCGCCTACGTGGCGATCAAGTACCTGGGCGAGCGCCTCCGTACCGACCCCGGCTTCCTGGCCGGCTTCCAGCGCGAGGCCCGCCTGATGGTGGAGCTCCAGGACCCGAACATCGTGCGCCTCTACGAGTACGTGCAGTCCCCGTACGGCGACGCCGCCATCGTGATGGAGTTGGTGGACGGGGTGCCGCTCCGCCGCATCCTGGCCGAGCACGGCACCACCAGCCCGGAGGCGGCCCTGGTGGTGCTGAAGGGTTCGCTGCTGGGGCTGTCCACCGCGCACGCGCAGGGCATCGTGCACCGAGACTACAAGCCGGAGAACGTGCTCATCCAGGCGGACGGCTTCAGCAAGCTGGCCGACTTCGGCATCGCCGCGCACAGCGGGGAGTCGGGGGTGACCTCGGGCACGCCCGCGTACATGGCGCCCGAGCAGTGGCAGGCCAACCCGTCCAGCCCCGCGACCGACGTGTACGCGGCGACCTGCGTGTTCTTCGAGTGTCTTACCGGGCGCCGGCCGTACCGGGCCGACCATGTGGCGGGGCTGCGGCACGCGCACCTGTACGCGCCCATCCCGACCATGGAGGTGCCCTCCTCGGTGCGGGCGCTGGTCGGGCGGGGCATGGCGAAGAACCCGATCGACCGGCCGCCGACCGCGCGGGCGTTCGTGGCCGATCTGGAGGCGGCGGCGGTCGCCGCGTACGGGACCGACTGGGAGGAGCGGGGGCGGCGGCACCTGGCCGAGCTGGCCACCCTGCTGGCGCTGTTCTTCCCGCTGGCCCGGCCGTCGGAGACGCCCCAGGTGGGCACCTCGCTGGCGCGTACCGTGCTGTCGGACCGGCTGGGCGCGTTCGCGCCGCGGTTCGCCATCGGCGGGTCGCTGATCGCGGCGGCGGTGATCGCGGTGCTGGTGGCCTCCAACGGGCAGACGCCGGTGGCGGAGGGAACCACGCTCACCACACCGCCGACCACCCGGTCCTCGCCCGCCGTCCCGGCCCCGGAGTCCCCGGAGGAGGAGACGGCCGAGCCGGCGACGACCCCGGCGCCGCCCGAGGAGGCGAGCGTCGAGCCCACCAAGCAGGCACCCGGGGTCGCGCAGCCGCCGGGCACCACGGAACCGGAACCCGTGCCCACGGTGACGGCCACCGCGACGGCGACCGCCACCGCCGCCCCGATCAAGGTGACCGGGCTGGCCATCTCGTCCTTCGACGGGCAGTCGGCGGCGCTGCGGGTGCGCGCGTCGGGGTCGCGGCCGGTCACGCTGACCGTGCGGTTCGCGGAGGGGCCTGACGCCGATCATCTGGTGGCCCGGCCGGATCAGGTGCTCCCGCTGTCGGGGATGACCACGTACACGCCGGTGGTGCAGGCGGCGTTCACCGCGCCCGCCTGCGGGACCAGCGTCCTGCGGCGGATCACCGTGGTCACCGTGCCGAAGGCGGGGCCGGTGAGCAAGAGCAAGGAGGTCAAGGGGGAGCCCTGCCCGCCGCCGGCCGTGGAGAGCGTCGCCATCTCCGGCTGGGACGGCAAGTCCGCGGGCATCGACGTCAAGACCGATGGTCTGGGGCCGGTGAAGGTGGTCGCCGAGTTCACCAGGGACGGCAAGGGCATGGGGGCCAAGTCGACCACGGTGTCGGGGAAGAAGGCGTACCCGCTGACCGTCAAGGCCCCCGACCTGGGCGAGGTCGCCTGTGAGACGAGTGCCCGGCTGAGCGTACGGGTGACCACGACCCCGGCCGCCGCCAACGGCCCGCAGACCAAGGAGGTGACCGTCACCGGGCCGAAGTGCGCGCCCCCGGCGGTGGCCATCGGCTCATGGAACGGGTACACCGGGCTGGTCAACTTGACCTCCGGGTCCACGGCGCCGGTGCGGCTCAATGTGACGATCACGCAGGAACTCACCTACCAGGGGCGTACGCTTCGGCTCAGCGCACCGGAGCAGCAGGCCACCCTGGAAGGGGACAAGAAGTACAGCAGGGAGTTCTCGGCCTCCTTCAAGCAGCCGCAGTGCGGGTTCGCCGATGTCCGGACGATCACGGTCACCGCGTCGCCCGGGGGTGCCTCCGCGAGCCGGTCGTTCACCATCGAGGGTCCCGCGTGCCCGGAGCCCGACGACGAGCCCTCGACCACCCAGGACTCGCCGGGCCCCATCCTGCGCTAGCCGTTCCGCCGTCGCCCCAGTGATTGATTCCCGATCACTGGGGCTTTTTGGTCATGTTTGGGCAAAGTTCGTTGACTTCGTACTGGTATGTCATTGAACATCCCTTTTCAGGAGATTTTGTCTCTTATGACCGTATGCCCCCGGACGGAACGGCAGGCCCCTGCTGCTCATGAGCCCCGAGATGAACAAGCTGATCGCCCTGCTCACGAAAGAGATCGGCTACACCGAAAAACCGGACGGGTACACCAAGTTCGGCGACTGGTACAACAACGTCGAACAGGACGCGGACTACTCGACCCAGCCGTGGTGCGACATGTTCCTCTCCTGGGGAGCGAAGAAGCTCGGCTACGAGTCGTGGTTCGGCACCTTCGCGTACACCGTGGACCACGCGCGCTGGTTCCAGGCGCAGGACGCCTGGGGTTACACCCCGAAGCCTGGCGCGGTGGTCTTCTTCGACTGGGGTGGCAGCGACTCCATCGACGCGATCGACCACGTCGGCATCGTCACGGCCGTGCACGGCAACCGGATCACCACCATCGAGGGCAACGTCGACGGTTACTACGTCAAGGAGAAGAACCGAGGTCCGGAGACCATCGTCGGGTACGGCTACCCGGACAAGATCAAGCAGCGCCAGGAGGCCGAATCGGCTCCTGCTCGGGACCGTACCGAGCGGAACAAGGAGCACGGGAGCAAGCCGGAGCAGCGTCCCCAGGACCAGCGTCCTCAGGACCAGCAGGGCGAGTTCCCGGGATACGACACGACCGACCCGGAGATCTTGATCGAGGACGACCCCGGGCCCGACTTCCCCCAACCGGACGAGCCCCCTCCGCCGGACGAGACCGCCTCAAGCACCCCCCACCCCCGCAAGACCGAACACAGCACGACCCCCGAACAGAGCAAGACCCCGGAACAGGGCAAGACCTCCGAACAGGGCAAGACAAAGGAACAACCCGCGAAGCCGTCCCACAAGGCGCAGCAGCCTGCTCCGAAACACCAGCCCAAGCAGGCCCCGAAGAAGGATGAGGGCCTGCTCAGCCAGCTGACGTCCATCCCCGTCGCCGCCATCCAGGAACTCCCCGCCGGCGGCCTGGGCGCCTCGGCCCTGCTCGCCCCCGTCCTGGTGGCGATCGTGGCCATCTCCTACACCAAGACCCGCGCCCGCCGCCTCCGCCTGGCCGGGGCCTCCGCCACGCGCCCGGCTCCCCGTACCCGCTCGCGCGCCCGGGCGGCCGCCCGGCCCGCGAACGACCCCAAACACCGCCGCACCGATTCCACCCCCACGCCCCCTCCGCCGCCCCCGGTCCGGCGGACCTCCGAACCCACCGCCGTCTACTACCTCCCGCCCGACCCGGCCGGCCCTCGCCACGCCGGCCCCAGCGCCGACAGCGCCCCGCACCCCAGCCCCGGCTACCAGGGCAGACGTCGCAAGCATCAGGACCACGACCTCTACCAGAGCGGCGGCCTCGCCGACGCCCTTGAGAAAAGCTGGACCGCCGCCCGCCAAGCGGAGACCCAGCCCTTCCCCGCCCAGGACCCCGAGGAGACCCAGCAGTTCCACTGGTTCCGAACCACCGACTGACAGGAGCGAATCATGAGATTCCGCGGCCGCCTCCACACCCGCCGGCGCATCTTATTAGGACGCGGCGGACTCCCCGGCTCGGGCGCGAAAGGAGGCTTATTACTCTGCCAGTCCTGCTAACCCACCAGTGAGAATGCCCTCACCAGCCCGGACATGATCCGGGAGATTCCGGGCGATGATCGAGCAGCCACCGCCCGGACCCGGAATTCGCGGTGGTCAGCCGGGTGCGGTGCAGATCGGTGGCCCCGTAGGCGGAGGCCAGGGACCAGACGCGGGCGAGCCAGGGGTACAGGTCGGAGTTCCGGGCGATGGAGCCGTGGATGTGGAGCGCGATCCGGGTGGCGTCGGCGGCCGCCTGTCCGGCGGTGGCCTTGGCGGCGCTGACGACGGGACCGGGTTCGCTGCCCCCGCTGCCGAGGGCCGCGGCGGCGGCGTAGACGTGGGTGGCGGCGTAGTCGATGGCCAGGGCCACGTCGGCGAGCCGGGGTTTGAGATCAGCGTAGGACGGGCCGGTCCTGGCCCGGGTGACCGAGGTCTCCAGCAGGTGGCGGGCGAGACCGACCAGCTGGGCGGCGACGGCCACGGTGGCGGCGCGGAGGGCGGGGACGCTCTGGGCGCGGGTGGCAATCTCGGTACCGGGGGGAGGGTCGGTCACGGTGAACAGGCGGCGGACGGGGTCGACGCCGGGTTGGGGCGTGAGCCGTACCGAGTCGCGGGGGACGGCGTGCACGGCGCCGCGGTGGCCGACGATGAGCAGCTCGGCGAGGTCGGCGTCGGGGACGTGCACCTGATCTCCGAGGCGGGCTGAGACGCGGAGCCCGCCTCGGGCCAGCTCGTCGAGCTGGTCGGCGGGAAGCAGGCCGGGGGCGATCACGGCGGTCTCCACCACGGGCCCGGGCAGGGCGGCCCGGCCGGTCTCCTCGAAGGCGAGGATGGTGTCGGCCAGGCGGCGGCCCTCGCGGCGCACCCCGAACAGCCCGGCCGCGGCGAGTTGCCGCCACCCGGGCAGCCGTTCGCCGCTCCGATCCGTGCCTACGGCGCGCACCGCGCCCGGCGGGCAGTGCTTGGCCAGCACGCCGCGTACGGCGGTGGCGAGGGCCAGCTGGTCGTCGGTGAAGGGGTATTCCGTCCTCACCATCAGAGATGTACGGCCGTCGCGGTGCGAAGACTATGGCAGTTGCTGCCGAAGATGGGGGATTGACCCCCGTATCAGATGTCATGCGACGCTGACCGCGACCACAGAGTGTGAGCATCTTCGAGTGAAGGCCAGCAGACAGCCCGGGAACGGTACGCGCCGCCTCAGGGCCCCATTGTCCAGGCCTTCACCGGCAAAAATGGGCAAGCCTCTCCCAGCGCGCGGAACGGCCTCTCGACGGAGCGACAAGCAATTGTTACGCTCCGTAATCGCGTGAACACGCAAAGGGGATCGGGGGATTTCTTAACATGGCCATGGTTCGACGTGGGCGGAGACGGTGGTTGCCGGTCTTGATCGGTTGTCTGCTGGTCGGTGTGGTGGTCGGGCTGGTGCTACCGGCGGCGGCCAGCCGCAAACCCAGCCGGAAGCCGGCGTTGACCGTCCGGGTGACCGACAACCGGACGTACGTGGGGCCGCACAGCGAGATCACCTACCGCGTGACGGTGCTCAACGAGGGGGAGGACCGGGTCTCCGCTATTGACACCCGGCTCCGGCTGGCCTCCGGTTTGTCCTTCTTGGCAGCATCCCATGGGGGCACCGGCCGGGGCACCTCGGGAGCGTGGTCCAAGTTCTCGCTCGGCGCGGGCGAGCAGCGCACCTTCACCTTGCGGGCCAGCGTGCCGGACAAGCCCGAGGCGGGCACCCGGTACGAGTCGACGGCCACCGCCACCGCGCCGGGGGCGATCGCCGACGCCACCGACGAGACGTTCGTGGGAGCCGCCCAGCTCGCCGTGCGCATCACCGACAACGCCCAGGAGGCGGGCAGGGGCGACACCCTGAGTTACACGGTCATCGCCGCCAACTCGGGCACCCTCCCGCTCCAGGACGTGCGCCTGACCAGCACGCTGGCAGCGGGACTGAGCTTCGTCTCCGCCGACCACGCCGGCTCCTGGACCGCCGGCGACCGCCGGGTGGCCTGGGCGCCGTTCGCTCTCGCCGCAGGGGAGGAGCGGCGGTTCAACATCGTGGCCACCGTGCCGGCCGGCGCCCGCTCCGGGCAGGTGCTGCGCACCTCGGGCGAGGCGACCGCGCAGGGCCTGAGCCACTCCGCGCTGGACGAGACGCTGGTCACCGTGGCCACCGGCCTGGCGCTGAGCAAGACCGACGGCCGCGCCGACGCCCAGCCCGGCGAGGAGCTCACCTACACCATCACCGTGCGGAACACCGGCGAGGTGGACCTGGACGACATCTCGCTGCTGGACCGGTTCGGCGACCGCCTCAAGTTCGTCTCGGTGTCCGGGGGCGGCAGCCACCACGCCGGGCAGGTCAGCTGGCCCAAGTTCGGGCTGCAGTCCGGGGAGATCCGGGACTTCTCGGTGGTGGCCCGGGTGCTGGAACAGGGCGAGAACAACGTGATCACCAACGAGGTGATCGCGACCACCCCGAGCGGGCGGCGCAGCCGGGCCGAGGACCGCACCCTGGTGGTCCGGCCGGCGCGCATCCAGATCCGGCCGACCCGGGAGCACGTGCCGGACAAGCCGGAGAAGCCCTGCCGACCCCACATCCCGCGGCGTCCCGGGGCGGACACCTCCCGCTCGCACGGCGAATCCGGCTGGGCCAACGGGCCGGAGGACACCGGGAACCCGGGCCGCTCGCACGGCGGATCCGGCTGGGCCAATGGGCCGGAGGACACGGGGAACCCGGGCCGCTCGCACGGCGGATCCGGCTGGGCCAATGGGCCGGAGGACACGGGGAACCCGGGCCGCTCGCACGGCGGATCCGGCTGGGCCAATGGGCCGGAGGACACGGGGAACCCCGGCCGCTCGCACGGCGGATCCGGCTGCTGCGGCGGGCCCGACGGAACCCCGGGTCGTTCCCACGGTGGATCCGGCTGCTGCGCCGCGCCGGACGGAACCCCGGGTGGTTCCCACGGCAAATCCGGCTGCTGCGGCGTGCCGGACGACACCGGGAACCCGGGCCGCTCGCACGGTGGGTCCGGCTGCTGTGGCGGGCCCGGCGACACCGGCGAGCCGGGGCGGGGCCACGGCGGCGGGGGCTGCTCCCCCCGTCACCCGTTCGGGCCTGACCGCCCGTACCAGCCCGGTCACCCCGGCTACCCAGGTGGGCCGTACGGCCGCGGGGGCTTCGGGCCGGGCGGACCTGGCGTCCCTGGCGTTCCGGACCTTCCAGACGTTCCGGACGTTCCGGACGTTCCGGATGGGGGCGGGCCTGGCCTGCCGCAGTTGCCCTTCACCGGACCGTCCGTGCTCCCGGTGATCGGCATCGCGGCGCTGCTGCTCGGCATCGGCGGCACCGTCCTGTTCGTGAACCGGCGGCGCAGGTTCCGCGCCTGACACATCACGATCAAGGCCCCGGAGCGATCTCCGGGGCCTTTCGTCTGTCCCGATCCCCTTGTGACCGTTTACGATTTCCAGGCCCAATCGGTCTGCTGGGTGAACGTTGAACCAGATCACGGCGTCACTTCTGTGACACACGTGAAGGGGGTGACGTCAGGATGGTCAGCGGGAGCCGGGCCCAGCTGGTGGACGAGCTGGAGTCGGCCATCCGTGACACGCCGAAGACCGTTCTGGTCACCGGCGCCGCCGGAATCGGCAAGACCCACCTGCTGGGCGTGCTCACCGCGCGGACCACCGGCTTCCGGGTGCTGCGCGGCCGGGCCCGCGAACTCGACGAGGGCCTGGCGTTCGCGCCGCTGGTGGACGCCATCGAATCGCTCGGCCGGGACAAGGGCGTGCAGACCGGGCTCTGGGAGCTCTACGACGCCATCGACCGGGCCGCGCTCGGCCACCCCGGCAAGCAGGTGCCCGGCAACCCGGTCGGCGCCCCGGCCGTGCTCGCCGCCCAGTTGCTGGAGTCGCTGCCCGGCCGCACGCTGCTGGCCATCGACGACATCCACCACGCCGACGCCGACACCCTCCGGCTGCTCGCCGCGCTCCCGCGCAGCGCCCCCAGCCTGGCCATCCTCTGCACCGCCCGCCAGGTCCCCGCCCTGGACGTGGACCTCACCGTACGGCTGGAGCCGCTCTCCCGCGCCGAGGTCACCGACCTGATCACCACGCTGCTCGACCGCACCCCCAGCGACGCGATGATCGACCGCATTCTCACCGAGAGCGGCGGCAACCCCTGGCTCGTCCAGGAGTCGGTGCTGGCCCTGGTGCAGGGCGGGGCGGTCCGCTCCCCCGACCCGGGGGCCCGCCGGGGCGCCATCCTGTCCCGGGTGTTCCAGCGCGACCGAGCCGGGCGCGACCTGGCCCGGGTGCTGGCCACGCTGGGCCGTACCCGGGACACCAGCGCCATCGACACCCCCGGCACCCTGGAGGCGATCGCCGAGGTGGCCGGGCTGGACGCGCGGGCCGCCGAACGCGCCCTGGTCGGCCTGGTCAGGGACGGCGTGCTCGTCTACACCGGCGACGGGTACTCCTTCGCCCACCCGCTGGTGGCCGAGGCACTCTACGCCGACCTGAACGCGGGCGAGCGGCGGCGCCTGCACGCGCGGATCGCCGAACTGCTCAACCGGCAGGGCCTGGCCGGCGCCCGCCGCGTCCTGGAGTGGGCCACCCACCTGGCCGAGGGCGGCAAACCGGCCGACGCGCTGGCCGCCATGCTCCGCGCCGCCGAACTGACCCGGTGGACCGCCCCGCTCTCGGCCGCCCACTGGTACGGCCGGGCCGCCGAGGTGGCCGATCCCGCCCAGCGTGGGGAGTTGCTGGCCCGCCAGTCGCTGTCGTACTGGAAGGGGTCCCGGCCGGCGCTGGCGCTCAACTCGGGGCAGCGGGCGCTGGCGGTGCTCCCGCAGGGGCGGCGGCACACCCGCACCGCGTACACGGTGGTGGGCGCGGCGCACGCGATGGGCTGGTACGACGTGGCCCTGACCATCGCGGCCCAGCAGATCCCGCGGGCCGACGACCCGACCGCGCTGGTGGCACAGCGGGCGCTGCTCCTGGCCGAACTGGGCCGCCCGCTCGGCGACCACGTGGAGCGGGCCTGGCGCGGGCTGCCCGCCTGCCCGCCGGAGGACCGGATCATCACCGCCGGGTGCCTGGCGCTGCGGGCGCTGATCGACGGAGCCTGGAGCGAGGCCCAGCGGGCGGTCGACGACCTGCTCGGGTTCGCCGCCGCGCTGCCGCCGGGGGCTCGGCTGGCGGCGCTGGAGTCGGCGGCGCACGTGATGAGCACGGCAGGGGTGCGGGGGCGGGCCACCGCCCTGCTGGAGCAGGCCGAGCAGATCCACCGGGGGCTTGGCTGGCACGACATCGCGGGACAGAACGTGCGGGTGACCGCGGTGATCCGGCGGCTGGCCGGGGAGTGGGACAGGGCCCTCGCCGACATCAGGGCCGGGGCGGGGCCGCTGGCCGAGGCGGGCCTGCTGGAGAACCACGCCCTGCTCCGCAACATCGAACTGGACATCCTGCTCGACCAGGGACGGTACGAGGAGGCGTCGGCGGTGCTCGACGACCCGCCGCCGTCCTGCGCCCTGCACAACGGACTGCGCCACCTGCTCAGGGCCCGGCTGGCGCTCGGCCTCGGGGACCGGGCGGCCGCCCGCACCTGGGCGGAACGTTCGCTGGCGGTCGCCCCGCCGGACGTCTCGCACCGGGCGATGGCCGTGCTGGTCCTCATCCACGCCGCCGCCGACGACCGGGAGTCCGGCCGCGCGGTCGCCCGCGAACTCGACGAGCGCGCCACCGACTCCACGCCCCGCGCCCGCCTCGCCGCCGACCTCGCCATGGCCTGGGCCTTCGAGGACCCCGCCCGGGCCGGCGCCGCCCTGGAACAGGCCCGCGCCGACAACCTCCCCTTCGAGGAGGCCCGCGCCCGCCTCATCCTCGGCACCC
Source organism: Acrocarpospora catenulata (assembly GCF_018476525.1). Taxonomy (GTDB): domain Bacteria; phylum Actinomycetota; class Actinomycetes; order Streptosporangiales; family Streptosporangiaceae; genus Acrocarpospora; species Acrocarpospora catenulata. Next base: position 59,694 of record NZ_JAHCST010000017.1, read on the forward strand.
TCGGCGACCACCCCCAGCTCACCCGCGCCCACACCACCTTCACCGCCCTCGGCGCCACCCCCTGGCGCAACCGCACCGCCCATTTGATGCGCACCGCCGGCCTGGCCCCCACCGGCGCCCTCACCCCCGCCGAACGCCGCGTCATCGAACTGGTCGCCGGCGGCCTCAGCAACCCCCAAATCGCCGACGAACTCCACTACAGCCGCAAAACCGTCGAGGTCTACCTGACCCGCGTCTACGCCAAAACCGGCCTGAAGTCCCGCGTCGAACTCGCCCTGGCCGTAGAACGCGGCGAACTGTGACTTCGGGTCTGTCCACCGAGACCTATCGGTGAGCTTGCGGTCCAACCCGGTGGCGCCGACCCCGCCGTCCGCGTCGTCACCCTCACTGTGACGGAGAAGGGGTACCGGCTGGCCCCGACCGGCCGCCTCGACCACCAGGACGACAAGACCCTTCGCGACCTGCTGATCCACCACACCTGGCGCCTTCTCTCGCGGAGCCTGGGACCAGATCGATCCGAAGATCTCGTGTGGTGGATGGCAAAACGCCGATCCTCATAAGTCGCGATAGGCGCCACATCCAACCTCGATAAGAAGGCTTGACGAGACCCTTGTCCGGCCCGCTCACCCTGGCCAGACGAGGCGGTAGCGCCCGCCGTCGGAGCGGATGGCTCTCCGGGCGCGGTGGTAGAGGTGGGGATCCTCGGTCTGGATTTTGAGCAGGTCATCCGAAGTCATGCGCCGGACGACTTCGAAGGCCGTTACTCCGGCTTCGCCGGGGTCGATTTCCATTTCGATCAGAGCGGTGGCCGCTTCCAGGTGGGAGCGTTGCGGGAGTTCCGGTTCGTCAAGGATTCTGTCGAGAAGGGCAAGGTGCGTCCGGTCGCGGGCGACGAGCGCCAGCGCGCAGTACGCCAGTCGGTGACAGGTCCAGCCGTCTCGCAAGGACATTGAGTTATCAGACAATATTTCCATAATTTGGGAGAGGATGTTGGCGCCTCCTTTTGGAGGCATTGAATTCACATCCAAGGCGAATCGATCGATCGTGAGCGGTATGAGGGAGTGGGAGTATTGGGATAGCTCTCTAGCTATTTGTAAGAATTGTTCGTAGGCGGCGAGTCGATCGGGGAGGTTGTCGTAAGATTCGGCCATTTTTGATTGCTGTTCGTGAGGCTTCCATATCTTAAATGGGAGGTGTATGTCCATTATAATGGCAAATGCCGATCTGGACCGGCCGAAATCCGGAATGTAGAAGTATGGCATGCCTGATGTCCAAAACATGTTCATTACTCTGGCGAACACTTCTATGTTCACTGATCGTCCTGCTCCGATATCCAAAGAAGTGTGGGCCGGAAATGCTTCCCAACGATGCGAATCGGAACCTGGAGGGCGGTTATGTGCCCAGTCGAGGGTGTCCGAAGTCATCTGTATCGCCTGTTCTTCCTGCTGCCCGTTCAGCTCTGACGAGACGGAGCGAGGGGGCAGAGTTATATGTGACCCCGTCCAGAAGACGGTGAGTTCACGTTGTTGTCCGGACCAGGAGCGCGCGATATCAAGAGTCTCCGACAGGCTTGGCCACTCGTCTTCGCCGTGTGCTCCGGCCCGCCAGAGATCCACCAGATGTTGCCACTGCCAGATGGACTCCTCGCCCTTTCCGAACAGCTTGGCCGCAGTCACCGGGCCCGTCATGACGACGGCCAGCAGAACGAGATTGGTGGTGTGCCGGGCAAGTCGTTGCACTGCGGTTCGTCGCATCGGCTCGTATTCGGCGGTAGGGAGGCCGGTGCCGAAGTAGCTGTGCTGGAACCACCGGATGAGCAGCGACTTGAGCTCCTCCTGCTGTTCCGCTGTTTCGTGGAGGAAATTCAGGATGGGCGAGCGGGTAGAGAGGACTCCGAACGACAGCAAGGCACCGAGTAGCTCCGGCTCGGGCCGGGTACCGGTCATGCCTCCCAGGATGTCTTGCTGGTCGAGAGCCTCCCGCCGGACGGCTTGGCGGAGCAGGCCGCGGATCAGCCGGGCGATCAGGTACTCGCCGAAGGTCGAATGCAGGAACTCGTAGGTCCTCAACTCCTGCGAATCCTGCACAGCCCGTGTCTGATGGATGAAGAAGAAGCGCCCGATCACCGTTTGCGCTGCGGAGAGCGGACGGTGGAATCCCTGTCCGGCAGCAGGCGAAAGGTTGGGCAGGAGGGTGGTCAGATCCTGGTCCAGTTCTTCGTGGGTCACCCATTGCTGACCACGGTTGAACATGGCGAAAGCGGCGATGGAGAGCCGGTGTAGCTCCTTCTCCACGGCCGTCGCCTGGGCGTCGGCGGGTAGTCCGGGCTCGTGCTTGGCGACCTCCCGCGCGGCGAAACGCCGGAGCAGGCGTTCGTAGAGTCCGGCTCGGCTCAACTGACCGACGCCCGCCAACGATCCTTCCCCGGCGTTGGGGTCGGCGTCGTACAGGGCGAGCATCAGCAGGAGCAAGGGTTGTTCGGCCAACTCGCGGTGGGCGAGGACGTTTTCGGCGCTCAGCGGGCTCCGCCCGCGCCGTTCGAAGTAGCTCCTGTTGGTGTCGTTCCATGTCTCTATCCACTGCCCGACCTGGGCGTCGGAGAACGGTTCGAGCCGTATCGCCAGGGTGCCGGGGGAGAGTCGGCAGCGATCCGCGACAGCGGTCCGAGTTGTGACGATCACGGCGACCGGGGACCCCATATCGGCTTCCCGCGCCTGGAACTCGGCCACCTGGATCAAGTAGTCGGCTCGGTTTACGCCGGTTGCCTGGAGGAGTTCGTCGAGGCCGTCGAGCAGGATGACCGGACGGGCGCCGTTCACGCTTCGGGCGATGTCCCGCCAGTTCACGGTCTCGCCGGTGGTGACCCGGATCGCGGCTTCGACCTGTTCCTGGATTCCGGCGTCAGCGGGAACCTGGCGGAGGGGGACGCGGATGGGCAGGAAGTCGGCCTCGGGCAGCCGGGCGGCGAGCATCCGGGTGAGCAGGGACTTGCCCACGCCTGGCTGGCCGAGCACCAACAGAGGGGCGGCGGTCGCCGCCATTGAAGTCAACCAGCCGGCGAGGAACTGCTGAAGGTCGTCCCTGACGGACTCCGCTGCCCAGGTTTCCTCAAGACTGAGATCCCGGTCACCGGTGGACAGCCGGAAGGCGGGGTTCACGTAGGCGTCGGCGAGCTTGGGGAGCGCGAGCCCGTCGGGAAGGTCGTCGCCTGGGGCGATCGCACGACCCAGGGCAGCCTTGTTCACGGTCAGGATGGTGTGGAGCTTGGGCTGAGGAACCTGGCCGGAGGCCAGCGGCGTCAGCAGGTCCGCCAGTCCGCCGAGACCACACCGGGTCTCTTCCTTGGCACTTCGCTGCTCCCGCAGATTCGCCCAGAACGCGAACTCCGGGAAGTCGCCGGCCAGCCGCAGATACAGATCTTCATAACGGGCCAGTGCGGCCACCCGTAGCTTGTGCCCCAGCGTCAGGGTGACGTGTTTCCGCTGGTCATGAGATAAGGAGTCCCAGATCGCCAGCCCTTCACAGAACCGCAGCAGCATCGTCCCCGCCATGACGTAGACGATCGAGAGATCGGTGTTCGCCGGATCCCCGGGGAGCTTGAGCTCCTTTCTCTTCGGCGTTGTCGCGGACCCTCCCGGAAGGAGGTACGCGAGGTCTTCCCACTGGAAGATGAAGCACTGCTCGATCCGGTCAAGCTGAAGATCCTTCAACCCGAACGGCAGATCGATGTCATCGAGCGCCTCGAAGAAGGCGGTGACGACGATGACCGCGTGCGCGGCCTGCAGACGCTCACTCCTGGTGTGCCTGCTGACACCGGTGATCTTGTCCCGGAGCGCGCCGACCAGTCGATGCCCCAACCGGATGCCCTCGGCCTTGGCATCGAAGAGGCTCAACGCCAGAGCCCCCGCAGCCGCGGTGGCAGGGAGGCCCCCCACGGCAGCCGTGCCGATAAGCGTCCCACCCAAGGCGACATCCAGAGCCCTGAGACTCTTCGTTTCGCCTCCCAGGATGCGTACCGCGTCGGCGTAGGTAAGCGGCTTGGCCATGGGGGCTCCTGAGTGGCTGATAACGGCTCTGCTTCAGGTGGAGAGATCGGTATCGCGTGCTTCCCAGGATGCCCATCGAGTGGCGTAGGCGCGCGGTTTCCGGCCGTGAGCCGGGACAAGCCAAATGGCCGGTGACAGTGCCGCCACCGGCATCCGCTCACGCTGACGAGCACGCCCTGGGCTTTTGAAGCGCATATGACTTTGGGGTGGAGGGACGGGGGAAGGCTGGGGATGGTTCGTGGAGGTTGGGGGTAAGGCGATGACTCCGATCGGTGGGGTTGAGGCTGCTGTCTACACCGTGCCGACCGACCGGCCGGAGGCCGATGGCACGCTCGACTGGGATCGGACCACGATGGTGCTGGTCCATACGGTGGCGGGCGGGCAGCGCGGGATCGGGTGGACCTACGGACCGGCCGCCTGCGCGTCGGTGGTCGTGGGGGAGCTTGCGCCGGTGGTCTGCGGTATGGACGTGTTCGATATCCCGGCGGCGCTCGCCGCGATGGTCCGGCGGATTCGCAACGCGGGGCGCACGGGGGTGGCGGGGTATGCGGTCTCTGCCGTGGAGACGTCCCTGTGGGATCTCAAGGCGCGGCTGCTGGGGTTGCCGTTGTGCAGTCTGCTCGGTCAGGCCAGGCCGGAGCTGCCGGTTTATGGCAGCGGGGGCTTCACCTCCTATTCCGACGAGGTGCTTCAGGAACAGCTCATCGGGTGGAAGGACCTTCCCCGGGTCAAGATCAAGATAGGCCGGGGGCGGGATCTGGACCGGGTACGGCTCGCGCGTGCCACCCTCGGTCCCGGTACCGAGCTCTTCGTCGACGCCAACGGCGCCTACAGCGCCAAGGAGGCGATCAGGATCGCCCACGCGATGGACGACCAGGACGTGCGCTGGTTCGAGGAGCCCGTCTCCTCCGATGATCCGGACGGCCTGCGTCAGGTCCGCGACGCGATCCGCGCCGACGTGGCGGCCGGGGAGTACGGCTGTGATCTGACGGCGTTCGCCCGGTTGACGGGCGCGGTGGACTGTCTGCAGATCGATGTGACGCGCTGCGGTGGCGTACTGGAGTGGCAACGTGCGGCGGCGCTGGCGGCGGCGGCCGGGCTTCAGGTGTCGGCCCACTGTGCTCCCGGCCTGCACCGGCACGTGGCGTTGTCCGTCCCGAACGTACGGCACGCCGAATGGTTCCACGATCACGTGCGGATCGAGTCGATGTTCTTCGACGGGTTCCCGGAGCCGGTCAACGGCGCCGTTTCGCCAGATCTGTCACGGCCTGGGATGGGCCTGGAACTTCGGGGGTCCGACAGCGAGCGGTATCGCGTGAAATGAGCTCTAGATCATCTTCGGGAGTGGGGGTCGTGGATCGGCGTCCTGGGCGCGGGGACGCAGGAGCATGTCCAGGAGGAAGCGCATTCGGGGCGGGATGTTGCGCAGGCTGACGTTCTCGCGGTCGAGGATGATCAGCAGCCGGGCTCCGGCCACGTCGACGAAGGTGACACGGCCGACGTCGACGATGAGGGGAAGGTCGCGTCGCCGGACGAGGGTGAGGGCGTTCTGGACGGCGAAACTGTTGGAGATGTCGAGTTCGCCGGACAGCCGTACCAGCGAGGAGTCAGGTGTCGCCACGTGGGTGACGTTCAGGATGGCGTCGGTGTGGAGCACCTGGATGTTGGCGCAACCCTTGACGGAGAGGGAGGTGCCCTGGGTTGCCGGTCGGTCGTAGCTGGTCATCGCGTCCTCCGCGCGTCCGGTGCAGGCAGACGGCGGGCTCCCGGACCGGCTCGCCCGGGCCGCGTCCATGTAGTGCCGCCGGTAGTGGTGCGTGCGGGACATCGTGGTCTCCAGGTCACGATGATCTAGATGAACGTTGCTTACCTGCCTTTTCACCATAAGACCGTATACAGATTGCCGGAACAAGTTTTCGGTATAAGGACCTCCGGCATTGGGTAGAGATGTGCAAACGCCGCGACAGATCCTGGTCGTAGGCGAAGGGGCGGGCGAGGCCGCTGGGGTCATTCCATCTGGACATTCCTGACCGACCACGCCCGTTAGTGACCCGTTCGCGGGGGCAGGGGAGAACTATGAGTACTCTGCTATGGCTGATCGCCGTAATTCTGGTAATCGCCGGGATCTGGGTCATTCTGGCCCGCAGGCAGATCCTCTGGGGGATCGTCCTCATCATCGTCGGGCTCCTGGTCGGACCGGGGGGCATCAGCATCTTCCATCCCTAGCGGGGTGAGACCGGCCGAGATGGCGGCGGCACGCGGGGCCCGACCGAGGTCACCCGGGCGGAGCCGGTCGCCGACCTGATCGCGGCGGTTGGCCTGCTGCCAGCCGGGCGATGATCGTTCCGAGGGAAAAGACGACCTCTGTAAACACCCACTTTAAAGTCAATTCCTGAACGCCTCCCGATATAGCGAGACCTGCGGGTAGTGCGGCTGATTTGCCGAGAATCATCCCCCCGGGACGGTCGGGACCTGAGGTTTGGTGCTGGTTTCCCCGGATAGAGCCCTATTCATTCGCATTCGTGGGCGGTTGGCGGTCGGGAAATGTCCTGCTCGCCCGTCTCGACAGCGTCGGGGATGTGCTGCTCACCGGTCCCGCCGTACGGGCGGTGGCGGCACGCGAGGCGGTCCTGCCCGACGCGGGCGTGCCCTCCACCGACCCCAACCGCTTCCTGGTGGACGGGGGACCGGCTACTCCAGGAGGTGACCCGGTGAGGATCGCGATGATTTCCGAGCATGCCAGTCCGCTGGCCGGGCTCGGCACGTCCGATGCGGGCGGCCAGAACGTGCACGTGGCCGCGCTGGCGAGCGCCGTCGCCGCCCTGGATCACCAGGTGACCGTCTACACCCGCCGCGACGACCCCCGGCTGCCCGAGCAGGTGCCGCTCGCGCCGGGGGTGACGGTCGTGCATGTCCCGGCCGGGCCGCCGGAGCCGATCCCGAAGGACGAGATCCCGCCCTGGGTGCCGCACTTCGCCAAGTGGCTCCAGGAACAGTGGCTGTTCGAGCGGCCCGACGTGGTGCACAGCCACTTCTGGATGAGCGGGCTCATCGCGCTCGCCGCCGCCCGGCCGTGCGCCGTGCCCGTGGTGCACACCTACCACGCGCTCGGCACGGTCAAGCGCCGCCACCTGGGGACCGCCGACACCAGCCCGCCCGGCAGGATCGAGGCCGAGGCCCGCATCGGCAGGACCGCCGACCTGATCCTCTCCACCTGCCCCGACGAGGTGGACGAACTGGTCCGGATGGGCATTCCCCGGCAGCGCGCCCGGGTGGTGCCGTGCGGGGTGGACCTGGACCTCTTCCATCCCAACGTGGTGCCGGGTGACCAGCCGGACCGCCCTCGGCTGCTGTCGATCGGGCGGCTGGTACCGCGTAAGGGCATCGAAACGATCATCCAGGCGTTGCGGTACCTGCCGGAGGTGGAGCTGGTGGTGAGCGGCGGGCCACCCCTGGCGCGGCTGCACTGCGACCCCGATGCCACCCGGCTGCGCGGGGAGGCCGACTGGGCCGGGGTGGCCGACCGGGTGGTCTTCACCGGGCAGGTGCCCCGGGCGGAGGTGCCCGCGCTGATGCGTTCGGCCGCCGCCGTGGTCACCGTGCCCTGGTACGAACCCTTCGGCATCGTCGCCCTGGAGGCCATGGCCTGCGGCGTGCCGGTGATCGCCTCCGACGTCGGCGGCCAGAAGGACACCGTCGTCAACGAGGTCACCGGCCTGCTGATCGGCCCGCGCCGCCCGCGGGCCCTGGCCCAGGCGGTCCGCCGCCTCCTGGACGACCAGGACCGGAGCACCGCCTACGGCATCGCCGGCGCCGACCGGGCCAGATCCCGGTACGGCTGGGACCGCATCGCCCGCGAGACCGTCACCGCCTACCGGGGAGCGCTCGCGCAGACGAAAAGAGACGCCTCATGAACCGGTGACGGGCCGTCCGGCCAGGGTGCGCGCGGAGACGGACTCCTCGGCCAGGAGGCGGATGGCGTCGAGCACGCGGCCGTACATGACGGTGCCGATGACCAGGGCTTCGACGGCCGACTCGCGGGGGGCGTCCAGGGGGATCTTGTGGATCTCGTGGGTCTGCACGAGGGTCTGCGCGGCCGTCGCGTACGGGACCAGGTCGGCCAGGGTCGGTTCGGCGCCGAGTTGCCGGAGGGTGAGCAGGGTGTGGGCGAGTTCCTCGCGGGCAGGTGCGTCCGGGGTGATCTCCCAGCCGAACTCGTCGATCAGCTGGTTGACCAGCTCGTACGCCTCCGTCCACGCGGGCGAGTCCTCGTGGGGTTCGACGGCGGGGCTGAGGGCGTAGTGGGCCGTGCCGAGCATCGCGTGCATGCTCAGCGACTCGTCGTCCACGGCCTCCAGGATCTTGCCGATGGCGGCGACCGAGAGGCGGCCGACCTCGAGCAGGGCGCGGATCAGGCGGAGGCGGCGCAGGTGGGCCTGGCCGTACTCGGCGCGGGTGGCCGAGGTCTGCTCGCCCGGCGGGAGGATGCCTTCCCGGAGGTAGTACTTGATGGTCGGGATGGGCACCCCGGATTCGGCGCTGAGCTGGGAGATCCGCATGGGGCCAGGGTACCGGCTGATTGGATAGAAAGACTATCCAATGCGCCAGTAGGCGGCGGCGATCAGCTCGGCGACCAGGGTCTCGGTGAGCAGGGCGACGTCGGGGTCCTCGTCGTGGCGGTAGCGGATCGAGCCGGATTCGCCGTCCAGGGAGCCGCCGACCGTCAGGACGGTCGAGTTCCGTTGCCGGATCCAGTCCATGGCCTGCTCGTCGTACGGGGAACCGGGGAAGACCAGGGCGCGGTAGTCGTAGGTCTTGGTGAGGTAGACGTCAACGTGGGCCCAGTCGCCGGTTTCGCAGGCGTCGGCCTGGCGGCGGGGGCCCTCGCGGAACATCAACGCCGACTGCCGGGCGGAGGAGAGGCGTTCGGCGGGGGCGATCGTGTAGACGCCGTGGGGGCCGTCGAGCAGGGCCACCGCTTCGTCGAGCCAGGCGCCCCGCCGGTCGAGCAGGTCCGCCGTGGCCTCCGCCGCCCGCCGCACGAGTCCCGAAATATCGGGATGAGTTCCGGTTAGCTGGTCGACGAGGGCCAGGAGCAACACCAGCGTGTGCTGAAATGTCCGGCAGGCTACGCCGCCGGTCTCCTCGCCCGCCAGCATGGGCACCACCAGATCCGCGCCCTCGGTGATCGCCGACCCCGGCTTGTTGGTGAGGGCGACCACGAACGACCGCCCCCGGTACCGGGCGACCGCGTCCAGGGTCTCCCGGCTTCCCCCGGACGCGGAGATCGCCACGACCAGGGTGGACGGATCGGCCGGGTAGCCCAGCCGGGCCGAGGCGTACTCCGCCACCGCGTCCACCCCCGCAGCCCGCAACCGGGACGCCGCCACGTCGGCCGCGTACCGCGAACTCCCCATGCCGAGGAAGACCACCCGGCGCACCTGCGCGGGAACGCCCGCGAAGGGGCGGTCAAGCGCGTCCGCGAGGGTGTGCAGAGCCGGTGGCTTGGCCTCCAGATCGGCCAGGAACAGAGCGGCGTCCATCGATCAATCCTCCTAGAACCAGCTGCGCAGTACGCCCATCGGGGCGTACCGCCACCGGGGCAGATGTCGGGCCGCGTAGATCAGCTCCCGGCACTCCTGTTCGACCTCGAACGGCCGGATCAGCGCCCGGTCGAGCAGATCCTCCCGCCCGCCCGCCGCCAGCCGTGCGACATACGCCCCCTCCAGGGACTCCCGGGTCATCCACACCCAGGCCGCCATCGACTGGGGATCGGCCCCGCGCCGCTTCACCGCCACCTGCGCGACATGCTCCAGGCTCGTGGTCAGCTGGGCCAGGTCCCGCGCCACCGGCTGGTAGAGCGACTCACCGGAAACCGTCGGATTCCCATCGAAGTCCACGATGGCGTACCCGTCCCGCCACTGGAGCACCTGCCCCACGTGCAGATCCCCGTGGATGCGGATGACCGGGGTCTCCTCCGCCACCGCCAGTGGGGCCAGCTCCCGCCGCAGGTCGTCGGCGTGCTCGGCCAGCCACCGGGAGTCCTCCTGGTCCTCGGTCACGGCCAGCGCCTCCTGGAGCGCGTGCGACGCCCGCGCCAGCCAGCCCCCCGCGGCGCTGCGGACGGGCTCTCGGAACACGCTGGACGGGGTCGCCATCGCCAGGTGCAGTTCGGCGGCGAGTTCGCCCAGTTCGGCGGCGAAAGCCGTACCGCCAGAGGCGGCCTCGTCCACGCACCACTCCCAGCCGTCCCGCGCCCCCGGCAGATACCCGGTCACCAGCGCGATCAGCAGGTCATGGCAGAACACCGCCGCGTACGGCTCGGCGGTGCGCGCGAACCCCACCTCCGACAGGTGGGCGAGCAACTCGGGCGCCGGGCCGGCGGCGGGCCGGGGGAACCACTTCACCACCACGGTTTCGCCTACGATCACCGAGTGGTTGGTCTGGTCGACCGGGATGTCCTGTTCGCCCGGCGGGACCGCCGGAAGGGAGCGGAACGACCGCACCGAGAACGGCGCCGGAGCCGTGCCCAGACCGCGGAGCAACGCCTCCGACAGTCCAGGCGATATCTGGACGTCCTCCGCCACTCCGAGGACGGCCGTATCCGAGAGTCGCCACCGTGCCGTACCCACCCGTGCTCCTGAACTTCGCTTCAACAAGAAACACGAACTTAAAGCTCATCGTGCCCGGCAAAGTCTTGTCTAAGTTGACGTCTCCTGCAACACTCGCGAATCATCGTGAAGGGAGCACCGCTTGTCCGGAAATCTCACAGAGACTTCCAGGATGTCGCGCAGGTCGGGAAGGACGCTGGCCCGGCTGGTCTTCCTCGGCCCCGGACTGATCGCGCTGGTCACCCTGGCCGTCGTGCCGATGATCCTCACTCTCAGCTTCATGTTCCTGAAGCGCGGCCGGTTCAACGGTGTGATCTACGAGTTCACCACCGAGAACTTCACCCGCCTGATGGACCCGCTCTACCTGGGCGTGATCGGCAACTCGGTGCAGATCGCGGGCACCGTCACCCTGCTGGCGCTGTTACTGGGCTACCCCACCGCGTACGCCATCGCCCAGCTCTCCCCGAAGTGGAAGACGATCGCGCTGATCGCGATCATGCTGCCGTTCTGGACCAACTTCCTGATCCGCATCTACGCCTGGATCATTCTGCTCAGCGGTCCCGGGCTGGTGAACAGCACGCTGACCGGGGTCGGCCTGATCGACAAGCCGCTGGAGTTCCTCTACAACGAGGGCACCGTCGTGGTCGGCCTGCTCTACGGCTACCTTTCGCTCATGGTGTTGCCGATCTACTCGGCGGTGGAGCGGGTGGACCCCCGGCTCAGGGAGGCCTCCGCCAACCTGGGCGCCACCCCGCTGCGTACCTTCCTCAGCGTCACGCTCCCGCTCACCCTGCCCAGCGCGCTGATCGGCTGCGTGCTGGTGTTCGTGCCGAGCTTCGGCAACTACGTGGTGCCGGAGCTGCTCGGCGGCGGGCACGCGATCATGCTGGGCAACGTGATCAGGGACCAGTTCCTCAAGGCCAGGGACTGGCCGTTCGGGGCCACTCTGTCGCTGGTCATGATCCTGATCACCCTGGCGCTGATGCTGCTCCAGGCTCTCGCCTCCCGGAGGTCGCGCCATGCGTAGCCTGCGCAAGCGGAACCCGGTGGTCTTCCTGCCGCTCTGGCTGACCTACGTGTTCTTCTACACGCCGATCGTGGTCGTGATCGCGATGTCCTTCAACGCGGGCTCCTCGGCGTACACCTGGGAGGGCTTCTCCCTCAAGTGGTACGGCACGCTGGCCGGCAACGCCGACGTGCTCAAGGGCCTGGGCAACACGATCATTGTGGCGCTGGGCACCACGCTCGTCTCCACCGTGCTCGGCACCCTGCTCGGCGTCGGCCTGGCCCGCTACACCCGGTCCAAGATCCTCGAGGCGCTGGGCACCATGCCCGCCATCCTGCCCGAGCTGATGCTGGCCATCGGCCTGATCATCTTCTACGCCTCGGTCAACTTCACCCTGGGCCTGCACTCGGTGCTGCTGGCCCACATGACCTTCGGCATACCGCTGGTGGCGGTGGTGGTCCGGGTGCGGCTGGCGTCCATGGACATGTCCCTGGAGGAGGCCTCCCGGGACCTGGGCGCCGGGCCGGTGCCCACCTTCCTGCGCATCACCCTCCCCGGCCTGCTGCCCGGCATCGCGGCCGGGGCGCTGCTGGCCTTCACCTTCTCGCTGGACGAGTTCGTGCTGGCCTTCTTCACCGCCGCCCCCACCGAACCCACCCTGCCGATCGTGATCTACTCGATGATCAGGTTCGGCGTGACCCCCGACATCAACGCCCTGGCGACGATCCTGCTGACGGTCAGCTTCACCGCGGTGCTCGCCGTCCAGCGGATGACCCGACTGACGGAGTCCTTCAAATGACGCTGCTTTCCATCGCGGGGGTCTCCCGGAACTTCGGAGACGTGCAGGCCCTCGCCGACGTCACCCTCGACATCCGGCAGGGGGAGTTCTTCGCGCTCCTCGGGCCCTCCGGCTGCGGCAAGACCACGCTGCTGCGCATCCTGGCCGGGTTCGAGTTCCCCGACCGGGGCGCGGTCCGGCTGGACGGGGCCGACCTGCTCGCCCAGGCCGCGCACCGGCGGCCGGTCAACCTCATGTTCCAGTCCTACGCGCTCTTCCCGCACATGACGGTGGCCAAGAACGTGGCGTACGGCCTTGAGCGGGAGCGCCTGCCCCGGGCGGAGATCAAGACCAGGGTAAGCGAGGTGCTGGAGACCGTCGGGCTGACCGCGCTGGCCGGGCGGCGGCCCGCCCAGCTGTCCGGCGGCCAGCAGCAGCGGGTGGCGCTGGCCAGGGCCATCGTGAAACGCCCCCGGCTGCTGCTGCTGGACGAGCCGCTCTCCGCGCTGGACAAGAAGGTGCGGGCGGAGATGCAGCTGGAGCTGAAGCGGCTGCAGCACGAGGTCGGCATCACCTTCGTGGTGGTCACCCACGACCAGGAGGAGGCGATGTCGCTGGCCGACCGCATCGCGGTGATGGACAGCGGCAGGGTCGAGCAGGTGGACGCGCCGGTGGCCCTCTACGAGCGCCCGCGCACCCGGTTCGTGGCCGACTTCATCGGGGCCAACAACCTCTTCCCCGGTACGGTCACCGGCGGCGGCTTCGAGGTGCCGGGCCTGGGCCCGCTGCCCTGCAAGACCGACCTGCCCAACGGCACGGCCGTGCTGGCGGTACGGCCGGAGCGGATCCGCCTGGGCGACCCCGGGCGGGGCGCCGCGGACGGGACCGTGGCGGACGTCAGCTTCTACGGCGGGATCTCGCACATCGCGGTGGACGTGGCAGGGCACGACCGCAAGGTCCTGGTGGCCACCCAGGGGCCGGCCAGGATCACGCCGGGTGCGCAGGTCGGGCTGACCTGGAACCCGGATGACGCGGTGCTGGTGCCTGCTTAGGCGTTGCGGGTGGCCGGGCGGCGGGCGGCCGTCGTCCGGTGCGGGACGGGGAGCGTCTTCAGCGGGTGGCCGGTGGCCAGGCGGGCGTAGTCGAGGATGAGCTCGGCCGCCTCATCCGGGCCGATGGTGTGGTGCCTGGCCACGATGCGGTAGCCGTAGGCGTCCTCCAGGGCGACCAGGTTCCGGCCGACGGTCTCGGAGTCCTGGATGAGGGTGAAGGCGCCCTGGGCGGCGCCGATCTCCAGGATGGTCTGGTACAGGGCCACCTGGCGGTCGAACAGGGTGGTGAGCAGGGTGCCGTAGACGCGGTTGCGGCCGGCCGCGCCGCCGAGCTCGCAGAGCAGGCGCACCCCGGCGTCGTCGGGCCCGGAGGGCAGCCCGGAGCGGATGGTGACGATCAGCTTCTGGGCCGGGTCGGAGATACCGTTGATCTTCTTCAGGCGCTGCTCGTAGAAGCGCTCCATGCCCGCGTGGTGCGCCTCGATGAGCAGGTCGCGCAGGTCCGGATAGTGGTAGAGCACCGCGCCCGAGGTCAGGCCGGCCTCCTCCGCGATCTGGTTCAAGTGCACGCCCTCGGCGCCGTGCTGGATCATCGCCCGCCGCGCCGCGTCGATCAGCTCAATGCGCCGATCGGCCTTGCTCTTGCGCTGAGTCATGGCACCAACCCCGTCTGAACGATCTCGCAACTAGTGTCGCAGGTATTGACGTAGTAACTCGATACGTATTTGAATCACGATTCAACAAACATGGGGTTGGTGGACACGGTGATCAAGGATGCGGCACCCCGGGTCTTCTGGACGGACTGGACGCTCTGGCCGGATGGTCAAACTCCTGCGGAATACCCATCTTTGGAGCGTCGTACTACCGCCGATATCCTGATTGTTGGATCAGGTTTCACCGGGCTCTGGGCCGCGGTACTGGCCAAGCAGGAGAATCCCGGGTGCGACGTGGTGCTGACCGACGCGCAGACGCTCGGGTTCGGGGCCACCGGGCGCAACGGCGGGTTCATCTCCGACTCCCTCACCCACGGTCTGGTGCACGGCGCGCACCGCTGGCCGGGGGAGCTGCCGCTGTTGCTCGCCCTCGGCCGGGAGAATCTGGCCGAGATCGCGGCCTTCGTGGCCGAGCACCGGATCGACGCCGACCTGCGGCTGGTCGGCAAGACCAACGTGGCCGTGCTGCCGCACCAGGTGGACGAGCTGCGCCAGACCGAGAAACTGCACCGGGAGCACGGCGAGGACGTGAGCTTCCTCGGCCGCGAGGAGATGCGCGCCGACGTCGCCTCGCCGACCTACCTGGCCGGTCTGCGCATCCGCGGCGCCGGCGGACTGGTCGATCCGGTACGGCTGGCCGTCGGCCTGCGCCGGGTCGCGGAGGGCCTGGGGGTGCGCATCTACGAGAACACCCCGGTCACCCAGCTGGAACGTGCCACCTCCCGAGTCCTAGCGAAGACGGATAAATCGGTATTTGATGCTGGTCAGGTGTTGCTGGCCACCAACGCTTTCCCGGGGCCGCTGCGGCGGTTACGCCACTTCGTGCTGCCGGTCTGGGACTACGTCCTGGTCACCGAACCCCTCGACGCCGAGCGCCGGGCGGCGCTGCGCTGGCCGCAGGCACAGGGCATCACCGACGCGGGAAACCAGTTCCACTACTACCGGCTCACCCGCGACCAGCGCCTGCTCTTCGGCGGGTACGACGCCGTCTACAACTTCGGCGGGGGCGGCTCCGAGCAGCGGGAATCCTCGCACCGGATGCTGGCCGAGCACTTGTTCACCACCTTCCCCCAGCTGGCGGGGGTGCGCTTCACCCACCGCTGGGGCGGCATGATCGACTCCACCAGCCGGTTCACGCCCTTCTTCGGCACCGCCATGGGCGGGCGGGTGGCCTACGCGCTGGGCTACACCGGCCTGGGCGTGGGCGCCTCCCGGTTCGGCGCCCTGGTCGGCCTGGACCTGCTGGCCCGCAGGACCACCCCCAGGACCGGGCTGCGCATGGTCCGCCGCCACCCCGTGCCCTTCCCGCCCGAGCCGCTGCGCTGGCCGGTGGTCGAGTTCACCCGCCGCGCGCTGGCCCGGGCCGACGCCAACGGCGGACGGCGGGGGCCCTGGCTCCGGCTGCTCGACCGGTTCGGCATCGGCTTCGACAGCTGAGCACCACCCGCACAAGGTAAGGAACCACCCTGATGACCATCCTCATCAACCCCGCCAGCGGCGAACCCGTTGACGAGATCCCGGACAGCAGCCCCGCCGACGTCGCTCGTGCCGTACAGCGCGGGCGGGAGGCGTTCCGGCAGTGGCGGGACACCACCCCCGCGGAACGGGCCCGGCTGCTGCTCCGGCTGGCCGACCTGGTCGAGGAGCACGCCGAGGAGCTGACCGAACTGGAGGTGGCCGAGACCGGTAAACCGGCCGCCGTGTTCCGGGACGGCGAGCTGCCGTTCGCGGTGGACAACCTGCGCTACTTCGCGGGGGCCGCGCGCTCGCTGGACGGCACCGGCGCGGGCGTGCTCAGCTCCGGCTACACCTCGGCGCTGATCCGGCGGCCGATCGGGGTGGTCGGCTCGATCGCGCCGTGGAACTTCCCGTTCATCATGGGCGTCTGGAAGGTCGGTCCGGCGCTCGCCGCGGGTAACGCCGTGGTGATCAAGCCTGCCCCGAACACCCCGCGCAGTACGCTCCGGCTGGCCGAACTGCTGGCCGAGGCGGGCGGGCCCGAGCACCTGCTCCAGGTGGTGACCGGCGGCGCCGAGATCGGCCAGGCCCTGGTCACCGACCCCGGCGTGGACATGGTCGGGGTCACCGGCTCCACCGCCACCGGGCGCGCGGTCATGCGCGGCGCGGTGGACGGGTTGAAGCGGGTACACCTGGAGCTCGGCGGCAAGGCCCCCGCCCTGGTCTTCGAGGACGCCGACCTGGAGGCCATGGCCTTCGGCGTCACCATGGGTGCCACCTACAACACCGGCCAGGACTGCACCGCCGCCACCCGCGTCTACATCGCCAGATCCCGGTACGCGGAGGCGCTGGAGGCCCTGGCCGCGACCATGGAACGGGTGCGCCCCGGCGACCCCTGGTCCGCGGAGACCGACATCGGCCCGCTGATCAGCCGGGCCCACCGGGAGCGGGTGCACGGCTTCGTCACCCGGGCCTCCGGCCGCGTGGTGCTGGGCGGCAAGCCGATCGAGGCGCCCGGCTTCTTCTACCCGCCCACGCTGATCGCCGACGCCGAGCAGGGCAGCGAGATCGTCCAGGGCGAGGTGTTCGGCCCGGTCCTGGTGGCGCTGCCGTTCGACGGTGAGGAGGAGGCGGTCCGGCTCGCCAACGACACCCCCTACGGCCTGGCCTCCTCGATCTGGTCGGCCGACGTGGCCAGGGCGCTGCGGGTGGCCCACCAGCTGGACGTCGGCGTCACCTGGATCAACGACCACCTGCCCATCGCCTCCGAAGCCCCGCACGGGGGCGTGAAGGGCAGCGGCTTCGGCAAGGACATGAGCCAGGAGGCGGTCCACGAGTACTCGGTGGTCCGTCACCTCATGATCAAACACGCCGCCCCCGAACCGAAGGACTCCTTCCGCCCGGCCTGATACCCATTAAGGGAAAAATCCCATTAAGGGGTATGTGTCCCTTCTGCTCCATTGACAGTGATTCGGCCCGGGAACAGGCTGGCGCCACGTGCCGGACGCACGCGGCCTCGATCGGCTTCAACGCCCAACGCGACAACTTCATCCTCAACAACGGCTGGAGGCTGATACCCACGGCGCCGGGCGACCGCGAACGGTCACCCGGCGCCGACCGTCGCCGTCAGCCGGCCGTCAGCACCCCCGCGACGGCCTCGCCGGTCTGGGGATGCGCTGCCAGCAGCGCCGCCACCTCACCGCTCGGGCCAGCGACCGGAACCGCCGCACAGCCCAGCAGCTCCGCCACCGCCGCACCGGTCTCGTGATGTACGGCCAGCAACTCGCTGACCGGCCCGGAAGCGGGCCGCGCGACCGCCTTCCTGGGCGCCCGAGCCAGCCAGGGCGGCGTGAAGGAGTCCACGTCGGCAAGCAGGGCGGGGAAGGTTCGCCCCGCCTCCCGCACGAGCACCGGCACCAGCTCAGGCGCCTGGTCACGCAGGGTCGTGATCAGCTTCGGCAGCCAGGGCAGCAGCACGCTGTCGGGAAGCTGCCCGAACGCCCTGGACAGCACCTCGACCACGAACGGCGCCAGTGCGGGCGCGGACTCCAGCGCCTGGACGAATCCGCTGACGTACTGCGGCACCGACGGCACCACCAGCGGGTTGCCGAGCAACTCGCCCACCCGCTCGCGCAACTCGGCCATGCTCAGCAGCCCGAGCTGGAAGCGCGCCGTCCACAGCAACGCCACTTTGGCGGGGGCTTCGGGGTGTGACTGCTGGACGGCCAGTTCGAGCTGGGCCCGGTCGCAGCCCAGCGACAGCGCCAGGCTCTCCATCGTGAACAGGAACCCGAGCATCGCGCCCACCTGGCGCACCCCGGTCTCCTCCTCCACGAAGGCGGTGGGCAGCAGCGTGCAGTAGTGCGCGTACCCGGTGGTCACGAACGACTTGGCCCACGCGGGCAGCTCCGGTTCGACGGCCCGGTGGTGCGCGAGCAGCCGGCGGATGCGCCGCAGCACGTCCGGCGCGTCGTCCACGGTTCGCTCGCCCGCCAGCAGTTCCACGGCCCGGGCCCCGAGCTCCTCGGTGAGGCGCCGACTGCCCAGGTAGAGGATGGCGTCCTCGACCGCGTCCAGCGCGGTGGCCGCGGTGGCCTTCTCGTCCCAGCAGGCGCGCCGAAGCCGCTGCTCCAGCACCTGCTCGATGGTGACGCCCTCGTAGCCGAGTTCGATGATCGAGCGCTGGTTGCGCCCGATCGCCAGGTCCCAGCTCTCCTGATGGGAGCGCTCGCCCAGCCTCCGCGAGCCCATGATGGGCCGCACGGCGTCGCCCGGCAGCAGGCGGCGCAGGATCCACAGCAGGTGGGAGCAGGGTTCCAGCTCAGGGTGGGCGTCGAGGTCGATCAGCGCCCGCTGGATCGTCCGCTTCTCCAGGTCGAGCCCGAGCGGCTGGAGCCGGTCGAGTACGTCGCGGGCCAGCGGCGGGAGCGAGTCGTAGCCAACCTGGCCGATCTTGTCGCCGCCGAGCAGGATCTCGCAGAGCCGCCGCACGTCGCGGCGGCCGGGCACGACATCCTTCTCGATGCAGGTGACCGCCGCGTCCTGGAAGTCGTACGGCGTGGGCCGCTTCCTGTTGCGCATGCCCGCGAGCAGGATCGAGGTCTCGTAGACCGCGATGGCGTCGGCGGTACTGGCCAGATATCCGTTCCGGCGGGCCAGCCTGACGATCTCCACACACCAGCCGAGCAGCTCCGCCTCGTCGAAGCCGTCCAGGGAGGGCGGCTGGGTGAGGAAGCCGGACAGCCGGTCCTCCGTCTCCCCGGGCGCGCTCGGCGGCAGGTCCGTGCGCGTGCTCTTCCCACCCAGCTTGTACGGCGTGAGCCCACTGCGCCTGACCGACTTGCTCCAGGTGGCCGCGGCGATCGAGACCGAGCCGGGAGCCAGCCCGAACTGCTCCTCGATCGCCGAATGGCTGGCAGGGATGAGCCCGTAGAGCCAGGTGGTGGCGGTGCGCGGACTGATGTCGAGGCGCTCGTCCAGCACCGGGCTGGCAGCGTGGAAGGCCCCGCACACGTACAGGCACTGGGCAGGGTCGGTGCCCGTCGCGGCCAGGTGCTCGCGCATCCTGGTCCACATGTAGCGCTCGCGATCCTCGTCCACCTCGTTGCCCTGGGGATTGAGCCGGCGGAAGAGGCTGCCGATGAGCACCATGACCTGGCGGTAGGTGGCGTAGTCCGCGCCGGACAGCGGCTGCTCGACGTACTGGTCCCACCACTCCGACCAGTGCCGCACCTTGCCGTGGTGGAGCA
Source organism: Acrocarpospora catenulata (assembly GCF_018476525.1). Classification (GTDB taxonomy): domain Bacteria; phylum Actinomycetota; class Actinomycetes; order Streptosporangiales; family Streptosporangiaceae; genus Acrocarpospora; species Acrocarpospora catenulata. The sequence goes on from NZ_JAHCST010000017.1 coordinate 79,107, forward strand.
GGTGCTCCTCCAGCGCGGCGAATCCGGGCCGCAGATCGCCGATCTCGATGCCGACGTCGGCCGCGGCGCCGGCGCGCGGCTCCCACTGGAAGACATGGTCGACCGACCGGTCCACCAGGACGATCTCCACGCCCGGCGTGTCGAGGGCGTAGGCGATGGCCTGGTATTCCGCCGAGGACTCGGTGATGGGCGCGATCACGCTCAGCGGTGCCCAGTCGGGCGGGAAACCATCGATGTCCGAGGCGAAGGCCTGCAACGCGACCGGCAGCCTGCAGTTGCGCAGCTCCTCCAGCACCGGCCGCAGGTCCTCGCAGAGCTCCAGGTAGATGACCTTGGGCTGCTTCTCTCTCAGCCGTCTGACCATCGCCAGCGCGGAGGCGGGCGAGTGATGGCAGACGGGGAAGATCTCCACGTCCGTCTTCAGCGCCTGCTCGACGTCGTCGACCAGGCCGTCGCCGAAGGCCGCGGCGGCGCTGGCGAGTTGCTCGCGCAGGGGATCGAAGGGGCTCATGACAGGGTGGCGATCGCGTTCCGGCCGCCGTCGAGGAATTCCTTCCACGAGCCGCCCTCGTCCTGCTTGCTGCGCGGCTCCACGACGCCATGCAGGTATTTGTTGAGGATGGCCAGGTCCTCCGGGCTGCGCCGGGCCAGCGAGCCCACCAGCGAGCCGGCCAGCGTGGCGGCCTTCAGCGTGCTGTCGCCGAAGAATCTGCTGTGCAGGATGGCGTCCTCCAGAACGCCGATCTGCTCGGCCGTGGACAGTGCCGACTCCAGCTTCTCGTCCTCGCCGGTGGCCGAGGCGGCGGCCGCTCGCAGGTCGGCGAAGCTCTGCAGCAGGATGTCCAGCAGCGTGGGCGGCAGCTCCAGGTCGATCTGGTGCCTGCGCAACAGCTCGGCCGTGCGGAAGCGGACGATCTCAGCCTCGCTCTTCTTGTTCGTCACCACGGGGATGCGGACGAAATTGAAGCGCCGCTTCAGCGCCGAGGACAGGTCGTTGACGCCGCGGTCGCGGCTGTTGGCGGTGGCGATGATGGAGAAGCCGGGCTGGGCGAAGACGATGTTGTCGTCGTCGAGCTCGGGGATGGACACGTACTTCTCGGAGAGTATCGAGATCAGCGCGTCCTGGACGTCGCTGGTGGATCTGGTCAGCTCCTCGAAGCGGCCGATCACGCCGCGCTCCATGGCGGTCATGATGGGCGAGGGGATCATCGACTCCCGGGACTGGCCCTTGGCGATGACCATGGAGACGTTCCAGGAGTACTTGATGTGGTCTTCGGTGGTGCCTGCCGTACCCTGCACGACCAGCGTGGAGTTGCGGGAGATGGCGGCGGCGAGCAGCTCGGCCAGCCAGCTCTTGCCGGTGCCCGGGTCGCCGATGAGCAGCAGGCCGCGGTCGGAGGCGAGCGTGACGATGCTGCGTTCGACGAAGCTACGGTCGCCGAACCACTTCTGCGGGATCTCGCGGTCGAGGCCGTCGGAGCGCTCGGAGCCGAGTACGAAGATCCTCACCATGCGGGGGCTGAGCCGCCAGGAGAACGGCTTGAAGCCGGTGTCGATCGACTCGAGGTAGTCGAGTTCGTCGGCGTACTTGATCTCTGCGGGGGCGCGCAGCAAGGAAGTCTCCTAGGTGTTCAGAAAGGTCTTGAGCTCGAGCACGAGCTTGCGGATGTGTCCGGAGATGACCGGAGTGCCAAGGGCTTTGAACTTCTGCCGGAACCAGGGGTTCACGCTCTGCTGACCCGAGCTGTTCACCGAGCCGACCGGGATGAACTTGACCCCGGAGCGGTAGACGGACTCGATGCCGTCGAACAGGGGCTGGGACCGGTCGAACTCGTAGAAGTCGGAGATCCACACCATCACGGTGTTGCGTGGATCGGTGATCTTCGGCCGAGCCATGGCCATGGCGACGGGACCGTCGTTGCCGCCGCCGAGATTCGTCCGCAGCAGCACTTCGAACGGGTCGTTCACCCAGGGGGTCAGGTCGATCGCGCGCGTGTCGTAGGCGATCAGGTGCACGTCCACCTTGGGGAGGCCGGCGAAGATCGAGGCGAGGATCGTGCAGTTGACCATCGAGTCCACCATCGACCCCGACTGGTCGACGACCACGATCAGCTTGGCCGGGGTGGTGCGCTTGGCCGTCTGCCGGTAGAAGAGCCTGTCCACGTAGAGCCGCTCGTCCTCAGGGCTCCAGTTGGTGAGGTTCTTCCAGATCGTGCGATCGAGGTCGAGGTTGCGGAAGACCCGCTTCGGCGGCACCGATCGGTCGATCACGCCCGTGCTGGTCTTCTCCACCTGCGTGCGCAGCACCTCGGCGACCTCATCGACGAACCTGCGGATCAGCGCCTTGGCGTTGGCCAGCGCTGTCCCCGACAGGTTCGACTTGTCGCGGAGCAACTGCTCGATGAGCGACATACTCGGCGTGAGTTGCCTGGCCAGTTTCGGGTCGGCGAGCACCTCGCGCAGATGCATGCGCCTGACGAGGTCGCCTTCGACGGCGGCGAGGTCGCCCGCGGCCTGTTCGCCGAGCGCCTGCGTCAGCCAGCCCGCGTCCTGCTTCCACCCGGCGAGCTGCGTGGCGGTGACCGTGCCGCCGCCGGTCGCGAAGACGTTGAGCAGCAGCTTCGACACCAGCGCCGCGTTGCGTACCTCGTCGCCGTCCAGGTCGCTGTCCAGGTCGCTGTCCAGGTTGCGCAACTGCTCGCCCAGTTCGGGGAAGCGTTGCACCAGGTTGTCCACGGAGACGCCGGGGTCGAGCAGCGCGGGCGGCAGCCCGAGGTCCTCGACGATGGCCACACTCGCCGCCTCCAGCGACGGCTGCTCCTCGGCGTCGAACACGCGCGCCAGCAGGCGCCAGTAGAGGATCTGACGTCTGGTCTCGGTCATTTTCTCAGCAGCCGCCCTGCCCGCTCCTTCAGCACGGCGACGGGATCGCCGGCCTTGGCGTAGCTCTTGAGCACCTTCTGGTCAGTGGGTCCCTGCGCCCAGTCGCCGTTGTGCACGGCGAGCAGTTCCTTCTTCACATTCGCCTGTACGGCCAGCGGTTGCAGCCGCCACTGCCCGCCGTCCCAGCGCATCAGCCCGATGCACGCGGTCGACGCCTTGAGCAACTGGGGCGTCAGCGGACCTGACGTCGGCAGCCGGTCGAGGTCGAAGGCCAGGCTGGCGCCGTCGAGCTGGAGGGTGTGGCCGTCACTCCGGTAGCCCTCGATGAACACGGGCTCGGCGATGCGGACCGGGTGGCGTTCCAGCGGCGGCACCGCCGGCGCGCTCGCCCCGCTCAGCTGGACCCTGGCGGCGGCGAACGGGTCGCTGGACGGGCCACTGCTCGCCTTGCCCTCCTGCCACAGCAGGTCGCCGCCGGGCAGCAGCGGCATGTCGGTGATCTCCAGGCTGAGACGCTTCGCCAGCGCGCCCAGCAGCACGGGGTAGGAGCTCAGCAACTGCCAGACGAACGGGCCGGAGATCGTGTCGACCTTGGCGGCGGCCACACTCGTGCGCACCAGGCGGCCCTGCGGCTCCAGGATCGCGTGGATCTGGATCTGCGCCGCCGTACCGTGCTCATGGATGTCGACGCCGAGGGGCAGCAGACGCCCCGAGACCCGCTCGGTCGCTTCGAGGCTGCCCGTCTTGGTGAGGAGCGACGCGCGCGCCCACAGATCGGCCCAGCGACGGGCGGGCAGCCGCGCCATGGCGCCGATCGGGGAGGAGGCCCGCAGCTCGGCGGCGAGCCCGTCGAGCAGCATCGCCAGGCGCCGCAGCCGGGGCTCGGCGAGCAGGTTCTGGATCGCCTGGTCGGCGGCGGAGGCGAGGTCGTGGTCGACGCCGCGCCATCCGGTGATGGCCAGCTCGGCGAGCCAGGAGCGGCATGCTCCGGCAAGGGGGTCGGTGCTCTGGGGTTGCGCGCCCTCCCAGGCCGCTCTGGTACGGCCGAGCGCACTGTCCAGCCGGTCGAGGAGCGCGTCGTGGACCGCGCCGAACAGGGCGGTACGCGCTCCGGCCAGCGTCGTCAGGTGCTCTTCCGAGATCGAGCCTGCCCCGATCTTCTCGGCCGCCTCGGCTGCCGCCGGGCCGAGTGGGGTGCCACCCACTGCCCCGGCCAGCGCGACGAGGGCCGCGGTCCGCTCCTCACCCAGGCGGGCGAATCCGTTCACCAGCGCGTCGTCGAAACCGGCGATCAGGTCGACCGCCTCGTCCACGCCGGGCAGGGCGCCGTCGTGCAGCGCCGTCAGCTGTGTTCCGAGCATCAGCTCACCGCGCCAAGGGAGGGGAACCAGTGCAGTTCGGCGATCGGCTCGGAGGTGTCGGGCAGCTCCAGGTAGGCCAGGTGCCGGAGGAAGCGGCTGAAGACCACGGCGGCCGGGATGGACTCGGGCCCACCGCTCAGGTTGTGCATCAGGCTCGCCGCGCTGTCACCCTCCAGGCGCAGGTAGCGCGCCACGCGCTCCAGGCCGTACTGCAGGACGGCCTCCTCGACGAGCGACCACAGGTGCTTGCACGGGGCTCCGCGCAGTCCGCCGCAGGGGCGGTTGTTGTTGGTGCTGCAGTTGTAGCCGTGCGTCCCGGCGATGATCGAGGAGACGTACACCCGCTCGATGTCGGAACCGCTCGACACGACGCCCTGCAGCCGGCCTTCCGCCATCTCGACAAAAGGCACTTTCGCCAGCTTGCGCGGCTGCACGGGAGAAAGCACCCGGGCCCCGCTGAGCTGCTCACACGCGGGTCTTTCCGCGTTCAAAGGACGACCTCCATCCGGTAGCGGTCGATCAGTGAACGGGAACCTATCCGACCCGTCTGACAAATTCCGATCAACGGAAGCCCCGACCGTGGACGCACCTTCCTTGGAGGGCGCGGATCACGATGGCGACCCGCCAGCCGTCAGCCGGTCAGCCGTCTGCCGGGTCCGGTTCGTTCGTGAAACCAGTGACTCCCGCCGGCCCCGTCTTTACTGTTCGCGAAAGCCTGCCCACAACTAACCAACGTCTCCGACACCCGATCCCGGCAGACCCCGGCCGCGCATGCACGATCACCACCTCCGGCCAGGCACGCCTGCCCCCCGCAGTCGCCCGCTGGCTGTCGAAAAACCCCAGCTTGATCGCCCTGGCCACCGCATGAGCCTGACTGACGACCCCAAGCTTCCGATAAATGCCGCGCTTGCAACTCTCCACGGCACACACAGTGACCCCGAGCGTGGCGGCGATCCGCGCGGTACTCAACCCCGATCCCAGCAAACCGAGCACGGTCATCTCCGACGAGGTGAGCCCGCTATCGCCTCCGATTCCGTAGGCAGTCCTGTCCATGAGCACGTCCCGGCCCCTGGGATGCGACGAGCTGGAAACTGACCACAACCCCAACTCATGTCAAGAAAAGTCCATCACCGCCTCCTGCGAACTGCATGGGCCCATGAACATTTCATGTCGGAACCACAGCCATCACCAAGCGCTTGTTTGTGCGAACTAATGATGTGACTGGCAGTGGCGGAGGCATGGTCGATGGCAGCGAGTCGGACACTTGGCCACAAGATCATCTTGCTCGCTGCGGTGATGCTGGAGTGCGCGGAGCCGCAGTTCCTCGCCGACCCGACGCAGCCGGCGGCTCCGACTGACCTGCTGACCGCCACGCCCACGCCGGGATCACCGTAGGCGGGCACGGGCGCCGGTGGAGGGAGGCCTGCGGTTGCGCGCGGCGATCTCCGACCTGGGCGATGACACAGTTCCCCGACTCGTTGAGATCGCATTTAGCGGCAGTGCAACTACACTTAGGGTGCAGGTTCAAGTCTGCAATCGTTCAAGATCGCCCTCTGGTGGCCGGAAACTGCACCAGAGGGGCGGGGAGGCGTCATGCTGTTGCGGTTTCGGGTCGCGAACTACAGGAGTATCCGCGACGTCATGGAACTATCGCTGGTCACCAGTCAGTTGACCGGTGCCAAGCCGGTTGATGAAGACTGGATCTCGGTGACCACTCGCGTCGCCGGTATATATGGGGCAAATGCCTCCGGCAAGTCCACCGTGTTGGATGCTCTCGACTTCCTCACCGCAGCGGTAGCCAAGTCCGCCACTCTCTGGGGGGACCGGAACCAATTTCCGCATTCTCCGTTCGAGCTGGACAGGGAATCCAGGGGGCGGACCTCGCTGTTTGAAATAGATTTCGTTCTCGCGGGCGTGCGATTTACCTACGGATTCGAGTCGGACTCTCGCGGGATTCCCAACGAGTGGCTTTACTCCTATCCAACAGGGCGCAAGAGGGTGCTCTTCGAGCGTCACGGGTTCGAGGGGTCAGATATCGACTTCGGCCGGACGCTGGATGGCGAGAACATGCGGATCGCGCGCCTCCTGCGCCCTACGGCTCTCTATCTCTCCACTGCGGCGAACAGTAATCATAAGTTCCTTGTGGGAATCCATCACTGGATCTCTCGGCATATTCGGTACGCTCAGTACACGGAGGCCAACCGAAAGGCGCGCCTGAGGTGGATACGGAATATTTTAGAGGATGAAAAGATGCTGGCCAAGGCGGTCGGCCTGCTGAGATTCGCCGACTTGGGCATCACGAACATGATTCTCGACGTCGAAGATTTCGATGACAGACTCGTCGAGATGCTGAAACGCGTGATGGACGGCATCGATGACGCCACGCACTCCAGTCTCGACAGGGAGCAGCTGGTAAACGAACTGAAGAAGAACATCAAGTTCGTCCATTCGAGCAGCGACTCCGAGGAGACGTTCTCTCTTCCGCTGGAGATGGAGAGTAGTGGGACCATCGCCTGGCTGGCTTTGAGTATTCCGGCCCTGACCTGCCTGCGCAATGGCGAGGTTCTGGCCGTGGACGAGCTGGACGCCAGCCTCCATCCACGTCTGGCGGCCGCTCTCATCGAGATGTTCAAGGATCCTGAACTGAATCGGAAAGGCGCTCAGCTACTCTTCACCTCACATGAGACGGCACTGCTCGGCCAGACATCCGGTTCTCCGCTGTCGAAGGATGAGATCTGGTTCACCGAGAAGGGGGCCGACGGGGCCACGGCTATGTTCGCCCTGTCCGAGTTTCCGGTACGGCCCACGGACAACGTGGAAAGAAGATACCTTCAGGGTCGCTATGGAGCGATTCCGATGATCTCACAAGAGGAGCTCCATTCCGTCGTTCTGGAGGATGCGCAGTGAGTGGTCGCAGCCGCGGGGGAAGCGATCTCCGGCGTCGCCGAAATACACGATCAGAAAAACCTAGGATTCTTATAGTGGCGGAGGGGGAGAATACCGAGCCCCAGTATTTCAGGGGGTTGGCCCGGGAGCTCCGAGCCACCGGCGTAGAGATATTCAGGCTTTCCGTTGAGGGCATTGGCCGGGATCCGGCGCGAGTAGTACGGCGTGCTGCCGCAGCGATGTCAGAGGTGGCGGCGGGGAGCGAGTATGATCACGTGTGGTGTGTGGTAGACGTTGACGACCACGAAACACTAGGTGAGGCGTTACGTGAGGCAAAACGCCTCGCAATAAGGATCGCTATCAGTAATCCATGCTTTGAGCTGTGGATTCTCTGGCATTTTTTGGACCACCGTGCCCATATCGGTAAGAGAGCCTTGGAGGAGAAGCTTAAGCGACTGGGGCTGGTGGGCAAGAACTTGCCGGCCAACTTTCCCTACGAAAATTATCTATCGGCTATCAAACGTGGCGAAGTGCGCGCATCGGGCGATGAGTACCGGGTCCCTGACAATCCGGCCAGCACTGTGTATCGCTTGGCGCGGCTCCTTGCCTCTGGTGCGGCGGGCTGATCGGGGGTTCGGAAGGTTCCGGTGGGGTGACTTCCCCCGGGTCCGGTCCTGGCTCCGCCGTGGCTGGTGGGTCAGGCCCATAATGGGGGCGTGAGTCAGCGAAAGGCCTCCGCCGCCACTGCGGTGAAGCGTCCGGGTGGTGGGAAGCGGGCCGGTGGGAGTGCGAGTGCCGCTTCGGAGCGGCGGGAGCATCTGGTCAGGCTTGCGGCGGAGCTCTTTGCCAGGAAGGGGTTTCAGGCCACCACGGTGCGGGAGATCGCTGAGGAGGCGGGGATTCTGTCGGGGAGCCTCTATCACCACTTCGACTCCAAGGAGTCGATCGTGGATGAGGTGCTGCGGACGTTTCTGGAGGATCTGGTCGCCCGGTATCGGGTGGCGATCCAGTCGGGGAGCGATGCGCGGACCGTGCTGGCGGAGATGGTGCGGATCGGGTTCAGTACGTTGGAGCCGCACCGGGCCGCTGTCACGGTGATGCAGAACGACTGGAACTATCTGCGGTCGTTGCCGGACAACCGGTTCGACTACCTGGTGAAGGCCGAGGACGAGGTCGAGCGTATGTGGATCGAGCAGATCAAGCGCGGCCAGGCGGCGGGGCAGTTCCGGGGGGATGTGGATCCCAAGCTGACGTACCGGATGATCCGGGACACGATCTGGGTGGCGGTGCGCTGGTTCCGGCCCGGAGGGCGGTTGAATCCGGCGGGGCTGGCCGAGCACTACGTCAAGGTGTTGTTCGACGGGCTCGGTATCGGGGACCGCGTTAGTCAGCAAGTATGAACACCCAGGGCAAGGCACTCGTCGAAGCGGTGCGCCGGGCGCTGGCGGAGTTGGCCGATCCGGTGAAGGCGCCGGTCATGCGGGCGTACATGAAGTCGGAGATGCCGTTCCTTGGCGTACAGACCGGGCCGAGGCGGGCGGCGCTGAAGAAGCTTTTCGCCGAGCATCGGCTGGAGGCGGCGCCGGACTGGCGTAAGGCGACGCTGCTGCTCTGGCGGGAGGCCGAGTACCGGGAGGAGCGGTACGCGGCGATCGAGCTGACGGGGGCCCGGCAGTATCGGTCGTGGCAGACGCTCTACACGCTGCCGATGTACGAGGAGATGATCGTCAGCGGCGCCTGGTGGGACCTGGTGGACGAGCTGGCGGTGCATCGGATCGGGACGCTGCTGCGGCTCTTCCCGGAGCCGGTGAAGGGCACTTTGCTGGAGTGGGCGCACAGTCCTGATCTGTGGAAGCGCCGGACCGCGATTCTCTGCCAGAACACGTTCAAGGACCGTACCGATCTGGGGCTGCTGTACGCCTGTATCGAGCCGAGCCTGTCCGACACCGACTTCTTCGCGCGCAAGGCCATCGGATGGGCGTTGCGCGAGTACGCCAGGACGGATCCGGCGGAGGTCGTCCGCTACGTCACCGAGCGCGGCATCAGCGGTCTGTCCCGGCGCGAGGCGCTGAAGAACGTCCGGTGACGGCTCGCGCGCCCCGAATACGCGCGAGCCGTCGAGGATGATCCGTTAGGCGCCGGGAACCGTGTCCACCCAGCGCGTCGAGGAGGCCCGGTAGCCGTTCACCCGGTTGAGTACCTCGCTGGGCGCGACGACCTCGTTCTTGGAGTGGTAGAACCAGTCGACCTGCTGGACGTAGGTCCGCGGGGTCGAACTGCCGAGCAGGCCGCCGCTGATGAACCACAGGTTGAAGTTCACCGACTGCACCGTCTCGGGGTAGTAGATGTCACCGTGCGTGGCGAACAGCGCCCCGTCGATGTAGTACTTGATCTGGCCGCCGGAGACCTGAAGGACCAGGTCGTGCCAGCCGTCGTAACTGGCCCTGACCTCGGTGTGCGTGTTGACCGCCAGCCAGGGCTCGTTCCGGTACGTCTCCCAGGAGGTGGCGTACATGATGTTGGACGGCTCGCCCCAGCCCCCGTTGGGCAGGTACTCGAAGTCCTGCTCGCTGTAGTTGGGGTCGAGGTCGAAGGCCAGCGGGGTGATGGTGAAGAAGGTCTGCACGATGTGGTCGCCGTCCGGGCCGCTGGTGGGCGCGTCGGAGAACTTGACCCGGGCCGCGTACGTGCCTTCCAGGAACTTGCGCTGGTGGAGCACCTCGGACTGCTGGGTGCCGGCGGAGGTGCCGTCGGTGACCGACTTGAGCTGCAGCGCCTTGTTGGTGCCGGAGATGATCGGGAAGGAGATGTTCCCCTTCGGCCAGGTCGCGCCGGGGATGCCGGGGCCACCCTGGTTGGTGCGGATGGTCCAGTTGTGTGCGGTGATCGTGCTGTCGTTGGCGTCGACGTAGTTGAAGTCGTCGAACACGACGCCGGATCCGCCCGGCGGGGGACCGGAGGGCGATCCGGACGGGGACGGCGACGGCGAGGGCGACGGGGAGGGGTTGCCTCCCGCCGGGGCCACGCCCCAGAGCAGGGTGCCGTTCTGGTAGACGGTCACCTTGTCCCAGTCCGCGTACGTGGTGCGGGCGGCCGAGAACGAGTAGTCGTCGCTCTGGGTGACCCGCTGCCAGTCCGCCCGGTAGAAGCGCAACTGCATGTCGCTGCTCTGCGCGCCCGCGGCGAGCGTGCCGGAGGTGAAGCCCACCTCCAGGTAACGGTCGGCGGTGGCCGTACCGGGCGAGATGGTGCCGAAGGCGCCGGTGATGGTGGAGCAGCTGAGCACCGCCCAGGAGCAGGCGAACCGGTACTCCTGGGTCGGCGAGTCGGCCTTGAAGTAGTAGCGGATCTTGACCGTGTTCAACGCCACGGCCGTCGTGCCGTTGTTGACCAGGTTGAACCAGGGCTCCACCTGGTCGGCGGTGGCGCCGGTGGCGCTGGTCTTGTACTGGATCTTGAGTGAGGTGGCGGCGTCGGCGGGCAGCGCGATCATGCCGGTCAGGGCGAGGGCGGACATCAGTCCGCCGGCTAACCACTTCCGTCTGGACAACATTCTTCCTTTCGGTTCACAGGCGTCCCCCGAGGTCTAGGGAATGAGCGGGCCGATCACCGTGCCCTGGGCGGCCAGCCGGGCCAGATGCGGATCGAGCCTGCGGAGGAAGTCCGGGTAGTCCCGGGGCGAGCCCCAGGCCACCTCGGCGAAGGCGCAGAGCCGGGGGAACGTCTGCCGTTCCACGTCGGCGGGGGTGGGCAGGTACTCGGTCCAGAGCTGGGCCTGCACGCCGATGATCCTGCCCATGGCGCCGGGCGGCTCCGGCGGCGGGTCGAAGTGGTAGGTCCCGGTCAGGGTGAGCACCCGGTCGGGGGCGAACGGGCCCGGCTCGGGCTGCACGGGGTAGTCGAAGTAGGTACGCCGGTGCGGGGCCAGCACCACGTCCCGGCCCTCCAGCGTGGCCAGCGGGCCGCTCTCCTCGTCCAGCCAGGTCATCGTGGTGGCGCCGGAGGGGCCGTCGTCCGTGTCGTACCAGTAGACCAGCCGCCGGTCGTGCCGCCGCAGGTGCTCGGCCATCCTGGCGGTGATCCAGCCGCGGGCCGCGTGCGCGCCGGACAGGCCCAGCTCGCGGATGCGCTCCTGGGCGCGCGGGGTGGCCTCCCACTCGCCGGGGCGGCACTCGTCGCCGCCCACGTGCACGTACGGGCCGGGGAAGAGCTCGACCACCTCGTCCAGCACCTCCTCGAAGAAGGTGATCGTGGACTCCTCCAGGTTGAGGGTGTGCGGGCTGATGCCCCACTCGGCCCAGACCGGCAGCCGCCTGGCGGGGTCATTGCCCAGGTGGGGGTAGGCGGCCAGGGCGGCCTGGACGTGCCCAGGCAGGCCGATCTCCGGGACCACCCGGACGAAACGTTCGGCCGCGTACTCGACGATGGCCCGGATGTCGTCGTGGCTGTAGTGGTCGCCGGAGACCTCGGTGAGCCGGGGGTGGCGCTTGATCTCCAGCCGCCAGCCCTGGTCGTCGGTGAGGTGGAGCTGGAGCACGTTGAGCTTGTGCGCGGCCAGGTGGTCGATCATCCGGAGCACGAAGTCCACCGGCATGAAGTGGCGGGCCACATCGAGCATGACCCCCCGCCAGGGGAACCTGGGGCGGTCCTCGATCTCGCCGAGCGGCAGTCTTTCGCCGTACGCGACGAGGGTTTGCCGGGCGTAGAACTGTCCGGCGGGGCCGCCGGGGGTCAGGTGGACGGCGGTGGGGCCGATCCGCAGGCGGTAGCCCTCGGGGCCGAGGGTCGGGTCTGGGGGTTCGAGCCGGACGAGGTCGGGGTCGTACGCGATTGTGCCCCCGAGGACGGCCAGCTCCCGCGGCCGCGGAATGATCACGTGTGAGATCCCTTCGGGTCAGCCCTTGATCGCGCCCGCGGTGAACCCGGAGGTCACCCGGCGCTGCAGGACGAGGAAGATGAGCAGGACAGGCAGCATGAAGAGGGTGGCGGCGGCCATCGTGGCGCCCCAGTCGGTGCCGAAGACGTTGCTGAAGGAGGAGAGCCAGACTGGCAGGGTGCGGTCGTCCTGGTTCTTGATGATCAGCGCGTTGGCGAACGCGAACTCGTTCCAGGCGGTGATGAAGCCGAACAGCGAGGTGGCCATCAGGCCGGGCGCGAGCAGCGGGAAGACCACCCGGCGGAAGGCCGTCACCCGGCCGGCGCCGTCCATCATCGCGGCCTCCTCCAGCTCAGGGGGGATGGCCGCCAGGAAGCCGCGCAGGGTGACGATGGTGAACGGCAGCGTGGTCATGAAGTAGATCAGGCTCAGCATGGAGAGCCGGTCGAGCATGCCGGTGTCCCTGGCGATGATGAACATCGAGATCAGCAGCGCCTCCCAGGGGGCCATCTGGGCGATGAAGACCATCAGGATGAAGCCCCGGCGGCCCCTCCAGCGCAGCCGGGCCACCGCGAAGGCGGCCAGCAGCGCCACCACCAGCGCGCCCAGCACCGCGCTCGCCGTGACCAGCAGGCTGTTGCGCCAGAACAGTCCGAACCCGTCGGCTTCGACGGCGGTGTGGAAGTGCTCCAGGGTGGGGTGGGCCGGCCAGAACGTCGGGGTGTCGGCCTGGATCTCCCTGGTCGGCTTGAACGCGGTCAGCACCATCCAGTAGACGGGGAAGACCGAGACGACCAGGACCGACAGGGCGGCCAGGGTGAGCGGGAGGCGGCGCGGGCTCACAGTTGTTCTCCTTCGTGGCGGAGCATGCGCCGTAGGTGGGTGATCAGGGCGGCGACCAGGATGAGCACGGTCAGCGTGGAGATGGCCGCGCCCAGGTCGTACTTGTGCAGGGACTGGGCGACCTGGAAGGCGTAGACGGGGAGGGTGGTGGTGGCGCCGTCCGGGCCGCCGCGGCTGATCGCCCAGATCTGGGCGAAGCACTTGAACACCCAGATCACCTCCAGGGAGGTGATCAGGCCGAACAGCGGGCGCAGGATGGGGAAGGTGACGTTCCGGAAGATCTGCCGGCCGGTGGCGCCGTCGATCCTGGCCGACTCGTAGAGCTCCGTGGGGATCGTGGTGAGGCCCGCGTACAGGGTCAGCGCCGCGAACGGGACCGACTGCCAGACCACCAGCAGCACCAGGATGACGAAGGTGGAGGCGCCGTCGGCGAACCAGGTGTACTCGCGGAAGGACTCGAAGCCGAGCGTGGCCAGAACCCAGTTGACCACGCCCAGCCTCGACTGGAACAACCACTGGAAGATCGTGGTCGCCGCCAGGACCGGCGTCGCCCAGGTGAGCACCAGACCGCTCATCACGGCCAGCCGCAGGCGCCGCCGCAGCCGGGCGATCATCAACGCGACGAGGGTGGAGATCACCATGATCAGGACGACGTTCACGGCCGTCCACAGGACGGTCCTCCCGGCCACCGACCAGAACTCGCCGCTGCCGAGAACCTCCTGGTAGTTCTCCAGCCCGACGAAGGCCGCCCCGCCACGGATCAGCTCGCCGGTCCGGAAGTGCTGGAAGGAGATGACCACACTGCGCAGCAGCGGGTAGATCAGGAGGTAGGCGGCCCCGACCACGGTAGGCGCGACCAGCAGGTACGGCCAGAGCCCGGTGAGCCTTGGGCGTCGGGGTTGGGGGTGGTTGGCCGGCGGGGCAGGGGACTGCCGGCGGGGGGCGGCCACGGGGGGTGCGGACACGGGGTTCCCTCGGAGGTCTCGGGATGGGTTCAGCGCAGGATCTGGTGGTCAGGCGGAGCTGGGTCCAGGTGAGTTACGGGTGGGCCAGAGTTCCACGGCAATGACAGGCCGAATACGTGTCCGGCGAGTACCGCCGATTCGTCGCCGACTAGGAACGCGTCTGGTTCCCCGCCTATCGCCAACCCACCATGCGGCAGGTGGACGCATCGTCATCGGGTCATGGCTTGGTTTCTGGATACGCCCACCTGGCAGAGCCGGGGTCTCGGCGGCGCCGAGTCCGGCCGAAGGCCGATCGCGGGTGGGGCAGAGTTCCACGGCAATCGATCTCCCTGCGGGCGGGACGGTGATCAGTGGTCCCGGCGGGAGCCGGGTCCGGACCCGAAGGGTCAGAAGGGTGGGTGGGAGTTCCACGGCAACCATTTGGCGGCCCGCCCCTTGGTTGAGGGGCGGGGCCGGGTGTGGTTATGACTTGGTGTTGAGGATGTCGGTGATGACCTGGGAGGCGGCGGTAGCTTCCTTTGTGGGGTCGCCGCCGGTGAGGACCTTGGTCATGTATTCCTTGATGACGTTCTTGGCCTCGACGGCCGCCCAGTTGGGGGAGTTCGGGGTGGCGTGACCGTTGGTGGCACCGATGGCCATCGCCGCCGCGCCCTCACTGCCGCTGAGCGCGCCGGCGAAGGAGGCCTTGTTCGGGACGTACGACATCTCTTTGGCCATGTCGAGCTGGAACTTCTCTCCAGCCAGGGCCTTGACCACCTCGTACGCCTGATCGGGGAACCTGGACGCCTCCGGAACGATCAGGTCGGAGCCCCCCGTGAAGACCGCGCCGGGCTTGTCGGCCGTCTTGCCGGGGATCGGGAAGAAGCCGAGCTTCCCGGCCAGCTCCGGATTGGCCTTCTCGATCGCGGTCGCGCCACCGGGAGAGGAGATCAGCTGCGCCACGTCCCCCTTGGCGAACACGTCAGCCTGCGGCGGCTTGGCCTCATCGGAGTCCCGCGGCCCTTCACCGAGCGCCTGAAGCTTCTGATAGAAGCCGATCCCGGCCAACGCCTGCGGCGTGTCCAGGACGCCCTTCCACTGCTCCCCTTCCTTGACCGCCAGGTCGCCCCCCTCATCCCAGATGAACCCGGCGAGCGTGTACCAGTTCTGCCCCGGCAGATAGATCCCCTGAGTCCCGTCCTTGTTCAGCTTGGTGGTGATCTCGACCCACTCGTCGCGGGTCTTCGGCGGCGCGCTGACACCCGCCTTCTCGAAGAGAGACTTGTTGTAGATCACAACCCGGTTCGCGGCGTACCAGGGAATCCCGTACTGCCGCCCGTCGATCTTGCCAGGTTCGGCCAGCCCCGGGATCCAGTCGGTCCCCCCGAGCTCGGCCACCTTGTCGGTGAGATCCCGCACCCCGCCGCTGGCCGCGTACTCGGCCACCTGGGTGTTCCCGACCTCGATGACGTCGGGCGCGTCGTTGCTGGCCAGCGCGCTGGTGACCTTCTGGCCGATGCCGTCCCACTCCTGGATCTGGATGTCCAGCGTGGTCCCGGGATGGGTCGCCTCGAAGTCGGTCTTGAAGCGGTTGACGACCCCGTCGGTCAGACTGTCGCGCATGAACCAGACGGTCAGCTTGACGGACTCGCCCCCACCGGAGGGAGCGGGGGATTGTTCCGCGGTCGAGCCGCACGCGGCCAGTCCGGCGCCCAGCGCCAGCGCCGCCACGGCGGTAAGGAATCGGGACGTCATAGGTACTCCCGGTGGTCAGATATTGGTAAGCAATCTGCCTGCTTGGGAGTAGAGTGGTCTTAACCAGTTGGCCCGTCAAGCCCCGTTATCAACCGTTAACCGAGCCAACTGGTCAGTTGCTGGTAAGGTCTGGTCTGTGACTCTGAACATGCGGGCCGGGCTGAAGCGCGACCGGGTGCGCGACTTCCTGCTCGACTACATCGCCGACAAGAAGCCGGGTGAGGCCATCCCGTCCGAGCGGGACCTGTGCAAGGAGCTGGGCGTCTCCCGCCCGACCCTGCGCGCCGCCATCGACGACCTGGTCCGCTCCGGCCAGCTCGTCCGCGAGCACGGCCGGGGCACCTTCACCGGCCCGCACCGCGTCACCCAGGCCCTGGCCGCCACCACCAGTGGATCGTTCTACGCGCCCCCCGCCGAAGGCCACTGGGAGAGCCGCATCCTCGAATTCGGCTCCGCCCCCGCCGGCCCCCAGCTCGCCAGCCGCCTCCAGCTGGCCCCCGCCGCCCCCGTGCTCCGCGTCGTACGCCTCCGGGTCGTCGACGACGAGCCCATGGCCATCGAACGCCTGCACCTCCCGCAGGCCCTGGTCGACGGCCTGGCCCCCACCGACATGGAATCCGGCTCCTTCTACCACTTCCTGCGCGAACGTTTCGGCGTGGACGTCCGCAGCGCCGTCCAGACCATCGAGGCCACCGTCACCGACGACACCGAAGCCGTCCTCCTCAACGTCCCCGAACACTTCCCGGCCCTGATGGTCGAACGCACCACCCGAGACGTGAACAACCGGATAGTCGAGTTCACCCGCTCCATCTACCGAGGCGACCGCTACCGCGTCACCTCGGAACTCAACTTCGACGCCGCCTCAGGCTGACCCGGCGCTCGTGAGGACGACGAGCCGCTGGGTCGCCCGGGTCATCGCGACATAGCGGTCGACCGCTCCTTCGATGCCCTCGCCGAACCCCTCCGGGTCGATGAGGACGACCAGGTCGAACTCCAGCCCCTTCGCCAGCTCCGGGGTCAGCGACCGGACCCTGGACTTCCCCTGGAACGTGGGATCGCCGATGACGCAGGCGATCCCTTCGGCATGCGCGGCGAGCCAGGCGTCGAGGATCGCGCCCAGATCAGAAACAGATCCGTGTACGACGGGTACGCCGTTGCTGCGGATGGAGGTCGGCACGTTGGCGTCCGGGAGCACGGCCCGGATGACCGGCTCGGCTTCCGCCATGACCTCTTCCGGCGTCCGGTAGTTGATGCTCAGCGAGGCCAGGTTGATCCGGTCGAGCCCGATCCGCTCCAGCCGTTCCTGCCACGACTCGGTGAACCCGTGCCTGGCCTGGGCACGGTCCCCGACGATGGTGAAGCTCCGGGACGGGCAGCGCAGCAGCAACATCTGCCACTCCGCGTCGGTGAGTTCCTGCGCCTCGTCCACGACGATGTGCGCGAACGGGCCGGCGAGCAGGTCCGGAGCGATGCCGGGCAGTGCGGTCTCATCGACCAGCGTGTTCCGCATGTCCTCGCCGATCAGCATCGTCACCAGGCCTTCACCGTCGTCGTCGGCCTGGAGCAGGTCGTCGATGACCCGGGACATGCGCTCGCGTTGGGCGGCGAGAGAGGCGTCCTGTCGGCGCTTGCGTCGTGACGCCTCCGGGTCGCCGAGCCGCTGCCGTGCCGCGTCCAGGAGCGGCAGGTCGGACACCGTCCAGGCCTGGGCGTCCGCGCGCTGCAGCTTCCGTACCTCGTCAGGGCTGAGCCAGGGAGCGCACATCCGCAGGTAGGCGGGCACCGACCAGAGGTCTCCGACGAGGTCGGCCGCTTCGATCAGCGGCCACGCGCGGTTGAAGGTCGTGAGCAGCTCCCTGTTCTGCTGCAGCGACCTGCGGAGCAGATGATCCGGTGCCTCGTCGTCCTCGTGCTTGTCCATCAGGATCGTGAGCAGTTCCTCCCAGATCTGGTCGCGAGCCTCGTTGTGCGGGGTGCCGGGATCCGGTGCTCCGAACGCCTCGGCCCAGTCGGCGGCGTCCAGCCAGATGTCGGACCAGTGGGTCGTGACCGTCATCCCCTTGGCAGGCGGATTCTCGTAGAACCTGACGGCCGGCTCGATCGCGTTCACCAGGTTCGCGGACGACTTCAGGAGGGCCACGTCCGGGTCGGCCTCGATCGTCGCCGTGGCTCCCTCGGCGACGAGGTCCCGCAGCGTGCAGGTCTGCACGCCCTCCTCGCCGAGGCTGGGGAGGACGTCGGCGACGTAGGCCAGGTAGGGCTGGTGCGGACCGACGAACAGCACGCCGCCCCGGTGGTGACCGAGGCGAGGGTCGGAGTAGAGGAGGTAGGCCGAGCGGTGCAGCGCGACGACGGTCTTCCCCGTGCCAGGACCGCCGTCCACGACGAGAGCGCCGCGGGAGCCCGCGCGGATGATGGCGTCCTGGTCGGCCTGGATGGTGCCGAGCACGTCTCGCATCCTGTCTGACCGGTTGCCGCCCAGGCTGGCGATGAAGGCGGACTGGTCGTCGAGCGCGGCGTGCCCGGCCAGCCCGTCCGGGGTGAACACCTCGTCCCAGTAGTCGCTGATCCGGCCGCGGGTCCAGCGATACCTGCGGCGACTCGCCAGACCCATCGGGTTGGCGTGGGTCGCGCCGAAGAACGGCTCAGCCGCGGGGGAGCGCCAGTCGAGCAGCAGCCGGCGACCCGCCTTGTCCGTGAGGCCGAGTCGTCCGACGTACACCGGCTCGGGGTTGTCCGCGCTGACCATGTGCCCGAGGCACAGGTCCAACCCGAAGCGCCGCAGCGCCCGCAGTCGAGCGGTCAGCCGGTGAACCTCCATATCCCGGTCCATCGCCTGCCGACCCTTGCCACCGGGCGACTTGCGCTCGGCGTCGAGCCGGTCTGACAACTCGGCGATCGACTGCTCAAGGCTCTCCCCGATCGCCGCGAAGTGCCGCTCATCCCCGGCGATCAGCGTCGCATCCGCCTTGGCCGAGAGATGTTCGGGAAGATCGAACGCGCTGGTGGTCGAAGTGCTCACGTCATCAGCTCCAATCTGAGGTAGACGAGGCACTCTCCCGGTTCGACGTCCCGCGTGACCCATGCATCGACAACAACACACGCACTGCGCATCCCCCGTTTCCGCAGGCACTGGCCTCGGCCGACGATTCTGCGCCACAACCCGGGTCTTGCCGCAAGCCCCCCGGCGCGCTATACGTTGAGAGTGGAAAGGAGTGAACCCCCCTCCTTCCCAGCACCGCAGGCGACCTCGGCCAGGTTTCAGCCATAGTGAGGCGACCTCTACCGCGTCACCCAGAACTCAACTTCGAAGCTTCCTCCGGCTGACCTGGTCCGCCGACGGGTCAGAACATGCCGAGGTGGCCCATGAGTTGCCGAGCGGCATCAATGACCGACCCGGCCAAGGCGATCGCCTCGGCGGCTTCTCCCGCCTCCACCAACTCGTCGGGAAACTCCGGATACTCCAGCTCATTTCTCCGTCTACGCATCGTCCCGAACGGTTCGAAGGCCTTGCCGAACTGCCGGATCATGGCCTGCTGAACGACGTAGTGGCCGCCGGTCGTGGTGGCCCGCAGACCCTGTTGGGCAAGCACCCCCGCGCAGGCGAACCGCGCGGCGTCGTAGGCCAGGGTGTATGCCGAGTTCGGATCGTTGCTGGCAAGTTCTGCCGCGCTGGCCAGGGTGACCGTGGCCTTCTCCAGCCAGCCGGTCCCGTCAGCCGCGTCGCCTTTGATCCGCTGGAGTTCTCGGGCGGCGAGCATACGTTCGATATCGGCCTCGCCGCGGGTCCAGCGGGTCACTTCTGTTCCTGGTGTTTGATCGCGGGGGTGAGGTCAAGGGTGGGAGCTGATCGGATCTGGCGGATCAGCGCGTCGGAACTGGTCTCCCAGCGTTTCGGTGAGGCGAGGACGGGATTGACGGGCATCCCGATGCGCTCCTGGCTTCGGTCGGCGGCCGCGTATACGGCGGATCGATCTACGGAACCCACGACCAGGACATCGATGTCGTTGGGGGCGGGGCCTGGTTCTCCGCTCTGGCGGGCCGCCCAGGATCCGAAGATGAGTAGGAGGTCGATGTTGGGAATCGAGCCGAACTCATCCGCGATGATCGTGTTCGGACCGTACGTGTAGGTCAGGATCTCGGTGAGCGGCTGGGCGATCGGGTGCCGCGAATCGGCTTCAAGCACTCGTGACCTGCCGATCGTCCGGGCGGTGATCAGCCCGGCTTCCTCCAGTCGCCGCACTTCGGGATGAAGAGTGGACGGTGACACGTTCAGTTCGCGAGCCAATGACGCCAGCGTCCAGGTTTCGCCCGAGCGAAGGAAGAGCGCGGCCAGCACTCGCGCCTGGGTATCCGTGCGAAAGAGCGGCACGACAGGCGCCCCGATCATTCGCATATACCGAAGATATCTTCGGGATTCTCGAACGGTCAATCTCGCTGTGGCCCCGGCAAGCCCGCCCAGGGATCGCGCAGGCCGAACCGAGCGACCAGGCTCCACCGCCTGCAATCCGGACACAGTGCCTCCATGATCTGCTCGGGCCTCATATTTGATCCAGAAGTGACACGAAGTGTAGGTGATACTAGACAGATATAAGACGTCTTATGTGAATCAAGACATGAGCGGTGGGGTGCGTGGCCGCCATGCAGGCCAGGTGGGGCTTGATCGGCTGCGTGGATGTAAGCCGTGGAGGGGTCGGGGGATCTTTGGGGCTGGCCTTTGGTGAGTGGGATTCTTGGGGATTTGTGGGGTCTTCGCGGGTGCTGGGCGTGCCTGATGATTACTTTGTGTAACTACACTGTTCCTATATGTGCTCATTTGGGCGTTGTCACCCGAGATGTTCCGCAGAGGGATGGTGCGTATGGCTAAGGGTGGCTGGGCGGTTCCGGGCGGGTGTGGTTGGCGCGATGGTTGGGCGCCGTGAGCGGGGGGGATTTTCCGCTGGTGGATCCGGAGCGGCGGTTGGGGCATCCGTCGGGGCGGGCGCGGTCGGCGGCGTTGGGGCTGGGGCAGGCGTGGCGGCAGGTCAGGGAGCGGGTGGCGGCGGAGTCGCTGATGGGGCTGGCGGTGCCGGGGCAGGAGCGGCGGCCCTTTCCGGTGCGGCCGGCGCTCGGGGTGCTGCATCCGGCGGCCGAGCCGGTGCTGCGGCAGCGGGTTCAGGGCGTGGTCCAGTGCCTGAACCGGCTGGTCCAGCAGTATCCGGTTGATCGGGAGTTGCAGGAATTCCTGGATATTCCCGAGCCCTTGCATCGGTGGATCATGAGGGAGCCCAACCCGGAGCTGCTGCGTGTGGACTACTGCCGCCTGGACCTGCTGGGCAGCACGCTCGACACCGTAAGGGTCCTGGAGTTCAACCCGAGCAGCCCAGGTGGCGTGATCTCCTCGGGCATGCTCAACCGGTTCTGGCGGGGCTCCAAACTCGGGGCGACGCTCGCCGAGTGGGCGCCGCACGCCGCCCCCTTCGAGGGCGACGACTGGTTCGCCCGCTGGCTGCTCCGGTTCGGACGGGAGCACATCGGCTCCCGGGACGGCCGCCGTGTCGCGCTCTTCCACTCCCACGACAGCACGAAGTTCGAACTCGACCAGGTACGCAGGCAGCTGACCGGCTGGGGACGGCAGGTCGTGGAGGTCGAGCCGTGCGACGTCGACGCCGTGGCGGACGTCCGGCTGGGCTACCTCAAGTACATTCCGCTGGAACCGGACGAGGTACGGCGGTGGGACCGCTTCTGCGCCCGCCTCATGGAAGGCTCGCTGGTGGTGCCCAACCCGCTGGGCCAGCGCTGGGTGGCGGAGAACAAGCTCTGCCTGGCCGTGCTGTCCGACCCGCGTTTCCGCCGGCTCTTCGCCGGCATGGACGTGGACTGCCTGGACGCCCTGGTCCCCTACAGCCGCAAGCTCGGGGACGGCATCGCGGTGGACGAGCTCGTGGACGGCCAGGAGCACCTGGTGCTGAAGGCCCCCTACAGCTTCCACGGCAAGGACGTGCTCATCGGCTGCGAGTACGACGCGAGCACGTGGTCGCGGGCGGTGCGCGACCCCGGCCACCGGGGCTGGCTGGTTCAGGAGCGGGTACGGCCCGCGTCGGTGGAGACCCAGGACGGCCGGTACCTGCACGATGTGGTGGTCCCGGTGCTGGAAGGAAAGGTCATCGGCTATTCCGCCCGGATGAACAACGGCCCGTTGCTCAACGGCGCCCAGGGCGGCGGGGCGTACTCGCTCTTCAGCCCGCACGCGCTGGAGGCCGCATGACATTTCCCTGAGAATTTCACCATCGGGCAATCGGCGCCCACCGTGAATGCACGAGTATTCGGGGATGGCGAAAATTCAGTTTCCGTTCACCCTTGGCGTGGGATCGGGGGAGCCGTACCCGGATGGGGTGATTCTGTGGACGCGGCTGGCCCCTGAGCCGGTGCATCCGACCAAGCCAGGGGGGATGCCCAACCGCTCGGTGAGCGTGCGGTGGGAGGTGGCGGAGGACGCCGCGTTCCGGACGGTGCTGCAGGCGGGAACGGCCACGGCCCAGCCCGACTGGGCGCACAGCGTGCACGTCAGGGTCACCGGGCTACGGGCGGGAACGGAGTACTTCTACCGGTTCACGGCGGAGGGCCACACCAGTCCGGTCGGCCGCACGAAGACCGCGCCGGACCCGCTTTCCGAGCAGCCGGTACGGATCGGGGTGATCTCCTGCCAGCGCTACGAGCACGGGTACTTCACGGCGCTGAAGCATCTGGCGGCGGAACGCCCGGATGTGATCCTGCATCTCGGGGACTACATCTACGAATACGGAAAACCCGCCAATCCGGCCCCCGGGCGATATATCCGGCCGCTGGAGTCGACCACCGAGTGCAAGACGCTCGGCGCGTACCGCGACAGGTACGCCCGGTACAAGACCGACAAGGACCTCCAGGCCGCGCACGCCGCCGCCCCGTGGCTCACCCTCCCGGATGACCACGAGGTGAAGGACAACTACGCGGGCCTGTTACCGGGCGACGGCTCCAGCCCGTCGGCGTTCCTGAAGCGCAGGAACGCGGCCTTCAAGGCGTACTACGAGCATCTGCCGCTCCGGGTGAAGCCGGTGGGCAACAACTCCCAGTTCTACCGCTGGCGGCCGTACGGGAAGGTCGCGGATCTGATGATCGTGGACGCGCGGCAGTACCGGGACGGCAGGGACATGCTCGGCCCCACCCAGGAGCAGTGGCTGACCTCGCGGCTGCGGAGTTCCACGGCGCGGTGGAAGGTGATCGCGCAGGCGCTGTTCTTCGCGCCCAGGAAGTTCCCGCTGGAGCCGGCCAGCTCGGACGCCTGGGACGGGTTCCCGCAGTCGCGGGCCAGGGTGCTGGCGGCCGTGCCGGGGGACCTGGTGGTGCTCAGCGGGGACGTGCACAACGCCTGGGCAGCCGAGCTGGGCAACGGGGTCGAGTTCGTGACCAGTTCGGTGACCAGCCACCCGCCCGGCACCGACGGCTCGGCCATGCTCGCGCTCAACCCGCACCTGAAGTTCTTCGACGGCCGCCGGGGCTACCTGCTGGTGACGGCGAGTATGACCGAGTTCACGGTGGACTACCGCGCGGTGCCGTACGTGGACCGGACCGGCGCCCCGGTGGTCACAGCGGGTGGCTTCCGTGTCCAGGACAACAAACTACAACGAACCGATCTGTGAAATAGGAGGTCAGAGGACTAGCGAATAGGAAAGTTTCCTATTAGATTTCGGGCATGCCCAAGTGCGGTGCCGCATGACGCGAAGCCTGGAGCTGCTGCGTCTGGCAGACACGGTCCTGTTCCCCGGCTTCGTGGGAACCTCGCCCCCCGACTGGCTTCGGCGTCGGCTCGCCGCCGGTCTGGCAGGGGTCGTCCTCTTCTCCCGGAATGTGGACACGCCCACCCAGCTCGCCGAACTGACCGCGGCCCTGCGCGCGGAGAACCCGGACATCATCGTCGGCATTGACGAGGAGGCGGGGGAGGTGACCCGGCTGGAGGCCCGCACGGGCAGTTCCCGGCCGGGCAACTACGCCCTGGGCGTGGTTGACGACGAGGCGCTGACCGAGGCGGTCGCCCGGGACGTCGGCTGGGACCTGGCCGCGGCGGGGGTGACCATCGACTTCGCCCCGGCCGCCGACGTGAACTCCAACCCGGACAACCCGGTGATCGGCCTGCGCTCGTTCGGCGCCGACCCGCACCTGGTCGCCCGGCACACCGCCGCCTGGGTGCGCGGCCTCCAGTCGGCCGGCGTGGCCGCCTGCGCCAAGCACTTCCCCGGGCACGGCGACACCTCGGTGGACTCGCACTACAGCGTGCCCGTGGTCGGCGTCACCCGGGAGGAACTGCACGAGGTCGAGCTCTGGCCGTTCCGGGCCGCCATCGCCGAGGGCGTGCGCGCCATCATGACCGGCCACCTGCTGGTCTCCGCGTACGACACGGAGCTGCCCGCCACGCTCAGCCCGCGCATCCTCACCGGGCTGCTCCGCGACGAGCTCGGCTTCGAGGGTCTGGTCATCACCGACGGCATCGAGATGGCCGCCGTCTCCGGGCCGTACGGCATCGGCGGGGCCAGCGCGCTGGCCATCGCCGCCGGGGCGGACGCGATCTGTGTGGGCGGCGAGCACGCCGACGAGGCGATTGTGGAGGTGATCAGGGACGCCATCGTGGACGCCGTCCTCGAGGGGCGGCTGCCGGAGGAGCGGCTGGCCGAGGCGGCCGAGCGGGTGCGCGTGCTGGCCGCCTGGCGGCCGGAGCGGGCGCCGTCCGCGGCCCGGGAGCCGGTCGGCCTGGCGGCGGCCCGGCGGGCCGTCCGGATCAGCCACGACGACGGGCGCTCGCTGCCCATCGTGGTCGCCCCGCACGTGGTGGAGCTGGCGCCGGAGACCAACCTGGCCATCGACAAGGGCATGCCGTGGGGGGTGGGGGAGCCGCTGGGCAAGCTGCTGCCCGGGACCACGGTGACCCGGCTGCACGAGCAGGACCTGGCCGACGGCCTCCCCGCCGACGTGCTGGCCCAGGCGGCGGACCGGCCGCTGGTGGTCGTGGTACGGGACGCGCACCGGCACGCCTGGCAGCTGGACGCGCTCGGGCACATGCTGGCCGACCGGCCGGACGGCATCGTGGTGGAGATGGGCCTGCCGGGCCGTACCGACCTGGGGGCCGCGCACATCGCCACGCACGGGGCGGCGCGGGTCTGCGGGCAGGCCGCGGCCGAAACGCTCACCGGTCAGGTGGCCGCCTTCCCGGCGTGACGACACGCCGGGCAAGATTTTGACCACGGAGCGCTATGCTTCAGTCACTCTCAGTTATATGCTCGCTACTGCTTTGACCGACCAGATCAACTGGAAGTCAAGAGGGAGCGAGATGTTCAAGAAGATCGCTGTGACCGGTGCCGTGCTCGCCGCCGCCTGTGGCGCGGCGCTGATCGCCGCACCGGCCCAGGCGGACACCGGGACCGGCAACTGGAGCCGCAACGCCGGCTCCGCCCAGTCGGGCAACAACTTCGGCTGGGTCGTGGCCCGCAACTTCGGCACCGCGGGCGCCACCAATGTCAACAACATCAACGGCATCGCGGCGACCGCCTCCGGCGGCGGCGTGACCGTGTTCTACATCTTCAGGTAGCCGGTCCCGTCCCTGAGCGTCTTGTGATCGACAAAGGAGAGCTGACGATGTTCAAGAAGATGATGGTGACCGGTGCCGTGCTCGCCGCCGCCTGTGGCGCCGCCCTGGCGGCCACCCCGGCCCACGCCGACAGCTGGACCGGCAACGGCAGCTGGAACCGCAACTCCGCCCAGTCGGGGAACAACTTCGGCAACATCGCCGCCACCAACATCGGCGGCAGCCGAGCGACCAACGTCAACAACATCAACGGCGTCACGGTCACCGCCACCAACGGTGGGCGCGCCGGGCTCTACTACCGCTTCAACTGATATCCCACACGCGTGCGCGCCGGGCCTGGCGGATGGGCCCGGCGCGCACCACCATCCCGCCTGTTGTATTCATGTAGGCGCAATGAGTACGACAAGGAGTGACATGAGAGTCGCGTACGTGACCTGGGACGGCCCGGACGACGAGCGGGAGCCGGTGCTGGCCGCCTGGCTCGGGCTCGGCATCGAGGGCGCCCCGGCGCGCTGGGACGACCCCGCGGTGGACTGGTCCTCGTTCGACGCGGCCGTGGTCCGTTCCGCCTGGGACTACGTCGATCGGCGGGATGAGTTCCTGGCCTGGGCGCGCCGCGCGGAGGCGGCCACCCGGCTGTTCAACCCCGCCTCGGTGCTGACCTGGAACACCGACAAGACCTACCTGCGCGACCTCGGCGTCCCGATCGTGCCCACCCACTGGAGCTCCACCGGCCTCCCCGACTGGGCGGAGTACGTGGTGAAGCCCGCCATCTCCGCCGGGGCCAGGGACACCATCCGCACCGCCGACCGGGCGCGCGCCGAGGCGTTCGCGGCGGAGCTGGAGAGCCAGGGGCGCACGGTCATGATCCAGCCCTACCTGGAGTCCGTCGAGCACGAGGGCGAGCTGTCCCTGCACTACTTCGCCGGTCAGTTCAGCCACGCGGTGCGCCGCAACCCCATGCTGGTGCCCGGCCTCGGCGACCTCGGCGAGGCCAACGGCAAGGCCACCCTGCGCGACCCCGACGACGACCAGTTCGAGCTGGCAGAACGGGTGCTCGGCCAGGTGGCCGAGGACCTGCTCTACGCCCGGGTGGACCTGGTCCGCATGCCGGACGGCGAGCCGGTGCTGATCGAACTGGAACTCACCGAGCCGTACCTGTACCTCGCCTACGAGCTGGACGCGGCCGACATGTTCGCCCGCGCGCTGGCCGGGATGCTCACGCCCTCATGACAAGGTCTTCTGGTCGACGGCCGTCGTCTCAGGGTCGGTCGGCGGGGGCGTCTATCCTTTCGTAACGGAGAAACAGGTGTGACGGGTGGAGGAGAAGACGGTGGACCAGCTGGGCGCGGTTCGGGCGGAGTACGCGGCGTTGCGGGAGAAGGGGCTGGCGTTGGATCTGACCCGGGGGAAGCCGTCGGCCGCGCAGCTGGATCTGGCGGCGGGGCTGTTGACGCTGCCGGGGGAGAGGTTCGTCGCGGCGGACGGGACGGACACCCGGAACTACGGAGGGCTGCAGGGCCTGCCGGAGCTGCGGGCCCTGTTCGGTCCGGCGTTGCAGGTGCCGCCGGGGCAGCTGATCGTCGGAGGGAACTCCAGCCTGGCGCTCATGCACGACTCGATCGTCTACTCGCTGCTCGGGGTGCCGGTGGGCGGGTCGCGGCGGTGGGTGGACGAGGAGCGGGTGGCGTTCCTCTGCCCGGTGCCCGGGTATGACCGGCACTTCGCGCTGTGCGAGCGGTTCGGGATCGAGCTGATCCCGGTGGCCATGACCCCCGAGGGGCCGGACATGGACGCCGTCGAGCGGCTGGTCGCGACCGACCCCGGGATCAAGGGGATCTGGTGCGTGCCGAAGTACAGCAACCCGGACGGGGTCTGCTACAGCGCCGAGACGGTGGCGCGGCTGGCGGCCATGCCCACGGCGGCGCCCGATTTCCGGATCTTCTGGGACAACGCGTACGCGGTGCACCACCTGACGGACGAGCCGGTGGAGATCGCCGACCTGCTGACCCTGGCCGCCGAGGCCGGAAATCCCGACCGGGTCTTCGTGTTCGGCTCCACCTCGAAGGTGACGCTGGCCGGGAGCGGGGTCTCCTTCTTCGGGTCCTCGCCCGCCAACGTGGCCTGGTTCCTCGGGTTCATGGGCAAGGGCACCATCGGCGCGGACAAGGTCAACCAGCTCCGGCACGTGGAGTTCCTCCGTGACGAGGCCGGGCTGCGCGAGCACATGCGCCGCCACGCCGAGCTGATCCGGCCCAAGTTCGAGGTGGTGGACCGCATCCTGAGCAAGGAGCTCGGCGGGACCGGGCTGGCCGGCTGGTCCAGCCCCGCCGGGGGCTACTTCATCAGCCTGGAGGTGCCGGAGGGCTGCGCCAAGGAGGTCGTGCGGAAGGCCGCCGAGGCGGGTATCGCGCTGACCCCCGCCGGGGCCACCCACCCGTACGGCAACGACCCGGCCGACCGGACGATCCGGATCGCCCCGACCTATCCGGACCTGGAGGAGCTGGAGGAGGCCATCCTCGGGCTGACCGTCTGCATCCGGCTGGTCGGCGCCGAGAAGGCCACCGCCTGACCCAGGCTCCCATGGTTGAGCCGATAAGAGCAGCTTGACCGGACAGCACAGCGGCTCCCATTCCCGTGGCGCGGGGAGTGGGAGCCGCTTTTTCTTGCATAACGGAAGCGTGTCCTGGCGGGCGTGGGGGACCCGCCAGGACACGTTCCGCCCCGGCGTGGCGCGTACGACCCCGGCGAGGGATGGGGTCGTCCGCGCCGTTAGTCGCGCGGAGTCGGCGGGATCCGGTCCTCCTCGGCAGCGGCGACCGGACCTCGATAGTGGCGTTGGATCAGACAGGCGGCGCCGGTCGGGTCGTCGGCGGGGTGGCTTACCTCGAACCCCTCCGCAGCCCAGACAAACGATCCGTTTTCGCACCAAACAGTCAGATCAGCGGATACCGACAGTACGGAGATGCCGTTCCCGTTGCTCTGGTAGGTGTGGGTGAAACCCTGACGATGTAACGCGTAGCGCAGTAAACGCGTTGCCTCACCGGGGTTCCCCGAAGGCGGGTAGGACCTACCCGCACGGACCGCCAACACCGGCCCACCCCCATTGGATGGATTTGTACCAACGTTTGGATAATGCGCGGATCCCACCGTCAGGTCAAGTGGTTGTTCCAAGTCAGACCGAGATCGTCTAGATTTGTTGGCACAAAAGGGTGGATTGAGGGAAAATGGCACGATCGTCGCTCTACCAGCAGGTGGCCTCCGAACTCCGGCGGGCGATCTACTCGGGCGAATTCGGGCCCGGCGATCAGATCCCCACCGAGACCGAGCTCATGGACGGCCACCAGGTCAGCCGCAACACGGTGCGCCTGGCCCTCGGCGAGCTCGAGAACGAGGGACTCATCCTCCGGATGCGCCGGCGCGGCACCTTCGTCCGGGAACGCCGTCCGCTGCTCATGCGCCCACAGGACGAGCTGTTGTCGCGAGACGACTCCCGTCCCCGATTCGACGCGTTCGTCTCCGCCGTCACCGCCGAAGGCCGCCAGGCCGACCAGAACATCGAGGTCCAGATCGTCCAGCCGCCGGCGGAGATCGCCACCCGGCTGGCGCTGGAGGAGGACCGGGCCCTGGCGGTGGTACGCCGCCGGTTACGGTTCGTGGACGGGCAGCCGTACAACACCAACGACTCCTACTACCCGCTGAAGCTGGTGAGCGACTCCGAGATCGTGCGCCCCGGCGACATCAAGCGGGGCGCCAACCGGGTGCTGGAGGAGCTGGGCCATCCCCAGGTACGGCTGGTCGACGACATTTCGGCAAGGATGCCGACCCCTGAGGAATCGGCCCGGCTGCACCTGGAGCCGGGCACGCCAGTTGTCGTGTATGTCCGAGTCGGGTATGACGAGGAGGACGTTCCGGTCCGCGTCGCCGTATCCGTGTTGCCCGCCGACAAACATCTAATCAGGTACGAGCTGGAACGCCATTGACCGAACACAGGCCGCCCCAATAGGGCGGCCTTTCGCGTGGTGCCGCCACGAGCGCCCCCCAGGCCGGGCTCGGGGCTGTGGTGACGTCTGCCGGAAACGCCGTCACCGGCGCTATCACGCTCGCCTGCTGTCCCGCGGGCATCCCTTACGGCTGGCCGTAACGGCCTGCTGATCTCCTGCCGCACTCCCCTCCGTGGAAGCCGTGCGGCATCAAGTCGTCACTCTCCGCTATCACAACGACACCCATAGCAACGAAAGGACCTCTCATGCGCTCTGACACCCTCAATCTCTCTACAGAACTCACGCTCCGCAGGGCCACCCTCGGCGACCTTTCGGATGTGCTCTCGCTACTGGCCCGGACCGCGGGCTGGCTGCACACCCTGGGCGTCCGCCAGTGGCCGGCGGCCGGCTTTCCCGCCGAGCGCATCGCGCCACTCATCGACGAAGGCGTGCTGTACGTGATCGACGGCGACCACGCGCCCGCCGGCGTGATGGCGCTCGACGACAACGCCGACCCCGAGTTCTGGACCCCGGCCGACCGTCCCGAGTCGGCCATGTACGTGCACAAGCTGGCCGTGGACCGGGCCTACTCGGGCCAGGGCGTCGGTGAGGCGTTACTGGACTGGGCCGGGCTGCGCGCGCTGGCGGCCGGGTGCCGGTATCTTCGCCTGGACTGCTCCAAGGACAACACCCGGCTCCAGCGGTACTACCTGGGCCAGTGTTTCCGTCACGTCCGGACCGTGGATCTGCCGCACCGGGCCTCCGGGGCGCTGTTCGAGCGGGCCGCCGGGGTGCGGGGTGGCTTCCTGCCGGCCCGGGTGGTGGACCTCACCGCGTACGTGCCGAAGCAAAAGGCCCTGGTATCGCATTGACTCGGGACGAGCAAGTGCTGAACAGGGCGGATGCCGTACGGCCCCGCAAAGGGACCCGATAATGTTCGGTCCATGACCGGATCGCTGCTTGAAGTGATCGCGCTGGACGTGCGCGATGCCGTTGCCGCCGAGGAGGGCGGCGCGGACCGCGTGGAGGTGGTGGCGGACATGTCCGCCGACGGGCTCACCCCGTCGGCGGAGACGGTCGCCGCGATCGCCAAGGACTGCGCGCTCCCGCAGATGGTCATGTTGCGGTCCAACGCGGGGTTCACGGTCGCCCCCGAGGAACTCGAACGGCTGCGCCGGGCCGCCAGGGAACTGGCGGACGCCGGCGCGGCCGGGTTCGTCTTCGGCTTCCTCGACGGGGACGGCGCCGTGGACCGCGCCGCCACCGAGGCGCTGATCCACGCGGTCGCGCCGCTGCCGTGGACGTTCCACCGCGCGGTGGACCACGCCGTGGACCTCCAGGCGTCCTGGCGCGCGGTCCGGTTGCTCCCCAACCTGGCCACCGTGCTCACGTCCGGCTCCCCCGAGGGCGTCGGCTCCGGTCTTCCCGTCCTGCGCGCCCGCGCCGAAGCCGGCGACGGCGCTCTGATCATGGCCGGGGGCGCCCTGCGCCGCGAACACGTCCCCGTGCTCCACGACTACGGCGTCCGCGCCTTCCACATCGGCAGCGCGGTCCGCGACTCCTGGAACTCACCCGTGGTACGCGGCCGTGTCGCCCAGTGGCGGCACCTGCTCGACGCCTGAAGCCAGCTGCCTAGGACCCGATGCCCAGGGCGAAATCAGCCCGCTGAAGGGCCGCCGTCAGCGTTTTGATCGTCGCGGGCTCGTCCATGATCCCGCCCTCCTGCCGCTGCTCCTCCCACGCCCGGACCCGGGCCTCGTACTCCTCGTAGTGCCGCAGGTGGAACTCGTAAACCGTCATGTACCTGCTGACCAGGTGCGACGGATGCATGTCCCAGCCCTGGTAGAAGCCGTGACGCAGCGAGTGCCGGACCGTTTCCGCGTGCCGGTCCAGGAGGGCCACGACGTCCTCGTCGGCGTCGGAGGCCGGGGCGGCGGCCAGCGAACCGTCCGACAGTTCGATGCCCCTCGCCCGTAGGTGCGTCTGCATCAGGTGCCGGGCGTGGTCGCAGGCGGGGTGGTCGAGTCGCTGCTCGTGCGGAGGAAGTCCGATGGCCGCCGTGTAGTCGAACACGCCGAAGTGCGCCGCGCGCAGCCGCCCACCGGACGCCGTGACGGCCTCGCTGAGGAACAGGAGCGTCTGCGGCGCCTCCACCTGCATCTCGAATCCCAGGCTCAGGTGCGGGAGGTCGAGATCCTCTTCCAGATCGGACAGACGGTCCGCGAACTGGCGCAGATAGTCAACCATCAGCACCTTGGGAAATGTCACGACAAATCCGGGTGGAAGTTCTCCGGCGGCGCGGATCACGCCCGTCAGGAAGCCGTCCAGGGTGCGGATGGAGCGGTCCGCGTGCCCGTCCGCGAACGATTTCACGCGGATGCCCCAGCGCCGGGGGAGCGCGCCCGAGGCATGCCAGGCCGCGACCGTATTCGCCGCCCGCTCGGTGTCCTCGTCCTCGGTGGACCGAATCCCGTAGCCGTCCTCGAAATCGATCCGCAGATCCTCGATGGGTTCGGTCGTCAGTTTCTGGCGGACAAGGGCGGGCACCGAATGTCCGTAGGTGCGATGGCGGGGGCTGGCCATCCGCACGACGATCTTCTCGGGCAGGGCGGACTGAGGATCACGACCACGGATCCTGTGCCAGTCCGCCAGGTTGCGGAGGGCGGTCTTGGCCCACGTGTTGATGGTGGCGGGGGTCAGCTGATGGGCAGGGACGTACACGGTGTGCACCGGCTGCCAAGTGGGTTCCCGGGCCGGGTACAGCTCCTGTTGCCGCTGGTAGGTGGTGGTGAAGCCGGGGATCTCCACCTGGCCCAAGGTTGTTTCCATGTCCGCGATAATCGCAGACCGCCGATCAGCGCGGGGGCGTGGGGAAGGTGAGCAGGGCCGCCAGGTGGGTGCGGTCGTTGACGCCCAGTTTGGCGTAGAGGCGGTGGAGGTGGTTGCCGACCGTGCGGTGGGACAACCCCAGCCAGTCGGCGATTTCGCGGTTGGTGAGGCCCCAGGAGGCGAGCTGGCCGATCTGCTGTTCGCGGTCGGTCATGGGGGTGGGGTTGTGGTCGGGGGTGGACGGGATCACCCGGTGGATCTGGTGGCGGGCGCGGAGGGGGCCCACCGATTCGCGGACGACGGCCTGGTACATGGGGTGCGCGAGTCGTACCAGGAGGGAACGGCCGCGGAGGTGGGTGGTGATCAGGCCGCGGCGTTCCACGCGGTGGACGGCGTCGGCGTCGCTCTGGGCGAGCAGGAGGTCGGCGTCGATGGACTCGTGGACCGCGACCAGTTCGAGGACGTCGCGCTCGTCGTCGTCGAGGTCGCCGATCTCGGCGCGGATCAGGTCGCGCAGCCGCCGGCTGAGCACCACCTGCCCGCGCGAGCACCACACCCCGTCCACCTGCGCGACGGCCCCGGCGGCCAGCGCGGCCTCCACCAGCTCGCGGAGGAACCGCAGGTCACCGGCGGCGGCCCGGTGGAAACGCCGGGCGGTCGCCCCTTCGACCCGCCCGCCGAGCGCCACCGCCATCAGCCGCGCCGCCCAGTCCGCACCGAGCGGCGCGACCTCCAGCCGCCGCAGCCCGAGCGCCTTCACCGGCGCCGGCAGCGCGACCTCGGACCGGGTGACCGCCACCACGCTCACCCCCGAACAGGCCACCAGATGGTGCACCAGCGCCGCCGACAGATCGTCCAGCAGGTGCGCGTCGTCGACGACCAGCACCCGGCAGCCGGCCAACTGGGAGGCCGCCCAGGCCAGCGGGTTGGCCTGCGGCGAACCGGCAGGCAGCAGGTGAGCGAAAGCACCCAGCGGGACGCCCGGGCTGGTGCCGGACACCCACAGGATTTCAGGGCAGACGCCGGAAACCGGCGGGACCTCAGGGCAGACGTAAACCGGCGGGACCTCAGGGCTGTTATCGGGCATTGGCAGGACTTTGGGGCTGCTGCCGGGTACTCGCAGGACGTCGCTCCCGTGTACGTCCTGGCCGCCGAACTCCCGTGCCGCCAGGGCGCTCTTGCCGACGCCGTGCGGGCCGGTGAGCAGCGCCCCACCGTCCCGCACCGCGGCCGTGAGCGCCGCACGCTCCTCGTCCCGGCCCAGGAAAGGCCAACGTCTCATCAGCCCACCACGGTCTTCCAGTTGCCGCAGCCGGGATTGCTTGCCGTCTTCGGCTTGTCGCAGACCCGCAGCTTGACGACCGTGGGCGAGCGGAATTTGGCCACCACCCGCTGACTGCTGGGCGCCCCGACCCGGTCGTTCCCTGGATCGAAGCCGATCCAGCTGCCACGGGGGCTCCAGCTGATGTACAGGTACGCCGAGGAACCCTCCCCGTGGCGGTCCCTGAGCGTGCCCGAGAGCGTGTACACGTCACCGGATTTGGTGACAGACCCCACGAAGTCGTCCCGCTTCCTGGGGGAGGAGGCCGTGAGCCGCACCCAGGCCGAGTAGACGGTGAACGAACGATGCTGAGCCGTGGCCTGCGCGGCGGTGCCGGGCACCAGCCCCCCGCAGAGCAGCCCGGCCACCAGCAGACCGGAGGAGATAAGTCGCATATGACCAGTGCAACCGGTCATGCTTGCCGAACGCTCACCAGACGCTTGTCCCGCGCTTGCCCGCAGGTCAGCAGGTCGGCCGGTACTCGTACCCTGGCAGGAACGCCGCCCACTCGGCCGGGCTGAGATCCCGCCCGGCCACCGCGCAGGCCCGCCGCCGCGCCGACCCCAGATCGAGATCCCACCGGTGCATGGCCCGATCGCTGGACACGCTCACCAGCGACTCCCCTTGGAACACCAGGAACCGCGAGGTGTTGTCGTACGGCCCCGGCGAGGCCCCCACCAGCTGCCCGGTGGCCAGCTCGTGCAGCGAGACCCGCCCGTCGGCCTGGCTGCCGGCCACGTACCGCCCGTCGGGGGAGACCGTCACGCTGCGGTACGAGCCCGGCCGGGTCCGCGCCATCACCCGCTGCCGGGCCCACCCGCGCCAGATCGAGAGCTGCCCGTCGTCGGCCCCGAACGCGACCAGGCCGTCCGGACCGTACCCGATGGCCGACACCTCGGCGTCGCCTCGCGCCACCTTGAGCGGATCCAGCACCCGCCGCCCGGTCCGCACGTCCAGGACCTCCACGGTGCCGTTCACCAGTCCGGCCAGCAGCCGGGCGCCGTCCGGGGTGAAGGCCATCGTGGAGGCCCGCGCGCTGAGCTCGGCGGTGGCCAGGGTGTCCCCGGCCGCCGTGACGATCTCGACCTGGGGCCGGTCGGCGACGGTGTCGGTGGGCTGGGTGGTGATGGCCAGCAGCGTGCCGTCC
Source organism: Acrocarpospora catenulata (assembly GCF_018476525.1). GTDB lineage: Bacteria > Actinomycetota > Actinomycetes > Streptosporangiales > Streptosporangiaceae > Acrocarpospora > Acrocarpospora catenulata. Next base: position 113,530 of record NZ_JAHCST010000017.1, read on the forward strand.
GGGGAGAGGGCGGCCAGCGGGTTGAGGATGTCGCGGACCAGCAGCGGGCGGCCGGTGGCCAGGTCGGCGAGCAGGACCAGGTCGTTGGCGGCCACCGCCAGCCGGCCGCCGCCCGCCCCGGCCAGCACGGGGTCCTCGCCCGTCACCGGGAAGAGCGGGCGCTCCACCGAGCCGGGGCCGACCTCCCAGACCTGGCCGTCCTTCACGTACCTGGCCGTGCCGTCCGGGGTGAAGAAGGCGCGGAAGCCGTCCAGCCGGTCGTCCGGGCCGCCGGTGGCCACCCGGGTGGGGGCGCCGAAGCCGCGGGTGCCGGTCAGGTCCCAGCTGAGGATGATCCCGTCCAGGGTGACGCTCACCAGGGTCCGGCCCCCCTCGGCGATCTCCGCCCCGGCCACCCGCCCGGCCGCCGGGAAGTCCCGCAGCAGCTGCCGGGTCCCGGCGTCCCACAGGTGCACCCGGCCCTGGCCGTCGCCGGAGACCACCTGCGGTCCCGTGGCCGACCAGGAGCCCCAGGTGATGTCGCTGCCGTACCGGACCGGGCCCGTCTGTTTCCCGGTGCGCACGTCCCAGAGGATGACCTGGCCGATGTCGGTGGTGAGCAGGGCGGTGCCGTCCCGGTTGAGCGCCTGGGTCTCGGCGGCGGTGGGCAGGTCGCCGAGCAGCCGCCCGTCCAGGTCGATCACCCGGGTCCGCCCGGCGACCGTGGTGACCGCCAGGTGGGCCAGGTCGCCGCTGGTGATCAGTCCGCTGTTGGTCTCCGAGTTGGGCAGCCTGCGCGCCCCTTCCGGGGTCCAGAGCTCCACGTGCTCGCCGACCACGGCGGCGACGGCGTCCCCGGCCACGAAGACCGCCGTGTCCGGCTCGTGCCCGGCGGGGGAGGTGAGCGGCCGTGGGGTGGCGGTGGCCACGTTCCAGATCCGGACCGGCACCCCCGCCCGGTTCATGGTGATCAGCCGCTGCCCGTCCCGGTCCAGCGAGATGCGGCGGACCGTGCGGGGCCCGGCGTCGATCGGCGGCCCGACGGGGCGGAGCGTGGCGATGTCGTAGACCCAGACCCTGCCCAGCTCGGAGGCGACCGCCAGCCGGGAGCCGTCCCCGCTGAGCGTGGTGTCGCTGACCAACTCGGGCAGGGCCGCGGTGCCGCGCAGCAGCCTCGGGTTGGCGAACAGCAGCGCCAGCAGATTGTGCCGGGCGGCGGCGCTGGGATCCAGCCGTACGGCCTGCGCCGCCAGCAGCCCGCCCAGCGCCGGATCGGGTTCGGTGAGCGCCTGCGACCCGAGCCGTTCCACGTCGGCCACCAGCCGGGCCCGGTCGGAACCGGTCTTCTGGGTCCAGCCCATGGCGGCGATGACCAGCACCGCCACCAGGCTCACCGCCATCGCCCGCAGCCGCCGGTTGGACCGGATCCTGGACTCCCGGTCCGCCGCCGCGGCCGAGGCGTCCAGGAACTCCCGCTCGCCCTCGGTGAGCAGGTCCGGATGGGCGCCCGCCCAGTCCAGCGCCCCCGACAGCCGCGCCCCCCGGTAGAGCTCGGCGGGGTCGCGGCCCCGCGCGGCCCATTCGGCGGCGGCGGGGGACAGGTGGCGGCGGATGGCCCGGCCGTCCGCGTCGGCCTCCAGCCAGCCGCGCAGCCGCGGCCACTCGGTGAGCAGCGCCTCGTGCGCCACCTGCACGGTCTCCTGGTCGATGATCAGCAGGCGGCGGTCGAGCAGCAGGCCGAGCACCCGCCGCACCTGCGGATCGGCCAGCTCGTCCAGGGCCGCCCGCCGCCGGGTGAAACCGGCGCCCTGCCCGCTGTCGGCCAGGCGCAGGAGGACCGCCCTGGCGACCACCCGCTCCCGCTCGTCCAGCGCCGTGTACGCCCGCTCGGCCAGCCGTTCGATCGCGCCGCGCACCCCGCCCGAGCGCTGGTAGGCGGCCAGCGTGAGCAACCGCCCCTTCCGGTGCTCCCACAGGTCCAGCAGTGCCGTGGACAGCAGCGGCAGCGCCCCCGGCTGGTCCCGCACGTCGGCCAGCAACGCCTGGGGGAGTCCGTCCTGCACGGTCAGCCCGACCTGCCGGGCGGGGGCCTCGATGGCCTCCGCGAGCTCCGCCTCGCTCATCGGCCCGACCAGCACCTGGGCGGCCACCACCAGCTGGGCCAGCTCCCGGTGGGACGCGCAGCCCCCGTAGTAGTCGGCCCGCAGGGTGAGCACCACCTTGCCGCGCGCCGCGGCCGCCACCACCGTGTCCAGAAATATCCGGCGCGGCTCGGCGGGCAGGATGGTGAAGACCTCCTCGAACTGGTCTACGAAGAGCACCCAGCGCCCTTGCTCCGGCAGTACGGCCGCCAGGTCGGGGGTGGCCGCCGGGGTCACCACGAGCTGCCGCCACCCCGCCGACCCCGGCAGCGCCCCGAGCGCCAGCCGGGGCAGCAATCCGGCCCGCACCGCCGAGGACTTCCCGCTCCCGGACGGCCCCACCACCGCGACGAGCCCCGCCCCCGACAGGTGAGCCACCAGCTTGTCCACCAGCCGGTCCCGCCCGTGAAAGTAGGCCGCGTCATCGCTCTCGAACCGCGCCAGCCCCTTGTACGGGCAGGCCACCTCCTCAGCGGTCTCCCCGACCCCACTCCGGGCTGTGTTCCCGCCTGGCGGGGGCGCCAGGGTCTGGGCGAGCACCGCGCGCTGGATCGCCACCAGCTCAGGACCCGGCTCCAGACCCTCCGCGAGCAGCGCCGCGCGGGCCCGGTGGTATGCCTGGGCCGCCTCGGCCGCCCGCCCCGCGCGGTAGAGGGCCAGCATCAGCTGCCCCCAGAGCCGCTCCCGGGTCGGATGGAGCACCAGCAGCCCCTCCAGGTCGGCGACCAGCTCGGCGCCGCCGCCGGCTGCCAGCCGGGACTCGGTCCGCCGCTCCACGGCCTCCCCGTGTAACGCCGCCAGCCGGGTCCGCTCGGCCGCCAGGAACCCGAACTCCCCGTACGGCTCACCCCGCCAGAGGGCCAGGGCCTCGGTCAGCGGCCCGTCGGGGTCGGCGGCCGTCCGGGCACCCGCGACCAGCTCCGCGAACCGGACCGCGTCGATCACCACCACGCCGGTGTCCAGCGCGTACCCACCGGCGACGGTGCGGACCACCCCGGCGGGCAGCGCGCGGCGCAACCGGGAGACCGCGGACTGGAGGTTGCCCTTGGAGGCGAAGTCCAGTCGGCGCAGGATCACCTCGGTCCGCACCGGCCGCCCGGCCGCGGCCGTGAGCAGGGCGAGCACCTCACGCGGCCGGCCCTCCAACGGCACCGGAGCGGCCGGGGAGCGCACCTCGAAAGGCCCGAGCACCTGGATCTCCAGCACCCGGCTGTCCATCCGGTTCTCCGGCATCCGGCTCTCCATCCGGCTCTCCGGCATCCGGCGACGGCGGGCTACTCCGGGCCGGGGGTGCGGCCCATCGCGTCCAGCATGGCGTCCCGGCCGACCAGCTTGACCCGGTCGCCCCGGTCCAGCGTGCGGGCCAGTTTCTCCTCGGCCGCCTCGATGGCCAGCCAGTCCTGGTAGGTGATCGGCCGCACGCCGCGCTCGGCCAGCAGCCGGTCCAGGGCGGGCCGCTCGGCGGCGGGGGTCACCTCGGCCAGCAGGGTGCGCACGGTCTCGGCGGCGTCGGACTTGTTGGTGCCGATCACCCCGGTCGGGCCGCGCTTGAGCCAGCCCGCCACGTACTCCCGGTCCCGGACCCTGCCCGCCTCGTTCGGCACGGTCATGGTGCGCTCGTCGAAGGGCACCCCCGGCAGCGGCACGCTCTGGTAGCCGACCGAGCGGAGCACCAGGTCAGCGGGGATGGTCTCGAACTCGCCGGTGCCGACCACCCGGCCGCCCGCCAGCCGGGTGCGCTCCAGCCGCAGGCCCTCCACCCGGGAGACGCCGAGGATCTCCACCGGGCGCAGCCAGAACCGCACCTCCATGCGGCGCGGCCGGTCCTCGGGCGCCCGTCCGGCCCAGGACTGGAGCACGTCCACGTTCCCGCGCACCTGCCGGGAGAGCGTGGTCAGGTCCTCGACCCGGACCTCGTCCGGGTAGGTCAGGATGTCGGCGTTGAGCAGCTCGCCCAGCTCGCGCAGTTCCTTGAGGGTGAACTTGGCGTGCGCGGCCCCACGCCGCCCGATCATGTGGATACGCTTCACCCGGGACTGCTCCAGCGCCCCGAGCACCTGGTCGGGCACGTCGGTGGCGCGCAGCTCCTCGGCGCTCTTGGCCAGGATCCGGACCACGTCCACCGCGACGTTGCCGACCCCGATGACCGCGACCTCCTCGGCGTCCAGCGTGAACTCGGGCGCGTCCGGGTGGCCGCAGTACCAGTTGACGAAGTCGGTGGCGGCGACGCTGCCCGGCAGGTCCTCGCCGGGGATGCCGAGCTGCCGGTCCACCATCGCGCCGGTGCAGTAGACCACGGCGTCGTAGCAGGTGAGCAGGTCGGACACGGACAGGTCGGCGCCGAGTTCCACGCCGCCGAGGAAGCGCACGCCCGGGGTCTCCAGCACCCGGCGCAGGTATCCGGCGATGGATTTGATCGACGTGTGGTCCGGCGCCACGCCGTACCGCACCAGCCCGTACGGCGTGGGCAGGCGCTCCAGCACATCGACTGCGACCGGCCCGGACGCCTGCTTGGTCAGCGCTTCCGCCGTGTAGATGCCGGCGGGGCCCGAGCCCACGATCGCAACACGCAAGGTCACCAGATCCTCCAAGGGAGAGTTACCCGGAATTCTTCCCCCATCCGCCACCATGGGACCAGAGGTCAAGTTCTACGGCGCGCCGGAGCGTTCCCGCAAGAGCGAATTGGGGCTTGCCTGGGGGACCAACCACGATCACAGTTGTCTCCCGTGAGCTCTGGGGCGAAGAGGCGGCGGCAACCTGCGCGGAATCCACGAGGCGTGAGCCCCGGCCCCGGATCCCCCGGCCCCGGCTCCGACGCTCGGCGGTACGAGGTGCTCGGCCGGGTGCTGGCCGCGCTGGCCGCCGAGCCCGAGGCGATCGAGTCCTGCCGGGACCTGGCCTGGTGGCAGGGCGCCGGCGACGGCTGGGAGATCGAGTGGCGGGAGGGCCCGTACGCCGGCGAGCTGTCCGCGCTGCTGGCCGACCGGCTCCGCGACGGCGGCCTGGACGAGCTCCGCCGGGGGCCCGCCGAGCACGCCACCGCCGTGCTCGAGGTGCTGGGGGTTCCGGTCACGCTCTGTGCGATCGATCCGATCGGCCTGGACCGGATGCGGCACCGCCCCGGGGTCTGGCGGATGGCCCAGGCGCTCGACCCGCTCCAGCACACGGCCGTGCGCAGCCCCTGGGAGGAACTGCTCGGCGGCTGATTTTCCGGTTCCTTCACCAGCCCGGATGCCCTGTGGCTGCGTGCTTGGCACGGTGCCGGCCGATCGTTCTTTACCGGTTTGTGCGTGTTGCTATTTGCGGTTCTTTGATGCCCGAATATCCTGTGATATAGCCGCACGTAGATCGGGGGATCGGGTGGCCTGGGCTTTTGTAAAAGCCAAGCAAAAAAGACGAAAAGACAAGGTAAGCAATATCGGTCCAGACCAGGACTATGTAGCGCTCGACCGGCGGGAACGCCGGATCCAGTGGTACATGGTCGCGTCATTGGTCGTCGGTGCTCTGATTGGCGGGCTGGGCGGGGGCCTGGCCGAAATCGTGCCCGAATGGGTGCTGTCGATCTATGACCCCTTCATCTTCATGGCCCTCACCGTGGTGGTCGGCTGGAACGCGGCAAGTTTCGGCTGGTCGCTGGTGAACGGCGCGCTCGCCGCGTTCGGCAGCCTGGTCGGGCAGATCATGGCCAGCGTCGCCGTCCACGGGTTGTCGCCCTTCGACGGACTCGCCGGGGGTGCCTCGGGGTTGAATGTGCTGCTCCTGGCGCTGACCGTGCTGGGACCTCTCGCGTATCTGGCCAACCGGACGGACGGCTGGGGCGTCGTCGCCTGCGGCATGACCGCCGGGGTGGTCCTCGGCGAGGCCGTCGAGGAACTGGTGCACCTGCTGCACGGCCAGCCGTACCAGGGCTGGCAGTGGGCCGTCGGCACCGGCTTCGCGCTGGCCGCCGTCATCCTGCTGGTCTTCGCCCGCCGGGCCGCCGCCCGCCTGTACGCGCTGCTGGTGGCCATGGCCTACTCCAGCTCGTACGGCATGCTCGCGCTGGCGCTCTAACGGCCCGCAGAAGTCGCTAGCCTTAGCGCTAGCATCAGCGACCAAGCCGAGGAGTAGCCGTGCTACTGCGTATGTCGACCCTGTTCCTGCGCACCCTGCGTGAGGATCCGGCGGACGCGGAAGTGCCGAGCCACAAGCTGCTCGTCCGCGCCGGATACGTGCGCAGGGTCGCCCCCGGCATCTACTCCTGGCTGCCGCTCGGCAAGATCGTGCTGGAGAACGTGGCCCGGGTCGTCCGCGAGGAGATGAACCGGATGGGCGCCCAGGAGGTGCTATTCCCGGCCCTGCTGCCCCGCGAGTTCTACGAGCCCACCGGCCGCTGGACCGAGTACGGGGACACCCTCTTCCGGCTCAAGGACCGCAAGGGCGTCGACTACCTGCTCGGGCCCACCCACGAGGAGATGTTCACCGACATGGTCAAGGGGGAGTACTCCTCCTACAAGGACTACCCGGTGACCCTCTACCAGATCCAGACCAAGTACCGGGACGAGGCCCGCCCCCGGGCGGGCATCCTGCGCGGCCGCGAGTTCGTCATGAAGGACTCCTACTCCTTCGACCTGGATGACGACGGCCTCAAGCGCTCCTACGAGCAGCACCGCGAGGCCTACATCCGGATCTTCGAGCGGCTCGGCATCGAGGTGCGGATCTGCTTCGCCACCTCCGGCGCGATGGGCGGCTCGGCCTCCGAGGAGTTCCTGGCCCCCAGCCCGACCGGCGAGGACACCTTCGTGGCCTGCCACACCTGCGGCTACGCGGCCAACGCCGAGGCGGTCACCACCCCGGCGCCGCACGCCGACCGCGGCGTCACGCCCCCGCTCCAGGTGCTGGACACCCCGAACACGCCCACCATCGAGACCCTGGTCAACCACCTCAACGAGCACCACGGCCTGGGCATCACCGCCGCCGACACGCTCAAGAACGTGGTGATCAAGGTCGCCACGCCGGGCGTCAAGGAGCCGGAGACGCTGATCATCGGCGTGCCCGGGGACCGCGAGGTGGACTTCAAGCGCCTGGAGGCCGCGCTGGCCCCCGGCGAGCCCGCCATCTTCGAGGCCGAGGACTTCGCCCGCCACCCCGGCCTGGTGCGCGGCTACATCGGCCCCCAGGTGCTCAAGGAGCTCGGCATCCGCTACCTGGTCGACCCCCGCGTGGTGGACGGCACCGCCTGGGTCACCGGCGCCAACGAGCCGGGACGGCACGCGGTCAACGTGGTGGCCGGGCGGGACTTCACCCCCGACGGCACCATCGAGGCCGCCGAGGTCCGGGCCGGGGACGCCTGCCCGGTCTGCGGCTCCGGCCTGTCCATCGACCGGGGCATCGAGATCGGCCACATCTTCCAGCTGGGCCGCAAGTACGCCGACGCCGCCCAGCTCGACGCGCTCGGCCCCGACGGCAAGCCGATCCGGATCACCATGGGCTCCTACGGCATCGGGGTCTCCCGGGCGGTGGCCCTGCTGGCCGAACAGCGCCACGACGAGCTGGGCCTGGTCTGGCCGCGCGAGGTGGCCCCCGCCGACGTGCACATCGTGGGCACCGGCAAGGAGAACCAGATCGAGGTGGCCACCGGGCTGGCCGAGGAACTGGAGGCGCGCGGCCTGCGGGTGCTGCTGGACGACCGCGCCGGGGTCTCGCCGGGCGTCAAGTTCAAGGACGCCGAGCTGCTCGGCATGCCCACCGTGCTGATCGTCGGCCGGGGCGTCTCCCAGGGCGTCGTGGAGCTACGCGACCGCGCCTCCGGGACCAAGGAGGAGATCCCGCTCGACGAGGCCGTGAGCCGCGTTCTGGCCGCCGCCCAGGGCTGATCACACAGAGCCGCCCAGGGTTGATCACACAGAACGGCGACCCGCTGTCACGGGGGAGGGGCAGCGGGCCGCTCGTTCTGGTGAACTACCCGTCAAAAGAAGTTCAAACTTGTCCCGCGCGGGCCTATTGGCTCGTGGAGGCCGGCGGCACCGGCGTCGGGTCGGTACGGCCGGGCGTGGCTCCCGGGAAGGCGCCGGACGGCATGCCCGGCAGCGTGTCGATCACCGGGCGCCAGCCGTACCCCCGGACCGCGCACTCCTGCAGGGCCAGCGCGGCCAGGCGGCGCAGCCCCGGATCGGGGTCGGCGGACAGCTCCAGGTAGGCCATGCCCACCCGCTCCTCGATGTAGGCGGCCAGCCGGGCCGCCTGGGCGGGCGTGGTCACCTCGAACGGCAGCTGGTAGGTGGGCCCTGGCTCGGCCGGGGCCTCCCCCCGCTGGGTCATCAGCGCGCGTAGCTGGTCACGCCTGGCCCGGTGCGCGTCGAACCCGGCGTTGGCCCTGGTCCGCAGCGTGCCCCCGGTCCGGGCGCCGATCACTCCGTAGGCGTACACGGCGGCGTGCTCGGCGGCCAGCGCCTTGCCCAGCGCCCCCGGTCCCGACCTCCCGACCCCGCTCATCCCGAACCCGCTCATCGCAGCCGCCCGAGGGCGATCACGTGCAGCGCCTCGCAGGCGCCGATGCTGCTCAGCAGCTGGGAGAGCACGGGGGAGGCGACCGACAGCTGCTCGGGCCTGGTCGCGGCGGCCTTCCGCTCGGCCTCCCGCAGGAACGCCACCGAGACGTCCGTAGCGGTGACCGGGGAGGAGGAGCTCGACGGGGAGGCGACAGCCTGCTCCGCGAGGGCCTTCTCCGGGAGATGACGGCGCAGCGCGGTCAGGTGGGCCAGGTGCCGCTGCTGGAAGGGTTGGAGCGCTCCCGCCAGGTCCGCGTCGGAGAGTGTGGCCTGCTGGTAGTAGGACACCATCTGCTCCTTGCCGGCGATCACTCCGGCCAGCAGCGTGAGCTCCGGGTCCGGCGGCTCGGGCGCGGCCTGCTCGGGGGCCGGGGCGCTCGCGCAGCCCACCGCCAACGCGGCCGTGGCGCCGATGGTGACCCCGAAGAGAGAACGCCGGGAGATGCCGGAGTTACCGGAATCCCTGGTGCCCGCCGCTTCCTGCCTCACGACGTCCCATCGTACGGCTCGGCGGGCAGTGCTGCTCTTTCTGCGCCCTCGTGTCGATAGGCTGTGGGCACGTTGGGCGAGGTACGCCCGTGAATGGGAGGTCGGCATGGGCAGCGACGCTCGACGCGACCGCCTTGTGGCGCTTCTCGGCCCGGTGGTCGCCGCCGAGGGGCTTGATCTGGAGGATGTCACCATCACTCCGGCGGGCAAACGGCGGCTGGTGCGCGTGGTGGTCGACCGCGACGGCGGCATCAGCCTCGACGACGTCTCCGAGGTGAGCCGCTCGGTCTCCGAACGGCTGGACGCCACCGACGTGCTCGGCGGCGGGCCGTACGTGCTGGAGGTGACCTCCCCGGGCGTGGACCGGCCGCTCACCCAGCCCCGCCACTGGCGGCGTGCCAGCGGCCGGCTGGTCAAGGCCGAGCTGCGCGACGGGGCCGTGGCCGAGGGCCGCATCCTGGCGGTGGACGAGGCCGGCGTGGAGATCGAGGGCGCCGGGCGGTACGGGTTCCCCGATCTGGTCAAGGGCAAGGTCCAGGTGGAGTTCCGCCGCCCCGGCGAGGACCGCGACGAACTTGACGAACTCGAGGACTCCGAAGTCTCCGCAGATGACGACACAGACGCAGATACAGACGTAGATATAGACATAGACGACGAGGAAGACATCGATGGCGATGATGCCGCCGATGGCATCGCACACCGCGATGCGGGCTAAGGGGGAGCCTTGTGGACATTGACATGAGCGTCCTGCGCAGCCTGGAGCGGGAGAAGGACATCTCGTTCGACCTCGTCGTGAAAGCGATCGAGGACGCGCTGCTGATCGCCTACTTCCGGACCGAGGGCGCCGCGCAGAAGGCCCGCGCCCAGCTCGACCGGGTCTCCGGCCACGTCTCGATCCTCGCCGCCGAGCTGGACGACGAGGGCGCCGTGGTCCGGGAGTACGACGACACCCCGGGCAACTTCAGCCGGATCGCCGCGACCACCGCCAAGCAGGTCATCCTCCAGCAACTGCGGGACGCGGAGGACGAGATCAACTTCGGCGAGTTCGCCAGCCGGGAGGGCGAGTTGGTGGCCGGCATCATCCAGCAGGGCAAGGACCCTCGGGTGGTGCTGGTGGACCTCGGCAAGATCGAGGCCATCCTACCGCACAACGAGCAGGTGCCCGGCGAGGAGTACACCCACGGCGAGCGCATCCGCTGCTTCGTGGTGCAGGTGAAGAAGGGCAACAAGGGGCCCTCGGTCACGCTCAGCCGCACCCACCCGAACCTGGTGAAGAAGCTGTTCGCGCTGGAGGTCCCGGAGATCGCCGACGGCTCGGTGGAGATCGCCGCCATCGCCCGCGAGGCCGGGCACCGCACGAAGATCGCGGTGCGCTCCCGGAAGAGCGGGGTCAACGCCAAGGGCGCCTGCATCGGCCCGATGGGCTCGCGGGTGCGGAACGTGATGACCGAGCTGCACGGCGAGAAGATCGACATCATCGACTGGTCGGAGGACCCGGCCGAGTTCGTGGGGAATGCGCTGTCACCCGCACGTGTTTCCCGCGTTGAGGTCGTGGACGCGGAGGGCCGGGTGGCCCGGGTCACGGTGCCCGATTACCAGCTCTCGCTGGCGATCGGCAAGGAGGGCCAGAACGCGCGGCTCGCGGCCCGGCTCACCGGGTGGCGCATCGACATCCGGCCGGACACTCAAGAGGCACCGGCCGATCCCGCTGATGCGTCGGCAAGGTAAGCTGGAATATGGTGGCCAGGCCGTCCCGCTGAGAACATGCGTGGGCTGCCGGGTTCGCACGGCCAAGTCCGAGCTACTCCGTCTGGTAGTGGTCGAGGGTGTCATCACCCCTGACCAGCAAGGACGGCTCCCCGGCCGGGGTGCGTCACTGCATCCGGCCATGAGCTGTCTGGAGCTCGCCGAACGTCGCCGGGCGTTCACTCGCGCTTTTCGCGCCGAGGGAACGCTCGATGTCACGTGTCTGCGGGCTTACCTGCTGGATGGCCGGGCTTGACGCGATCAAGCAGCCGGGTGAAGGGTTACCAACCTGTCATGAAAGACGCCGAGTTGATGGGCGGAGTCAGATTGCTATGAGCGCCTGATGAGCACGCGGCAATGAGTACGTCCAGGTAGCGACGGTCCGGCGGCACAGCCTCCCGGGCCGAGTTAGGGAGTGCAGTGGCGAAGGTCCGGGTATACGAACTCGCCAAGGAGTTCGGAGTGGAGAGCAAGGTCGTCATGGCCAAGCTCACCGAAATGGGCGAGTTTGTGAGATCGGCTTCTTCAACGATTGAAGCGCCGGTCGTCCGTAAACTCACGGAGGCGTTCGGTAAGGGCGACTCCAGGGGCGGGAAGTCCGCTCCGCGGCCACAGCCGAGGCCGATGCCTCGGCCGGCCGAGAACCAGTCGGGAAACGGCGCGCAGGCGCCCGCTTCCCCCTCTACTTCTGCTGCTCCGATTCCGGAGGGCATCCGCCCGGCCCCGCCGAAGCCCGGCCCGCGGCCGGCGCCTCGGCCGGTGCCGATGCCGCACCCGCCGCAGCAGGCCGTGCCCCAGCCTCCGCAGGGTGGCGGCCCGCGTCCGGGTCAGGAGCACCGCGAGCCGCAGCGGGAGCGCGAGCACCGTCCGGAGCCGCGTCAGGAACGCCAGGAGCGTCAGGAACACCGGCACGAGCCGCGTCCCGAGGCGCCGCGTCCGGCGGCCGCGTCCGGCCCCCGGCCGCCGGTGCCGGGGGTGCCCGGCGCCGGGCCCAAGCCGGGCCCGCGTCCGACTCCCGGCCCGCGTCCGGGTGGTCCCGGCGCGCCCCAGGGCGGCCGTCCGTCCGGCTCGTCGGCGCCCAAGCCGGGCCCGCGTGGCCCGCGCCCGGGCAACAACCCGTTCTCGTCCACGGCCAGCGGCATGGGCCAGCGTCCGGCACGGCCGGGCGGCCCCGACCGCCCGGACCGTCCGGAGCGCGGTGACCGGGGCGACCGTCCCGACCACCGTGACCGTGGCCCGCGTGAGGATCGCGGTCCCCGCGACGACCACCGTGGCGACCACCGCGGCGACCGTCCGGACCGTGGTCCCCGCGAGCCGCGCCGCGACGGCGGGCCGCGTCCCGGTGGGCCGCGTCCCGGCCCGGTGGGTGCCGGTCCGCGTCCTGGGCCGCCTTCGGGTGGTCCGCGCCCCGGCCCCGGCGCCGGTGGTCCGCGTCCGCCGGCGGGTGCCGGTGGCCCCCGTCCCGGTGGGCCGCGGCCGAACCCGTCGATGATGCCGCAGGGCCGTCCGTCCGGTCCCGGTGGCGGTGGCCCGCGTCCCGGCGGTGGCGGCGGTGGCCGTCCCGGCGGTGGCGGCGGTGGCGGCCGTCCGGGTGGCGGCGCCGGTGGCGGCCGTCCCGGTGGCGGCACCGGCTTCGCCGGTCGCCCGGGTGGTGCCGGTGGCGGCGGTGGCCGTCCCGGTGGTGCCGGTGGTGGGCCCGGCGGTGGCGGCGGCGGTGGCTTCGGCGGCCGTCCCGGCCCCGGTGGCCGTGGCCGCGGTGGCGGCACGGCGGGTGCCTTCGGCCGTCCCGGCGGGCGTCCGACCCGGGGTCGCAAGTCCAAGCGCCAGCGGCGCCAGGAGTTCGACAACATGTCGGCCCCGGCGATCGGCGGCGTGCAGGCTCCCCGTGGTGGCGGCCAGACCATCCGCCTGCCGCGCGGCGCCTCGCTGTCGGACTTCGCCGACCGGATCGGCGCCAACCCGGCCGCTCTGGTGCAGATCATGCTGCACCTCGGCGAGATGGTGACCGCCACCCAGTCGGTCAACGAGGAGACCCTGCAGCTGCTCGGCGCGGAGCTGGACTACGTGGTCCAGGTCGTCAGCCCCGAGGAGGAGGACCGCGAGCTGCTGGAGTCCTTCAAGATCGAGTTCGGTGAGGACGAGGGCGACGAGGCCGACCTCGCGCCGCGTCCGCCGGTGGTGACCGTCATGGGTCACGTCGACCACGGTAAGACCAAGCTGCTGGACGCCATCCGGAACACCAACGTGGTGGCCCGGGAGGCCGGCGGCATCACCCAGCACATCGGCGCCTACCAGGTCTCCACCCAGCACGAGGGTGAGGACCGGAAGATCACCTTCATCGACACCCCGGGTCACGAGGCGTTCACCGCCATGCGGGCCCGCGGCGCCCAGGCCACCGACATCGCGGTGCTGGTGGTCGCGGCCGACGACGGTGTGAAGCCGCAGACCATCGAGGCGCTCAACCACGCCCAGGCGGCCGACGTGCCGATCGTGGTCGCGGTCAACAAGGTGGACAAGGAGGGGGCGGACCCGATGAAGGTCCGGTCCCAGCTCACCGAGTACGGCCTGGTCGCCGAGGAGTTCGGTGGCTCCACCCTGTTCGTGGACATCTCCGCCAAGCAGGGCACCGGCATCGACAACCTGCTGGAGGCGATCCTGCTCACCGCGGACGCCGAGCTGGACCTGCGGGCCAACCCGGACATGGACGCCCAGGGTCTGGCCATCGAGGCCCACCTGGACAAGGGCCGTGGTCCGGTGGCGACCGTGCTGGTGCAGCGCGGCACGCTCCGGGTCGGCGACTCGATCGTCTGTGGCGAGGCGTTCGGCCGAGTCCGGGCCATGCTGGACGACAACCTGGCCACCGTGGAGGAGGCCGACCCGTCCCGTCCGGTGCAGGTGCTCGGCCTCACCGCGGTGCCGCGCGCCGGTGACAACTTCCTGGTGGTCACCGACGACCGGATGGCCCGGCAGATCGCCCAGCAGCGGGCGGCCCGCCAGCGCATCGCCGACATGGCCAAGGCCGGCCGGCGCCGCACGCTGGAGGAGCTGTTCAGCGACTACGAGAAGGGCAAGATCGACGAGCTCAAGCTCATCATCAAGGGCGACGTGTCCGGTTCGGTGGAAGCACTGGAGGACGCGCTGCTCAAGATCGATGTGGGCGAGGAGGTCAACCTCCGGGTGCTGCACCGCGCGGTCGGTGCGATCACCGAGTACGACGTCAACCTGGCGATCGCGGACGACAACGCCGTGATCATCGGCTTCAACGTGCGGCCCGAGGTCCGGGCCCGCGACCTGGCCGAGCGCGAGGGCGTCGACATCCGCTACTACTCGGTGATCTACCAGGCCATCGAGGAGATCGAGGCGGCCCTGAAGGGCATGCTCAAGCCGGAGTTCGAGGAGATCAGGACCGGCACCGCCGAGGTCCGCGAGGTCTTCAAGGTGCCGAAGGTCGGCAACATCGCGGGCTGCCTGGTGCGGTCCGGCGTCATCACCCGCAACAGCAAGGCCCGGATCATCCGCGACGGCGTGGTCATCGCGGACAACCTCACGGTCAGCTCGCTGCGCCGGTTCAAGGACGACGCCACCGAGGTCCGCGAGGGCTACGAGTGTGGTATCGGTGTCGGGTACAACGACATCAAGATCGACGACGTCGTCGAGACGTTCGAGATGCAGGAGAAGCCCCGCACCTGACGAGGCTCTCACCCGGTTCCCGGGCCGTCACGGCCCGGGAACCGTCCCTTCCCACGACCCTTCGCGCCAGGGTTGATGGCGCACAAAACCATGTATGTCGGTGCTCTGACGTTGGACATCCTGCTCGGCGAGGTGCACTCGCTGAAGGAGAAGCGCTCCGTGGTCCGTCCCCTCGTGGCCGAGGTGAAACGCCGTTTCCCGGCGGTCGCGGTGGCCGAGACCGGCTACCAGGACCTGTACCGGCGGGCCGAGATCGGCATCGCCGTGGTCTCCGGTTCCGCGGTCAACTGCAACGAGGTGCTGGACGCCTGCGAGCGGGTGATCGCCTTCCATCCGGAGATCGAGCTGCTCTCGGCACGGCACCGGTTGTTCAACGACGAGGACAGCGGCGAGGAATAGGCGGCGTCGTCTCAGCGTCTGCCGTACATCCAAGGAAAGGGGAGCGCGATCATGGATGCCGCGCGAGCCAGGAAGCTGGCGGACCGGATTCAGCAGGTCGTCGCCGAGATGCTGGAACGCCGGATCAAGGATCCGCGGCTCGGTTTCGTGACCGTCACCGACACCCGGGTGACCAACGACCTGAGCGACGCCACCGTCTTCTACACCGTGTTCGGCTCCGAGGCCGCGCGGAAGGACACCGCCGCCGCGCTGGAGAGCGCCAAGGGCATCATCCGCTCGGAGGTGGGCCGGCAGACCGGCCTGCGGCACACCCCCACGCTGACGTTCGTGCACGACCCGCTGCCGGACAGCGCCCGGCACCTGGATGATCTGCTGGCCGAGGCCAAGGCCCGGGACGAGGAGATCGCCCGCCGGGCCGAGGGCGCCGAGTACGCCGGAGACGCCGACCCCTACCGGCGTGACGAGGAAGAGGCCGAGGCCGAGTTCGAGGACGAGATCAAGAACGAAGACCTCGAGGCCGGTCTACCCGGAGCCGGACGCGCCGCCACGTGACATCGGAAGTACAGATCCAGCCCAGCGACGTGGCCGAAGCCGACTGGGAACGCGCCGTGGCGCTGCTGCGGCGGCACGAGACGGTCGCGCTGGCCTGCCACGTGACGCCGGACGGCGACGCGCTCGGCTCGATGCTCGCCTGCGGTCTGGCGCTCCGCCAGGCCGGCAAGCGGGTGGTGGCCTCCTTCGGGGACCAGGCCTTCCAGGTGCCCCGGCTGCTGCGCTTCCTGCCCGGCCAGGAGCTGCTGGTGCCGCCGGCGGAGTTCCCCGCCGGGCCGCCGCTGATGATCACGTTCGACGCCTCCACGGTGGACCGGCTCGGGCTGCTCATCCCGGCCGCCAGGGAGGCCGGTGAGCTGGTCGTGGTGGACCACCACGCCTCCAATACCGGCTTCGGCTCGGTGCACCTGGTGAACCCGGTCGCCGCGGCCACCGCGGTGCTGGTCGAGGAGCTGATCGAGCGGCTCGGTCTGGTGGTCACCAAGGACATCGCCACCTGCCTGTACACGGGTCTGGTGACCGACACCGGATCCTTCCGCTACCCCGCCACCACACCGGCCGTGCACGCCATGGCCGGGCGGCTGCTGGCCACCGGCCTCGACCCGGACGCCATCGCCAGGGAGCTCTGGGACCGCTCGCCCTTCGGCTACCTGCGGGTGCTGGGCGTCGCGCTGTCCCGGGCCGCCTTCGAGCCGGACGCGGCCGGTGGGGCCGGGCTGGTCTGGACCAGGGTCACCCGGCAGGACCGGGCCCAGTGCGGCCTCCCGTACGACGAGGTGGAGGGCATGATCGACGTGATCCGCAAGGTGGACGGCGCCGACGTGGCCGTGGTGCTCAAGGAGGACGACGCGGGTGCCTGGAACGTGTCCACCAGGTCCAAGGGCCGGGTGGACGTGGGCCGGGCCTGCGCGGCGCTGGGCGGCGGCGGCCACCGGGGCGCGGCCGGCTTCACCTCCGCCGATTCCCCGGAACAGACCATGGCCCGGCTGAGAGAGCTGCTGTCTTGAGTAACGCGAAAAGCAGGCGCACCCCGCCGCCGAGCGGGATCGTCGTCGTCGACAAACCGGCTGGCTGGACCTCGCACGACGTGGTCGCCAAGATGCGTGGCATCGCGGGCACCAGGAAGGTCGGCCACGCCGGCACCCTGGACCCGATGGCCACCGGCGTGCTGGTGGTCGGGGTGGAGAAGGCCACCCGGCTGCTGGGCCACCTGGCGCTGACCGAGAAGGTGTACGAGGCGAGCATCCGCCTGGGGGTGTCCACCAACACCGACGACGCCGAGGGCGAGGTCACCGCGACGGCTCCGGCCGGCCATCTGGCCGACGCGGAGATCATGTCCGGGGTGGCCGCGCTGACCGGGGAGATCATGCAGATTCCCCCGCAGGTCAGCGCGATCAAGGTGAACGGCGAACGGGCCTACAAGCGGGCCCGGGCGGGCGAGGAAGTGGAACTCCAGGCCCGGCCGGTGACCGTGTACGCCTTCGAGGTGACCGCGATCCGGCGGGACGGTGAGGCCGTGGACGTGGACGCGGTGATCACCTGCTCGTCCGGGACCTACATCCGGGCGCTGGCCCGGGACCTGGGGGCCGGGCTCGGGGTGGGCGGGCATCTGACCGCCCTGCGCCGCACCCGGGTGGGCCCGTACACGGCGGGACGCACCCTGGAGGAGCTCCAGAAGGAGTGCGTGATCATGCCGATCGGGGAGGCCGTCGCGGCGGCCTTCCCGCGCCGGGACGTGACCGAGGAGCAGGCCAGACTGGTCGCGCACGGCGGGCGGCTGCCCGCGGCCGGGCTCGGCGCGGGCCCCATCGGGGTCTTCGGCCCGGACGGCGGGCTGCTCGCGCTGGTGGAGGAGCGCGGCGGCAACGCCAAGCCCCTGGCCGTCTTCGTGTCCTGACCTTGTGGCACGCTTGTGGTCGGACAGTCAACATCCAGCGTCCAGAGATTCACGCGTTTCGAGATTGGGGTCGACGTGCGGGGCTGGCACGGATTGCCCGAGGTGCCCGGGGACTGGGGCAGGTCGGTTGTCACCATCGGTGTCTTCGACGGCGTGCACCGTGGGCACGTGGGCCTGGTGGGCCGCGCGGTGGCGCTCGCCCGTGAGCTGGGCGTGTCGTCGGTCGCGGTCACCTTCGACCCGCACCCGGACGAGGTGATCCGCCCCGGCAGCCATCCGCCGCAGCTCACCCAGGAGCGGCGGCGCACCGAACTGCTGGCCGAACTGGGGGTGGACGCGGTGCTGGTGCTCCCGTTCACGCTGGAGTTCTCCCGGATGTCGCCGGACGAGTTCGTGCAGACCGCCCTGGTGGACCGGCTGCACGCGGCCGGCGTGGTGGTGGGGGAGAACTTCCGGTTCGGCCACAAGGCCGCCGGCGACCTGGAGACCCTGCGCACGCTGGGCGAGAAGTACGACTTCTTCGCCGAGGGCGTGCCGCTGGTCAGCAACGGGGAGACGATCTCGTCCACCATGGTCAGGGAGCGCCTGGCGGAAGGTGACGTGACGGGCGCCGCCGCGGCCCTGGGCCGCCCGCACCGGGTGGAGGGCGTGGTGGTCCGCGGCCACCAGCGGGGCCGGGCGCTCGGCTTCCCCACCGCCAACGTGGAGTCCCCCCGGTACACCGCGATCCCGGCGGACGGGGTCTACGCGGGCTGGCTCCAGGTGACTCAGTCGCCCTCGCCGTACCAGGGGGAGCGGTGGCCGGCCGCGATCTCGATCGGCACCAACCCGACCTTCGCCGGCGTGGAGCGCACCGTCGAGGCGTACGCGCTGGACCGTGACGACCTGGACCTCTACGGCGCGCACGTGGGCGTGGACTTCTCCGCCCGGCTCAGGGACACCCTGCGGTTCGACTCGATCGAGGCGCTGGTCGAGCAGATGGGCGCGGACGTGGCCGAGGCGCGGCGGTTGACCACGGGTTGACCCGGCCCTGACCGATCCGCTCCGCGAGAGGCCCGATCCGGCGTAATGTCGCCGTGGGCCGTTTCCGGTGGGACTGCTGATCCCCGGGAACGGTGAGTGACGGGTGGGGGCCCGGCACTGTGCACGGTTGACCCATCCGATTTCGGTCCCGTACGCGCCCGGCGGGGCCCTGGCTACTGGCGGCAGCACATGGCTGACGATCTTCTTGAGTACTACCGGCACCTGCTCGACAAGCACTGGGTCCTGCGCGATCACGCCACCCTCTGCTGGATCGAGGGCGGCACCAGCGCCACGGCCGCCCGCAGATACGGCACCGACGTGGTCGGCCCCGACCCGCAGACCCTGCTGGAGGCGGCCGATGAGGGCTACGACGACGGGGTGGTCGTGCTCGACGACCTGGGCGGCTGGGTGGTGGGCGTGGAGTTCCACGCGCAGGGCATCCGGCCGGAGGTGATGCGGGGCCTGTCGGCGTACGGCTCGGCGTTCGCGGTGCGGCCCGGCGGCGTGCCCGAGTTCGCCCTCTACCGGGACGGCGTACGGGTCACCCACGTGCGCCGCCAGTCCGGGCGGTGGGGTCACTCCCCGCACGAGCTGGAGGAGCTGATGAAGGGCCTGCCGTGCGCCGAGGGCTCCCCGGTCGACTCCTGGGGCGAGGCGGCACTGGCGCTCGGCGAGCGGGTGACCGGGGTCCGGCTGGAGGTGGAGCGGCTGGGCGGGGTGCTCGACCGGTACACCGTGCTCCGCCCGCTGCCGCTGGACCCGGTCCCGCTGGCGCTGCGCGAGCACCCGGTGGCCAGGGACCCGGAGCTGGCCGCCGTGCTGGCCGACCCGGCCGGGCGCCGTCGGGCCATCGCGGTGCTGGCCGCCCGGCAGGCGGTGACCGACACCGGGCTGACCGGCGCGGAGGTGAGCACGGCGCTGCGCGTGCTGGCCGGGATGAGCGCGGGAAACCCCGGCGGCGCGAAGCTCGCGAGCGCGGCCCGGCTGGACGTGGCCGCGCTGCGCGCCGGCCTGCGCACGCTGCTGCCCGGCCTGGACGGCGACCGCGCCCAGGCGCTCAAGGTGCTGATCGCGGCGCTGGACCCGGACGAGACCGCCGCCGCCGGCGAGGCCACCCGCCTCGGCTGGCGCCTCGACGCCGGCGACCCGGAGGCAGAGGTGCGCTGGACGATTTTGCGCACCTGCGCACGCGCGGTCAGGCACTGAGCTGCGGTGGTAACCTTGACCGTCGGCTGAGTATTCGTCGGCCTCGTCACGGCGACTGTAGGCACGCACGGTCGTTCGCGGGCATCGGAAATTTTACGCGTGCCTCCCATGTGAAGGAGAGAGAGTGTCGCTCGACACCGCAACCACGAAGGCCATCATCAGCGAGTACGGCACCGCCGAAGGCGACACCGGCTCCCCTGAGGTGCAGATCGCGCTGCTCAGCCGTCGCATCAGCGACCTGACCGAGCACCTCAAGACGCACAAGCACGACCACCACAGCCGCCGCGGCCTGCTCCTGCTGGTCGGCCGTCGGCGTCGCCTGCTCAAGTACCTGCAGGCCAAGGACATCACGCGCTACCGCAGCCTGATCGAGCGGCTGGGTCTGCGCCGATAGCGTGAAACGGAGCGGTGGGTATCGCCGCTCCGTTTCGTACGTGGATCGCAACGTACCTAGAGTCGTACTGATACGACTACAACTGAACAGCCGAAAGGGAGAGCGGGCCGTGTCGGCCCGCTCGACCCCGAGAACCAGTGCCCCGCGTCCGCACAGCAAGCACACCCGCGCGATCCCGCGGCGTGAGAGGGCCGGTCCTCGGTAGTGGCCCCCGGTCATGGTGAACCGGGCGCTTCGATCGAAGACCGGCGCTGCACCAACGGGGAGCGGCGGAGAACACACGGACGTGGGGTGACCGACCCGAGCAAGGAGGTCCCCCGTGGAGGGTGTCCACAGCACGGAAGCCGTCATCGACAACGGCTCATTCGGCACGCGTACCATCCGGTTCGAGACCGGCCGGCTGGCGCGCCAGGCGGCGGGTTCCGCCGTCGTCTACCTGGACGACGAGACCATGGTCCTGTCCGCCACCACCGCGTCCAAGAATCCCAAGGACAGCCTCGACTTCTTCCCGCTGACGGTGGACGTCGAGGAGCGCATGTACGCGGCGGGCCGCATTCCCGGCTCGTTCTTCCGCCGGGAGGGCCGGCCGTCCGAGGACGCGATCCTCACCTGCCGGCTGATCGACCGGCCGCTCCGCCCGTCCTTCGTGAAGGGCCTGCGCAACGAGATCCAGGTCGTGGCGACGATCATGTCGCTGCACCCCGACCACCTCTACGACGTGGTCGCCATCAACGCCGCCAGCCTCTCCACCCAGCTGGCCGGGCTGCCGTTCTCCGGCCCCATCGGCGGCGTGCGGGTGGCCCTGATCAGCGGCCAGTGGGTGGCCTTCCCGACCCACACCGAGCTGGAGGGCGCCACCTTCGACATGGTGGTGGCCGGCCGGGTGCTGTCCGACGGGGACGTCGCGATCATGATGGTCGAGGCGGAGTCCACCAAGGACACGCTGAAGCTGGTGGCCGAGGGCGCGCTCGCGCCCACCGAGGAGAGCGTCGCCCAGGGTCTTGAGGCGGCCAAGCCGTTCATCAAGGTGCTCTGCGAGGCGCAGGCCAAGCTGGCCGAGGTGGCCGGCAAGGAGACCGCCGAGTACCCGATCTTCCTGGACTACCAGGAGGACGCGCTGCAGGCCGTGGAGGGCGCGGTCCGCAGCGAGCTGGCCGCCGCGCTCACCATCGCCGCCAAGCAGGACCGCGAGACCGAGATCGAGCGGGTCAAGGCGCTGGCCGCGGAGAAGCTGCTGGCCGACTTCGAGGGCCGGGAGAAGGAGATCTCCGCCGCCTTCCGCAGCCTCACCAAGAAGCTCATGCGGGAGCGGGTCATCAGCGAGGGCATCCGCATCGACGGGCGCGGCCCCAAGGACATCCGGCAGCTCAACGCCGAGGTCCACGTGGTGCCCCGGGTGCACGGCTCGGCCCTGTTCGAGCGCGGGGAGACCCAGATCCTGGGCATCACCACGCTGAACATGCTCCGGATGGAGCAGATGATCGACACGCTCAACCCCGAGCGCACCAAGCGCTACATGCACAACTACAACTTCCCGCCGTACTCCACCGGTGAGACCGGCCGGGTGGGCTCGCCCAAGCGGCGCGAGATCGGCCACGGCGCGCTGGCCGAGCGGGCACTCATCCCCGTGCTGCCCACCCGCGAGGAGTTCCCGTACGCGATCCGCCAGGTCTCCGAGGCGCTCGGCTCCAACGGCTCCACCTCGATGGGGTCGGTCTGCGCCTCCACGATGGCGCTGCTGGACGCCGGCGTGCCGCTCAAGGAGATGGTCGCGGGCATCGCGATGGGCCTGATCGGCGAGGGTGACCAGTTCATCACGCTCACCGACATCCTGGGCGCCGAGGACGCCATGGGCGACATGGACTTCAAGGTCGCCGGCACCAAGGACGTGATCACCGCCCTCCAGCTGGACACCAAGCTGGACGGCATCCCGGCCACCGTGCTGGCCGCCGCGCTCAAGCAGGCCCGCGGCGCCCGGCTGGCCATCCTGGAGGTCATGCAGGAGGCCATCGACTCCCCGGCCGAGATGAACCCGACCGCGCCGCGGATCATCACCATCAAGGTCCCGGTGGACAAGATCGGCGAGGTCATCGGCCCCAAGGGCAAGATGATCAACCAGATCCAGGACGACACCGGCGCCGAGATCACCATCGAGGACGACGGCACCATCTACATCGGCGCCACCGACGGCCCGTCCGCCGAGGCGGCGCGCAGCGCCATCAACGCGATCGCCAACCCGCACATGCCGGAGGTGGGCGAGCGTTACCTGGGCACGGTCGTGAAGATCGCGGCGTTCGGCGCGTTCGTCTCGCTGATGCCCGGTAAGGACGGTCTGCTGCACGTCTCCCAGATCCGCAAGCTGCACGGCGGCAAGCGCATCGAGAACGTCGAGGACGTGATGGGCGTCGGCGAGAAGATCCAGGTGGAGATCGCCGAGATCGACGCGCGCGGCAAGCTCTCCCTGGTCCCCGTCGAGGTGGTGGAGAAGGAGGCGGCCGAGAAGGCGGCCCGCGCCGAGGCCGGCGAGCCCGAGCCCGCCGAGGCCCCCGCACGCGAGCCGCGTGAGCCGCGTGAGGGGCGCGAGTCCGGTGATGGCCGGCCGCGCCGTCGCACCAGAGGCGGACGGGACGAGCGCAACTCGTGAGCGTCTTGACGGCCACCAGCACGCTGTTCTCCGGGAAGGACGGTGCCGGTGTGGTTCGCCGCACCGTCCTGCCCGGGGGGCTCCGGGTGGTGACGGAGACCATGCCGACCGTGCGCAGCGTGGCGGTCGGCGCCTGGGTGGGCATCGGGTCCCGGGACGAGGCCCCCGAGCACACGGGGGCCACCCACTTCCTGGAGCACCTGCTCTTCAAGGGCACCCCCACCCGGGACTCGATGGAGATCTCCGCCTCCATCGAGGGCATCGGCGGCGAGATCAACGCCTTCACCGCCAAGGAGTACACCTGCTACTACGCGCGGGTGCTCGACGAGGACCTGCCGCTGGCCATCGACGTGCTGGCCGACGTGGTGACCTCCTCGCTGATCAGTGACGCGGACGTGGAGTCGGAGCGTGGCGTGATCCTGGAGGAGATCGCCATGCACGACGACGACCCCTCCGACGTGGTGCACGAGGCGTTCGCCGGGGAACTCTACGGCGACACCCCCATCGGGCGGCCCATCCTGGGCAACGAGGACTCCATCAACGCGCTCTCCCGGGGGCGCATCCACGAGTACTACCAGCGGTTCTACCTGCCCTCGCACACGGTCATCTCGGTGGCGGGGAACGTGGAGCACGAGCGGGTGGTGGAGCTGGTGGCCCTGGCCTATCAGCGGGCCGGGGCGTTCGGCGGGTCCGCGGAGCCGATTCCGCCCCGGCTGGGCGGGCCCGGCGTGGCCGAGCGGTCCGGGGTGCGGGTGGTGGACCGGCCGACCGAGCAGGCCAACCTGGTGCTGGGCACCACCGGCGTGAGCCGTACCGACGACCGGCGGTTCGCGCTCGGGGTGCTGAACGCGGCACTCGGCGGCGGGATGTCGTCGCGGTTGTTCCAGGAGATCCGGGAGAAGCGCGGGCTGGCGTACTCCGCCTACAGCTTCACCTCGCAGTACGCGGACACCGGGCAGTTCGGGATCTATGTCGGCTGCCTGCCGTCCAAGATAGACGACGTGCTCAAGATCTGCCGGGACGAGGTCGCCCGGGTGGTCGCCGAAGGGCTCACCGAGGAGGAGATCGCCCGGGGCAAGGGTCAGATGCGCGGTGGTCTGGTGCTCGGCCTGGAGGACACCGGTTCGCGGATGTCACGCATCGGCAAGAGCGAGCTCGTCTACGACCGCCTGATGTCGGTGGACGAGGTGCTCTCCCGAATCGAGCAGGTGACCTCGGACGACATCAACCAGGTAGCCCAAGCGGTCCTCAGCCGCCCGATGACCCTGGCCGTGATCGGACCATATGGCGACAAGGACTTCACGTCCGCCATCGCGTGATCCCATAGTTTGTGGAAGGGCCCGCTCGCGCGGGCCTTTCTTTTTTCCTTTACGGCTTCGCCCACCACCCCTGCGGCGCTCCTCACCGTTGAGGGTGATCGCCGTTACGGCCGACCGATAGGCTGGGCCGATGATTAAGGTTGGGGTGCTTGGGGCGCGGGGGCGTGTTGGGGTCGAGGTTTGTAAGGCTGTGCATGCGGCGCAGGATATGGAGCTGGTCGCGGCTGTCGACAAGGATGATTCGCTGGAGTTGTTGAGCCCGGCTGAGGTCGTTGTCGACTTCACTCACCCTGATGTGGTGATGGGGAATCTGGAGTGGTGCATCGGGCGGGGGATTCATCCTGTGGTGGGGACCACGGGGTTCGACGCGGAGCGGCTGGAGTCGGTGCGGGGGATGCTCGCGCGTAACCCGGGGACCAATGCCTTGATCGCGCCGAATTTCGGGATCGCGGCCGTGCTGATGATGCACTTCGCGCAGCAGGCGGCCAGGTACTTCGAGTCGGTGGAGATCGTCGAGCTGCACCACCCGAACAAGGCCGACGCGCCCTCGGGGACCGCGCGCCGGACGGCCGAGCTGGTCGCGGAGGCGCGGCGGAAGGCCGGCGTCGGCGTGTCGCCGGACGCCACGACGCAGGAGCTCGACGGGGCTCGCGGGGCGACCGTGGACGGGGTGCGGGTGCACGCGGTCCGGCTGTCCGGGCTGGTGGCCCACCAGGAGGTCATCATGGGGGGCGAGGGGGAGATCCTCACCATTCGCCATGACTCCATGAACCGGGCCTCGTTCACGCCTGGCGTGCTGCTGGGGGTGCGGCGGGTGCGGGACCTGCCGGGGCTGACAGTCGGGCTGGAGAGCCTTCTGGATCTCTAGGAGAGCGATCCCTAGGAGAGCGCCAGGCCGAGGGCCAGCAGGAGGCCGAAGACCAGCTGCAGGCGGCCGGTCTGCTGGAGGGTGGCGATCAGGGCGGGGCCGACGGCCCCGCCGCGCACGGCCTTCACGGGCGGGATCGCCAGGGGAAGGGCCAGCAGCCCGATCAACACCCAGGGATCCGTGGGCGCCAGGCCGAGCAGCAGCGTGAAGGGCAGCAGCAGGCAGAGCGTGTAGAGGGTCCGGGTACGGGTGTCGCCCAGCACGACCGCCAGCGTGCGCTTCCCGGACGGGGTGTCGGTGACGATGTCGCGGAGGTTGTTGACCACCAGGAGGGCGCAGGCCAGCAGGCCCACCGGCACCGCGGCGACGACCGCCTGCCAGGGCAGCCCTTCCAGTTGCACGTAGGCGGTCCCGGCCACGGCCACCAGGCCGAAGAACACGAAGACCGAGATCTCGCCCAGCGCGCGGTAGCCGTACGGCCGGGAGCCGCCGGTGTAGAACCAGGCGGCCAGCAGACAGAGCGCCCCGACCCCGAACAGCCACCAGGCCTGGATGGACACCACCAGCACCAGCCCGGCCACGGCGGCCACCAGGAGGCAGCCGAGGGCGGCGGCGAGCACCTGGGGGGCGGGGGCGGCTCCGGAGCCGACCAGCCGCATGGGCCCGACCCGGTCGCTGTCGGTGCCCTTCACCCCGTCGCTGTAGTCGTTGGCATAGTTCACGCCGACCTGGAGCGCCAGCGACACGAGCAAGGCCAGCAGCGCCCGCCACCAGACCCCGCCGCCGGCCCCGGCGGCCACCCCGGTGCCCACCGCGACCGGCACCACAGCCGCCGGGAGCGTACGCGGACGGGCGCCCGCAAACCACTGCGCAGGTGTCGCCACGACTTCAACCCTCATTCACAAGACAATCGGCCGCTCGACCCTAGCCCACCCCGGCGAGGCCTCCGATGGCCGGGGTTCCGGCCGTCAGCTGATGTCGGTGGTGAGACGGATCATCCGGATCGGGCGGCCCATGTCGAGCACCCGCTCGGCCATGTCCTCGCCCCACCCGGCCGACTCCAGGAAGCCGAGCATCGGGTAGTTCTCGGCGAACACCCAGGTCACGATGGTGCTGTAGCCGTCCTCGCGGAGGTGGTCCACGGTCGCGTTGAGCAGGCGGCTGCCGTGCCCGCGGCGGATGTGGTTGGGGTCCACCAGCAGGGTGAGCAGCTCGGCGGTGGTGCCGGGGTACAGGTCGGGGTCCTCGGCGGGGCCGTGCGAGGCCAGGCCGACCACCCGGTCGGAGGCGCGCTCGTGGGAGGGCGGGGCCAGGATGCCGCCGGGGCCGAGCGCGCTCCAGTGGTCGGTGTCCATGACCACCCGTTCGACCGCGACCAGCACCCGGTGCCGGGGGCTGGGCGGGGAGAGGATGGCCTCGTCCCACTGGCGGCGCCACATCTTCTCGGCGGCCGGACCGGTCATCTGCTCCAGCGGGCCCGGGGGAATGAACTCCCGGTAGCACTGCTTCCAGGCCCGAATCTGGGTGCTCGTCACCGCGTCGACGTCTTCGAGACGGGCTTGTCTAACACCCATGGGGCCGGCTCCCTTCTGTGCCTGTAACACCGTACTGGTCAGGCGGAGGTCGCCGAACCTTCCGCCTGACGTCGTGCCCTATATGTCCGGGTTTTCGTTCGATTTCCGCAGACCCGCATCGAGCACCACGCGCGAGAGCGGTTCTTGGAGGAGTCGATGAAGGCCCACTGGCAACCGCTCTCGACGCACACCTTAAGGCGTGGCCAGGTTCCATCGGCGTGACTGGCCGCGATGAGTGCCGCGATCCGGGCCAGCCCGCCGGTCACCCCCGGCGCGATCGGCTCCAGCCCCGGCACTCCCGGGGTCAACGTCACCCGCAACGGTAGCGCAGTCAGGGCCCGCTCCAGTTCCTCGGGAGCCCGCTGCCCGGGGTTGTGGTGGAGCACGAGCCGCAGGCCCTCCCTGAGCCGCACGGCGAGCTCCAGGTCGTGGTCCAGAGCCCGGTCGGCGGGCCCGACGAGGCCGCGCTCGCGCAGCCAGAGGGTCAGCTCGGCGGGGGAGGCCAGCTCGTCGGCGGCTCCCTCCACGTCGTAGGTGTTGACGAAGTCGCGGAGCAACTCAGCCGGAGCGGACATACGCACGATCACCTCGACCTCACTCTAGTCCTACGGAATATTCGACACCCTCATAACGCTTTAGCCGGTGTCGAACTTCCGAAGGAGTCATCATGCACGTCAGTTACCTGGCCTATCTGGCCTTCCAGGAGAAGAACCGCCGCGAGCGGACGCGCGGCGACCGGCGCCCGCGCCGCCGCGTGACGCGGTCCTCAGCCGAACGCTGAGGCCAGCCGCAGCACGCCCTCGGTCAGCTCCGCCGTGCCGGTCACGGCCGTGTGGGTGAGCCGCAGGTACGGCCCCGGGGGCTCGGTGGGGAAGTAGGGCCTGCCGGGGGTGACCAGCACCCCGCTCCGCTGGGCCCGCTCGACCAGCGCCGTCTCGTCGGTCTCCGGGGGCAGCCGCACCCACAGGTGGAGCCCGCCCGCGGGCACCAGGTCCACGGTCGCCGACGGGATGTGCTGGGCCAGCCCGGTCAGCAGGATCTGCCGCCGCTCCTCGAGCATCCGGTGCACGGCGGCCAGGTGGCGCCGCCAGGCGGGGGCGGTGACGAACTCGACCGCCGTCTCCTGCAGCGGCCGGGCCAGGAAGAAGGACTCCACCAGCTGGCTGGTCCGCAGGCGGTGCGCGACCGGCCCCCGGGCGCTCAGCGCGGCCACCCGAAGGCTGGGGGCGGAGATCTTGCTCAGCGAGAGCACGTGCACCACGGTGCCGTGCTCGTCCAGCGCGACCAGCGGGGGCGCCGGCGGCACGGGCGACAGGTAATGGGCGTAGTCGTCCTCGATGATGAACGCCCCGGCCGCCCGCGCCACCGCCAGCACCTGTTGTCTGCGCTCCCTGGGCTGCGTCGCGCCGGTCGGGTTGGCCAGGGTGGGCTGGCAGTAGAAGACCCGTGCGCCGGTGCGCGCGAACGCCTCCGCCAGCAGTTCCGGCCGGACCCCGTCGGCGTCCACGGGCACCGCCGCGACCCGCAGTCCGGCCGCCCTGGCCGAGGCCAGCGCCCCCTGGTAGGTGGGCGTCTCCACCAGGACCGGCTCCCCGGGCGCGGCCAGCGAGCGGAACGCGTGCGTGATCGCGGCCTGGCCGCCGCTGACCACCAGCACGTCGTGCTGGGTCACCCCGACCTCGTCCGCGAACCAGCGGCGCAGCTCAGGGATGCCGCTGAGCGGGGGCAGCCCCCAGGCGTCCGGACGGCGCATCGCCCGGATGGCGGCGGCCGACAGCTCGCGGTCCGGCCGCAGCGCGGGGTTGAGGTAGCCGCCGGTCAGCGGGATCACGCCCTCGGCCGGCTGGGACAGCAGACTGGCCACCGCCGAATCGTCGACCACCCGGTCGCCCAGGGCAACCGTCTGCCACGAGGAGTCCACCTGGTCGCCGGACGGCCGCCGGACGGCGGTCACGAAAGCGCCGGCGCCCGGCCGGGTGATCACCCGGCCCTCGGCGGTGAGCCGCGCGATCGCCCGGGACACGGTGACCGGGCTGACTCCGAGCTCCCTGACCAGCTCCCGGCTGGAGCGCAGCTTGCCGCCGGGGCCGAGCCGGGCGGCCTCCCGGCGGAGGATGTCCGCCACTTTGGCGATACTGCTATCCTCATTCATGAAGCTACATGATAGCGCTATCGAAGCTGAGTCAGTAGCGCTTGCCCCCCGGACCGCCTGGCGCGGAACCCTGCTGGCCGGGATGGGCGTGCTCGCCTTCTCCGGCACCTTTCCCGCCACCGTCTTCGCGCTGCGCGGCTTCGATCCGTACCTGGTGGGGGTCGGCCGCGCGGTGCTCGCGGGCGCCGTGGCGGCGGCCTGCCTGCTGGTGGCGGGAGCACCCCTGCTCCCGCCACGGCACCAGCTCCGTTCCTACCTGGTCACCTCGCTCACCGTCGTGTTCGGGTTCCCCGTCGCCAGCGGCCTGGCCCTGGACGGCGGCGCGAGCGCGGCGCACTCGGCGGTGGTCATCGGGCTGCTGCCCGCCGCTACCGCCGTGTTCGCCGTGCTCCGCGCGGGGGAGCGGCCCCGGCCGATGTTCTGGCTGGCCTGCGCGCTCGGCGCGGCGTCAATCACCGTGTTCACCCTCACCCAGGGCGGCGGCCGGTTCTCGGCGGCCGACCTGCTGCTGGTGTTCGCCCTGCTGTCCGCCGCGGTCGGCTACACCGAGGGGGCCAGGCTGGCCAGGACGACTCCCGGCTGGCAGGTCGTCTCGTACGCGCTGGTGGTCGCGCTGCCGGTCAGCGTGCCGGTCACCGTGGTGCTGGCGGCCACCACCGGCCCCGCGCCCACGGCCGAGTCGCTGGCCGGGTTCGCCTACGCCGGGCTGATCTCGATGTTCCTGGGCTTCGTGCCGTGGTACGCCGGGCTCGCCATGGGCGGCATCGCCCGCGCGGGCCAGACCCAGCTGGCGCAGCCGCTGCTCACGCTGCTCTGGTCCTGGCTGCTGCTGGGGGAGCGGTTCGGCTCGGCCACCGTGCTGGCGGCGCTGGCCGTGCTGGGCTGCGTGGCCGCCACTCAGCGGGCCCGGGCCGGCCAGCTCTCCGGCGGGGCCGCGAAGGTGCCCCGGTAGGGCACCGTGAACACCCACCCCTCGGTACGGAGCAGCGAGATGGCCTGCCGGATGGTGGCCTTGGCCACGCCGTGCTCCAGCATGAGGTTGCGTTCGCTGGGGATCGGGCGGTTGGCGGGGATCCTGCCGTCCTGGATGCCGCCCGCGACCTGGTCGGCGATCTTGCGGTAGAGGGGCGCCAGGTATTCGGCCCGTGGGGTGCCCGCCGGGCCGACGAAGGAGCCCTCGCCGGGCACGGTGTGGATGAGCCCGCGCTCGCGGAGCTCCCGGTGCACCCGCCGGGCGGTCATCTGCGCGACGCCGTACTCGCGCTTGAGTTCGGTCTCGCTGGGGATCGGTTCGCCCGGGCTCAGCTCCCCACGGGTGATACGGTCGCCGATGATGTCGGCGATCTGCCGGTAAAGAGGTATGTGGCCTTCCCTGTCGAGCATGCTCGTACTATAGACGTATCCATACGGGTGATGCGACCTACTTCGGCCACTTCTCCGGATCATTCGGGTACGTGCCACGGTGCGGCACGGTGAAGACCCAGCCCTGCTCCCTGAGCAGTCCCGCCGCCAGCCGTGCGGTGACCTTGGAGACGCCGAACTCGTCCATCAGGCCCTGCTCGCTGGGGATCGGCCGGTTGATCGGGATGACCCCGCTCCGGATGCGCTCGGCGATCGCGGCGGCGATCTGGTGGTACTTGGGCACCTTGAGCTGACCCCGCGGCTCCGACCCGTCGCCGACGAAGCTGCCCTCTCCCTGAACCGTGTACGCCAGGCCCTGCTCGCGCAGTTCCCTGACCACCCGCCGGGCGGTGGTGCGGGCGACGCCGTACTCCGCGACCAGGGCGGCCTCGCTGGGCAGCGGGCTGCCGGCCGGGAGTTCGCCGCTGGTGATCCTGCCTTTAAGGATCGCCGCGATCTGCTGGTAGACCGGGAGCGGCCCCTCTCTGTCAAGCATGAACAGATCGTAGGTCAAACGGGACACATAGCCACAAACCAGACACCTGAAAAGCTGTCTTCATACGTGTAATACGAGTGAAGACATTGCAACGAGGGCATACGTCTGGCTAACGTGATCCCGCGACCGGTGTCACCCCGGCTCTCCGGGGCGGGCGACGCGCTCGGGCGGCTCAGGCAGTTCAGGCAGTTCAGGCAGCTAGTGCAGCTCGATGCGGCGCCAGGCCGTGTCGGTGACGACGAGGTGGTCGAGGAGGCGAAGACCCACGGTCTCGGCGGCGTGCAGGAGCTGGGTGGTGACGGCGAGGTCGGACGGGCTCGGTTCGAGCGAGCCGCCGGGGTGGTTGTGGGCGAGGCCGAAGGCGGCGCCGCGCGAGACGAGCACCGTGGTGAGGATGTCGCGGATCGGGGCCGCGGTGTGGTCGTCGCCGCCCTCGCTGACCACGGCCAGGCGCAGCAGGGATCCCCGGATGTCGCAGACGGCCACCACCAGGCGCTCCCTGGCCTGGCCGCGCAGCAGCGGGCCCGCCGCGGCGGCCAGGTCGGCGGAGCTGGTGATCCTGGGCCGGGGCGGCTCGGCCTGGGCCCGCCTGACCAGGTGGAAGGCGGCGCAGACGCGGGCCGCCTTGGCCGGGCCGACGCCGGGCACGGCGAGCAGCCGGTGCGCCTCGGCGCGGGAGAGCTCGGCCAGGTCGCCGCAGTGCGCGATGACGCGGGAGGCCAGTTCGACCGCGTCGACCCCCTTGCCGCCCGAGCCGAGCAGCAGCGCGAGCAGTTCCCGGTCGGCCAGCGCCACCGGGCCCCCGGCCAGCAGCCGCTCCCTTGGCCGGTCGGCCACCGGCATGTCCTTGACGCGCATCCCCACCCCCGGCTCGGTCACCCGCTCCGGTTGTACCAGCCCCCACCGACGTTCCCGTCAGGCGGACGCCGGGGCGGGCCGACGTCCGCGGCCGCCGGTTCCCGCGGCAGGCCGCGGGGGCTCAGGACGGCAGGGGCAGGCTGTACACCAGCCGGAACTGGTCGCAGGGGATGACGATGTCGCTGGTCTCCACCGGGCGGTCGCCGGACCAGTGGGTGCGCTCGATGTGCAGCACGTGCACCCCCGCGGGCAGGTCGAGCACGTCGCTCTCGCCGGGCTGTGGGACCCGGCTGGAGACCTGCTCCACCACTTCGGTGATCTTCACGCCGGCGCCGGCACGCGCGTCCTCCGCGCCCTCGGCGGGCCCGGCCGGCTCGTAGGAGGTGGCCAGCTGCACCGGCTTGCCGTCCCCCCGGTAGACGAACCGGGTCCGGGTGACGGGGGCGGCCACCGCCAGCCGGAGCCGGGCGGCGATGTCGGGGGTGGCCTCGGCGGGCTCGATCTGCCGGTCCCAGGTGGCGCGGCGGCCCTGCGCCTGCATGTCGGCGGAGAACTCGGCGGGGAAGGAGGCCGGGAACGGGGCGGGGAACGTGGTCTGGCCCCGGAGCAGGGGCAGGAGGGTGGGCCGCTGCCTGACCCGGTGGCCGGAGCCGACCCGGCCGATGATCAGCCCTTCCTGGGCCAGCACCCGGAGAGCGTGGCGGGCGGCGGTCTCGCCGACCCCGTACTTGCGGGTGATCTGGTGCCGGGAGGGGATCGGGGCGCCGGGCGGAAGCGTGCCGTCGGTGATCTGCCGGCGGAGGTCCTCAACGACGCGCAAGTAGACCGGATCGGAGTTGGCCATCCATCCATCCCTCGGGATTGTGAACCGTTTTCCAATCTTGGCGTATCCGATGGACAACCCTGAGTAATGGCCACGATCTGTGACTCCAACTTTACCCGCCATCACCACTCGGTCTTAAGGATCACCGGCACCCGATGGAACGCGAGTCCACCCTGGTCGATCTGTCCGACGGCCACGGGCTGCACGTGGCCCCCGCGCAGCCGAACTGCGAGCGGTTACGCTGGCTGCCCGCCGTGTCCAGGACGGACCGGACCCGGGTGCGGGCGCACACCTGCGAGTGCCGGACCACCATCTACGAGTTCTGTCAGGCGGGCGGCCTGCGTTTCGTCCGCCGTACGGTACGCGCCGCGGACGGCAACCGGGTGCACGAGACCGAGCGGCTGATCGCGGCCAGGGCGGAACGCGTGTGGCAGCGGTTGCTTCTCGGGCTGGCTCGCTGACCTGCGATTCCCCGCTCAGGCCCCAGCCGCCGCAGAAGGTGGGAAAATTCTCGCGAGAAGTCTGTAACACGGGCGTAAGGAACGCCGATTCTTCGGATAGAGGCCGCTGATGTGTGTACCCCCGAGCACATATCGGCGGCCTCTTTCCTGTTCAGGACTCCTCTGACAGTGGGTAGCGGGGTGGCGAGGTCCACCGTTTCGGCGGATCCGGGTACCGTTCGGTCTATGGCACCGCCAACTGGAACCTCCGACGCCCCCTTCGGCCGCATGCTCACCGCGATGGTCACCCCCTTCACCGCCGACGGCGCGGTGGACTACGCCGCGGCCCGCCGCCTGGCGGCCTACCTGGTGGACGAACAGCGCAACGACGGCCTCATCGTCAGCGGCACCACCGGTGAGTCCCCGACCACCACCGACGACGAGAAAGAGCGCCTGCTGCGCGCCGTGGTCGAGACGGTGGGCGACCGGGCCGCCGTGGTCGCCGGGGTGGGGACCTACGACACCGCGCACAGCGTCGAGGCGGCCAGGACCGCCCAGCGCGCCGGGGCGCACGGCCTGCTGGCGGTCACGCCGTACTACAGCAAGCCCCCGCAGGAGGGGATCTACCAGCACTTCGTGGCCATCGCCGAGGCCACCGCGCTGCCGGTCATGCTCTACGACATCCCGGGGCGCTCCGTGGTGCCGATCGCCCCGGAGACGCTGATCCGGCTCGCCCAGCACCCCGCCATCCGCGCGGTCAAGGACGCCAAGGGCGACCTGTTCACCAGCTCCCAGGTGATGGCGGCCTGCCCGGACCTGGCCTTCTACTGTGGTGACGACGCGCTCAACCTGCCCTGGCTCTCGGTGGGCGCGGCCGGCTTCGTCAGCGTGGTGGGCCACGTGGCCGGGGCCGACCTGGCGGCGATGATCGGGCATTACCGGGCCGGGGAGGTCGCGGCGGCGCTGGAGATCCACCAGCGGCTGCTCCCCGTGGTGCACGGGATCATGAACAGGTCCGCGGGGGCCATCATGGTCAAGGCCGCGCTCCGACTTGTCGGCCAGGATGTCGGTGGAAACCGGCTCCCGCTGGTCGAGGCAACATCAGAACAAATCGCGCTGCTCCGCGCGGATCTCGTCGCGGGTGGCCTGAAGATCACAGGAGACTGAGTGCGTCCAGCAGAACATAGTGAACACGGCTCCGGCTTCGCCGGGCGGAACGGAGCCCGCCGATGAGCCATCCTCACCCCGAGCTCGGCCCCCCGCCCCCCCTCCCGGAGCACGGCCTGCGCATCGTGGCGCTGGGCGGCCTCGGTGAGATCGGCCGCAACATGGCGGTCTTCGAGTACGACGGGCGGCTGCTGGTCGTCGACTGCGGGGTGCTCTTCCCGGAGCCGGACCAGCCCGGCGTCGATCTGATCCTGCCGGACTTCGAGTACATCCGGGGCCGGCTGGAGCACATCGAGGCCGTGGTGCTCACCCACGCCCACGAGGACCACATCGGGGCGGTGCCGTACCTGCTCCGGGAGCGGCGGGACATCCCGCTGGTCGGGGCCAAGCTGACGCTGGCCCTGATCGAGGCCAAGCTCACCGAGCACCGCATCCAGCCGGTCAAGCAGGAGGTCATCGAGGGGGAGCGGCGCCGGTTCGGGCCGTTCGAGTGCGAGTTCTTCGCCGTCAACCACTCCATCCCGGACGCGCTGGCGGTGGCCGTGCGCACGCCGGCCGGGATCGTGCTGCACACCGGCGACTTCAAGATGGACCAGCTGCCGATGGACGGGCGGCTGACCGACCTCGGGGGGTTCGCCCGGCTCGGCTCCGAGGGCGTGGACCTGCTCATGTCGGACTCCACCAACTCCGAGGTGCCCGGCTTCGTCACCAGTGAGCGGGACATCGCCCCGGTCATCGACGACGTGGTCCGTACCGCCGAGAAGCGCATCATCGTGGCCTGCTTCGCCTCGCACATCCACCGCGTGCAGCAGGCCATCGACTCGGCCGAGAAGTACGGCCGCAAGGTGGCCCTGATCGGCAGGTCCATGGTGCGGAACATGGGGGTGGCCCGGGATCTGGGCTACCTGCGGGTGCCGGCGGGGCTGCTGGTGGACTCCCGGGAGATCGAGGAGTGGCCGCCGGAGGACGTGGTGCTGATCTGCACCGGCTCCCAGGGCGAGCCGATGGCCGCGCTGTCCCGGATGGCCAACCGGGACCACCCGATCCGGGTCGCCGAGGGTGACACCGTGCTGCTGGCCTCCTCCCTGGTGCCGGGGAACGAGACCGCGGTGAACAAGGTCATCAACGGGCTGACCCGGTGGGGCGCCCGGGTGATCCACAAGGGGAACGCGCTGGTGCACGTCTCCGGCCACGCCGCCGCGGGCGAGCTGCTGTACGTGCTGAACGCCACCAAGCCGTCCAACTTCATGCCGGTGCACGGCGAGTGGCGGCACCTGCGGGCGCACGCCAAGCTGGCCCGGATGACCGGGGTGCCCGAGGAGAACATCGTCATCGCCGAGGACGGCGTGGTGGTGGACCTGCTGGACGGCCAGGCCAAGGTGGTCGGCGCGGTCCCCGCCGGATACGTGTTCGTGGACGGCACCTCGGTGGGCGACATCACCGAGGTGGCGCTGAAGGACCGGCGCATCCTGGGCGACGAGGGCTTCATCTCGGTCGTCGTCGTGGTGGACACCACCACGGGCAAACTGACCGGTGGCCCCGAGATCACCGCGCGTGGTTCCGGCATCGACCCGGACTC
The DNA here is from genome assembly GCF_018476525.1 of Acrocarpospora catenulata. Taxonomy (GTDB): domain Bacteria; phylum Actinomycetota; class Actinomycetes; order Streptosporangiales; family Streptosporangiaceae; genus Acrocarpospora; species Acrocarpospora catenulata. Next base: position 148,897 of record NZ_JAHCST010000017.1, read on the forward strand.
GCTGGACGCGGTGCTGCCGCAGATCGAGCGGGCGCTCCAGGACGCGGCCGCGGCCGGGGTGGCCGACGTGCAGCAGATCCGCCGGGTGCTCCGGCGGACCGTGGGCCGCTGGGTGAGCGACACCTACCGGCGCCGCCCGATGATCATTCCGGTGGTCATCGAGATCTGAGATCGAAACGGAAGGACGGCGCGTGGCCGGAGCTACGCGCCGCCATCCCCGTGCCGGGCGGGGGTTCAGGCCGGCACCTGGTCCTGGACCCGGCCTTCGTCGTCCAGGTCGACCTCCGGGATCTCCTTGGGCACGCTCCGCAGCGCGTACAGGACGACCACGGAGAAGACGGCCAGCAGCGTGCCGCCGATGAGCATGCTCACCCGCATGCTGTCCACGAAGGTCTGCCTGGCGGTCAGCGCCAGGGCGTCGCCGAGCTGGGCGGGCAGCGTGCTCGCCGCGTGCAGGGTGGCGCCGAGGGACTCCTTGGCCTCGGCGGGGAAGCCGGGGGGCAGGGTCAGGTTCTGCCGGTAGAGCGCGCCGAGCACGCTCCCCAGTACGGCGATGCCCAGCGAACCCCCGACCTCCTGGGCGGTCTCGGCGATGGCGGAGGCCGCCCCCGCCCGTTCCCTGGGCACCGAGGCCAGCAGCGTGTCGTTGGTGACCGCGAAGGTGAAGCCCAGGCCGACGCCGAACACCATCATGGCCGGGAGCAGGTACCAGTACGAGGTGTCCAGCCCGATGCCCGTGTAGATGAAGAACCCGGCGGCGGTGAGCAGCACGCCGAGGGCGACCACCCGGGCCCGGCCGATGGCGCCCACCAGCACCCCGGCCAGCCCGCCGCCGATCGCCCCCGACACCCCGCCCGGCAGCCCCGCCAGGCCGGCCATCAGCGGCGACCAGCCCCTGACCAGCTGGAAGTACTGCGCGAAGGCCACCGACATGGCCAGCGAGCTGAAGATGACCACCAGGTTGGCCCCGATCGAGCCGGAGAAGGCCGGCAGGCGGAAGAGCCGGACGTCGATCAGCGGCTCGGCCAGCCGGGTCTGCCGCCGTACGAAGACCACCATGGCCGTCAGGCCGATCGCGGCCGAGATCCAGAACCCGGGGTGGCCGAGGCCGTCGTGCGCGGCCGCCTTCAGCGCGTACACCAGGCCGATCACCCCGGCCATCGAGAGCGGCACGCTGACCAGGTCCAGCGGCCGGGAGCGCGGGTTGCGCGACTCGGGGAGCACCAGCAGGCCGCCGAGCAGCAGGCCGGCCGTGATGGGCACGTTGATCAGGAACACCGAGCCCCACCAGAAGTGATCGAGCAGCAGGCCGCCGACCACCGGGCCGACCGCGAAGCCGAGCGCGGAGACGCTGCTCCACAGGCCCACGGCCGCCGTGCGCTCCTTGGGGTTGGTGAAGACGTTGCGGACGATGGAGAGGGTGGAGGGCATGATGGTGGCCCCGGCCACGCCCAGCAGGGTGCGGGCCGCGATCAGCAGTTCCGGGGTGGGCGCGTACGCGGTGAGCACGGACGCGGCCCCGAAGGCGGCGGTGCCGATCAGCAGGAGGCGCTTGCGGCCGATCCGGTCTCCCAGATTGCCCATGGTGATGAGCAGGCCGGCCAGCGCGAAGCCGTACATGTCCAGGATCCAGAGCAGCTGGGTGCCGGTCGGGGCCATGTCCTCGACCAGTTTGGGGGCGGCCAGGTGCAGCACGGTCAGGTCGAGGGCGAGCAGCAACATGGCGAGGCAGGAGATGACGAGGGTGCCCCACTTGCGGGAGTTCGTTATCGGAGCGGTCATGGGGCGAGCATCGGGCGGCGCGCTGACGGGGCGCCCACCGGCCGCTGACGGGCGCTGACGGCGGCTGACCGGGCGCCTGTTCGGGGAGGCTCAGGCGGTGGCGCCCTCGATGGCGGCCAGGACGGCGGTTCCGGTGGCGATGTGGACCAGCTGTTCGCGGGGGACCGCCGCGCCGCGCCGGAGGGCCGCGGTGAAGCGGGCGGGGCCCAGCGCCGCGTGGCAGAGCCGGCTCACCCAGGCGCGGTCCGGGTCGTCGGGCTCCGGCTCGCCGCGCAGGGCCGTGCCGACGCCGAGCAGGGCGGCGGCCCGGGTGTGGTCGCCGCGGAGCAGGGCCACGCCGGCCAGGCCTTCGGCGACCCGGGCGGCGACCAGCAGGTTGCGGTGGCCGAAGCCGGAGACGAGCGCGGCCCGGTGCCACCGCTCGGCCTCGTCGGCGTCGCCCTCGGCCAGCGCGGTCCAGCCGAGCGCGATGTGCGTGGATATCCGGATCTCATCGGCGCTGAACCAGTCGCCGCTCCCGGCCAGCGCGCGGTGGCAGAGCTCCCTGGCCGCCGCCAGGTCGCCGCCCCTGCGGGCCAGCTCGGCCAGTCCCACCGTGGCCCTGGCCAGGATCTCCGGCGCGCCCGCCCGGCGGGCCAGCTCAGCGGCGCGCTCGTAGTCGGCACGGGCCTCGGCGATCACTTCCGGCCGTTCCCCGGCGACGATGGTCCGGTTGGCGGCCCGCCGGCACATCAGCTCGGCCATGTCGACGGTGGCGTTCAGCCGCTCCATCAGCTCCAGCGCACGGTCGAGCAGGGCCAGCGCGCGCTCCCGGTCGCCCCGCCACTCGGCCACCTCGGAGAGGCCGACCAGCGTCATCGACATGCCCCACCGCTCGCCCAGCCGCTGGAAGGCCGCGAAGGCGGGCTCCAGCATGCGCTCCGCCTCCGCCACCCGGCCGTCCATGAGCGCCAGCAGGCCCCAGCCGAAGTCCGACAGCGCCCGCATCCAGGGCTCCATCGGCAGTGTGCGCTGCTCGGCCAGGAGGATGTCGGCGAGCTCCCGGCTGGGTGGGCCGATCACCATCGACCAGAGCACGGACACGTAGGGCTGGCGCGGGAGCCAGTTCATTTCGCGCATGATCGCGTCCGCCCTGGTCAGGTGCGCCGGCAGCCCGGGGACGCGCGCGCCGCCGGCGGCCAGGGTGAGCACGACCAGCGCGTACTGCTCCTGATCCGGTGGCTCGGGGCCCAGCCGGGCCACCAGCTCGGCGGCCAGGGTGGCGCTCTCGCTGCGCAGCCCGCGCAGCCACCAGTAGGAGCTGAGCGCGCTGAACAGCCGCAGCGCCCGGTCCAGGTCGGCCCGGCGCAGCGCGGCGACCAGGTTGTCGTGCTCGGCGTCCAGCAGCCGCAGCCAGTCCAGCTGCTCGGCCGCGCGCAGGTGCGGGTCGGCGGTCTCGGCCAGCTCCAGGTAGTAGGCCGTGTACGCCTCCCGGAGCGCGTCCGCCTCGCCCGCCTCGGCCAGCTTCTCGGCGCAGAAGGCCCGGATCGTGTCGAGCATCCGGTACCGGTCGCCGGACACCTCGACCAGCGACTTGTCGGCCAGGTCGGCGAGCAGGTCGACCAGCTCGTCCCCGGGCAGGCCGCAGACCCGCTCGGCCGCCGCGAGGGTGGCCCCGCCCGCGAACACGGTCAGCCGCCGGGCGAGCGTGCGCCCGGCCTCGTCGAGCAGGTCCCAGCTCCACTCGATGACCGCGCGCAGCGTGCGGTGGCGCGGCTCGGCCACCCTGCTGCCTTTCGACAGCAGCCGGAACGGGTCGGCGGAGGCGCCCGCCGCCAGCCGGGTGGCGATCTCGGCGACGGGGAGCGAGCGCACCCGCGCGGCGGCCAGCTCGATGGCCAGCGGTAGCCCGTCCAGGGCCCGGCAGATGGCGATCACCGAGCCCAGGTCCGCCGCGGTCACCGGGTAACCGGGCCGGACCGCCGCGGCCCGTTCGGTGAACAGCCGGATCGCGGGGTAGTCCAGCGCCTGCGTCACATCCGGCATTTCCGGATTTAGTGGGGTTGTTGGGGGTGGTGGGGGGAGTGCCAGCGGCGGCACCGGGTACAGGTGTTCGCCCGTGATGCCGAGGCCTTCGCGGCTGGTGGCCAGGATCCGCAGCAGCGGGCAGGCGGCCAGCAGGCGGTCGGCCAGCGCGGCGGCGTCCGCGATCACGTGTTCGCAGTTGTCCAGGACGATCAGCAACGACCGGCCGGCCAGCGCGGCGGCCAGCCGGTCCAGTCGGTCCGGCGGATCCGTGTGCTCGTGGTGGGCGGTGCGGTCGGGGTGGGGGCGGTGGAACAGCCCGGTCTCGCGCAGGCCCACGGCGGTGAGCACGGCCTGCACCACATCGCGGCCGTCCGCCAGCGGCGAGCGCGCCACCTCGCGGCGTTCCGTCAGAGGCGACAGCGCCACGAAGCGGACCTCCAGCCCGGCCAGACCCGCCGCCTCCACCGCCAGGCGCGTCTTGCCGGTGCCGCCCGGGCCGGTCAGCGTGACCAGCCGGGACGCGCCGAGCAGCTCGCCGATGGCGGCCAGCTCACCGGCGCGGCCGATCAGCGGGGTGAGCTGGGCGGGCAGCGCACCGCGCGGTCCTTCCCCCGGGCCGCCCTCGGGGGCGGGCGGGGTCTGCGCGCGCAGGATGGCCAGGTGGACGGCGGCCAGCTCAGGGGAGGGGTCCACCCCCAGCTCCTCGGCCAGCAGCCGCCGTCCCTCCTCGTAGGCGGCCAAAGCCTCCGCCTGGCGGCCCTCCGCGACCAGGGCGCGCATGTAGAGCCCGCGCAGGCGTTCCCTGAGCGGGTGCGCCGCGACCAGGTCGGCCAGCTCCGGGGTGATCGCGTCGGGCCCGGCCGCCAGGCCCAGTACGGCCTCGGCGTGATCCTCCACCGCGCTCAGCCGCAGCTCCTCCAGCCGGGCGGCCGGTCCGGCCAGCGTCTCGCTCAGGTCGGCCAGGGCCGGGCCACGCCAGAGCGCCAGGCCCTCCCGGAGCAGTCCGGCGGCCCTGCGGTGGTCCCCCGCCCTGAGCGCGGTACGGCCCGCGGCGGCCAGTCGTTCGAAGCGGTGCGCGTCCACCTGATCTGGGTTCGCCGCCAGCCGGTACCCGGCCGGGTGCCGGACCACGAGGTCGGCGGCGAGCAGCTGCCGGAGCCGGGAGACCTGGGCCTGGAGCGCGTTGGGCGCGTTCGCCGGGGGGCCGTCACCGTACAGGACGTCGATGAGACGTTCGGCGGGCACCACCCTGTTCGCCTCCAGGACCAGCAGGCCGAGCAGGGTGCGCAGGCGCAGGCCGCTGATGGCCACGGGTTCGCCGTCTTCCCGGCGGACCTCGGTGGGTCCCAGGATGCCGAAGCGCATACCTAAGATTCTGGCGCACGATCAGTTATCGTCGTTTTTCGTGATGTCGGACATCGGGGTGGTGTACCGCAAGTACGACGGCAGGCTGCACTGGAACTACCGGGCAGTCCGCCTCGGTGAGGACGAGCACGGCGTCTGGGTGGGCTGCCCGCCGGGGACGGTCGGCCGGTTGGGCGAGGGGCCGCCCATCGTGTGGGAGCTCCCGTACGTGAAACTGTTTCCCCGGGACACCTGGTGGACGGCGACGTTCAACCCGGCGACTCACTCGATGGCGTCCTACTGCGACATCACGACCGTCCCGGTGTGGCAGGACGGCGGTGTCACCATGGTGGACCTGGACCTCGACGTGATCCGCCTCCAGGACGGCACGGTCTTCCTCGACGACGAGGACGAGTTCGCCGATCACCAGGTCTGGTTCGGCTACCCGCCCGACGTGATCGAGAACGCCCGCCACGCGGCCGACTGGCTCCTGTCTGCCGTCGCGGGCGGCGACGGCCCGTTCGGCGGCGCCCACACCCGCTGGCTGAACCGGGTTTCGGGTTCCGTTCCGTAATCCCGGATCGCTTCCCTGAGCGGCCTGCCGCGGCCTCCTCGGGCTGAGGCGCTCTTGGACCGGTTGGCGGGTCCCTTTGGTAATAAGGTGTTACATATTACTGAAAGGTGGCTCTTATGCTGTTCGCTCAGGATCCGCGTACCGGCCAGGCGGTCGGCGAGCCGATCCCCGAGAGCACCGAGGACGAGGTCGCCGCGACCGTGGTGGCGGCGGCCGAGGCGGGCCGCGCCTGGCGCGCCACCCCCGCCCCCGACCGCGCGGCCGTCCTGGAGTCGATCGCCGACGTGCTCCTGGCCGCCACCGACGAGCTCTGGCGCGCGGCCGACGACGAAACCGCCCTCGGCGAGGTACGCCTCCGGGGGGAGATCGCCAGGTCTGCCGGGCAGTTCCGGCTCTTCGCCGAGGTGCTCGGGGACGGCGGCTACCTGGACGCGACCATCGACCACGCCGACCCCGGGCAGACCCCGCCCCGGCCGGACGTCCGGCGCATGAACCACCCGCTCCCCGGCGTGGTCGGCGTCTTCGCCGCCGGCAACTTCCCGTTCGCCTTCTCGGTGGCCGGTGGGGACGTGGCCTCCGCCCTGGCCGCCGGCTGCCCCGTCGTGGTGAAGGCCCATCCCGGGCATCCTGTCCTGTCCGGGCTGGTCGCCTCCGTCATCCGTACGGCCCTGCCCGACCCGGCCCTGCTCGGCCTCGTACACGGCGCCGACGCCGGTCGCCACCTCGTCCAGCACCCCTCCGTCGCGGCGGTCGGCTTCACCGGGTCGATCCCCGGCGGCACGGCGATCCAGCGGCTGATCCAGGAGCGCCCGGACCCCATCCCGTTCTACGGCGAACTGGGCAGCGTCAACCCGGTCGTGGTCCTGCCCTCGGCGCTCACCGGTGACCTCTCGGCCCTGGCCACCGGCTTCGCCGCCTCCCTCACTCTGGGCGTCGGCCAGTTCTGCACCAACCCGGGCCTGGTCTTCGTCCCCTCGGACGACACCCTGCTCAAGGCCATCGCCGACGCGGTCTCCGCCACCACCGGCGGTCCGATGCTGACGCCCAGAATCAGGGACGGCTACGCACACGGCCTCGCCCGCCTGTCGTCCCAGGCGGACGAACTCGCCACCGGAACCCCCGGAGATGCCCCCACCTCGGTCGTGCCGCACGTCTACCTCACCGATGTCGACGCGTTCACGACCGGCCTCCCCGACCTGGCCGAGGAATGCTTCGGCCCCGCCGCCCTGATCGTGAAATATCGCGAAATTTCGGACCTGTTCGACGTGCTGGACCGCCTGCCCGGGTCCCTGACCGCGACCATCCACGCCCAAGAGCCCACCGAGGCGGCGGAGATCGTCCCCCTCCTCACCCGGCTCGCCGGACGCGTGATCTGGAACGGCTGGCCCACCGGCGTGGCCGTCTGCTGGTCCATGCACCACGGCGGCCCCTGGCCCGCCTCCACCTCCCCCGCCCACACCTCCGTCGGAGCCGCCGCGATCACCCGCTGGCTGACCCCGGTGGCGTACCAGAACTGGCCGGCCGCCCTGCTGCCACCAGAACTACGGGACGACAACCCGGGCAACCTCCCCCGGCGGGTGAACGGAACACTGACGCCGATCTGATGACCGGCGTGCCAACGGGCTCGACAACTGATCATCGGGTTCATCCGCTCAACCAGCTCGCCGTCGACCGCCTGGGTCCGCGGCCCCCGCTGACCAATCGCGCCCCCTGACCCGCACCCCGACACCCCTGGAGGACCGGTGCCCCTCGTCGCCGGGATCGACTCGTCGACCCAGTCGTGCAAAGTCGTCATCCGCGACGCCGAGACCGGGAAGCTGGTGCGCGAAGGGCGCGCACCACACCCCGTCGGCACCGTCGTGCCGCCGGCCGCGTGGGAGGCCGCACTGTCCGACGCGGTCGCACAGGCCGGCGGACTGGACGACGTGGCGGCCGCCTCGATCGCCGGGCAGATGCAGGGCATGGTGTGCCTGGACGCCGGCGGCGCGGTGATCCGGGACGCCGTGCTGTGGAACGACACCCGCTCGGCCGGCGCCGCCGCCGACCTGATCTCGGATCTCGGCGGCGGCCAGGCGGGACAGCGAGCATGGGCGGAGGCGGTCGGCCTGGTGCCGGTGGCCAGTTTCACCGTCACCAAGCTGCGCTGGCTGGCCTCGGCGGAACCGGACAACGCCGCCCGTACCGCCGCGGTGTGTCTGCCGCATGACTGGCTGACCTGGCGACTGTCCGGCGCACCGGGGCTCGATGCGCTGCGCACCGACCGCAGCGAGGCCAGCGGGACCGGATACTGGTCGGCCGCGACCGGTGAGTATCGCCTGGACCTGCTCCGGTTGGCGTTCGGTCGCGACGATGTGCTGCTGCCGCGGGTGCTCGGGCCGACCGGTCAGGCCGGGCACCTGCGCACCGATGCGCTGCTGGGCCCCGGCGCCGGCGACTGCGCCGCAGCGGCGCTGGGTGCCGGCGCCGAGCCGGGCGACGTGATCGTGTCGATCGGCACCTCCGGCATCGTGTCCACCGTTTCCGACGTGCCGGCCGCGGACCCGAGCGGGATCGTGGCCGGGTTCGCCGACGCGACCGGCCGGTTCCTGCCGCTGGTGTGCACGCTCAACGCCGCCCGGGTGCTGGACGCGGCCGCGACCATGCTGCGGGTGGACCACGCAGGGCTGTCCGCGCTGGCGCTGTCCGCCCCGCCGGGCGCCGACGGGCTGGTCCTGGTGCCCTACCTGGAGGGCGAGCGCACCCCGAACCGCCCGCACGCCACCGGAGCCGTACACGGCCTGACCCTGCGGACCTCGACCCCCGCGCACCTGGCCCGCGCGGCGGTGGAGGGCATGCTGTGCGCACTCGCCGACGGGCTGGACGCAATGATCGCGCAGGGCACGACGGTCAACCGGGTCATCCTGGTCGGCGGCGGCGCCCGCTCGGAGGCGGTGCGCCGGATCGCGCCCACAGTCTTCGGCCGCCCCGTGCTCGTCCCACCACTGGGGGAGTACGTCGCCGACGGCGCCGCCCGCCAGGCGGCCTGGGTGCTGTCGGGCGGGCAGCGCCCGCCGTCGTGGACGGTCGGGCAGGTCGAGACGCACGAGCCGGACGCCGTGCCGGCGATCCGCGAACGGTACGCCGTGGCCCGCACAAACGTCCTCGACCGCACTGACTGAGAGCGACCCACGCTCGGGGATGAGTCACCTACTGATCTTTAATTCGTGATGTCGACTCCTGTCGTGAGAGTCTGGCCGGTCTCGGTGAGGCATCCGTCCACGAGGTGTGGCCGGTACTGGATCTTCTTCAGGCCACGCCCGGTACCGTGTAGCCGATGTGGAACATCCGGCCGATCAGCCGTACCGCCTCGCGACGCTGTTGCTCCTGGGGGTGAAGCCGCCGCTTTGCGCGTACCGCACACACCGGTCGTACCTGGCGGGTCAGCCCTCGTCAGCTGCCCGATAAGACGCATTTAAGTTCGGTAATAGCCGCGCCGCGCGAACATTGTGGGATCTGGTACTTCGCCTCCATGATGGCTGTCTGATGCTTCCGGCTGGAGTTGTGTGAGGGTAAGCGAACGATGTGAGGTGTTCGTGGAGGCAAGGATTGGAGTCTCCGGTGACGACGAGGTCGCGGAGTTAGCTGACCTGCAAGAATGGCTGCGAGGCGAGCGGGCTCTGATCGGTAGGGTGCGGTCGGTCTCCCGCCCCCCTGCCGAGAACGAGTTGGGTGGGGCGCTCGATGTGCTCGTGGTGGCGTTGGGGACCGGCGGCGCCGGGGTCGCGCTCGCGCGGTCATTGACCGCCTGGCTGCAGACCCGTCGCGTCAATGTGGCGATCACAGTGACCTCCCCGTCCGGCAGCGTGAAGGTCGACGCACAACGGATCAAGGACGAGGCGGTCCTGCCGATGTTGCAGGAAGTGCTACGGGCAGGCGATGAGCTCTGAACACACCGACTACTCCCGTTCCACAGCGATCCTGATCGGCACATCGAACTATCAGGATTCGTCATACCTTCCACTTCCCGCGGTCACCAACAGTCTGAACGGACTGCGCGAGGTACTGACCGATTCGGAATTGTGCGGATGGCCCGCTGACCGAATCATCGAGTGGCGAGATCCCTCGGATGTCCGGCAAATCCTGCAGAAGCTTCGGCGGATTGCCCGGGATACCGAGGATGTGCTGCTGGTGTACTTCGTCGGACACGGCACCATCGTGGGACGCGGACAGCTATGCCTTGTGCTTGCCGACACCGAGGCCAGCGATCCGGACATCACGGGCCTAGAGTACGAACGGGTGCGGCAGGCGCTGCTTGACAGCCCGGCGAGAACGAAAATCGTGATTCTGGACTGTTGCTATTCGGGCCGCGCGATCGAGGCGTTGTCCGAGGGCACGATCGCCGACAGCACCGACACCCGCGGTGTGTACACCCTCACCGCCAGTGATCACGCTGCGCACGTCGTCGCGCTCGCTCAGCAGGCGGAAGCTTGTACCTCGTTCACCGGGGAACTCCTGGACCTGGTTCGCACCGGCATCCTGGACGGCCCTCAATATCTGCCCCTGAACCTGATCTACCTTCACCTTCGGCGTCGACTTCACACGCGCCGCCTCCCTGAGCCCAACCAGCGCGGTACGGACACCGCGGGTGAGTTCGTCTTCACCCGTAATGCCGCGGCCTTTTCCGTTCAGGAACAGGCCATACCGCTGTCCGAGAACACCGGCGCCGGGAGAGGCTACCCGGCGGATACGATCCGCGTCAGCGGCCGGATGCTGCATTTCGGGGATGAGGAGAGCTTCCCCTTGGCGAACATCTCTCACCTGTGGGCCGGGGAGATGCCCCTGAAGGGTAAGCTCGCCACCTTCTACCCATTTCGGAAGATCATTCCTCTTCTGCTGGGAATCGGGGTGAGCGCAGCCCTGGCGGCGTGGATGGCGCCCGGACTTGGGCGCGCTCTTATGATAACTATTACCGTCCTGGCAGGGGTCTGGATCGCCTATTTGATGCTCGTCATTTATTATCGGTTGCGCATCAGGGAACCCTATTATGAGATGGTCCTTGAGACGACGGGTGGTCAGTTTCGCCGTGTGTTCTGCAGAGACCTTGACGAAGCTCGGCTGTTCAAACAGGTCATAAGCGAAGCCATCGAGCAGTCCGGTGTGTCGGTCATTCAGATCGAGGGAGACGTTGTCTTCGGCGACCGCGAGGACGATGCGATGATCGTTGACAATGAGAGTTCTCATCCCGAGTAGTGGCGATTTCGTCGGTGTGCGTGACCAGAATGGCTCACGCCGACACATTCAATGAACTGGCCGCCGCGATCATCCACTGGCCCACCCCGATGGCTGCCGTCGACGGCCTGATCGCCGCCGCCCCGATAGCAATGACACGTCGTCCAGCGGAACAGCGGACTCGCTGTATCGACGATTTATTCGACATTTATCAGCGTGATCACGCACCTTTGGAGGGTGTTCACGCCCAACTTCACGATCACACGGCCCGCCTGCTGACCACGCCGGTGCTGCACCAGGCCGGCTACGGTTTGAAGGGCATCTACTCGCTGGACGAGCACTATGCCCGCGATCTTTCGGCGTACTATGCGGCGCTGACGGTCGACCCTTCGCACAATTACTACTTGGGACGTGCGGAGGCTGACATCACCGGCTTTGTGGACTTCTTCTGCGTGAGCATGGCGGATGCCCTGGGTGCGGTCCGCGCCCGCGCGGCCGAGGCCCAGGCGGGAGGTGTCGTCTCCGGCCGTGACGATTCGGCGGTGTTGCGGCGACTCGACCCGCGCGCCCGCCGGTTGCTCGAGCTCTTTCGCGACCATGGGATCGTGACCGGTGCCCAGGTCGCCTCTCATCTGGGCCTCAGCCCTCGGACGGTAGCCCCCCTCGCCCGCCGATGGGTCCAAGACGGACTGCTGGAGATCCACGACTCGGCCCGCAAGACCCGTTCCTACCGGCTGAGCCCACGCTACGAACGCCTCATCTGCTGACCTCACCGATAGGCAGCGCCGATCGGCTTTTCGAAACAGACCGGTTGCCGCGGCCGCCGAGCCGGGGTGATCCCGACATCGGTTCATCCCGAAGAGCGTGGCTTCGCTTGGGAATCATTAGGTTTGCCGAGGGCAACGGCATGCGCGATCCGGTCGAGAGGCGGGTGCTATGGCCCGTACCCTCGCCTCGCGAATTGGACTCTAGTGTTCCCGGCGAAATCAGGGACAGGTTCCTTGAAGGCAGTCGCTGCGAAATCGCGCAAGCTTTCCGCGGTGCTGCCGCAATGTACCGGGCGGCGATTGAAGAGCTGTGCAAGGACCAGGGGGCGACGAAGTACTCGCTCTACGAAAAGATCGACGAACTCTCTGGCCGTCTGGGCCCAGATCTGATCGATGATCTTCATGAGGCGCGGATGCTTGGTAACGACAGCGTCCACCAGGGCCTCATCTACTCAGTTGACGAGGTCGCGGATGTCGCCGAACTGATCATTGAGATTGCCGAACATCTGTACGTCCAGCCAGCCAGGAAGGCAGCGATGCGCCAGAGCCGGGCTCAACGCCGGGCAGCCGCGAACGCCAGTCCCTGAATTCCGGACTGGCACCCAGTTCTCACCGGGACGCAGGTACTTTGTCCGACTGGCGGGCGTCCACGTGTCCGTCAAGCTCTGGGGCTGCCGCCGAGCCCGGCGGCATGGCGACGCATCTCCGCTACCCCGTCGGTGCCCTCGCGCTCGCGGCGCTGCAGCAGCTCCGTCGACACGACCAGATGTGCGAACCGGCCCGCCGGTGTCTCAGGACGGGGAACTCCCGCCACACCTGTGCGCGCACAACGGGCACGGCCAATCAGGTGCCAGACACCCTATTCGCAGCGATATATTGGCATAGCCTCAGAAAACATAGTCCAGGAGAGGCCGCGCCATGGGAGACGAACAGCGAACTGATGCTGACCGCCAGTCGGCGGCCAGAAAACGTATCGCGAAGATGATGATCCGGTACCTGCGATCGAGGAATAGAGACGGTCTCCCACCACTCATATTTAACTACGCCAGCGGGTTGCTACCTTCGAGGGTCGAACGTGAGGCGCTCCTGCGGGCGGAGCTCGACCGGAGGCAAAACGATTTCCAATCGCTCGTAGAGGACGAAATAGAGTACTTTCAGGAAATCATTGACATGAGGACCCCGGAGTCTGGCATCGTACCCGTGCCGGTTGTCCTCTACTTGGATGATGAGACCCCGGCCGAGCAAGTACGGGAGGCTCTGGCTGCCGTACTGGACACCCTCAACCAAGAAATCATCCTCGTCGGCCATCCCATCAAGGGGTCAATATGGCAGGCGTTTATCGCCGCCGTCCGCAGGCAAGCGACTCCTGAGCGTTTGGATAGTACCGCGCACGCCGCGCGGGCTGGCATGCAAGCGCGTCTGTACGGAGAGCCCCAGTCGCAGATCACCAAGGCGACCTCCGAGGCGGTCGCAAGTCTGTTGGATACGCTCAAGGACAACAGTAACGCTCTTATCGCGATCGGCGACATTTTGATTGTGAAGGTCGACGGTGTGCCGCTTGTTCGTCAGCTGACTCCTGAGCAAGTCGATCATCTACAGAAGAATCCGCGGCTGTACACCGATCCTCGACTGGCGCTGAGCATCCTCGATGGCAGCTACGCATCCGTGCAGAATGACACGGACGCAGGCCAACGAGCCGTTTCCCCCTAAATATTCGCCCAACAGCGGCATTGGCAGTCGCGCGCCGGTCAGGCAGTGGCTTCGAGGAATTGGCGAGCTGCCGGAATCTTCCGATGTGGCCCCAGCCGTTTGCGGAAGCCGATGATCGCTCCGCTGGGGCGGGTGGAGTCGACGCCGCCGCTCAACTCGACAGCTTGGAGAGCGATGGCGCATGCCTGCTCGATGTCGCTGAGGGCCAGGTGTGCCTCGGCGGTGCGCGTCAGGTACAACGCGTTGTCCCGGACGGAGCTGTCGGCGGCGTAGCCCGCGGTTTTGGCGGCCTCGAAGAACGTCAGGGCTCGCCGGGGGTCACCGAGGTCGAGTGCGCAGGAGGCGGCGAGCATTTCGAGCTCGCCCTCGGTCATCCAGTAACTCCAGAGGGGATCGTCATCATGGGGGCCGGCCGCGAACCGCTGTCTTGCCGCGTGAAGTTCCGCCAGGCACGCCGTCTTGCCGTGGGGTGTCTTGGACAATGCGCGAGCGTGCCGTACGTGCAGCATCGCCATGACTCGGGCAGTGGTATGGCCTTTTGCTTGGCTAAGAGCGGTCTGGAGCAAAGTGACCGCGTCGACTGGGTCGCCGACCGAATAGGTCTGGATGGCCATGAAGGCCAAAACATTCGCGCCGATCTCCGCATCACCCGCGGTGGCCGAGGCACGTAACGCGGTGACGAAGTACCGTTGGGCGGCCGCGTGCAGTCCCGCGTCGAAATGCTGCCAGCCGCACAGGCGGGCCGCCTCGCAGACCGTCGCGAACAGGCGGCGCCCGGCAGCGCCGTCGTAGATGGTCTCGTGCGCCAGGCTGGTCACCATGCGCAGCTCTGCGGCGGCGATCTTGCGAAGCTCACCGCCGCCGAGCACGTCGTCAAGGTGGCGTAGATCGTCGAGCCGCTGTTCAAGCCGTGCCACCATGCCCACCGTGAGCCGTCGACGGCCCGCGGCCGAGGCGGCCGGGCTCTCGCCGAGTGCGCCCGCCCAGTCCAGGGCCAGGGCACCGAGCGTCGTCCCGCTGGCGATGAGGAACCCTCGTCGATCCATTGATCCTCCCCGCGCGGACGCGGCTAGTGAGGTTACGGTACCCGCTGCGGTCCAGGGGGCATCAAGAAATGCGCGGTCGTCGGGGAAGGCCAGCAGCAGCCAGTCGGGCCAGCCGTGTTCGGTGACAGCGCGGGGGGAAACACCGTGCAGGCTGGCCATCGCGAGTTGCGCGGTCGGCTCGGGAATGGAGACGCCGGACTGCCAGCGGGTCACCTTCTCCCGGCGGACGGCCATCGCGCCGTAACCGAGTTCGCGGTGCCGCCGGTCAACCAGCACGAGGTACTCGGTGGCGGTCAGGCCCAGGTGAGCGAGCACTGCGGCCAGCGGATGCCGGTACGGTCCGTCGGACATGGCGGGCTCCTGGCGCCGGGGGCGTTGCCTGCCCGCTCACCATAACTGGCCCCGCTCGCGGCGAGTATCCGTTCGGCAACAGCAAGGCAACACCTTCCCCGTGGCCGGTACCTCCTGGGCCTGGTGACACTGCCGACATCTGCTCGCGGCCAGGACCAAGCCCGGCCGGGTATCGGGCGGCGCGGCGAAGGGGGACACCATGGACCGGTCGGCTCCGCTGGTGTCGGTCGTGGTCTCCGCACGCGGAAACGGATCAGCCGTGCGGAGCCTGCTGCAGTCCCTGACGATGCAGACGCTGACCGACTTCGACGTGATCATCGTCGACAACGACGCGCGCCGCGATCGCACCATCAGTTCCCTGGTCGCGGCCGGCAACTGGCCGTTCGCGGTCCGGGCGCTGCGCGAGGCCCGTGCCGGGGTCAGCCGAGGACGTAACCGCGGGATGCGCGCGGCCCGCGGCCACTACATCGCCATCACCGACCCGGACATCACCCCCCGGCCCACCTGGCTGCAAGCGCTGGTGTCGGCCGCCATAGAGGAGAAGGCGGCGATCGTCGGCGGCCGGGTGATCACCAGCTACCCCGATGGCATGGCGATCGCGATGGACGGCCCCACCTCCCGGCCGCTGGCCGAGTGCCACGGGCCCGTTGATTGGCCCCCGGGGCGCACCGGCTACGGCTGGCCGTACTGGATCGTCACCGCGAACCTGCTCATCGACCGTCAGGTCCTGCCTGGTCTCGGTTTGCTCCGCGCTGACCTGGGGCGGCGCGGCCGGCTTCCGTTGGACTGCGAGGACCTCGAGTTCGCCGACCGCGCTGTCCAGGCGGGGCTGCGCGTGGTGATCGAGCCGGGCGCGGTCGTCGATCATCCCGTCGGCTATGCCCGGACCCGGCTTGGCTGGTTCCTCGCCCAGGGCATCGGCCACGGGGTCTGTGTGGCCCGGATGCACACCAGCGTCGCCGTGCCGGCACCCGCACTGCGCGCCGACCGGGCCGACATGCTCGACGCGCTGGCCGCCCTGGTGGGCGCCTGGGGGTTCTGGGACCGCGCGTTGCTGGCCGTCGGGCTGCGTGACCTGGCCCGGATCGCCGCCTACCACCTGGAGCGGCGGCGGCTGGCCTGCATGGGCCACACGCTCCTACCGCCCGCGTAACCCATCACCCCGATTAGGAGGATGCACATGCACGTGACGACCGCAACCGGTCTGCCCCCGGCCGACCATGGGCTCGAACTCGTCGAACGCAAAGGCGCCGGCCACCCCGACACTCTGGCCGACGGCGTCGCCGAGGCCGTCTCCCGCGCCTACAGCCGCTACTGCCTGGAGGAGTTCGGCGCGATCCTGCACCACAACAGCGACAAAACCGCGCTGCTCGGCGGCGCCGCCGAGGTGGGTTTCGGTCACGGCGCGTTGACGGCACCGATCACCGCGCTGATCAACGGCCGCTTTACCGCTGCCGTCGGCGACACGCCGATCCTCGTCGAGGAGATCATCGACGAGGCGGTCCGTACGCACCTGGCCGCCGCGCTGCCCCTGCTGGACGTACACCGTGATGTGATGGTGCGGCCGCGTGTCACCCAGGCGTCCAGCCCCGGAGGGGTAGCCGGCGACACCGACCGGCAGCAGGCCGGGCGCCGGTTCTGGTTCGCCCCCCGCAGCCTGGACGACTTGGCCGAGCGGCATCGCCTGTTCGCCAACGACACCTCTGCCGGGGTCGGCTACGCCCCCCTCGGGGTGGCCGAGCTGCTGGCCCTGGGGATCGAGTCGCACCTGTCGAGCGAGACGTTCCGGGCCGCCCACCCCTACTACGGCACCGACATCAAGCTCATGGTGACGCGCTGCGGGCAGCAGGTGCACCTGACCGCCTGCGTGCCGCAGATCGCCCGCCATACCCCGGACCTGGACACCTATGTCGCCCGCCGCGACCAGATGCGTAAGCTGATTCGCGAGGCCGCCGGGCGGATCGCCCCGGAGTACGAGGTGACCGTCGCGCTCAACACCCGCGACGACGACGCCCGCCGCGAGCTGTATCTGACCGCGACGGGCTCATCCCTGGAGTCCGGCGACGAGGGCGTGGTCGGCCGCGGCAACCGCGCCAACGGGCTGATCAGCATGCTGCGCCCTTGGTCGGCCGAGGGCGTTTCCGGCAAGAACCCGGTCTACCACGTCGGCAAGCTCTACAACCTGGCCGCGGCCGAGGCCGCCCAGCGGTTGCACGAGCTGACCGGCCAGGCGTGCGCGGTCGCGCTGGTCTCCCAGTCCGGCCGTGACCTGGCCGACCCCTGGCAGGTCCTCGTGCAGCACTCCGGATCTGGCCCCATCGATTCCGGCCTGGTCACGCAGGTGGTGGGCGAGGTCATGGACGGCCTGGAGGAACTTCGGGCGGCGCTGCTGGCCGGAAAGCTGGCCACCGCATGAGCACCCCTGCCGAACACACTGCGTCGTTCGCCGCTTGCCTGAACCCGGCCACCGTGAGCGGCCTGTCGTTCCCCCAGGTGGCCGAGGCCGCCGCGGCCGCCGGGATCAGCCACATCGAGGCCTCGATTCAGCAGATCACCACCCTGGGCCCGGCTCGGGCCGCCGCCCTGCTTGAGCGGCTCGGCGTCACGGTGGCAGCCGCGTGCGGGCTGCTGCCCGACGGGCCCGTTCTGCCGCATCCGCTGCTTGCCGACGAGGCGACCTACACCCAAGCCTTGACGGGGCTGGCCGACCGGCTGGCGGCTTTCACGGCGATCGGCTGCCGCGTCGCCACCATCGTGGTCAACCCGCGGACCGACCTGGAGCCGTCCGCCGCTCGCGACCTGGCCGCATCCCGGCTGGGCGCCCTGGCTGCGGCCTGCGCCGACCATGAGGTGATGCTCGCGGTCGAACCGGTCGGTGTCCGGGCCGGACTGCCGCCCTCCCTGGACGGCCGTCACGCGTTCATCACCAGCCTGCCGCAGCTGCGCGACTTTCTCGACGGTGTCGGCGATGCGGCCCTGGCCGAGACCGTGGGAGTCTGCGTGGACTCCTTCCACTGGGCCGCATCCGGCGCCGACCCTGCGCACCTGACCGGCCTGGGCCCCTGGCGCATCCTGCACGTGCAACTCGCCGATACCCCCGCCGACGCCTTGGTCCCGGCCTGGACTGACGAGATGCGGGTGTTCCCCGGTGACGGCACGCTGGACTGGCCGGTCTTCAACGGTGCGCTGACCGCGGCCGGCTATTGCGGCCCGGTGTCGGTGGAGCTGTTCAACCCTCACCTGCGTGCCCTGCCGATCGAGGAGATCTGCGCCCGCGCCCATGCGGCCGTGCTCTCCGTGGCTGGCCGGCGATGACCGCCGCCCCGGTCCGGCGGCGGGTGGCCGTCCTCGGCTGCGGCGGTGCCGCGTTGGGCATCCACCTGCCCGCCCTGGCCACCCACCCTGATTGGCAGGTGGTGGCCGTCGCCGACCGCGATCACGAGCGCGCGCAGCACGCGGCCGCCCGCTTCGGCGTCGGCCGAGTGGCCCGCGATACCGCCAGCCTGTTTGAGGGGGCAGACCTGCTGGCGGTGCTGACCGGCGTGCACGAACCGTGGATCGAACAGGCGCTCGCCGCCGGAATGCACGTGTTCACCGAGAAGCCCGTCAGCCTGGACGTGGAGCGCACCCGGCGCCTGCGCCGCCAGGCCGCCCAGGCGGGCGTGCTGCTGGAAGTGGGCGTGATTCGCGCCTTCGATCCAGCCGTCGAGGCCCTGCTGCGGCAGGTACCCGCCGCCGGGCTGCGGGGCGGCTGGCTGGTCAAGGCCGACGGCTGCGACGCTACGGCGCGCCAGGCGTTCCTGCCGCCCGGCGCGGCGCCTTACACCTTCGCCGACGACCCGCCTCAACAGGCCCCGGCCGGGCTCAACCCGGCCGGGCG
>NZ_JAHCST010000170.1 GCF_018476525.1 Acrocarpospora catenulata
ACACCCCACCCACCCGCCCTATTACGGTGGTTGTCCCACCCACCCACCCTTCTGGCCCTCCGGGCCCGGGCCCGGCTTCCGCCGGGACGGATGGTTGCCGTGAAACTCCCACCCGCCCACCTTCGTGACCCTCCGGGTCCGGGCCCGGCTCGCGCCGGGACGGCTGATTTCCGCCCCTCGTTCGGGTCATCGTTTGCCGTGCGTGTCCCACCCGTCCGCCCTTGGATGACCTTCGGTCGGACCCGGCTTCGCCGGGTGGGTTGCTTGCGCTCGCTGGAGGTGGCCCCGCTCTGGGCTTCGTCTGCGGCCTCGCCACCGGCGACCGTGCGCGGGGTCGAGGTTGCCGTTTGCTCCGTCTGTCCGTTCGATGCGGGTGGGTTGCGTCTGCGGAGGTGGTGTACGGGTTTGCGCTGGTAGCAGGGGCGGCGTCGTGAAATGAGGACGGCCATCGCGTGATCCTTCTGGTCTGAGATACCAAGATCGAAGGAGGCGAAAGCGATGGCCGTGAACGACGGTGTGGGGAGTGGGGTGATCACGCTGATCTGCGCCTTGCCCGTGGGCGCACAACCTACCTTCCCGGCGGAGCCGGGTCTGACCGAAGGTCATCCAAGGTTGGGTGGGAGTTCCACGGCAACCATCCGTCCCGGCGGAGCCGGGCCCGGACCCGGAGGGTCACGAGGGTGGGTGGGTGG
>NZ_JAHCST010000171.1 GCF_018476525.1 Acrocarpospora catenulata
CCGAAGCCCGTGGCCCAACCACTTGTGGGGGGAGCGGTCGAAGGTGGGGCTGGCGATTGGGACGAAGTCGTAACAAGGTAGCCGTACCGGAAGGTGCGGCTGGATCACCTCCTTTCTAAGGAGCACTGGCCTGACTGCTGGAGCTGCTGCTCTGGCTGGTCGGGTCCATGCCGTGTCCATCAGCGAACGTCTGATGCACGGCGAGCTCATTAGTGGAGCACTGGCTATTCGGATCGGCTGGGTTGCCGCCGGGCTAGTACCGCCTAGGTGCCTTCCTCTTGGGAGGGTGGCTGGGAGTGGGAGCGTCCAGGTCGGGGGTTCGGCTGGTTCGGGCACACTGTTGGGTCCTGAGGAAACGGACCGTTCGGCATCCAGGCCACCAGCAACGGTGGCCTGTGTGTTGAGGCCCCTGGTGGGGTTGGTGTTTCTTCTGGGACGGGACCGGTCTTCCGTCATACCGCGTCGGCGGTCGGTGGGCTTCTTACCTTTCAGCTCTTTTGGGGCGGGTGGGTGGGGGGTTTTTCGGCGAGCTGGTGGTCTGGTGGCGGGTTTGTATCGGTTGGCTGTTTGTTGTTTGTGAATTGCATAGTGGACGCGAGCATCTTTGTGGCCAAGTTTTTTAGGGCACACGGTGGATGCCTTGGCATCAGGAGCCGATGAAGGACGTGGGAGGCTGCG
>NZ_JAHCST010000172.1 GCF_018476525.1 Acrocarpospora catenulata
CCACCCACCCACCCCCTAGACCCCTTCGGGTCCGGCCCCGGCTCCCCTTCGGGTCCGGACCCGGCTCCGCCGGAAGGGCCGGTTGTCGGCGTGCGGCTCTGACTACAACGCCGCGTACAGCTAATCGTGCAGAGACCTTGGAACGGGTCGTGGAACGACATCAGCCACGGCAGGTGCGCCACAACGGCCCTGAACCAACACGCCCGGCCGCAGGGGCCACCGACACCCAGGACGAGCCGCAACCAAAGCTTCTCGCCCAACGAGCGTCATCGTCGACGGACCGGTGCGTGACCACGGCTCTCACCTCCGCGACGCATTTCGTCACCGCCCTTGTCGATCCGCAAGGCATGCACGTTTAGCTGTACGCGGCTGTGTACTTCAAGAGGTACGCCGACACCGGTTGCCGTCCGGGCACGCGAAAGCTTGGTTGCCGGGGGACTTCCACCCACCTTGCTCGATCTTCGGTCGCAGACCCGGCTCCGCTGGGGCCGTCGGTTTCCGCCCCGGCGCACCAAAGATCGACACGCGACTCCGCCTGCTCGGCGGGGGCAGATCCGACCGAAGGTCGAAAAGGCGGGTGAGTGCGAGCACACCAGGACTTCCGCGTGCCGGACGGCCACCGCCCACCCCGGCGGAGCCGGGCCCCCGACCGGAGGTCG
>NZ_JAHCST010000173.1 GCF_018476525.1 Acrocarpospora catenulata
AGTGCCAGGAGGCTGACCATGTTGGAGGTGGTGGCGAAGGTGTCCGGCGCGGTGATCAGGCCGATCACGGCCAGCAGGGCCAGCGCGATCACCAGGCCGAGGTGGCGGGCCTCACCGATCCGGCCGAGCGCCAACCGGCCTGCGGGCGCGGACGCCACAGCGGCGGCCTCCACCCGCGCCTGTTCGTCGGCCTCCGGCGCGGAGACCTGTTGGGGGTTGACCTCGGTCATCGGACGAACTCCTGAAATCGGTCGGAACTAGAAGGCATGTCAGCCATGGGAAGCGGCGGCTTCCATGACGAGGTCGAGTACGCGGTGCTCGTCCAGCTCGGTAGCAGGGGCTTCGTGGACGATGCGGCCCTCCCGGATCACCAGCACCCGATCGGCCAGACCCAGCACCTCGGGCACCTCGCTGGACACCAGCAACACCCCCACACCCTCATCAGCCAGGCGGCGGACCAGCGCATACAGTTCGGCGCGGGCGCCCACATCCACACCACGGGTGGGCTCATCCAAAAGCAGCAGCTTGCGCCCCTCACCGACCAGCCACCGGCCCAGCACCGCCTTCTGCTGGTTACCACCCGACAACGTCTTGATCGGCCGGTTCGGGTCCGGCGGGCGGATGTCGAGGGCTTTGACCAGGCGTTCGGCCTCGGCGT
>NZ_JAHCST010000174.1 GCF_018476525.1 Acrocarpospora catenulata
ACGTGAAAAGTGCCTTCTGAACTGGCGCGGATTGGACCCTAGACAAGCCCTATCCTCCCAGTTCAAAGGCACTTTTCTCATGTAGGCGATCAAGCTGGCTCAAATTCACCGTGAAAGCCGCAGGCTAGGACCCGACACTTGGCGCACCCTTGGCGCTTACTCAACGCCCCCGGGAGCCGCCCGGGGCTCGGCATTCCGAATCGGCCCCGCTTTGTCATGGCGATACACCACGACGCCCCCAACCGCTTGGAACGCACTAAACGAGCCCACCGTCCGACCTGACCCAGACCGGCTCAGAACAGGGTCAGCGGCTCCACCGGCATCGGCTCGGGCAACGGCTCGACGTCCGGGACCCGGGCCCGTACGTCGTCGTGGAAGCGGCGGGCGAGCGGCAGGACCTCCGCGTTGTTGGGGGTGTGGATGAACACGGTCGGGGAAAGACACCCCACTCGCCCCGGACGGATACCCGAACGCTCCCCCGGATTGTGACCGCTGCCACATCAGCCCCAGGGCCCCGGCGTATCGATGATCTGAGCTGATCTGAGGGATTTGCTCATAGCGAGAACAGCACCAGCATTCGGTGTGGGACGTAGGCGTGGCGGCGACGGGCATGAGCGATGTTGGCGATGCCT
>NZ_JAHCST010000175.1 GCF_018476525.1 Acrocarpospora catenulata
GGGAAAAGTGCTCCGGAACTCGGCGCGGACAGGACCTTCGACAAGCCCTATCCTTCCAGTTCAGAGAGCACTTTTCTTATGCAAACGATCAGGTCCCGCGCCGCCCAGACGAAAGCCCGAGGCTAACGTCCGTAGCCTTCTGTCGCCCTAACGATCGCCTGACCGTGGTTGCTGCCGTAGATGGCCGGGGGCGATCGGCGGGTCGGGGCATCGTTCCTCAGCCCCAACCCAACGAGCACATATGCCAGGGTTGGGTAATACCAGCTCAGGCACTGATCGTCGTGCCATTAGCGTGCCATTAGCCAGGGTGACGAGGGGTCAGCCACGGTCACTCATGACGCGCCACACGCCCAGGTCAGCGCCCTCACGTGCTGTGATCCATGCAATTCCCAAGCTGACAGCGCGGGTTCGATTCCCGTCTGTCGACGACACGTGAAAACTGGCTCTGTCCCACTTTTGGGATGCTGTTGGTGATCTTTGTAGTGTCTGGCGTTCTTGTTGAGTCCATGGTTGTCTGAGGGTGATTTCACCGCGCCGTTCTGTAGCCGTTCTGCGGAGGTGGACGGGTGTCGATGGGCGGGGATAT
>NZ_JAHCST010000176.1 GCF_018476525.1 Acrocarpospora catenulata
CCACCCACCCACCCTTTCGACCCTTCGGGTCCGGACCCGGCTCCGCCGGGAGGGTTGGCTGCCGTCCGGCACGCGAAAGGGTTGGCTGCCGGGGAAGTTCCACCCCCGTGTTCGACCTTCGGTCGCAGACCCGGCTCCGCTGGGGCCGTCGGCTTCCGCCCCGGCGCACCAAAGATCGACACGCGACTCCGCCTGCCCGGTGGGGGCGGGGCCGCCCGGGGAGCCTGAGGGCAATGGAGAAGCTGAACGGCGTGCTCGAAGCAGACAGTGCGCGGCCCTTCAGACGGCTCCCTCGTCAGACTCCTATGCGAGCTCAGGGGGTCAAACATCATGCGGCGTCGGCTGGGCAGCCCCACGCAGATTTTCACGCCCGCGAGGCGTCATCCGCAGGTGAACGGCTGACTCCTATGAGGTCACGCGCCGCGTCCGGTGAGTGCGGTGAACGTCTCCCGGCAGGGGTCGGCAGATCCCTTCCAGGACACCTTGGTCAGTCAAAAGGTGAGCCAGACCCACCGCGAGGCGTTCACCCACGTCCTCACTGTCAACAAGGGTGGGTGGGTGGGAGTTTCCCGGTAACCAACCTTT
>NZ_JAHCST010000177.1 GCF_018476525.1 Acrocarpospora catenulata
ACCTGCTGGCCTGCCTGGGCTGCTGGCGTGACCCGCTCACGGGCCTGCGCCACCCGCCCAGCGAGCGCACGGTGCGCCGTGTGCTGGCCGATGTCGACGGGAACGAAGTGGACCGGCAAACCGCCGCTTATCTCGCCGGATCGGCTGTCCCGGCCGGGCGGGAGCCCGCTGCGGGCAGTACCGGCGACAGGAATGCGCAGCAGCTTCCCAAAGAGCGTGAGGCCCGCCGCGCCGTCCAGCGGTCCCGCCGTCGGTCGGTGCCGGACGGGATGCTGGCCTCGGCGGCGTTCGACGGCAAGGCCATGCGCGGTGCCCGGTTGCCGGGCGGGGGGCGGGTTCACCTGTTGTCCCTGTTCGGAAACGAGCGCGGCACGGTCCTGGCGCAGCGGCAGGTCGGAGCGAAGACGACCGAGGTGCCCGAACTCGCCCCGCTGCTCGATGACGCGCAGGTTGCCGGGATGGTGCTGACCGGGGACGCCCTGCACACGGTCCGCGAGACCGCCCGCCATCTGGTCGAGGACCTGAGCAGCCACTATGTCCTGATCGTCAAGGACAATCAGCCGGCCCTGCTGACCGC
>NZ_JAHCST010000178.1 GCF_018476525.1 Acrocarpospora catenulata
CCGACATGAGGAGTGATGCACTGTGGCGTCCCGCTGCCGGTCTACCTGCGCGGATGCGTTCTTCGGGTGATGCCGCGTAGGCGCGGCTGTTAGCCCTTTCCAGGCCCGGCCGATTGGTCCGGGATTCGTTCTCAGCGGTTTCTGCTGGCGGTTCCTACTCTCACTCACTCTCCCCTGGGTGGTGTCGTTGCCCGCATGTGCGCGCTGGTGTGCATGCGCGGGTTCCGGCCGGATTCGCCTGCTGGTCATCAAAGCCTTTTCAGCCATCAGGAGAGTTGTTGTGCTGCGCGAGTTACCCGGACAGGAAGTCGCGGGCGTGGTCTCGGCCCGCCCGGATGCGTCGGTGGTGTTCCTGCCGACCGTGGTTGATCCGGCGATTGCCGAACGGCTGGCGGTCGAGCATGGGGTGTGTGTCCGGCCGGTGCCGATGCGTCGTCAGGATGTGGTCACCGGTGCCGTAGAAGTGATCGACCTGCCGTGCGGGAGCTGGCGGGAGAGCTGGTGTCCGCCGTGCGCCAAGCGGGTGCGCGACCTTCGGCGGGCTCAATGCCGGGAAGGCTGGCA
>NZ_JAHCST010000179.1 GCF_018476525.1 Acrocarpospora catenulata
CATAGAGCGCGGATTTGCCTACGCCCCGTCCTACATGCTTACCCCGGGACAACCACCGCCCGGGATGGGCTACCTTCCTGCGTCACCCCATCGCTTACCTACTACCAGATCAGGCCGAGCGTTCACTCCGCCGGCACCCGAAGGCACCAACATCGCTAGGACTCTTAGTATCACTGGCCTCGATATGGGCGCAATGCAGCGGGTACGGGAATATCAACCCGTTGTCCATCGACTACGCCTGTCGGCCTCGCCTTAGGTCCCGACTTACCCTGGGCGGATTAGCCTAGCCCAGGAACCCTTGGTCATCCGGCGCAGAAGTTTCCCACTTCTGAATCGCTACTCATGCCTGCATTCTCACTCGTGCCGCCTCCACAACTGGATCACTCCGCCGCTTCACCGGCGACACGACGCTCCCCTACCCATCAACGCCTAAGCGTCAATGCCACGACTTCGGCGGTGTACTTGAGCCCCGCTACATTATCGGCGCGGAATCACTTGACCAGTGAGCTATTACGCACTCTTTCAAGGATGGCTGCTTCTAAGCCAACCTCCTGGTTGTC
>NZ_JAHCST010000018.1 GCF_018476525.1 Acrocarpospora catenulata
ACATTGGCCGCGCCTCCGGCACGGCGGCCCGGCCGCTCTCAGCCGGCGTCTTCCCTCTCTCCGGTCGCTGCGCTCCCTACGTTCAGTCCAGACACCGGCGCGGCCGGGCAAACCCCACATACGACTATGGGAAGTTGATTGCCGGGGATAATTCCGGACGTATTGCGGCCACCTTTTCGGTCTGAGCTCCGGCTTATCCGGCTTTCGGTAGGGTCCAGCATCATGACCTCATTCAGCCGGATGGCCGTGCCCGCGCTGGCGGCGATGGCGCTGCTCGCCGCGTGCAGCGAAGCGACCCCGGAAGCGTCGCCGACGACCTCCGCGCCAGCCGTGAGCTCCGCCGCCCCCACTCCGACGCCGGACGCTCCCTCGCCGACTCCGTCGCCCGTACCGGAAAGCCCCACGCCGGATGCCGTGATCACGCCCGAAAAGGGCTACAACGAAGCCGACATCCAATTCGCGGCCTCGATGATTCCGCACCACCTCCAGGCTTTCGACCTGACCCAGCTGGCCGCCACCCGGGCCGGGGACCAGTGGGTGCGTGACCTGGCTTCCCGCATCTACGGCCAGCTCGACCCCGAGGTCCGTACGCTCAAGAACTGGCTGGACGAATGGGGCGCCGAGCCGCTGCCGCGGGACCACAAGCTGCCCGGTGGGGTGAGCCGGGCCGACCTGGAGAAGTTGGCCGCCACCTCCGGGCCCGCCTTCGACCGGCGCTTCCTCACGCTGATGATCGATCATCACGAGGGGGCGCTGACCCTGGCCAAGGCCGAGCAGGCCGAGGGCGCCTCCGCCGCCGCCAAGGCCATGGCCGGCGGCATCGTGACCAGCCAGGAGGCCGAGATCAAGGAGATGAAGAAGTACCTGGCCCGGCTGAAGTAGCCGCTGGGCCCCTAGGTCTCGTAGGTGTCCAGCCGTGGGGGCAGCGCGTTCCAGGTGCAGAAGGCCGAGGACTCGTGCCCGGGGGCGAGGAAGGTGATCCGCAGCCAGTACGGCTCGTCCCAGACCTTCAGCTCGTAGCCGTCCGCCGGGGTGGCCGAGACCATGCGGCAGTCCCCGGCCCGGACGGCCACGACGGCCCGCCCGCCCTTCAACGTGAAGGTGTGCAGCACCTCGCCCGTCCCCGCCGAGGGCGTGCTCGGCGGCGGGGAGGGCCGGGGGGCCGGGTCCTGCTTGGCCGGGGCGGTCACCCTGACCGACCGGGTCGGCCGGGGCGTGGGGCGCGTCTCCCGTGGGCTTGCCCTGGGAGTTTCCCGGGGGCGTGGGGTGCGCGTGGGCCGGGCGGTCGGGGTGGTCTCTGCCCGGGCCACCCCCGAGACCCCGGTCGGCGCCGCCACCACCATCGGAGCGGGCGGATCCTCGGCCAGCACGGTCGCGTGCAGTACCTCACCGACGCCCAGCCAGGCGACCCCCACCGCGAGCGCGGTGGCCCCGCACCAGGCGAGGGTGTAGCCGATTGCCCTGGGCAGGTGCATAAGCACCGATTATGACCTAGATAACCCGGATTGCCGTACCGTATCGGGCCATGGCGACCGTTCTTGTGGTGGAGGACGACGAGTTCGTCCGCTCGGCGATCATCCGCGACCTGGTCGGGCGCAACCACGCGGTGCGCAGCGCCGGGCGGGCCCTGGACGCGCTGCGTGACATCGCCCACTTCCCACCGGACGTGGTCATCCTCGACCTCGGCCTTCCCGACCTGGACGGTTCCGAGGCGCTCAAGATGCTCCGCGCCATCTCCGACGTGCCGGTGATCGTGGCCACCGCGCGGGACGACGAACGGGAGATCGTGCGCATGCTCCGGGCCGGCGCCGACGACTACCTGATCAAGCCGTTCTCCGGTGAGCACCTGAACGCCCGCCTGGAGGCGCTGCTCCGCCGGGCCAGGTCGGCCCCCGCCGCCAAGGTCATCAGGGTGGGCGGCATCAGCCTCGACCCGGAGCGGCGGGAGGCGTACCTGGAGGGCGCGCCGCTGGAGCTCACCCGGCGCGAGTTCGACCTGCTCGCCTACCTGTGCGGGCGGCCCGGGGTGGTGGTCTCCCGCAAGGAGTTGCTGGCCGAGGTCTGGCAGCAGTCCTACGGCGACGACCAGACCATCGACGTGCATCTGTCCTGGTTACGCCGGAAGCTCGGCGAGACCGCCTCGCAGCCCCGCTACCTGCATACCGTGCGCGGGGTCGGCGTCCGGATCAGCGCCCCCAGGTAGGCCGCGGTGCGGCGGAGCCTGGCGCTGGTCGCGCTCGCGGTCACCGGCATGGTGGCCCTGGCCTTCCTCATTCCGCTGGCCGCCGTGGTCAAGGAGATCGCCGAGACCCGGGCGCTGGCCGAGGCGGAACGCCAGGCCACCGCGCTGGTGCCCGCGCTGGTGGTGACCGGGGACGCCAAGCGCCTGGAACGCGCGCTGGCCAGCACGGCGGCCGGGGCCGCCGGGCGGCTGGCCGTGCACCTGCCGGACACCACCGTCGGCCATGCCCGGGCCTCGGCCGCCGACGTCGCCAGAGCCAGGGCGCAAACCCTGCGGGTCGCCGACGGCTACGTGCTGCTCCGCCCGGTCGCGCTGGACCGGGGCAGGACCGCCCTGATCGAGGTGTACGCGCCGGACGCCGACCTCACCCGGGGGGTGGCCACCTCCTGGGCGGTGCTCACCGGGGTCGCGGTGGCCCTGGTGGCCGGGTCCGTGCTGGTGGCCGACCGGCTCGGGGCCCGGGTGGTGCGGGCCACCCGGCGGCTCGGCGATGCGGCCACCGCGCTCGGCTCCGGCGACCTGTCGGTCCGCATCCAGCCGGACGGGCCGCCCGAGCTGGTCGCCGCCGGGCAGGCCTTCAACACCATGGCCGACCAGGTAGCCGGGCTGCTGGCGGCCGAACGCGAGCTGGCCGCCGACCTGTCGCACCGGCTGCGCACCCCGCTCACCGCGCTCCGCCTCCAGCTCGGCGACCACGGCCCGGCCGCGGCCCAGGTGGACCGGCTGGAACGCGAGGTGGACGCCATCATCGAGGCGGCCCGCCGCCCGGCCCGCCCGGTGGCCGACCGGTGCGACGCGGCCGAGGTGCTCCGCGAGCGGCTGGCCTTCTGGTCGGCGCTGGCCGAGGACCAGGGCCGCCCGTGGGCCCTGTTCGGCGCCGACGCCCCGGCCCCCGTGCCGGTGGCCGCCGCCGAGCTGAGCGCGGTCATCGACGCCACCCTCGGCAACGTGTTCCGGCACACCCCCGAGCGCACCCGCTTCACGGTCACCCTGCACCAGGGCAGCGGCATGGTCGGCATCCTGGTGGCCGACGCGGGCCCGGGCATCGCCGACCCGGAGGGCGCGCTGAAGCGCGGCCACAGCGGCGCCGGTTCGACCGGCCTCGGGCTGGACATCGCCCGCCGCCTGGCCGAGTCCACCGGCGGCAACGTCCGGGTGGAACGCTCGGCCCTGGGCGGCGCGGGAGTCCAGCTCTGGCTGCGCACCGACCCACCCAGGCCACGCTCCCGGCGGCTGCTCCGCCGATCGGGCATTTCATGACACTTCGGTAGAGTCGCCACGTGGAATTCCGGGTGCTCGGCCCGATCACCGTGATCGGCGCGGATGGTGTGACGCTGGACCTCGGGACTTCCCAGCAGCGTGCCGTACTGGCGCTCTGCCTGCTCGCCGCGCCCCGGCCGGTCAGCGCGTCCCGGATCATCGACGCCCTCTGGGGCGAGGACCCGCCGCCCAGCGCGCTCAACACCGTGCAGTCGTACGTCTCCAAGCTCCGCCGTGTGCTGGAACCCGACAGGGTCCGGCGCGGCGCGGCGTCCATCCTGGTCAGCGGGCCGGGCGGGTACGCGGTGGACGTGCCGGCCGAACAGGTGGACCGGCGGCGGGCGGCGGCGCGGGCGGCCGAGGGGCGGCGGCTGCTGGCCGAGGGCGACCCCACACGGGCGGCCAGGCAACTGCGACTGGCCCTCAGCGAGTGGCGGGGCGACCCACTGACCGGATTCGAGGGCCAGCCCTGGGCCGAGGAGGAGCAGCCGGCGCTGGCCGAACTCCGGTTGGCCATCGTCGAGGACGCCGCCGAGGCCGAACTCGCCCTCGGCCGTGGCGCCGAACTGGTGTCCGAGCTGGCCCGGCTGGTCGCCGCGTACCCGACCAGGGAGCGGCTGCGGCGGCTCGGCGCGCACGCCCTCTACCAGGGAGGACGGCAGGCCGACGCGCTGGCCCTGCTGGCCGAGGGGCGGCGGCTGCTGGTCGGCGAGCTGGGCCTGGACCCCGATCCGCGCTCCCGGGAGTTGGAGTCCCGCATCCTCGCCCAGGACCCCGGGCTCATACCCACCCCGGCCAGCCCGGTGCCCGAACCTGCGGGGCCGGGCGGAGTGATCGGGCGGGACGCCGAGACCGCGCAGCTGCGGCGGGCCGTCGAGCGGCCAGGGCACCGGGTGGCGCTGGTCGCGGGGGAGCCCGGCATCGGCAAGACCAGCCTGGTCGAGGAGGTGGCCTGGAGCGTCCCCGACCAGCGGGTGGCCTTCGGGCGCTGCTGGGACGGGGGCGGCGCGCCGCCGTTCTGGCCCTGGGTGCAGGCGCTGCGCGAGCTGACCGGCCGGGACGGCGAGTTGACCGAGATCACCGGCGCCACCGGCGAGTTCCCGATGTACGAGGCGGTGGCCCGGCTGCTCAACGGTGGCGGGCCCGTGCTGGTGGTGCTGGACGACCTCCAGTGGGCGGACGCCTCCTCGCTCCGGCTGCTGGAGTTCCTGGCCGCCACCCGGGCCTGCCCCGACCTGACCGTGCTGGCCACCTACCGGGACACCGAGGTGGGCGAGCCGCTGGCCCGGGCCCTGGCCGCGCTCTCCCGGCTGCCGCACGTGGAGCGGGTGACGCTCGGCGGGCTCTCGGAGGAGGCGGTGGCCGAATACCTGGCCCGGTCCGGCGCCGACCCCGCCCTGGCCGCGCGTGAGCACCGCCAGACCGGCGGGAACCCCTTCTACCTCGGCCTGCTCGGCTCCGGCGAACAGACGCCCGGCGCGGTGGCCGACGTGCTCAGGGGGCGGCTGGCCGCGCTGCCGCCCGGCGCCCACGACGTGCTCAGCACGGCCGCGCTGATCGGCAGGGAGACCGAGCTCGGCGTGCTGCTCGACGTGCTGGACGTGCTCGGCCTGCCCCGCGACCAGGTGCTCGACGTGCTGGACGCGGCGGTACGGGCCCGGCTGCTGACCGAACGTTCGCTTTCCTACGCCTTCAGCCACGACATCGTGCGCGAGGTGCTCCGCGACGGGCTGGCCCCGCTGCGCCGCCGCCGCATGCACGCCCAGGTGGCGGCCGTGCTGGAACGGCGGGGCACACATCTGGCCGAGCTCGCCTACCACTACCGGGAGGGGCTGGTCATCTCCGGCATGGCGGCCAAGGCCATCGACTACGCCCGCCAGGCCGCCCGGCACGCCTGCGACCAGTTCGCGTACGAGGACGCGGCCGCCCATCTGGCCTCGGCGGCAGAGCTGACCGGCCAGCTCCCGGTGACCGACCTGGCCCTCCGCTGCGACCTGCTCATCGAGCTGGCCGAGGCGCTCGCGGCTGCCGGGCTCAACTCGCGTGTGCACGCCGTACTGGACGAGGCCGCCGCCCTCGCCGACACCCTCGGCGACGGCGAACGCCTGGCCCGGGCCGCGCTCGGCTTCGCCGACCCGCTGCTGTGGGCCATGTACGAGGAGTGGACCGCCTCGGAGGCCTTGGTCGCCCGCATCGACCTGGCCCTCCGGGACGACGCCGGGGACCGCTGGCGCTCGCCGTTGCTGGCCGCCTCCGCCATCATGGGCGCCTTCACCCGCCCGCTCGCGGAGAGTCGCGAACTGGCCGCCCGCGCCGTCACCGAGGCGACCGACGACCGCGCGTTGCTCCGCGCGCTGAGCGCCACCGAGATCCTCTCCCGAGGGCTGGCCTCCACCACCGAACGGCAGGCCATCATCGCCCGCATGGCGGAAGCCGCCCGCGCCACCGGCGACCTGGTGGACGACTGGCTGGCCCGCGAAGCCGCCTACGTCGAACTGGTGGCAGAAGGCCGTCTCACCGAGGCCGACCCGATACTGTCCTGGCTCCGCGAAACCGCCACCGAACTCCGCCAACCCGCACTGATCGGCCTGGCGACCTGGCAGGCGGCCATCCGCGCCTACCTCGCCGGCGACCTGGACACCGCCATCGCCGAAGCCGACCAGGCCGCCCGCATCCACCCCGACGGCGCCCTCGGCCAGAACGGCCCTCGCCTCCGCGCCCTCCTCATGCGCGCCTTGTCCGCCCGCCTACACGGCGCCCCCGCCGAAGCCCTCACCCTCATCACCCAGGCGACCACCGACCCCACCGACAAGACGACAACCGCCCACGGCGCGACGACCACCCTTGCCGACGGTGCGACGACCACCCTTACCGACGGTGCGACGACCGCCCACGGTGTGACGGCCGCCCTTGTCGGCGGCGCGACGACCACCCTTGCCGACGGTGCGATGGCCGCCCTTGCCGACCAGCCGGCGTGGACCATCCTCCGCTGTCACGTCCTCCTCGACCTCGGTCACATCGACCAGGCCAGAAAGCTCTTCGCCACCTTCTCCGAAGACGGCTTCGCGGGTATCGACGGAGACCTCACCTACCGCTTCATCCCCGACACCCTTACCCAGATCTGCCACACCCTCGCCGATCGCACCGCCGCCGAGGCCCTCTACACCCGCCTCCTCCCCAACACGGGCCGCCTCCTCGGCTGGTCGATCACCGACCTCTGCCTGTCCCGCCTCGCCGAAACCCTCAACCGCCCAGCCGACGCCGCCAGGCACCGCGCAGCGGCCCTGGATTTCATCAACCGAGCCGGCTTGCCCCAGCCCTGAGACGCCGCCGGCAAGTGGCAGCCAAGCCGCCCTCAAGCCCGCTCCGCGAAGGTGTCGGCATGCTAGGACCACACCGCGTCGCACCCGACACCGTGCTCATTCCCCGCCTCGTCCCGCAGCCGGGCGGATTCGGCTACGTGAACTCGATGGTGATCACGGGCCGCGAACCGGTGCTGGTGGACACGGGCGCGGCCGAGCACCGCGATACCTGGCTGGAAGACGTCTTCTCCGTAGTCGACCCACCCGACGTACGCTGGATCTTCATCAGCCACCCCGACCCCGACCACATCGGCAACCTCCTCGTCGCCCTGAACCTCTGCCCCCAAGCCACCCTGGTGACCGCCCCCTCCCGCCACGCGCCCACCCACCAGCGCTCCCGCCCGATCACCGACGGCGAGTCCTTCCAGGCCGGCGACCGCGTCCTCACCGCCGTCCGCCCCCCGCTCTACGACGCCCCCACCACCTACGGCCTGTACGACGACCGCAGCGGCGTCTACTGGTCAGCCGACTGCTTCGGCGCCGTGACCCAGACCCCCACCACCAACGCCACCGACCTCCCCGCCGACGACCACCTGGACGCCATCCACCACTTCGCCACCACCCTCAGCCCCTGGCACGCCTGGCTGGACCAGGCACGCTTCGGCCACTACCTCGACCACATCGCCACCATGGAACTAACCGCCATCACCACCGCCCACGGCCCCACCATCACGGGCCACCGCATCTCCCGCACCTTCGAGACCATCCGACAGACCGCCTCATAAGCCCGGCGCAGCGGAATGGTGAACGTGCCCGGCGGCCCTCACCGCGTGGCTGAGGACCGTGTCACCTTCTCGGGCGCAGTCCGCAGCTCACTCTCCAGGTCTTCGACAATTCGCTGGGTGAGCACCCGCAGGCGAGCCCTGCGCCCGGCCAGCTCCTCGGTGAAATCCCGCGCCGCCGGGCCCACCCACACCGCCTGGCCGGTGAACGCCGCATGGGCCGGATCCAGGGCCGTCTCCAGCTGTGCCGCGTGTGCCCGCACCTTCGTCAGCGCCCGCAGCAATTCCTCCCTACGGGGATTGGGCACCATGTCCTGTGGTTCGGGGGCCAATGTTTCCCTCTCTCCCTGAAACAGCTGCGCGCTGTCCCCGGCGATATGAGATGGTGCGCTCAGACGGCCGACTCTTCGGAGGATACCCAATGCCCCGTTCCAACCGACGCCTTCTCGTACGGATCGGCGCGATACTTGCGGTGGCCGCTCTGGTTGTGGTGACCGCGCTGTACATGATTGGCTCCCCCCGTGAACAGGAACCAACGGCCGCCGAGGCGGGCGAAACCCTGAAGAAAGACATCCTTAAACTGCTCGAAGAGGTACGTGCTCGAAACATCCAGGTCACCGATCCTGGAGGTAAGGATGTTCCCTGCGGGAACGACGAGGTTAAACGCACCTTTGCTGCCACTGGTCTGGATTCCGCGCCGGAGCGGGAACCCAGCACTCTGAACTACATCATGATAGGCGCTATGGATCGGGTCGCCGACTACGCCCTCACCGACGTCCTGGACGAGCCGATTCGCATGGAAAACGAATCCACGAAAACAGCCATCCTGCTGAAGTCCACTGACGGAACTTATTCGGTGCAGGGCGAGACTGAGTGCCTCAGTCGGTCATGAGATCCGCGTTTGCATAATTCTTCCAACGCCTGAACCCGACATCCTTTCCGCCGCTGAAGGAATCCGAAATCTGTGCGGACAGCTCTCCCAGGGCCAGCGGGTTGCCTTTTCCCATACCATTGTCGACCATCCATTGGTCGAAGGCCTTCTGTCCAGCCATGCCTTGTTTCAAAATATCTGCGAACGGGAGAAATTCGCCATTTGAGTCGGCGATGACACCCGCGGGGGGCACCTGGGGGGCGAATCCTTGCTTCATGAGAAGCTGGGCCGTAGCTTGGCGACGCCCCAACATCTCCGCATCGTCCGACTTCAGGAGCTGCTCCGCCTCCTTTTTGGGATCCCGGCCGTAGGTGTAGTAGACGGAGACCCCAGTGGACAACACGGTCCAGGTCAGCGGGATGGCGGACAAGGGGTGAACCAGCCCAAGAGCCGCCATGGCAATCCCCGCGAGGAGACTCTCGGCTTTTTCGGCGTCCTCGATCTGCTTGTCCTTGAGTTCGGGCACCCGGACCGCAGCCGCCAGTTCGGTGCCCCGGACATTGCCGATTGCCTTGAAAAAGCTGTCCATCGGCTGGATATTTCCGCTGCTTTTCACGGCATTGGACACGATGGGAAGAACTCTGAAGAGCATTCTTCCCATGCCCTCGTCCAGCCGAAGCCGCGCCTCCTCGCCGTCGGCGAATGTGGTCATGAAGCGGAAGGTGTCCTCGGGACTCAACCGGAAAGCACCACGCAGCCCCGGAATGGACATCCACTCGAACAGACCGGGGGCAACCTGCAGTGCGCTTTCCTTGGCCATATCGGCGTCGTTGAGGTTCGCGCCCAGGGTGATCTCGGTCGCGTACGCTCCCGCGATCTCCCCCAGATGAATCTTGATCGCATCGTTCAACCGCCATTCGTCCACCGTGGTCATCACGGTGTAGGCGAAGAACGCCGCTTCCTGGCTGTGTTTGCCGTCCCGCTCGTCATAGGCACCGGAGGCCGCGGCCAGGAGTCTGCCGAAGGCGTCCGACATTTCCGGCGAACTCATCGCCCGCTCGTTGAACCCCTTGAGAAAAGCCACCAACTCGGGCCGCTTATCCCACTTCTCCGGGGACTGTGGAAGCTGACCGAATGGCAGGCCAAGGGTTGGCAGGGCGGGGAGGGGACTGAGCTTGGCCATTGAGCCGATCACCAGGCGGGCGGCAGCTGGGTTGTTGCCCAACGCGTTGAGCATCCCGGACAGGATTGAGCTACTGGCTCCGCTCTCGGGCCGCAACACGGGCAGAGCGAGTTGGGCCAGCCAGACGTCCGGGTAGTTGCCGTGGCTCAGCAGGGTGGCGAAGGCCTCCATGTCTTTCGCGTTCTCGGGCTTCATGTTCTCCACCGCTTTTCGCACCGCGGCGAAGCCGGGAACCTTCGCCTCGCCGGTGATCGCGGTGGCGAAAGCCGTACCGAGGGTGAGGAGAGCATCCGGCCGCCCGTCCTTGGACAGACGTTTCAGAGTGGGGGTCACTTGACGGATCCCGGCGGGGCCAAGAGCTCCGAAGAACGCGGCGGTGAAGACGGCGTCGTGCTGATGTGCCGCCAACTCCTCAAGCAGGGTGGCTATGCGGTCGGGGGCGTACGGCCCTATCAGGCGGAACTCGTCTGGATCGATGGCCAGCAGTCGTTTGCCCAGTTCGGTGCCCTGGCGCTGGGCTTCGGCGGGGGTGAGTAGTGAGGCCTCCCGATACGGTCGCAGTCCTCCATCGAAAAGGCCGAGAATTCCGGGCACGGGAGCGGCGATGGCAGCCACTCGCTGTCGCAGTTGGGGCACCTGCTGTTCGGCCCAGCCGCCGATCTCCCGGATGGGCGCAAGCCCGGCGGCAGGCAGATCGACGGCGGCCAGTTCTCGGCGGATGTGCTCGGCCTGCTCGGCGATGGCCTGTCCGGCCCGCTCCATTTCGGTGATGAAGTCGTTCATCAGAGCCGGATCGATCCCGGAGAACTCCGGCGCGAGCGGTCCGGTCCCCGGTTGTACAGAGGGTCTCTCTGCCATGCCCCCAATCATCGGCGACCGCGATGGGGGCGTGAAGGTTAACCAACACATTGGCCTGGGCTGTCAATCCTCACAAGCCGAAGGGGAAAGATCTCCGTGAACCTCGCCGCCGTGCTGGACATCTGGGTGTAACACGGGATCACTGGGCAAACAGTGGCGATGGCGTGGAGCATGGAGAGTATGCGAGAGATCTGGCCAGGGGATCCGTACCCGTTGGGTGCCACCTACGACGGGGCGGGGACCAACTTCGCGTTGTTCAGCGAGGTGGCGGACGGGGTGGAGCTCTGTCTGTTCGATGAGGACGGGGCGGAGGAACGGGTTCCGCTGAGCGAGGTGGAGGCGTTCGTCTGGCACTGTTACCTGCCGGGGGTGCAGCCGGGGCAACGGTACGGGTACCGGGTGCGCGGGCCGTACCAGCCGGAGCAGGGGGCGCGGTGCAACCCGAACAAGCTGCTGATCGACCCGTACGCGAAGGCCATCGAGGGCGGTGTGCGCTGGGACCAGGCCGTGTACGGGTACACCTTCGGCGCGCAGGACAGCCGCAATGACGAGGATTCCGCGCCCTACGTGCCGCGCTCGGTAGTGATCAACCCGTTCTTCGGGTGGGGCCACGACCGGCCCCCGCAGACGCCCTACCACGACACGGTGATCTACGAAGCGCACGTCAAGGGGCTGACGATCAACCATCCGCGGATTCCCGAGCGCATCAGGGGAAGTTACGCGGCCCTCGGGCACCCGGAGATCATCGACCATCTGACCAGCCTCGGGGTGACGGCGATCGAGTTGATGCCGATCCACCAGTTCGTCACCGACCACGTGCTGGAGCGGCGCGGCCTGACCAACTACTGGGGCTACAACACGGTCGGGTTCTTCGCGCCGCACAACGCCTACTCCAGTTCGGGGGAGCGGGGTGGCCAGGTGCTGGAGTTCAAGGCCATGGTCAAAGCGCTGCACGAGGCGAACATCGAGGTCATCCTCGACGTGGTCTACAACCACACGGCCGAGGGCAACCACCTGGGCCCGACGCTGAGCATGCGCGGCATCGACAACGCCAACTACTACCGGCTGGTGGAGTCCGACCGGCGGCACTACATGGACACCACCGGAACCGGCAACAGCCTGCTCATGCGCTCCCCGCACGCGCTCCAGCTGATCATGGACTCGCTGCGGTACTGGGTGACGGAGATGCACGTGGACGGCTTCCGCTTCGACCTGGCCGCCTCGCTCGCCCGGGAACTGCACGACGTGGACCGGCTGAGCGCCTTCTTCGACCTGGTCCAGCAGGATCCGGTGCTCTCCCAGGTGAAGCTGATCGCCGAACCCTGGGACGTCGGGCCGGGCGGCTACCAGGTGGGCAACTTCCCGGCCCGGTGGACGGAGTGGAACGGGCAGTACCGGGACACCATCCGGGACCTGTGGCGGGGGGAGCCGGCCCGGCTGCCGGAGTTCGCGTCGCGGCTGACCGGCTCCAGCGACCTCTACCAGGATGACAGCCGCCGCCCGGCCGCCTCCATCAACTTCGTGACCTGCCACGACGGGTTCACGCTTGAGGATCTCGTCTCGTACAACGACAAGCACAACGAGGCCAACGGCGAGGACAACCGGGACGGCGCCAACGACAACCGGTCCTGGAACTGCGGGGTGGAGGGCCCGGCCACCGGTCCGGTGGCGCAGCTGCGGGAGCAGCAGAAGCGGAACTTCCTGGCCACGCTGTTCCTGTCGCAGGGCGTGCCGATGCTCTCCCACGGGGACGAGCTCGGGCGCACCCAGCAGGGCAACAACAACGCCTACTGCCAGGACAACGAAACCAGCTGGGTGGACTGGCAGCACGAGAACTGGTTACTGCTCGACTTCACCCGGCGGTTGTCCCGGTTGCGCCGGGAGCATCCGGTCTTCCGGCGGCGCCGGTTCTTCTACGGGCGTCCGGCCCGCGGCTCGGGCGACCAGCTGAGCGACATCGCGTGGCTGACTCCGTCCGGGACCGAGATGACCGACACCGACTGGCACAACGGGTACGCGCGGGCGCTGGCCGTGTTCCTGAACGGGGACGCGATCACCGAGCCGGACCGGCGCGGGCGGCGCATCACCGACGACTCGTTCCTGCTGCTCTTCAACGCCCACCACGACGTGATCACCTTCACCGTCCCGAAGGACTACGGCGAGATGTGGCGGACCGAACTGGACACCGCCGTGCCGATCAGCACCGACACCCGGTACTGCCGGGCCGGTGAGGGCGTGCAGGTGGCGGGGCGGTCGGTCCGGGTGCTCCGCAGGGAATCCACGCATTAGCCCGGCCGGAAAGGACAGAAGGGACGGTATGGACGCTGTCACGTCGACCTACCGGGTGCAGCTGACGCCGGAGTCCGGCTTCCGCGAGCTCGCCGGCCTCCTCGACTACCTGCGGGAACTCGGGGTCGGGCACGTCTACCTGTCGCCGGTCCTGCAGTCGGTGCGGGACTCGCAGCACGGGTACGACGTCACCGACCACTCCAGGATCAGGGCGGAGTTCGGCGGCCGGCCGGGGCTGCTCGCGCTGGCGGGCCGCGGGATCGGGCTGATCGCCGACATCGTGCCCAACCACATGACCGTGCCGGTGCCCGAGTCGGAGAACGCCCCGCTCTGGTCGGTGCTGAAGGAGGGGCCGGACTCCCCGTACGCGAACTGGTTCGACCTGACCTGGCCGGTGGACCTGCCGGTGCTGGGGGACGACGCCACGTTCAGCGTGTCTGGCGGGTTGCTGCACTACCACGACCACGTGTTCCCGCTCCGGGCCGGGACCGAGGAGCTGCCGCTGGACGAGCTGATCACCGCGCAGCACTACCGGCTGGTCTCCTGGCGGGACTCGCCCGGCTACCGGCGGTTCTTCGACGTCTCGTCGCTGATCGGGCTCCGGGCCGAGGATCCGGCGGTGTTCGAGGCCACCCACGAGGTGATGCTGGGCCTGGTCGCGGACGGGGTGATCGACGGGCTCCGGGTGGACCATCCGGACGGGCTCGCCGACCCGCGTGGGTACCTGCGGCGGCTGCGCGAGCGGGTGCCGGGGCCGGTCTGGGTGGAGAAGATCCTGATGGACGGCGAGCGGCTGCCGGCCGACTGGGACTGCGATGGCACCACCGGCTACGACGCGCTCAACATGGTGACCCGGCTGTTCGTGGACCCGGCCGCGCGGGACGCGCTGGTGGCGACCTTCACCCGGCACACGGGGATGCCCGACGACTACGAGCTGGTCAAGTACCAGGGCAAGAAGCACGTGATCGAGCTGTTCTTCCGCGGCGAGGTGGACCGGCTGGCGCTCGACCTCGGGGAGCCGGGGCTGCGGGAGGCGCTGGTGGAGCTGCTGGTGGCGATGCCCGTCTACCGGGCGTACGTGAACCCGGGGGAGCCGCCGGACGCCGAGGCGGGCCGGGTGATCCAGGCGGCGGCCTGGGAGGCGGCGGGGCACGCCGACCCGGCGGCGGTGGCGCGGGTGGCGCAGTTGGTGCTGAACGGGCCCGCCACGGCGGTCACCAGGTTCCAGCAGACCTGCGGTCCGGTGATGGCCAAGGGGGTGGAGGACACCGCGCTCTACCGGTGGTTCCCGCTGGCCTGCCTGAACGAGGTGGGCGGGGAGCCGGACCGGTTCGGGGTGGCGCCGGAGGAGTTCCACGCGTTCTGCGCGGAGCTGCGGCCGACCACGATGACCACGCTCTCCACGCATGACACGAAACGGTCGGAGGACGTCCGGGCCCGCCTATCCGTCATTTCCGAAATGCCGGATATATGGGCTGATGCGGTGGATTCTTGGACGGCGGCGGTGCGGTTCGATCCGAAGCTGGACTATCTGGCCTGGCAGACGCTGATGGCGGCCTGGCCCATCAGCACCCACCGTTTCACGAAATATCTGCTCAAGGCGGCGCGGGAGGCGAAGACCTCGATCTCCTGGCAGAACCGGGATCAGGGGTACGAGACGGCGCTGCGGGAGTTCGCCGCCAAGGCGATCGAGCTCTGCGGGTACTCGGTGGCCGCCTTCACCGCCGTGGTGGACAAGTACGCGCGGGTCAACTCGCTCGGGCAGAAGGTGGTCCAGCTGCTGATGCCCGGCATTCCGGACGTCTACCAGGGCAACGAGATCACCGACTTCTCCCTGGTCGACCCCGACAACCGCCGCCCGGTCGACTACGCGGCACGGCGGGCCCTGCTGGCGGCTCCCGACGACAGCTGGGACGGGCAGAAGCTCAGGGTCACCCGCGCCGCGCTCCACCTGCGGAAACGGCTGGAGCCCGGCCTGCCGTACCAGCCGATCGAGGCGGACGAGCACGCGATCGCGTTCGCGCGCGGGGACCGGGCGGTGGCGGTGGCGACCCGGCTGCCGATGAAGCTGGAGCGGGCGGGCGGCTGGGGGAGCCAGACGCTCCGGCTGCCACCGGGGAACTGGGTGGACCTGCTGACCGACGTGGAGCACACCGGGCTCATCCCGATGGCGCACCTGCTCGCCCGTTACCCCGTTGCAATTCTGGAACGGAATACCCGCTGAGCCCGATGGGAAATAGGTGGGATAGTCGATTTCCGGGAGCGGCATGTACGAGGTCTGGGCGCCGCACGCGACCCGCGTGGAACTGGAGAGCAACGGCGTCCGGCGGGTGATGACCGCCGAAGGGGAGTGGTGGCGGGCTCCCGGGGACGAACACGGCACGGACTACGCCTTCCACGTGGACGGCGAGGGCCCGTTCCCCGACCCGCGCACGCGGCGTCAGCCGTACGGGGTGACGGGACCGAGCCGGGTGTACGACCACGCCCGGTTCACCTGGGGGGACCAGGACTGGCGGGGCAGGGACCTGCGCGGCTCGGTCATCTACGAGTTGCACATCGGCACCTTCACCCCCGAAGGAACCTTCGAGAGCGCCATCGAGCGGCTGGACCACCTGGTCGACCTGGGCGTGGACTTCATCGAGATCATGCCGGTGGCCCCTGTG
Source organism: Acrocarpospora catenulata (assembly GCF_018476525.1). Classification (GTDB taxonomy): domain Bacteria; phylum Actinomycetota; class Actinomycetes; order Streptosporangiales; family Streptosporangiaceae; genus Acrocarpospora; species Acrocarpospora catenulata. The sequence goes on from NZ_JAHCST010000018.1 coordinate 15,451, forward strand.
CCCGGGCGGCGCAACTGGGGGTACGACGGAGTCGATCTCTACGCGGTGCGCGAGGACTACGGCGGTCCCGACGGGCTGAAGCTGCTGGTGGACGCCTGCCACCGGGCCGGGCTCGGCGTGATCCTGGACGTCGTCTACAACCACCTCGGCCCGTCCGGGAACTATCTGGCCAAGTTCGGCCCCTACCTGCATGACTACCGGGGTTCGTACTGGGGAGCGGCCGTCAACCTCGACGGACGGCACTCGGACGTGGTCCGCAGGTACTTCATCGAGAACGCGCTGCAGTGGCTGCGCGACTACCACATCGACGGCCTCCGGCTGGACGCGGTGCATGCCCTGCACGACAAGCGCGCGGTGCACTTCCTGGAGGAACTGGCCGGGGAGGTCGAGGCGCTGGCCACCACGCTCGGCCGCCCGCTCACGCTGATCGCCGAATCCGACCTGAACGACCCCGCGCTGATCACCCGGTACGGCCTGCACGCCACCTGGAACGACGACGTGCACCACGCCCTGCACGTGGCGGTCACCGGCGAGACGCACGCCTACTACGCCGACTTCCACTCGCTCGGGGCGGTCGCCAAGGTGCTGACCTCGGCGTACTTCCACGACGGGAGCTACTCCTCGTTCCGCGGGCGCTCGCACGGCCGCCCCGCCGGGGACCTGCCCGGGTACCGGTTCGTCTGCTGTGTGCAGAACCACGACCAGATCGGCAACCGGCCGCTGGGGGACCGCATGCGCCCGGAGCGGCTCTGGCTGGCGGCCGGGCTGCTGCTCACCTCGCCGTTCACGCCGATGTTGTTCATGGGGGAGGAGTGGGGGGCCGGGACGCCGTTCTACTTCTTCACCGATCACCACGAGCCCGAGCTGGCCGAGGGGGAGGGGGAGCGGCGGCGGCGCGAGTTCGAGGGCTTCGGCTACGACTGGAAGGCCCCGGATCCGCAGGACGAGGAGACCTTCCTTCGATCCAAGCTGGACTGGTCGGAAATGTCGGAGGACGGCGCGGCCTCGCTGCTGGGCTGGTACCGGGACCTGATCGCGCTCCGCAAGTCCCATCCCGACCTGACCGACCCCCGGCTGGACCGGGTCCGGGTACGGTACGACGACGACCGGCACTGGATCGTGGTGGAGCGGGGCTCGGTGCGGGTCGCGGTCAACGTCGGGGAGTTCCCCGTCCCGGTACGGCTCGCGCCCGGACACCTGCTGCTCGCCTCCGACGAGGGCATCGCCCTGCACGGCGCCGACCTCCACCTGCCGCCGCTCTCCCTCGCCGTGATCCAGCTGTCCTGATCGTGATCTATCACCCCTTTTGGGGTACGAGGGCAACTAATTACGATCCGTCCATGTCGATCGCCAGGTCAGCCACCATGACCCGAAATTTCGGGATTTTGTTCTGGGGGTGTGCGGGGGTGCACCTCGGGTCCCTGGCGCTAGGGATAGCGCCGGTGGAGTGGGTGAGCAAGGCCCTGCTCATGCCGTTCCTGGCCGGGTGGGTGATCGCGCGGGGCGGGTCCCGGCTGCTGGTGGCGGCACTGTTCTGGTCCACCCTCGGGGACATCGGGTTGCAGGTGGACGGCCTGTTCCTGCCCGGCATGGTGTGCTTCGGGCTGGCCCACCTCTGCTACGTGACGATGTTCCTCCGCAGCGACATCGTCAGGGACTGGGCGGTCGCCGGGGTCTACGCCCTCGTCTGGCTGGTGCTGATCGTGCTGCTCTGGCACCGGCTGGGCGAGCTCCAAGTGCCCATCGCCGGGTACTCCCTGCTGCTCACCGCCACCGCCGTCACCTCGCTCTGGCGCAACGCGACCGCCGGCATCGGCGGCGGCCTCTTCCTGCTCTCCGACACGCTGATCGCATTCCGCCTCGCCGAGATCGAGATCCTGTACGGCGACCTGCTGGTGATGTCCACCTACATCCTGGCCCAGTACCTGCTCGCCGCCGGATCAACCCGGCACGTGGTTGCGCAACCCCAAACCTGACGGATAGGGCGCGAAATACGTCTGATCCCGGACGTAGGCGGCGGCCTCGCCCCTGGCGTGGTGGAGCAGCAGCGCCACCGGCACGCTCAGCGCGACCTCCCTGGCCCGGTAGGCGTCGATCACCGCCAGCAGGTCGGCGCGGCGGACCGGGTCGACGCCCGCGCCCACCATGCCCAGGCAGTGGTGGAGCACGTTGACGTGGCGACCGACGGTGGTCCTGCGGCTCATCGCGGACCGGAAGGCGGCGGCGTAGGCGTCGGCGAGTTCGTCCCGCGGCAGCGTGCCCGCCCGCGCGACGACCCCCCGGCCTCCATCTCCGGGCAGACCGGGACCCAGTCCACGTACTCCGCAAGCTCCCCCGTCAGGAACCTGTCCCTGCTGTGACCCCCGTTGAACCGTACGAGCTCGCCCAGCAGGCAGCTCGACACCGCCACCTTCGGCCGGATCACGCCGCCGCCCGGTCGAGCAGCGCGGCCAGCCGGTGCAGGGCCCGCGCGGTCCGCGCCTTGATCGTGCCGAGCGGGACGTCCAGCCGGGAGGCGATCTCCCGCTGGGTCAGCTGCCCGTAGTAGGCCAGCTCGATGGCCTGCCGCTGCGCGGCGGGAAGCCCGGCCAGCGCGCGCCGCACGGCGTCCCGCTGGTCGAGGCGGGCGGGCAGGTCCAGATCCTCGCTCGGCTCCGGCGCCGCGTCGAGCGGGACGGCGGCAGGGGGGCGGGCCCGCAGGTAGTCGATCGCCCGGTTGCGGGCGATGCCCTGCAACCACCCTTCCAGGCTGCGGGCCGGGTCGTAGCGGCCGCGGCACCGCCAGACCTCGGCGAAGACGACCTGCGAGACGTCCTCGACGTCCTGGGGCGGCACGAAGTGGCGGAGGTAGGCCCGGACGAGCGCGGCGTGCTCCCGGAAACACTCCGTCACCGCGTCTTCCTCGCCTGCCGCGAGGCGGAGGCCCAGCTTCATGACGACCTCCCAACTGGGAAACTTACTCAAAACCTATTCATAGTCGCCCGTGGCCGATTATGCAAGGAACAGCAGTGATCAGCGCAGCGCCGCGAGAATCCGGGAGATCGCCTCGTTCATCGAGGTCAGGTGGGTGATCGTGGGCGGGACGCCGTACCAGCCGGGGCCGCCGGTCAGCAGCGGGCTGGGCGGGCGGAGCACCGGCAGCCGGGTCAGCGGCTCGGGGTCGCCTGTCTCCGCCCGCTGCGACCAGACGACCACCAGGGCGGGGCCGAGCCGCCGCATCGCGTCCGCCAGCGCCGAGTACGGCGTGCGCGCGCCCAGCACCCGGACCTCCACCGCGTGCTCCGCGGCCAGGGCGGCGGCCAGCGCGAAGATCGGCAGGCTGTGCTGCTCGTCCTCGGCGCAGGCGAGCAGGACCGGACGGGGATGGATCGGCCGCGCGGGCCGCCCGATCAACGCGCCGAACGCCGTCATCAGCCGTTCGGTGAACAGGTGCTCCACATCCACCCCGACGCCCGTGGCGGCCTGCCGCCGGCTGATCGCCGCGAACACCGGCCGGACCAGCCGGTCCCAGGTCTCGGCCACCCCGAACCTGCTCAGACCCCAGGCGACGATCTCCGACACCGTCCACGAGTCCAGCGCCATCGCGGCCCGCCCCAGCCGCCCGGCCTCCCGCTCGACCGAACGTTCCCGGGACGCCGGGGGGATCTCCGCCAGGAACGCCGGATGCGCAGGCCCCTCGCCGACCCCGCGACCCGCCGGGACAGCCGTTTCCGCACCAGCCTCGCGACCGGCCTGGGCCGCCGTTTCCGCACCGGCCTCGCGATCCGCGGTGGGTGCCGGGACCGCCGATTCCTCCTCGCCCCCGCGCCCCCCTGGTGTTCCCGCCTGCGGCTCCACCGGAAGCGACCGGATGCGCAGGGCCGCCTGCGCGGCCTCCGCCGGTGGCACGCCCGCCTTGATCAGGCGGCTCATCTCCTCCAGCCGGCGCAGATCGAGCGCCCCGTACCGCCGGTGGCCGCCGGGACTCCGGGAACTCGGCCCGATGCCGTACCGGAGGTTCCAGGTCCGCAACGTGGGCGCGGGCACCCCGAGCCGCCGCGCGACCGCCCCGATCCCGTAACTCGGGGAGCTGTCCTCGTCCGCCATGAGCGTGGTTCACCTCCGTCCCGGACGTTCCTGGTCGACCAAGGTCGTGACTGACAAATCATGCCGTGTCGGAGGCTCACCGCATCCTTCGGACACCGCTGGGTGGGACGCCGAGTTCTCCGGGTGTCGCCTGGACGCGCATATCGGCTACTTCGGACGCCGCCCGGACGTGGATGCAACCCACCGGGCAGGACGCTCGAAGGGTGTTGTCGTGATGGACACCGTCATCGTGCTGTTCAACCGCGACCTGCGGATTCACGACCACCCGGCGCTCGCCGAAGCCTGCGCGCAGGCGCGGCAGGCGGTCCCGCTTTTCGTGCTCGATCCGGATATTTCCCCGCGTGGGAGGGTGGGCTTCCTGGCCGAGTCCCTGGCCGACCTGCGTACCTCGCTCCGCGAACGCGGTGGCGACCTGATCGTCCGCAACGGGGATCCGGTGGCGGAGACGGTGAAGCTCGCCCGCGAGACTGGAGCCACCGCCGTGTTCGCCTCGGCGGACGTGAGCGAATATGCCCGGAAACGCGAACGCCGCCTGGCCGCCGAACGGCTGGAACTCCGGCTCTTCCCAGGGGTGACCGTGGTTCCCCCTGGCCTGCTCACGCCCGCCAACGGGGATCACTACAAGGTGTTCACGCCGTACTGGCGAGTCTGGTCGCACACCCGCTGGCGGGAGGTTGTGGCGGCGCAGGAACGCATCGCGCTGCCACCGGACCTCGAACCAGGCGAAATCCCGGACGGCGCGCCCAGGCCATACCTGCCGGGCGGGGAGACCGCCGCCCGCCAGCGCCTGGACCACTGGCTCCACCGCCTCGACGACTACGCCGACGGCCACGACGACCTGGCCGGGGACCGCACCTCCCGGCTCAGCCCCTACCTGCGCTTCGGCTGCCTCTCACCCCTCGAACTCGCCCGCCGCACGAGCCGGAACGAGGACTTCGTCCGCCAACTCTGCTGGCGCGACTTCTACCACCAGGTCGCCCACGCCTTCCCCGCCATCTCCCGGCGCGACTACCGCCCGCGCGACCGCGACTGGCGCCACGACGAGGACCTCGCCCAGGCCTGGCGCGAAGGCATGACCGGCGTCCCGATCGTCGACGCCGGAATGCGCCAGCTCGCCGCCGAAGGCTGGATGCACAACCGAGCCCGCATGATCGTCGCCTCCTACCTCACCAAAACCCTCGGCCTGCACTGGAAGATCGGCGCCGACCACTTCGCCGCCCTCCTCCTCGACGGCGACATCCCCAACAACTACGGCAACTGGCAATGGTCCGCCGGCACCGGCAACGACACCCGCCCCAACCGCGTCCTCAACCCACTCCGCCAGTCCAAACGCTTCGACCCCGAGGGCGACTACATCCGCAGATACGTCCCCGAACTCGAGCACCTCTCCCCCCGAGAAATCCACGAACCCCGCAGCCTGTGAGCACGACCTCACGGTGCTGGAATGCGGACGGTTTCCACCCAGGCGGGGGGCTCCAGTGAGTCGGGGCGGATCAGGACGGCGATGAGGCGGCAGGAAGAGGGTTCGGCAGGCCAGGGGGTGTGGCCGTCGGTGAGGGTGATGATCACGTGGGGACGGTCGGGCGCGGCGAGGGCCGCGGTGATGCCGACGCGCATGTCGGTACCACCGCCGCCGGCGAGGGTGACCTGGTCGACGGAGGTCACCCGGGAGACGGCGTGGACGTCGGCGTCGCAGGCCAGGACGGTGACGCGGTTGCCGCGGACGCCGACTTCGCGGAGCACCCCGGTGACTTCGGTCAGGGCCGTGGCGAGTTCTTCTTCGCCCATGGAGCCCGAGGTGTCGATGACGATGGCCACACGCGGGAGCGGGCGGCGCAGGCTGGGCAGCACGACGCCGCGCAGGGCGGACGTACGGCGGGACGGGCGCCGGTAGGTGTAGTCGATCGCGCCACCGGCCCAGGCGACCGCCTCGCGGACGGCTCCGGCCAGCATGCGCCGCCAGTCCACGACAGGTTCGAGAACCTGGTCCGCCCAGCGCCTCCACCCCTCAGGGAGCGTCCCCCGCGCCCGCCGGTGGGCGCGCATCGCCTCGGCGGTCTGGCGGCGGAGGGCGTCCGCCTCGACCGGGCCGAGCCGGGCGGGACCCTCGCCGAGTTCCCAGGGCACCGCGTGGCCGTGCGCACCGGAACCGCAGTCGAGCAGGTGGGTCTGCGACGGCAGGTGGGGGACGTACTCCTCGAACAGCCCTCCCGTGGGCAGGCCGAACAGGCCGGGCTCCATCCGGCCGGGTGGCAGGGGCAGGTGGTCGGCGAGGAGGTCGTCGTTGATCTCGCAGTCCTGGGCGATGTTGATCCGGAGCCGGTCCCGCTGGTCGGCGGCGGGGAGCCGGTCGGCGCGGCCGTGGTGGTCGCGGAGCAGGTGCGCCACCTCGTGGATCCAGACCGCGGCGAGCTCCGGTACGGGCGTGGCGGCCACGAACGCGGGCGACACGTAACAGCGCCAGTGCCGGTCCACGCCCATGGTGGGCACCCGCTCGCTGGGCACGATCGACAGCGCGTACAGGGCGGTGGCGAGATAGGGCCGGTCGGTCGCCGCGCGGTAGCGGGCGGCGAGCAGCTTGACCCGGTCCACGGTCAGCCCAGCGCGCCGGAGAGCTTGAGCAGGTCGAGGAAGCCGTCGATGCCGCTCGGCACCGGCCAGTCGGTGTCGCGCAGCGCCGCCAGGTCTGTGGCGGCCCTGGCCGCCACGTCGGGCACGCCCGCCTCGACGGCCTTGGCCAGCACCGCCCACCCCGCCTCCCAACGGCGCCGCGTCAGGTCGCCCTGGACGGCGGCGACCACGGCGGTGAGGAAGGCGAGCTGCCGGTCGCCGCGGGTGGGCAGGGCGAAAGCGCCGGGGTCGGCGAGCACCCGGTCGGGGTCGGGCAGGTCGAGCTGGTCGAGGTAGGCGACCAGCTCGATGCCGGCGCCGTCGCCGACCGCGCCGACCAGCGCGGCCGCCAGCGCCTCCCCGCTCGCCTCCCCACTGGCCTCGGTCGCATAGCCGACCGCGAGCAGTCGCAGCGCCATCTCCCAGGTGCGCGGCGACGGCCAGGCCCCGCCGCGGCCCTCGGCGTCGGCGGGCAGGTGGTGCACCAGGCCGGGCCGGGCGGTGAGGAACCCGGAGATCGCGCCCCGGGCGCGCGCGACCGCGCCGGACACCTTGGCCGGGTCGACGCGGGGGATGGACACCGCGGGCCAGGTCCCCGCCAGGCCGCGGGCGACCGTGCGAGAGTCGTGCGTCCAGCGCAGGTGGACGAACCGGTTGGCCAGCGGCGGACTCAGATGCCAGCCGTCGGCGGCGCTCGACGGCGGGTTGGCCGCCGCGACGATCCGCACCGGTTCCGGGAGGGTCAGGCTGCCCACCCGTCACCCAGGGACCATCCCCCGTCGTCGACCACGTCGATGCGCGCCCCGGCGTCGAGCAGCGCCCGGACCAGCGCCGTCGAACCGTAGTCGCCAACGGCCACGTGCAGGGGCGTACGTCCGAAATGGTCCTGAGCCTCCAGGTCCACTCCCGCCGCGAGCAGCCGGGAGAGCAACCGCTCATGGTCGAGCAGGTGGAGCGAGTGCAGGAGGTTCCGCCGCCTGCCGTCCTGTAGATGGGGGGACATCCCGGCATCGAGGAGCCGCAGCACTCCGGGGGTGTCCCCGTGCTGGACGCGCAGGAAGAAATCGTTCCGCTGCGCGCGCAAGGCCTTGGGCAGCCATCCCGTTCCGGACGTCCATGCCTGCTGTACGGCGAAGCACCCGGCCACCGCGCCGCCGAACGCCCGCATGGCGCGCTCGCGTTGCTGCTCCACCTCGGTGTGCGGGAGGTGGAGCGTACTGCCGGTGGCACGCACCTCGTGCCACTCGCCACGACACCGAACCCGGACCGGAGCGGGCGGTTCGGGATCGGGCGGCCCGGCGGGACCGGCCGGATGCCGGGGGAACAGGGCGTCGCGGACCAGCGGGTGCAGACGCTCCGGAACCGTACGGCCGTGGTGGAGCAGGTCGAGGTCGGGCAGACGTCGCCAGCAGGCGGTCGCCAGCAGGGGGAGGTCCCCGATGTCGTGGTCCCTGATCAGCTTGACGCGCAGGCGTCCCGTGTCTTCGTGACGTTCGAGCATCAGGGAGGTGTACCGGTACCGGAGGTAGCAGCGGCCGCCGAGTCGCTGGGTCTCCGGGCCGAGCCGGGTGAGGGCCAGCGGGATCCAGTCCAGAACCCGGAACGGGTTGGACTCCCAGCACCGCATGTCCGGCCCCGTGGTCTCGAACTCGATGTCCGCCGCGGCCAGGGCCGCCTCGATCTCGCCCCGCTCGTGCAGCGTGGTCACCCATTCCGTGTGCGCGGCCGGGTCGTCGCCGGTGGGGGGTGTGGCCGGCACCGCGCGCGGGCTGCCGTCGGCGTTGAAGAACGGGGGTCGGTCGCCACCTCCGCAGCGCTCAAGCAGGTCGGCGGAGTGCCATGCGTCCCACAGATGCCGCGCCACGGACCAGTCCTGGACGTTGTGGCGCCGGTGGGGGGATCGCAGCCTGGGGCTGATCTCGCCGACCCGCAGGGTGAGCCGTTGCGGCCCGTCGGGAAACACGGGTGCGGTGAGGTGAAGACTCAGCCCGCCCGGCAGGGGCGAGCTGAGAATGATCACCTGCCCGGGCTCGATGGTCGAGTAGCCGTGCCGGACCCGGGGGAGGTGCCAGCGCAGCAGATCCGGGGTGAACGCGTGGAGGTCGTCCTCGATCGCGTCCGCGAACTCCCGGCCGTACGCCTGGGCCAGCTCGGACAGGGTGAACGTGACATCCACGTTGGCGGCGGCGCAGGCGCCCTGCCAGTCCCCGGCCAGGCGGTGAGCGGTGGCCTGTTCGATCATCGAGCGAGGCACCGCGTACTGGCGGATCCGCTGCCAGCTCGCCGCCTCTTCGGGTGGACAGGAGAGGGTCAACGGTAGAGGCTTCCGATCGCGCGCAGGTCGGGATGGGCGGGGGCGGCTGGGCGCAGGCGGAAGGAGCGCTTCAGCTTGCGTGGCACGCCGGGGCCCAGGCCCACGTACTCCAGGCGGGTGTCGGCGGGGACGTGCGCCAGCAGGGATTTCGCGCCGCGCCCGGTGATCCCGGTGTGGCGGAGTTCCAGGCGGCGGAGCGGGCTGCCGGGCAGGGCGGTGGCCAGCGCTTCCGCCCCGGCGTCGCCAGTGATGTTGGCGGGCGCGCCAAGGCCGCGTTCCGACGGGGGCCGTCCCAGGTCGAGGGAGTCGATCCCGTCCAGGGCCTCGGCCAGGGCCCGCGCGCCGTACGGGCCGATTCCGTTGCCGCCCAGGCCGAGCCGTACCGGCCGGGCGGGATCGACGGCGGCCGCGAGGGTGGCCGCGCCCTCGTCGCCCAGGTGGTTGGCCGGGAGGTAGAGCTCGCGGACGCCCGTGTCGCGGATCAGCGCGGCCAGCAGTGGCGCGGCGTCGCTACTGAGGCCGTTTCCGCCGAGGAAAAGGCGTTCGAGCGGATATGGCCTGTTCATCAGGGCGGTGACCAGGACAGTCAGGCCCTCGGCGGTGAGTCCGGTATTGACCAGGTCGAGGGTGCGGAGGGCGGTGTTGCGGCGCAGCATCGCGGCCAGCGCGGCGACGCCCGCGTCGCCTGTCGGGTTGCGCTTGAGCCACAGGGCACGGACGGTGTCGTCCTCGGCCAGGCGGTCGGCCAGCGCCTGCGCCCCGGCGGCGTCGATCCGGTTGCAGCCGAGGTAGAGCGTGTGGACCCGGTGCCCGGGCGTCAGCACGTCGGCGAGCGCCCGCGCCCCCGAGTTCCCGATGGCGTTGGTGCCCAGCAGTAGGTGGCGGGCGTGCGGCGAGGCGGCGGCGACGGGCAGCAGCCGGAGCACCCCCGCCGGGCCGAGCCCCTGCTTGCACAGGTCCACCCGGCCGTCCGGTCGCAGGGCGCCCAGGGGGAAGGTCTCGTCGGTCTCGACCGGGGCCGGGTCGGCCAGCCGGGCCAGGAGCGGATCAAGCCCGGCCGGGTCGGCGGGCGGCACGTCGGGGTGCTCGATCGCCGGGCAGCGCACGGGGGTCTGCTTCACGCTCACCACTCCACCGGTCGGTAGTCCTTGAGGAACAGGCCGGATACCGGCCGGCCGCCGACACCCCGCACGATCGGGTCGTACACCCGCGCGGCCCCGTCGATGACGTCCAACGGCGGGCGGAACCCCGCCGCGCGCTGCGCGGTCTTCTCCGGATACGGCCGTTCGTCGGTCACCCATCCGGTGTCCACGCTGTTCATGTGGATCCCGGCTGCGGCGTAGTCGGCGGCGGCTGTGCGGGTCAGCATGTTCAGGGCGGCCTTCGCCATGTTCGTGTGCGGATGCCGTACGGTCTTGTGCGTCCGCGAGAAGCTGCCCTCCATGGCCGAGACCTGCACCACGTACCTGTCGGGGTACGGCGAGGCCGCCAGCAGCCCGCGCAGCCGCGAAGTGAGCAGGAACGGCGCGAAGGCGTTCACCAACTGCGCTTCCAGCCACTCCGCGGGCTCCACTTCGTGCAGCCGCAGACTCCAGCTGTTACGTTCCCGCAGGTCCAGCGGTTGCCCGGTCTCGTCGGCGCGACCGGCGGGGAACAAAGACTCCAGTTCGGCGACCGGCTTGCCCGGCAGGGCAGGGGGTAACGCCGCGACGGCGCCCGTCACGTCGATCCGCGCGGCGAGTCCGCGCAGTGGCTCGCTCTCGGCCGAGCGGACCTCGCGGTAGTAGGCGGCGGGCCTGCGGATCGTCTGGGCCGCGTTGTTGACCAGGATGTCGAGGTGGTCGAAGCGCTGGTGCACCGAGTCGAGCAGACCGGCCACCCCGGCGAGGTCGAGCAGGTCCACGCCGTGGATGTGCAGGCGCGCCAGCCAGTCCTGGCAGTCCCGCACGGCCGCGAACCTGCGGGCGGCATCGCCGGGGAAACGGGTGGTGACCAGCACCTCGGCGCCGTCCCGCAACAGCTTCAGCGCCACCTGAAAGCCGATCTTCACCCGGCCTCCGGTGACCACCGCCCGGCGTCCCCGCAGATCGCATCGGGCGTGGCGGCGGATGAGGTTCTCCTGCGCGCACTCGGGGCAGAGCAGGTGGTAGTCGGGGTGAACCTCGCGGTAGCCGGCCTTGCAGACATAGCACCGCCGGACACCGAGCAGAGCCCGCTGCGCTGGCACGCCGCCGCTCGCGGGCGCGTCCGGCGAGGGATCCTGCTGCCGGTAGCGCTCGGTGGCGGCGGTGACCTGCCGATCACGTTGCCTCCGGTCGGTGTGGCGGGCGGCCTTCCGGGATTTCTTGCCCGCGCGGTAGACCTGGGCGACGGCCTGGTGCACGGCCGCCCAGCGCGGATCGGCGGGGTCCGCCGTACTCGCCTGGGCCAGTACCCGCAGACAGGCCTCGACATCCGGCTCGGCAGGGACGCCCGTGACACCACCAGGGCTGACAGCCATCCATCCCCCCATCGCGGAAGCGGCACGGCTGGTCGGATTCGAACCGACGTCCTCCAGCTTGCTGCTAAGGCGCGACGACCTCTGCGCTACAGCCGTGCCGCCCCGAAAGAGTAGCGCCTTTCCGGATCTTCATCGCGGTACGGCCATGTTCGAAAAAGCGGCCATTTTTGTTCGAATTGACGTATGTTGGCCGAGAGACCGTCACATTGGTCACACACGCAACTGTGAGGTGATTCCGCGATGCGGAAGATCATTTTGTGGATGTCCGTCTCGCTCGACGGCTACATCGAGGGGCCGAACCGGGAGATCGACTGGCACATGGTCGACGAGGAACTGCACAGCCACTTCAACGACCGGCTGAGAAACATGGGCGGCTTCCTGAGCGGCCGCGTCACCTACGAGCTGATGGCCGACTTCTGGCCGACGGCCGACGCCGACCCGGCGAACGCCGGCCCGGTCGCCGAATACGCCGGAATCTGGCGGGACATGCCAAAGATCGTTTACTCCCGGACCCTGGAAACCGCGGACTGGAACACCACCATCGTCCGAGACGTGATCCCCGAGGAGGTCCAGGCCCTCAAGGCCCAGCCAGGCGGAGACCTGTCACTGGGCGGCTCCGACATCGTCGCGCCCTTCCTCCACCACAACCTGATCGACGAGTTCAACCTCTACATCCACCCGGTCACCATCGGCAGAGGCAAGCCCTTGTTCCCCGAGACAGACGCGAGAACCCAACTCCGCCTCACCGACACCCAGACCTTCGGCAACGGGGTCATCCGCCTGAACTACGTACGCGTCGAATGAGTCCTCGCCAGGTTTCATGGTTGGGGACAACCGTCACTGGTGTGCCGGATTCCTTTCCAGGATTCGGGCATGCAGGGCGCGGGCGCGGGGGTCGTCAAAATCGTCCAGCGCGGCCAGCGCCTCACGTAGGTAGGGGGTGGTGTCCTCGCCGGTTCCGGCCTGTTCGACTGCCGTGGCAGCGTTCTCCAGAGCGACCGCCAGTTGCCACGGGTCGGCCAGTTCGCGGTGGGTGGCGGCCGCGCGGCGGTGGAACTCCAGGGCCTCGGCGTGGCGGCCCAGCTTCCGGTAGGCCTCGCCCGCGGCGTCCAGCGCGCGTGCCTCGCGGCTGCGGTCGCCCAGGCGCCGGTGGATGCTCGCTGAACGCTGAAAGGAGACCAGGGATTCGGCGGATTCGGCGGATTCGGCAGCGTCGCCGCCGCTGAGCAGCACCTTGCCGTGTTCCAGCAGCCAGTACGCCTCCCACATCGGGTTGCCACGGTCACGCGCGATGGCGAGTGCCTGCTCGATGTGCTCCCGCGCCAAGGCGTTCCGGCCGGACTCCCGATAGACCATCGACAGGATCCGAAGGGTGTTGCCCTTCCTGTCGGCGTAGTTCAGGCGGTGGAAGTAGTCGAGTGCGCGCGCGGCGGACTCCGCGGCGGCGTCGAGGTCGCCGAGCTCGAAGTTGATCTCGGCCAGGTTCGCCCGCACGGTCATCTCCCAGTTGGGCGCGTTCAGTGTCGCCAGCAGCGCCACGCTCTGCTCCAGGTGCGCGTGGGCCTGCGCCAACCGGCGGCGGCGAAGGGCCACCAGCCCGAGGGAGTTCAGCGAGAGCGCCTCGCCGAGGCGGTCGCCCAGCTCCCGCCAGAGGCCGAGCGCTCGCTCGTGCTGTTCCGCGCCCATGTCGAGTTGGTGGGACTGGACGTACGCCTTTCCCAGGCTGTCCAGGACCTCCGCCTCGCCATGCCGGTTCCCGGCGCGGCGAGCGGCTTCCAGACCGGACGTCGCCATCGCGAACCATGGCTCGAAGGTGTTGAACCGGCCGCAGTAGCTCCGGGTGACGGCGGCCAGTTGCCAGGCGAGGTCGTCCAGCCCCACCCGCGCCGCCGTGCGGACGGCGGCCGTCAGATTGGCGAGCTCGTCCTGGAACCAGCGCAGCGCCTCGGGGTAACCGGGAAACACCATGGCGCCGGTCACCATGGACTCGTCCACCCGGATCGGCCGATCGAACGGTGCCAGCCTCTCCTGCGCCCGGGCCGCGCTGTGCAGGTACCAGGTGATCACCCGCCGCAGCACGGCGTGGCGGCTCTCCGCGCTCTCCTCGGCCGCGGCCTGGTCCATCGCGTAGGCGCGCATCAGGTCGTGGAACTCATACCGGTCAGGTGCGGTCTGTTCGAGCAGGTACGCCCCCACCAACAGGTCGAGAATCTGCCTGACCTGCTCGGGTGTGCTTCCCACGGTCGCGGCGGCGGCCGGTGCGCCGAACTCGGGGCCGGGGTGCAGGCCCAGCAACCGGAACGACCGGGCCGCCGGTTCCGGCAGTGCCCGATAGGACCAGGCGAAGACCGTGCGCACCGCGTCGGCCTCGTCGCCGTCTTCCGCGGTGAGCGCGTCCCACAGGGCCGACTCGTCGCGTAGGTCCCGGATCAGATCGCGAAGTGGCATCCACGGTCGGCTGGCGGCCCTTTCTCCGGCGATCCGCAAGGCCAGCGGAAGCCTGGCGCAGAGCCTCGCCAGCTCGGCCAGCTCCGCCGGGGAGTCCGCTTTCCGGTAGGGGGCGGTCACATTCCTGATCAGGTCCAGCGAGTCTGCCTCGGCGAGGAAGTCGACCGGAACACGGTTGGCCCCGTCCCTGGCCACCAGGCCGGACAGGCGGTTCCGGCTGGTCACGATCACCAGGCAGGTGTCGGTGCCGGGCAGCAGAGGGCGCACCTGGGCCGCGTTCGCCGCGTTGTCCAGGACGATCAGCATCCGCCGTCCCGCGAGCCGCGACCGGTAGAGCGTGGCGCGGTCCTCCAGTTCCGGCGGGATCGCGCCCACCGGCACGTCGAGCGCGCGCAGGAACCGGTCCAGGACCTCCTTTGCGGTGATCGGGGCGCCTGGGTCGTAGCCGCGGAGGTTCATGTAGAGCTGGCCGTCGGGGAAGCGGGGGGCGATCTGGTGTGCCCAGCGCAGCGCGAGTGCGGTCTTGCCCACCCCGGCGGTTCCGGCGATGACGCAGACTCCCGCGGATCGGTAGAACTCCCCGTCGAGGATGAGCGCACTGCCGAGTTGCTCCAGCTCGTTCACCCGGTTGACGAAACCTCGCACGTCGCCGGGCAGCTGGCGCGGGATGTGATGCTCCGGCGGGTGGGGGCCGTGGAAGTGCACCCCACCGCTCACGTCCCGCGCCTGGACGACGTCGCCGGCGTTGCCGGACAGCTCGGAGTGCGTGTTCTCCCCGTGCGGGCTGCCTGGACCGTCCGGCCTTCTGGGCCACATCAACGGGTTCCCGCTTCGAGCCAGCGGCGGTGGCGATCGAAGAAGGAGGTGATGTCCTCACCTGCCGCGTAGAGGTCGGAAATCAGGTTCCGCCAGCGGGCGAGCAGACCGGGGTCGGTGTGACGGACGCCGCCGGCGAGCACTCCCGTTTCGTCATAGAGGACCTCGTACATCACCGAGGAGCCCAGGGTGACGACTTCGGGAAGACCACGTCCAGTTTCCAGGTGCCGGATGGCATCGGGGCCGACGATTCGGACACACCCGCCGTACTCATGCCGGAGCCGGAGCAGATGAAGCTCCCACCGCAGGTAGGGGGTGACGGGTTCTTCGACCACGCGTACCCGCCAGGTGCGGAATCCGGCGCGGGCGATGCGTTCGTAATAGTTCTGGAGAGATTTGCGCCTTTGCTCTAGCAGTTGGAGTGACTTGTGCCAGTCGCCCTGGCGGAACGCTTCCCAGCTGTCGTCGCCTGGCTCCTGGAAGGTCTGCTGGCGCTCCAGCTTCCAGAAATCGTTGTCGCCGATCGTCCAGAAGTGCTCGGCGAAGTCGTTGCGATATTCCTCGATGGTCAGTCTTTCCCCACGCGATGCCTCAAGAAAATCAAGCATCCGGGATATCTGCTTTCGCTGCTATGAGCATGACGCGGGGGATGACCACGAGCTGCTCGTCGGCGGCGATTGTCACACCTGTCGGCAGTTTGGCGCGGAAGGCGGTGGTGAGATCCCGTCCGATGACAGCGATGTCCCCATTATCGAGTTCCCATATGTCTGGACATCCGTCATCATTTCCGGTGCATCCCAGCTCAACCGCCGACTTGCCGAGTCTTCTGCTGAGTGTCGCCGACGCGTCGGCTTCCCATGCGCGAGTCACGATAAGTTCCTCCTCCGCGGAGCCGAACGGCCAATCGGAGCGTACATTCGACATGACAGGAAGACAAGAATGCCCAAATGAGGTCATACACAATCACGAATATTGTGTTGGCCTCATCAAAGGCTCACCGATCAGGTGGAACCGCATCAACCGATTCGGTGACCCAGATAGGTCCGTCTGCGCAGTCGAACCGCAGGCCATTGGCTGGGTGCACACTGGTGCGTAACGCCGTGAGCCATTTATTGCCAATCTTGACATAAGGGCCGCGCAAGCCGAACAGATTGAAACGGAATGCGCGCACCTGGTTATGGGTCTCCCGGACACCGCGTGCGGGGTTCACGAACATGAAGTCCGGTTCCATCCATCCCGCGTAGCTGGCATCGCGATCGCTCTGGGGGTCGCCCGGGGCGCCGACTGCCGCGAGGTTCAGCGCTGGAACGAGCAACTCCTCGATCAGGTCGTCAACGTCTCGCCACAACGTGGCGGTGACGAGGTCCTCATCGATCCGGATTCCCCCGCGTTGTACCAGGATGTTCCCCGAGTCGAAGTCGTCGTTCATCCAGTGGATGGTGACCCCCACCTCGGGGTCTCCATTGCGCACGGCCCAGTGCACGGGGATCGGCCCCCGATACTTGGGTAGCAGCGACGGGTGCACGTTAATCGCGCCCAGGCGGACCGACCGCCGCACCTCCGGAGGAAGCTTCCAGGGGAACCCGTACGTCACGATCAGATCGGCCTGATAGCCGGCCAGCATCCTGGCGAGGCCGTCCGTCGTTCCGGGCAGCAGCAGATCCATGCCAGGGGGAAGCGATTCGGCGATTGCCTCAATGGCCGCGGCAGAAGGCTTACTGGTCGGCCTGTTCTGACGGAGCGAGCGGGCATGGACCATCGCGACCGGAAGGTGTCCGGCATTCTTGCAAGTTTCATACAGCAGCCTGAAGGCACTGGTGGCAAAGGAGATGAGAACCAAGCGCAATACGTTGGCCACACTGGTTCACTCCCTTTCATCGGCACTCGAACGGCATGCCGGTAGATTGAGTCGAGTGGTACGCGGTCACCTACTCAGCATCAATAGTGTGACGCTTGACCAGCCCCGGTCCGCGTGTGCGATGATCTTATACCTGAATATGGGCAACGCGTCACCGAACCTGGATTTGATTAACCGAAACAGATCGAATACCGCCGCCAGGCCATGGCCACACAGGAGATACATCCCTCGGCCCGGAGCGCCGGCGCGTCAGCGTATTCAACGACCTTCAAGCCAGGGAACTACCGGCAGACACCCACATAAGGGCATATTGCATGGAAATGGGGCAAACGTTAGCCGTGATGGCGGGTGGCCTGGGCGGCGAGGAGCGCCGGTGCAAATGAAGGAGAAGGCACGGCGGTCGGCCGGGGGTAGGCGAAGCCGTAACGAAAAGGAAGTCAGAGGAGCGCGAGCGGCTCGGCGGGGATGTAGCCCTCCAGGACGGTGGAGTTGAAGAGGCGGCCTTCGGTGGTGTCGCGGCGGCAGAGGTAGGAGTAGCGGTCGGCGGAGTAGACGCGGATGCCGTCGGTGCGGCACTGGCGCATCAGGGTTTCGTCCCAGTCGTCGGTGGTGTCGGAGAAGCCGAGGGCGGTGAGGGCGGGGCGGCGGGCCAGGAGGGTGCCGCCGGTGATCTCGGCCAGGTAGCGGTGTTCCGCGGCGGGCTGGCGGAGGAGGGTGGCGCCGGTGACATGGATGTAGAAGGCGGCCTTGCCGATGACTTCGGCGTCGGTGGCGGCGAAGTGGCGGGTGAGGTCGGCCAGGTAGTGGTCGCCGTAGAGGTCGCGGGGGTCGAAGACGGCGACCTGGTCGCCTTCGGCCAGGCGGAGGGCGCGGTCCAGGGCGGCGCCCCGGGTGAGGGGGGTGGTCGTGGCGCGGACGATCAGGTCCTCCAGGACACCGGCCGGTACCTCACCGGAGGCCAGGGCCTGGCGCACGGACTTCTCGACCACGGCGGCGTCCAGTCCGTCCGCCACGATGACCAGCTGTTCGGGGCGGCGGACCTGCCGGGACAGCTGGGTGAGGAGCTGGTCGAGTTCGGCGGCCGTGGTCACGGCGGCGATGGCCGACACAGTGCCGTTGTTGCGCACGCTGGGCACGCCCAGGGTGTCCAGGATCGGGTCGAGCAGGGGGGTCACCGGGACGGAGGCGCGCCAGGCCAGGTGGGCCTGGCGGGCGCGGGCGGCCGTGTCGGTGAGCAGCGCCGCCGCGGCGGCGACGGTCTGATCGGGTTTGGGGGTGCCCTCCAGGAGGAGCACCGGCGTGCCGCAGGCTTCGATCTCGGCGATCACCCGCGGTTCCGCGTCCGCCCCGGCGACCACGAGCGCGGGTTCCCGGTAGGCCGTCAGCACGTCGTCGTAGGTGGTCTTGTCCGATCCCTGACCTGGAAGCGGCGTCCAGGTCGAGTCCTCAGGGAGGTTGACCGGTCCCAGCGTCATGACGGCGTCGGTCCGGCCTGAGGAGGCGGGGAGCGGGTTGTGCACCCGAGGCTGGACCGTGTGCGGGAGCACGCCGACCCGGTCGTGCCGGAGGGCGGCGCGCCACTCGCGGGCCCGGGCCTCGCTGGTGGCCAGCACGTAGTCGAAGAGTTCGGCGACCGGGACCGCCCGGCCGAGTGAACCGCCGGAGTGCCAGAAGACGGCGCGGATCCCCCGCTTCTTGCAGGCTTCCACCAGATCGCGGAGGTCCCGCGACTGCCCGGCCATCGCCTCCAGCCACCGCCCGCCGTTCCCCTGCCGGGGGCCGGACTGGACGGACTCGACGAACAGGACGTGCGGCTGGTGCTCGTCCAGCATGGTGGCCCAGTTGTCGGGGCCGAAGTTGGTGACCTGCCGCCATTCGTACCGCATGAGGGCCTCGGTCTGCCGGTCCACGATGGCCGCGACCGTCAGGTACGGCCGGGCCAGCGGCCCCTTGGGCACCACGAAACCCTCCGCCAGCGGCGCCGACACGAGAGGAGCCCGGGGATCGGGGGCGACCGGCTCGACGGGCTCGGAAACGGCCACCGGGTCGGGCCGGAAGTCGGCGCGTTTGGGCGCGGGGGTCTTCTTGACCGGGGACTTCAGGGTACGCGCCACCGTGCCGGGCTTCTTGGTCTGGATCGCGTCGCCCAGCTGGGACCAGCGGCTGTTCTGCACCGAGGCGAGCTTCCAGAGCGCCACCTCGGTCTGGTACCGCTGCTCGGCCAGCCCTTTGGCGAGCTGGGTCGCCTGCCGTTCGGCGGTGCGGGCGCGGGCCTCGGCGGCGCGGGCCTTGGTGAGCGCCTCGGCCTCGGAGCGGGCCGCTTCGTCCAGTCGGGCCTGGTACTCCGCGAGCAGCCGGGCCAGCTCGGCGGCGCCCGCGGCCTGCTCGACGGCCTGGGCGAGGGCCCGCCTGACGCTCTCCAGCTCACTCATTCGGTCACTCCTCGAAACGGGGCGAGAGTCACAATATTCGCAGACCATCCAGTTCACGAACTGGTCAATGCACCACCAAGCATCCGTATAACCTCCGTAAGCTCGTCGGAACGTCGACCAGAACTCGACCAAGTCGACCAGAACAAGGAGGTCCCCACGTGCGCAGGGGGGAGTGGCCGGTCTTCCAGGCCCGGCCGTATGTGTGCGGGGCGTTCGGGCCGTTCGATCAGGCCCGGCTGGACCTGCTGGCCCGTTCCGGCCCGCCGGTGGAGGCCGCGTACGTGACCAGGGACGCGGCGGTGCTCAGCTCCGGCCCGCTGACCCCGTACGACAGCGGCCCGACCATGGCCGCGTTCTCCTGGGGGGACCGGCGGCCCATCCCGGGCGGGGACTGGCTGCACGTGGCGGAGACCTTCGAGGCGCCCGGCCTGATCGACGAGCCGGCCGCGGTCACCCTGCACACCGGCGCGTTCGGGCTGATCGACGTCTACTACCTGGCCGACGGGGACGCGGTCTACTTCTCTGGGCTGATCGAGCCGCTGCTGGCGCTGGCGCGCCGGCCGTACGAGGTGAACTGGAACGCCTGGGCGGCGATACTCAAGCTGACCTACCCGCTGCTGGAGGACACCCCGTACGCGCAGGTCAAGCGCCTGCCCGGGGCGACGGCGCTGAGCTGGTCGCGGAGCAGGCAGCGGCTGACGGTGGACCGGCGGGCGCCGCGCTGGGTGCGCGAGGAGCCGTTCGACCGGGGGATCACCGCGGGCGACATGGTGACCCTGCTGCACGAGGCGCTCAAGCCGTACGAGCGGGTGCTGGTGCCGGTGAGCGGCGGGTACGACTCGCGGCTGCTGGCCAGCGTGGCGGTGGCGCAGCGCAAGGACATCGTGTCCTGGACCACCAGCCCGGACGACGGGCTGGACAACGACCTGGACTTCGCCCGGTACATCACCCGCGAACTGGGCATCGAGCACCGCATCGTGCCGCAGCGGGCCGAGGACTACCCGGCCGAGGCGACCTGGGCGGCACGCCGGCTGGAGTTCCTGACCAGCCACCACGCCTGGTACTCGCCGTTCGCCCGTGAGGTGCACCGGGAGGGGCGCCCGGTGGTGGACGGCCTGGCGGGCGGTCCCCTGATGAAGAACTTCCTGATCACGGCGGACGCGGTGGACGCCGGCACCGGCGAGGAGCGCCGGGCCGCGCTGCTGGCGGCGCTGGCCACCGGCGACCCGCACCTGCCCGTGCTCGGCGAGGCCGCCCAGAAGTGGCTGGACGGGACCGTGGAGTCGGCCTTCGACCAGGCCACCTCGATGCTGCGCGGGCACCGAAGCGAGCTGCCGCTGAGCGTGCTGCACACCCGGACCGCGCGCGGCATCGCCCGCTCCCCGGTCAACCTGGTCGGGCCCGAGGCCACCCCGGTCTTCCCGTTCCTGCACCCGGACTTCTTCGACGCGGCGCTGTCGGTGCCGGTGGGCCGGAAGGAGGGCGGAAAGTTTTACCGGGAGATTCTGCGCGCTGCCAACCCCCGGGTGGCCGCGCTGCCGTCCACCAACGGCGCGCTGCCGCACCGGCGCATGCCGCTGCGCTCGGGCGGCCCGGCCGCGCGGGAGTGGAACCACGGCATGCTGCGCCGCGCTGCCCGCATTCCGGGACTCATGTCATCTCAGATGCTGGACGTGATCAACGAGGGCCCCGACGCGCTGGCCGCCTTCGGGTCGTGGAACTCGCGGTTCTGGCTCCGCGGCCTGGTTCTGTTCGGCGCCTGGTTGTCGGACTATGAGGACGTTCTGGGCGATCTCACCCCTCCATGGCGCGCCAGTTAGGTAACGCACGGTATCCGCACGGAAACGCACGAAAACTCGTTGTAAGGGCTACGTAACCGTTATTTGTCAAGCTCCGTAAGGTGGTACGTTCTGCCGAACGCCAGCCGTTGAGCTGCGGACATGACACCCCATCTCCTGTAAAGCGATCGCCGATGACTGCACTTTCGTCATGCCCTGAACCGCGCCCTGACAGCGAATCCGGCTGGTACAAGCGGGCCGTGTTCTATGAGGTTCTGGTCCGCGGTTTCTTCGACTCCAACGGTGACGGCACCGGCGATCTGCGCGGGCTGATCGAGAAGATGGACTACGTGAAGTGGCTCGGGGTGGACTGCCTCTGGCTGCTCCCGCTGTACGAGTCGCCGCTGCGCGACGGCGGGTACGACATCTCCGACTACCTGAAGATCCTTCCGGAGTTCGGCGACATCCAGGACTTCTCCGCCATGATCGAGGCGGCCCACCAGCGCGGCCTCAAGGTCATCACCGACCTGGTCATGAACCACACCAGCGACCGGCACCCGTGGTTCCAGGCCTCCCGCCAGGACCCGGACGGGCCGTTCGGCGACTTCTACGTCTGGACCGACGACCCCACCAAGTACGACGGCGTGCCGATCGTCTTCGTGGGCGCCGAGGAGTCCAACTGGACCTACGACCCCGTACGCGGCCAGTACTACTGGCACCGCTTCTTCCACCACCAGCCCGACCTGAACTATGACAACCCTGCCGTGCAGGAGACCATGCTGGAGGTGCTCAGGTTCTGGCTGGACCTGGGCGTGGACGGGTTCCGGCTGGACGCCGTGCCGTACCTGTTCGAGCGGGAGGGCACCGACTGCTCCGGCCTGCCGGAGACGCACGCCTACCTCAAGCGCATCCGCGCCGAGATCGACCAGAACTACCCGGACCGGGTGCTGCTGGCCGAGGCCAACGGCTGGCCCGAGGACGTGGTCGAGTACTTCGGCGACCCGCTCACCGGCGGCGACGAGTGCCACATGGCCTTCCACTTCCCGCTGATGCCCCGCATCTTCATGGCGGTACGGCGGGAGAACCGGGAACCCATCTCCGAGATCATGTCGCGCACCCCCAAGCTGCCCGAGACCGCGCAGTGGGGCATCTTCCTCCGCAACCACGACGAGCTCACCCTGGAGCAGGTCACCGAGGAAGAGCGCGACTACATGCACGCCGAGTACGCCAAGGACCCCCGGATGCGCGCCTACCTGGGCATCCGCCGCCGTCTCGCGCCCCTGCTCGACAACGACCGGGACCAGATCGAGCTGTTCACCGCGCTGCTGCTGTCCATGCCCGGCTCCCCGGTCATGTACTACGGCGACGAGATCGGCATGGGCGACAACATCTGGCTGGAGGACCGGGACTCGGTCCGCACCCCGATGCAGTGGAACCCGGACCGCAACGCCGGCTTCTCCAAGGCCGACCCGGGCCGGCTCTACCTGCCGGCGGTGATGGACCCGATCTACGGGTTCCCCTCGGTCAACGTCGAGGCGCAGCAGAAGAACGAGTCGTCGCTGCTCCACTTCACCCGGCGCATGCTGCAGATCCGCCGGGAGCACCCCGTCTTCGGCACCGGCGCGTTCATCGAGCTCTGGTCGCCCAACCCGGCCGTGCTGGCCTTCCTCCGCGAGGACGGCGAGGACCGCGTGCTCTGCGTGAACAACCTGTCCCGGCACGCCCAGCCGGTGGAGCTGGACCTGCGCCGGTTCCAGGGGATGACGCCGGTGGAGTGCCGTGGGCGGGTGGAGTTCCCGCCCGTGGGCGAACTGCCGTACCTGCTGACCCTGCCGGGTCACGGGTTCTACTGGTTCTCCCTGAAGGACTAACCAGCCGTCACCGGCACCCGGGCCCGTGCGGCCCGGCGGGCCGGGATGAGGGCGACCAGGAGCGCGGCGCCGACCGCGATCAGCACGGCGGCGGCGAGGGCGGCCGGGGCCGGGGCGCGGCCGATCCCGGCGCCCATGCCGCTGCCGTGCCCCTCCAGGTCGATGAGCGCGGTGGACAGCAGGGCCCCGGCGGCGGCCCCGGCCAGCACACCGAGCACGGCGAGCAGCCCGGTCCCGGTGACCAGGGTGGCCATCACCTGGCGGGGCGTCAGCCCCATGGCCTGGAGCACCGCCAGGTCGCGTACGTGGTCGCGCAGGCCGAGCGCGCTGGCGGTGAGCAGGTTGGCCAGGCCGATCAGGGCCAGCACCACCACCAGCGCGACGATGATGACCCGGATCACGGCCAGCCGGTCGGCCGGGTTGACGGCCAGCGCGACCTCCAGGTCGCGGGCGAGCAGCCGCGCCCTGACCTCGCCCGGATCGGCGCCGTCCCGGAGCACCAGGCTGTAGAAGTGGGGCGGCACGGCGTCCTTGGCGGCCAGGGTGTCCAGGCCGAGGGAGAGCACCTCGCCGTCCTGCTCGGGCTCCAGCACCCGGCCGACGATGTGCACGATCAGCGGGGTGCCGCCCACGGTGAGCCGGACCCGGTCGCCGACCCGGACGCTGAGCAGGTCGAGCAGGCCCTGCCCGGCGACGGCCTCGTAGCGCTCCCGGAACATGCGCCCTTCGACGACGTGGAACGGGTACGGCGTGGCGGAGGTGCCGAGCGCCCGGGTCCGCACCGTCCGGGTCTGCCAGGGAACGAGCGCGTCCAGTTCGACCCCGGGGTAGACGGCGGCCACGTCGGGGTCGGCCGCCGCCCGTCGCTCCGCCTCCCCGGCGGTCATCTCCCCTGGCCGGACCACCAGCGCCGCCGCCTGCCCCACTCTTTCCGGATTTTTCGTGAAGTCGTCGAGGGTGGCCCAGCAGCCCAGGCCGATGGTGATCATCATCATCGGGATGGCCAGGCCGACGCTGGTCAGCGCCGCGGGGACCCGGCGGGTGAAGGCGTCCCTGGTGCCGAGGACCAGCGCGGGCGGGAGGCGTACCAGCAGGGCCAGGCGGGCCAGCCGGGAGAGGCGGCCGTGCGGCGGGAGGGCGGGGGTGGCCGGGATCGGGGTGGTCCTGCCACCGCGCCAGGCGGGCAGCCAGACCGCGACCAGCACGGTCAGGATGGTGCCCAGTGCGATCGCGCCCAGTTGGGCGGGGGAGGGCGGCACCCGGAGCGCGGCGATCGTGATCAGATGCCCGGCGGTCAGGCCCCCGGCGATGCCGAGCAGGCCCAGCAGCCCGTGTTCGGCCAGCAGCATGCGGGAGATCTGCGGTCCGGTGAAGCCCAGCGACTTGAGCGTGGCCAGGTCGCGGAGCTGGCCGAGCACCCGGCCGCCGGTGGCGTTGGCCAGCGCCAGCGCAGCCCCGACCAGGCCCGCCCCGCCGAACAGCGCCAGCAGCAGGCCGAGCAGCCGGTTGTCCAGCTCCATCGAGGCCCGCGCCTCGCGCCAGGTGGAGACCCGCTGCACCTGCCCGGCCAGTACGGTCACCGCCCGCTGGACCACCAGTGTGGTGTCCCCGGGGTCGGCCAGCCGCAGCCCGGTGACGTGCTCCCGCCGTCCCGGGGCGGGCTCGACCCTGGTCAGGGTCTCCCGCAGGGTCCAGGCCAGGCCGGGCGTCCACTCCGGATAGAAGCCCTGGTCGCCGCTCTCGGCCACGCCCTTGACGAACAGGGCGTGGGTGGCGCCGCTGAGCCCGGTCACCGTGAAGGGGCTGCCCGGCCGCAGGCCGAGGGCCTGGGCGAACGAGCGTTCCACCACCACCCCGTCCGGGTCGCTCCGGTCCAGCCAGCGGCCCTCGGTGAGCAGCGGGGTGGCGATCTCCGGCGGGGTGGCCGGGGCCTCCTGCAACGCCACGGGGACCTTCCGGCCGTTGCCGGTGAGGGTGGCGGGGGCGCTGCCGTACGGGCCGGCCAGGTCCGCGCCGAGCGAGCGTAACGCGGCGGTGTCGGGGGTGTCCTTGGTGTGGATCCAGACGTGCGCGCCGTGGCCCCGGGTGAACAGGCCGCGCCACGGGTTGGTGCCCTCCTCCAGCAGGGTGGCCGCCGTCACCAGCGCGGCCACGATGCCCGCCACCGCCAGCACGGTCAGCGCGACCTGCGTGCGGCGGGCGCGCAGATCGGCCCTGATCCACCGCCATTCAGCGATCACGCGTCAGCCCCTGAGCTCCACCACGTCACCGGCGGAACCCGGCGGGCGACGGCGGCGCCGCATCGAGGCGTCGTCCACGATCATCCCGTCGGAGAGGGTGACCACCCGGTCGGCCTTGCTGGCCACCTTGGCGTCATGGGTGACCACCACGATGGTCTGCCCCTGACCGTGCACCTCGCCGAGCAGGCGGAGCACGTCCCGGGTGTTGCGGCTGTCCAGGTTGCCGGTCGGCTCGTCGGCCAGTAGCAGCCGGGGCCCGTTGGCCAGGGCGCGGGCCAGCGCGACCCGCTGCTGCTCGCCGCCGGACAGCTCGGCCGGCGCGGCATACGCGCGCTCGGTGAGCCCCAGTTCGGCCAGCAGGTACTCCCGCCGCTCCCGCGACTCCCGGGGGGACATCCCGGCCAGCAGCGCCGGAAGCTCCACGTTGTCGGCCACGCTCATGTTGGTGACGAGGTTGTAGAACTGGAAGACGAAGCCGATCTTCCGTCGCCGGAGCACCGCCCAGGCGCTCTCCGAGAGGGTGTCCACGCGCTTGCCGTCCAGCCAGATCTCACCGCTGGTACGGACGTCGAGCCCGCCCAGCATGTGCACCAGCGTGGACTTGCCCGACCCGGAAGGCCCCATGATCGCGACGAACTCCCCGGCCTCCACCGTGAAGTCCACCCCCCGGACGGCGGGCACCGGCACCCCCCCGTTCTGGTAGATCCGCACCAGGTTGTGGGTGGTGAGAACGGTCATGTCACGAGGTCCTCCTGGCAGCGTTCCAGCCAGTCGAGGTCGGCCTGCAGGTGCAGCGTGGCCCCCTCGATCAGCAGGAGAGCGACCCGATCCCCCGGGTCGGTGCGCTCGGCGAGTTCGGTGAGATCCCGCATGAGCGAGAGATAGTGCCGGCGTTGCCGGTTGATCAGCGCCATCCGGTCGGCGATTCCGGTGAGCGGGGCGAGCACCAGTTTCATGAAGAACTCGTCCCGGACCCTGGGCCCCTCGGTGGGCTCGTCGACCCATTCCTCCAGCGCCTCCCGCCCGGCGGCGGTGAGGAAGTAGACCTTCTTGTTCGGCCGGTTGGACTGCTCGACGTCCACCACCCGGACGTAGCCGTCCTTCTCCAACCGGCCCAGGGTCACGTAGATCTGCCCGATGTTGGGCGAAGGGTAGGCTCCGCCGAACGTCTGCTCCAGCGCCTGTTTGAGTTCGTAACCGTGGGCGGGTTCCTTCGCCAGGAGCGCCAGCAGCGGTAGCCGCACCGCCCACCTCCGTTACCGAATTGCTGGGTTGACGCCAACATTAGCGCTATGCATAACATGCATGCACTTACCTAACACGTATGTAATGCGAAGTTCACAGGGAGGTGACGTGCTCAGACGGCTGCTTCCCATGGTGGTCACGCTGGTGGCGGGGTGTACCGCGCTGGGATCCCCCAGCGAGGAGCCTCCTGCGGCCGGTCCGATCACGCTCGCCATCGGCAAGGACACCACCGCCTTCCTTCGCCCCCAGCTCGACCGGTGGAACGCCGCTCACCCCAACGAACCGGTCACGCTGCTCGAGCTACCCGAAGCGTCGGATGAGCAGCGCGCCCAGATGGTGGCCAACCTTCAGGCGCACAGCGACCGGTACGACGTGCTCGGCCTCGACGTGGTGTGGACGGCCGAGTTCGCCGACGCCGGGTGGATCATCCCGCTGGACCGCGGCCAGTTTCCGCTGGGCAGGTTCCTGCCGCCGGTGGTGGACACCGCGGTCTACCGGGACAAGCTCTGGGCGGTGCCGTACTTCAGCAATGCGGGCCTGCTCTACTACCGCACCGACCTGCTCGGTGCGGAGAAGCCGCCGCGGACCTGGGCCGAGCTGCGCGACCAGGCCATCCGGCTCGGCCGCGACCAGGGCATCGGCGGCTACGCCGGGCAGTTCCTCCCCTACGAGGGACTGACCGTGAACTTCGCGGAGGCCGTGCAGTCCGCCGGCGGGCAGATCCTCAGCCCGGACGCGCGGCAGGTCACCATGGATCCGGCCATCGCCAGGACCGCCCTGGACCACCTGGTCACGGGCGTCCGGGAGGGCTGGATCCCGCAGGAGGCCCTCTCCTACAAGGAAGAGGAATCAAGGCTGGCGTTCCAGGAAGGGCGGCTGCTGTTCGCCCGGAACTGGCCGCACGCCTACGGCCCGGCCACGCACTCGGCCGTGGCCGGCAAGTTCGCGGTCACCCGCCTGCCAGGGCTGGACGGTCCCGGGTCCAGCACGCTCGGCGGGGTGAACCTGGCGGTCAGCGCCTTCTCCCGGCGCCAGCAGTCCGCCCTGGACTTCATCCGGTACTTCACCGGCCTGGAGAACCAGCGGCTGGTCCTCACCCAGGGCTCCTTCCCGCCGGTGTGGACCGAACTGTACGACGATCCCGCCCTGATCAAGCGGTTCCCGTACCTGCCGGTGCTCAAGGAGGCCATTCTCACCGCCCGTCCGCGGCCGGTGACCGCCAACTACAACCAGGTCAGCCTGGCTATTTCGAGTGCTGTATCGGGCGCGCTCGCCCGTACCACCCCCGTCGACGAGACCGTTGCCGACCTGCGGCAACAACTCGGCGAGGTCATCCGCTCAGGAGGATAACCATGCGCAGAAGCGCTGTTCTGATGATCGCCGCGCTCGCCCTCACGGCAGCCTGCGGCGGCGAGGCCGCCGCCCCCACCCCCTCCGGCTCCGCGCCCGCCCCGGCGGCGAAGCCGCTGGCCGGCACCAAGATCGAGATCGCCGCCAAGTGGACCGGCGACGAACAGGCCAGCTTCGAGAAGGTGCTGGCCGCCTTCGAGGCGAAGACCGGCGCCGAGGTCACCTACGCCTCCACCGGCGAGGACACCGGCGCCTACCTCGGCCCCAGGATCGAGGGCGGCAATCCGCCGGACGTGGCCATCCTGCCGCAGCCCGGCCTGGTCCAGCAGTACGCCGCCCAGAACGCCCTCAAGCCGCTCAGTCAGGGCGTGCTCGCACAGATCGACCAGAACTACACCCCGTACTGGAAGGAGCTGGGCTCGGCGGGCGGCCAGGTCTACGGCGTGCTGGTGAAGGCCGCGCACAAGTCGCTCATCTGGTACCGCGCCCCGGCCTTCGAGGACGCCGGCGCCGCCGAGGCCACCACCTGGGACGACCTGATCGGCAAGACCGCGCAGACGCTGGCCGACGCCGGCACCCCGCCGTTCTCGCTCTGCGGCGCCTCCGGCTGGACCCTCACCGACCTGTTCGAGAACGTCTACCTGTCCAGCGCGGGCCCGGAGAACTACGACAAGCTGGCCAAGCACGAGATCCCGTGGACCGACCCGTCGGTGACCACCGCGCTGGAGAAGATGGCGCAGATCTTCGGCAAGCCCGACTTCGTGCTCGGCGGGGCCTCCGGCGCGCTGCAGACCGACTTCCCCACCTGTGTCACCCAGGTCTACGGCGAGAAGAAGGCGGCCATGGTGATCGAGGCCGACTTCGTGGCCTCCTCGGCCACCCAGTCCGGCGCCGTGATCGGTGAGGACGCCAAGGCCATGCCGTTCCCGAAGGCCGGGGACACCGCGCCGGTGGTGCTCGGCGGCGACGTCGGGGTGGCGATGAAGGACAATGCGGGCGCCATGGCGCTGCTGGAGTTCCTGGCCTCCAAGGAGGGCGGCGACATCTGGGCGAAGGAGCCCGGCTACCTGTCCCCGAACCGGAACGTCTCGCCCGACAACTACCCGAGCGAGCTCACCAAGCAGCTGGCCCAGACCATCATCTCGGCCGGTGAGGCCGTCCGGTACGACATGTCCGACCTGGCCCCCAGCGCCTTCGGCGGCACCGACGGCAAGGGCGAGTGGAAGCACCTCCAGGACTTCCTGCGCAACCCGTCCGACATCAAGGGCACCCAGGAGAAGCTCGAGGCCGACGCGGCGAAGGCCTTCAAGGAGTAACCATGGCCGCGTTACCCAAACGGCAGCGGCTGGGGCCGTCCCCATCGCTGGCCTGGCTCTTCCTGGCCCCGGCGCTGGTGCTGCTGGCCGCCTGGATGATCTATCCGGTGGTGTACTCGCTGTTCCGCAGCCTGCACGACGCCACCGGGAACACCTTCGTCGGACTGGCCAACTACGGCGCCATCTTCAGCGACTCGGCCACGCTCATCACGATCCGCAACAACGTCATCTGGGTCGTGGTGGCACCGCTGCTGGTGACCGTACTCGGGCTGATCTTCGCGGTGCTGACCGAGCGCATCCGCTGGGCGACCGCGTTCAAGCTGGTGCTGTTCATGCCGATGGCCGTCTCGCTGCTGGCCGCCGGGGTCATCTTCCGGCTGGTCTACGAGCAGGCGCCGGACAGGGGCGTGGCCAACGCCATCATCACCACGGTGCACGACGCTTTCGCGGGCTCCCAGGGTTACCCTGGGGCCCGCCCCCGGGAGAACGACGCCGCGCCCGCCTCCGTCGAGAACGGCGCGGTGGTGACCAAGCAGGTCGTCCGGACCGGGCAGCCCGCGCTGATCCCGCTGGTCGGCCTCAGCCCGGACGCGGTCGCCGGCTTCGCTCCCGCCCGCCCCGCCAGTGGTGACGGCCTGACCGGCACGGTCTGGATCGACACCGTGCGCGGGGGCGGCGGCACCGTCAACCAGATCGACCCGGAGGAGAAGGGCCTGGCCGGGATGACCGTCGAGGCCCTCCAGGGCGGCGCCGTGAAGGCCACCACGGAGACCGCCGCGGACGGCACCTTCGCCTTCACCGGCCTGCCGCCCGGCGACTACCAGGTACGGCTCCCGCAGTCCAACTTCACCGCCGCCTTCAACGGCCTGACCTGGCTGGGGCCGACGCTGATCACCCCGGCCATCATCGGCGCCTACATCTGGGTCTGGGCCGGGTTCGCGATGGTGCTCATCGCGGCCGGTCTGTCGGCCATCCCCAGGGAGGCGCTGGAGGCGGCCCGGATCGACGGCTGCACCGAGTGGCAGGTGTTCCGCAAGATCACGGTGCCGCTGCTGGCGCCGGTCCTGCTGGTGGTCTTCGTGACGATGATCATCAACGTGCTGAAGGTGTTCGACCTGGTCTTCATCATCGCGCCGGGCTCGGTGCAGCCCGACGCCAACGTGGTGGCACTGGAGATGTGGCGGGTCTCCTTCGGCGGCGGCGGCGACCAGGGCCTGGGCAGCGCGCTGTCCATCTTCCTGCTGGTCCTGGTGCTGCCGTTCATGGCCTTCAACATCCGCCGGTTCCGGAGGGATGAACGATGAGCCACTCCGCCGCTTCTTTCGGCCGCCCTCGCGTCCGGGTGATGGACCGGGTGGGCAGCGGGCTGCTCCAGGTGGTGCTGGTGCTGGTGGCGCTGTTCTGGCTGATCCCCACGCTGGGGCTGCTGGTGGTCTCGCTCCGCGCCGAGCAGGACAACAACTCCTCCGGCTGGTGGACCTTCTTCAGCAAACCCGCTCAGATCACCTTCGACAACTACAGCAACCTGCTGGCCTCCGGGTTCAGCTCCTCCTTCTGGAACACGATCCTGATCACGGTCCCGGCCACCCTGCTGGTCATCGGGATCGGGGCCATGGCGGCGTACGCGTTCGCCTGGATCGACTTCCCCGGTCGGGACGCGCTGTTCCTGGTGGTGGTGGCGCTGCTGGTGGTGCCGGTCCAGATCGCGCTCATCCCCATCGCCAAGCTCTACGGCGCACTGGGCATCTTCGGCTCGGTCGCCGGCGTCGTGCTCTTCCACGTCGCCTTCGGCCTGCCGTTCGCCATCTTCCTGCTCCGCAACTTCTTCACCGGCATCCCCAGGGAGCTGATGGAGGCGGCCAGGATGGACGGCTCGCCGGAGTGGAAGATCTTCGCCACCATCGTGTTCCCGCTGGCCAAACCGGCCATCGCGTCGCTGGGCATCTTCCAGTTCCTGTGGGTCTGGAACGACCTGCTGGTGGCCCTGGTCTTCGCTGACACGGGCAGCCAGCCGATGACCAAGGCGCTGCAATCCCAGATGCGGCAGTTTGGGACGAACGTCGACATCCTCGCCCCCGGGGCGTTCCTGTCGCTGATCATCCCGCTCATCCTCTTCTTCGCCTTCCAGCGGTACTTCGTACAAGGCCTGCTGGCGGGCTCGGTCAAGTAACCCTCTGGTACGGCTCGCGCGGCCCTTCCCTGGCCCAGCTCATTAGCGGGGGCATCTGGGTCAATTCGGTCGCGTGAGCCGTACCAGGGCGGGAAAGCGGATAAGCTCCGCGACCATGACCGCACGTCCGTTACACGAGATCATGGAAGCAGACTGGGCGAAAGCCCTGGAGCCCGTAGCCGGGCGAATAGCCGCGATGGGGGACTTCCTGCGGCAGGAGATCGCCGACGGCCGGCAGTACCTGCCCGCCGGGGCGAACGTGCTCCGCGCGTTCCAGCAGCCGCTGGCCGACGTACGGGTGCTCATCGTGGGTCAGGACCCGTATCCGACACCCGGGCATCCGGTCGGCCTCAGCTTCTCGGTGGCGCCCGACGTCCGCCCGCTGCCGGGCAGCCTGCGGAACATCTACCAGGAGCTGACGACGGACCTGGGGCTGCCCATGCCGTCCAACGGCGACCTCACCCCGTGGACGCAGCAGGGGGTGCTGCTGCTCAACCGGGTGCTCACCGTGATGCCCGGCAAGCCCGCCTCGCACCGGGGCAAGGGCTGGGAGGAGGTGACCGAGCAGGCCATTCACGCGCTCGTCGAACGCGGCGGCCCGCTGGTCGCCGTGCTCTGGGGCCGCGACGCCCGCAACCTGCGGCCGATGCTGGGCCAGGTGCCCTGCATCGAGTCCGCCCACCCGAGCCCGCTGTCGGCACGGAGCGGCTTCTTCGGCTCCCGCCCGTTCAGCCGCGCCAACGCCCTGCTGGCCGAGCAGGGCGCATCTCCGGTCGACTGGAAGCTCCCCTAGGATCACCACCATGAGCGATGCAACGGATACCGGACGCTATCTCCGGTTGACGGTAGATCTTGTAGTTGAGGTCACGGACGTGGCCGCCCTCCAGGCGGCCGCGCTCAAGGAGATCAGCCACCCCGAGGCCGATCTCGACGCCGCCGAGCGTCAGGAACAAATCGACCTCGTCAACGGCGACGAAACCGGCGCCGCCGCACTTCAATGGCTCATCGAGCCCGATCATGTCCTCAGCCTGGTCGACCACATCGAAGAGGTCGAACCCCGGGAGGCCATGCTCGGCGTCGAGCCCTCCGACGGCACGCTCGAAGACGAAGACGACGACCACGACGACTGAGTTCGTTTCTATTTTTTAGCGGCTCTATTTTTTACGGCTTCGCCTACCCTGGCGCCGACGTCTCCACTCCACCGCGCCTCGCACGGCGCTCCTCACCGCCGTGCGAGGCCGCCGTAACGACGGGCGTCATTAACCGGTTTTACCGGTTCTATCGGTGGCGGAGGGGGACTGTTCGGCCGGCGGTGCTTTCGCGGATTACCAGGCGGTGGTCGACGAAGATTTCCTGGGTGGCGCCGAGGGTCGCGCCTGACATTCGTTCCACCAGTAGGTCGACGGCCTGGATGCTGAGCTGTTGCTTGTCGGGGGAGATGGTGGTCAGGGTGGGGGTGCCGTAGCGGCCGTCCTCGATGTCGTCGAAGCCGGCCAGGGCGACCTCCTCCGGCACGGCGTAGCCGCGTTCCAGGAGGGTGCGGAGGGCGCCGAGGGCGAGTAGGTCGTTGAAGCAGAAGACCGCGTCGGGCGGGTCGCCCGCGTCACTCGCGTCCAGCAGGCGGGCCATCGCCCTGGCGCCGTCGGCGCGGTGGTAGGCCTCGACTGAGG
This sequence comes from Acrocarpospora catenulata, assembly GCF_018476525.1. GTDB lineage: Bacteria > Actinomycetota > Actinomycetes > Streptosporangiales > Streptosporangiaceae > Acrocarpospora > Acrocarpospora catenulata. The sequence continues at coordinate 48,155 of NZ_JAHCST010000018.1, forward strand.
CGATGAGACGCTCGTCGGCGGGCAGACCGGCCTGGGCCAGGGCCTGGTGGTAGCCGGTGAGGCGGAGCCGGGCGGTTTCGGCGGCGGGGGAGTCCTGGGCGCCGATCGCGGCGATCCTGCGGCGGCCGAGGCCGATCAGGTGCAGGGTGGCCTCCCTGGCCGCGGCCACGTTGTGCACCACGACGTGGTCGGCGGGGCCGTGGTGGATGCGCTCGCCGAGCAGGACCATCGGGGTGTCGTCGGTACGGGCGCTCAGATCGTCGGCGGTCAGCGCGAGCGGGCTGAAGATCAGGCCGTCGATCATGTGGTCCCGGATGCCCTCGGCGACCTGCTGTTCGCGTTCCCTGGTGCCGCCGGTCTGGTCGATGAGCACGGTCAGGCCGTGTTTCTCCGCGGCGTCCACGACCAGCCGGGCGAGTTCGGCGAAGTAGGGGATGTCCAGTTCGGGGACGGCCAGGGCGATGATCCCGGAGCGGCCTCTGCGCAGGTTGCGGGCGGACAGGTTGGGCCGGTAGTTGAGCTCCTTGATGGCCTGCTCGACCCGGGCGCGGGTGCGCGGGGTGACGTGCACGTAGCCGTTGACCACGTTGGAGACGGTCTTCACCGAGACGCCGGCCAGGCGCGCCACGTCCTTCAGCCCGACCCGGTGCCGCTCCTCGGGGCCGGTCGCCGAGGTCGATCCCGTCTGGTCCCCCATGCCTGATCCTTCGCTCCACTGTGGCACGAGATCAATCATACGACCCATTTACAACGTTATATACAACGATGTATATCTCGTAACCAGCACGAAACACAGCAGGGAGGACAGCCTGTGGAGCCCGCCAAGCTCACCCTCGACCCGGCCTTCACGATCGGTCCGGTCGAGCGGCGCCTGTTCGGATCGTTCGTCGAGCACATGGGCCGGTCGGTCTACACGGGCGTGTTCGAGCCGGGGCACCCCGCCGCCGACGAGACCGGCCTGCGCCGCGACGTGGTCGACCTGGTCCGCGAGATGGGCGTGACGGTGGTCCGCTACCCGGGGGGCAACTTCGTCTCGAACTACCACTGGGAGGACGGCGTCGGCCCCGCCGACGAGCGCCCGGCCCGGCTCGACCTGGCCTGGCGCCAGATCGAGAGCAACGCGTTCGGCCTGGACGAGTTCATGACCTGGTCCGCCGAGGTCGCCGCCGAGCCGATGCTCGCCGTGAATCTCGGCACCCGGGGCCTGCGCGAGGCCTGTGACCTGCTGGAGTACGCCAACCACCCGGTCGGCAGCCGCTGGTCGGACCTGCGCGTCAAGCACGGCAGGCGGGAGCCGTACGACATCCGCCTGTGGTGCCTGGGCAACGAGATGGACGGACCGTGGCAGATCGGCGGCAAGACCGCCGAGGAGTACGGCCGGCTGGCCGCCGAGACGGCCAAGGCGATGCGGCGGGTGGACCCCCGGGTGGAGCTGGTCGCCTGCGGCAGCTCCAACAGCCGGATGCCCACCTTCGCCTCCTGGGAGGCGACCGTCCTGGAACACTGCCTGGAGCACGTGGACTACATCTCGGCACACGCCTACTACGACCCAGCCGGCGGCGACCGCGCCAGCTACCTGGCCTCGGCCGTCGAGATGGACGCGCACATCGCGGCGGTGCTGGCCACCGCCGACCACGTCGCCGCCAAACTGGGCAGCCGCAAGCGGCTGCGGCTGGCCTTCGACGAGTGGAACGTCTGGTCGAACAGCCTGTTCGGCGGCGAGGCGAGCCTGGACTGGGCCGAGGCGCCGCGGCTCATCGAGGAGGAGTACGACGTGGCCGCCGCGGCGGTGGTCGGCAGCCTGCTGATCACCCTGCTCAACCACGCCGACCGGGTCGGCATCGCCTGCCAGGCCCAGCTGACCAACGTCATCGCCCCCATCCGCACCGAACCGGGCGGCCCGGCCTGGCGGCAGACGATCTTCCACCCGTTCGCGCTCACCGCCGCCCACGCGCGCGGCCGGGTGCTGCGGACCGAGGTCACCGCGCCCGGCTTCCCGACCGAACAGTACGGCGAGGTCCCCGTACTGGCCGCGGCCGCCACGTACGACGACGACGAGGGCGAACTGACGGTCTTCGCGGTGAACCGCGGCGACCGCCCCCTTCCACTCGATGCCGACCTGCGCGGCCTGCCCGGGTTCGCCGACGTCCGCCATGTCGCGGTCGCCGACGCCGACCCGGGCGCGCGCAACACCCAGGAGACACCGCACCGGGTCACCCCGCACCCGGTGCCCGGGACCGCGCTGCACGGCGACCGCCTGTCCGCGCTGCTCCCGCCCGTCTCGTTCAACGTCGTGCGGCTCACCCGAGGCTAACCTCAAGCGACGCCGCACCCACCGGGGGCTGGAAGAACGGCTGGCCAGAAGGCCAGTGAAGATCGGGGGGAGAGGAGATTCTCATGAGATTGCGCAGCCGGGTACGGCTCGTCACGATGACTGCCGCGATCGCCCTGATGTCGACGGCCTGCGCGGGCCAGGGACAGGGCAGTGGCGGCACCCCAGCGGAGACCGGCGGTGCCGGCGGATCCGCCGCCCCGGTCACGCTCAAGTTCTGGAACGGCTTCACCGGTCCTGACCGGCCCGCGGTCGAGGCCATCGTGTCCAAGTTCAACGCGTCGCAGACCAAGGTGAAGATCGAGATGGAGATCATGCCCTGGGACGTGTTCTATGACAAGCTGCTGCCCAGCCTGGGCTCCGGCACCGGCCCCGACATCACCGCGATGGACACCGCGCAGATCCCGCAGTACGCGGCCCGCTCGGTCTTCCAGCCGCTGGACGACATGTACGGCCCGCAGGCCATCGACCCGGGCGTGCTGGTCGCCTCGGCCGTGGACGCCACCTCCTTCAAGGGCAAGAAGTACGGCGTCCCGATGAACTTCACCACCCTGAAGCTCTACTGGAACAAGGACATGTTCCGCGAGGCCGGCCTCGACCCGGAGAAGCCCCCGGCCACCTGGGCGGAGTTCGGTGACTACGCCAAGAAGCTCACCAAGGACACCGACGGCGACGGCAAGCCGGAACAGTACGGCCTGGCCATCGCCGACCACGCCACCGTCCCGATGTGGCCGATCCTGTTCTGGCAGAACGGCGGCGGCGTCGTCTCCGCGGACGGGCGCACCGCCACCCTGGCCGACCCGGCCACCATCGAGGCCGCCCGGCACTGGGTGGACCTGGTCACCAAGGACAAGATCGCACCGATCGGCCTGGGCGGCGCCGACGCCGACAAGCTCTTCCAGAGCAAGAAGGCGGCCATGGAGATCGTCGGACCGTGGATGACGACCGGCTTCAAGGAGGCCGGCATCGACTTCGGCCTCGCCATGCCGGCCGCCGGACCGAAGGCCAACGTGACCCTCGGCACCAGCGTGGCCTTTACCCTCAGCGCCCGCGCCGACGCCGCCAGGAAGCAGGCCGCGCAGGACTTCTTCGCCTACTGGAACAACAAGGAGTCGCAGGTCTACTGGGCGGTCAACTCCGGCTTCCCGCCGAACCGGACCGACCTGACCGCCGACGACCTCAAGGAGAGCCCCTACTCGGCCGTCTTCGGGCAGGACGCCGACAAGTCGCGGTTCTACCTGGCGGGCGTGCAGGAGTTCCAGAAGGTCAACGAGACGATCTTCGAGCCCGCGCTCCAGCGGGTGCTGAACGGCCAGGGCGACCTCGAACAGGTCTTCGGCCAGGCCGCCAAGGAGATCCAGGCCGTACTCGACAGCGCCCAGTAGACCGGGAGAGGGCAACCGTGACGACCTCCGTACCCACGGCGAGGCGACCGCGTGGCAGGCGCGCCGGACTCGCCGGCCGACGGCAGGCCAGGGCGGCATGGCTGTTCATGCTGCCCACCCTCGCCGTGCTCGCGGTGTTCGTGGTCTGGCCGATGCTGCAGGCGCTGTACCTGTCGTTCACCGACTACCAGGTGTTCTCACCGGCCCGCTGGATCGGCCTGGAGAACTACGGCAGGCTGGTGTCCGACCCGGCGTTCGGCAACGCCCTGGTCAACACGCTCTACTACGCGGCGGTGACCACGCCGGTCTCGGTGGGGCTGGCCCTCGGGCTCGCGCTCATGCTGAACCGGCGGATGCCACTGCGGGGGTTCGTGCGGACCGCGGTCTTCGTCCCGGTTGTCATCTCGCTCGCCGTCGTGGCCATCGCCTGGAGCTTCCTGCTCGACCCCAACATCGGGCTGCTCAGCCACTGGCTGTCCGAGATCGGCATCGTCTCCGAACAAGGCTGGCTCCGCGACCCGGCGCTGGCCATGCCCGCGGTGATGGCCGTGGGAGTCTGGAAGAACGTCGGCTTCTACATGGTGATGTACCTGGCGGGACTGCAGTCGATCCCGGCTGTGCTCTACGAGGCGGCCCGGGTCGACGGGGCGGGCACCTGGCCCCGGTTCCGCCGCATCACCTGGCCGCTGCTGTCCAACCAGACCATGCTCATCGTGATCATGGCGGCCATCGCCACCCTCCAGGCGTTCGACCAGATCTTCGTGATGACCCGCGGCGGGCCGTTCTTCCGTACCGAGACCCTGGTGATGATGACCTACCGGGTCGGGTTCAAGGAGTTCCAGTTCGGCTACGCGGCCGCGGTGTCCTGGGCGCTGGTGGCGCTGATCTTCGTGCTCAGCATGCTGCAGTTCGGATATTTCAGGAAGCGGGCGGTGACGTACTGATGCCGGAAGACAGCCGCCTGACGTGGCGGGGGGCGAGCCGCTGATGCCCCGTGACAACCGTGGGCTCCGCCTGACCTGGCGGGTGCTGTCCACCGCGACGGCGCTGGCGATCGGCCTGGCCATGCTCTTCCCGCTGGTGTGGATGGTGGCCACCTCGGTCAAACCCGAGGCGGAGATCGTCTCCTTCCCGCCCCGGCTGCTGCCGGACACCTTCACCCTGGAGAACTACGCCGCGGTGTGGGAGCGCCTGCCGTTCACCCGGCTCTTCGTCAACACGGTGATCTTCGCGGGCACGGTCACCGTCTGCTCGCTGCTGCTCGACTCGATGACCGCCTACGCCCTGGCCCGGCTCCGCTTCCGCGGCAGGGGAGTGGTCTTCGTCCTGATCCTGGTCCTGCTCATGGTGCCCTTCCAGGTCACCCTGATCCCGCTGTACGACCTGCTGGCCGGCCTCGGCTGGATCAACACCTACCAGGGGCTCATCGTGCCGAGGCTCACCAACGCGTTCGGCATCTTCTTCCTCCGCCAGTTCCTGCTGTCGATCCCGCGCGACCTGGAGGACGCCGCCCGCGTCGACGGTGCCTCCGAGCTGCGGATCTACTGGCGGATCGTGCTGCCGCTCGCGGTCCCCGCCCTGCTCACCCTGGGCCTGTTCCACTTCATGTACAACTGGAACGACCTGCTCTGGCCCCTGATCATCGGCCAGGACTCCACCCGGCAGACGCTGCCCGCCGGGCTCGCCCTCTTCATGGGGCAGCACGTGGTCGAGTACGGCCCGCTGATGGCCGCCAGCGTGCTGACCCTGCTGCCGGTGGTCGTCTTCTTCATCATCATCCAGCGCCGGTTCGTGGCCGGCATCGCGACGACGGGAATCAAATAGACATGCGGTGGTTCGAGGACGGCCGGCTCCGGTTCGCCGTCGGGATCGAGGACACCTTCGTCCCCCAGGAGTACCCCGGCGCCCGCCGGCTCGACGAGTACGAGCTGACCCAGCACTACCACCAGTGGCACGCCGACCTCGGCCTCGCCGCCGCCACCGGCGCGGAGCTGATCCGCTGGGGCATCCCCTGGTACCGGGTCGAACCCGAGCCAGGCACCTTCCGCTGGGACTGGCTCGACCAGGTCGTCGACCGCCTCGCCGAACTCGGCCTGACCTGCGTCGTCGACCTGATGCACTACGGCACCCCGACCTGGCTGGACAACCAGTTCCTCAACGCCGACTATCCGGCCCGAGTCGCCGAGTACGCCACCCGCGTCGCCGACCGCTACCGGGACCGCCTGCACATCTGGACCCCCCTCAACGAGCCCACCATCAACGCGATCTACTGCGGCGAACAGGGCACCTGGCCACCCCGCCTCACCGGCCACGACGGCTTCGTCAAACTCGCCACCACCATCGCCCGCGGCATCACGGCCACCCAACGCGGCATCGCCCAGATCCAGCCAGAGGCGACCTTCGTCCACGTCGAGGCAAGCTTCCGGTACGCGGGCGACTGGTTCCCCTTCGACCTCAACCTGATCAACGAACGCCGCTACCTAATCATGGACCTGGTCACCGGCGCGGTCGACGACACCCACCCCCTCCGCGCCTACCTGTCCACCCACGGCGTCAGCGACACCGACCTCGCCCACTTCCGCGACTCCGCAGTCACCCCCGACGTAATCGGAGTCAACTACTACCCAGCCTTCACCACCACCCGCTACGAGCCCGGCTCACCCACCCCCCTCCCGGTAGAAGCAGGCACATCCGGCCTCGAAGAACTACTCCACGAGTTCGCCACCCGCTACGGCCGCCCCCTCTTCCTCACCGAAACCAGCAGAGCCGGCACACCAGAGGAGCGCATCACCTGGCTCCGAGACAGCGTCGCCCTGATCCACCGCCTCCGCGAGAAGGGCCTCCCCATCGTCGGCTACACCTGGTGGCCCCTGTTCGCCCTGATCGACTGGCTCTACCGCCAGTCCACCGAGCCAGCAGAACACTGGCTCATCCAAATGGGCCTCTACAACCTGGAACCCGACGGCGCCGGAATCCTCCAACGCGTCCCCACCCCAGCAGCCGAGGAGTACCGCCGCCTGGCTCATCCCCGGCGTGATGCCTCGACCTAATCAACGGCCCCTCCTCGCTGCGACGTGCCGAGGCCATAGGTCGGGTTCTCGCCGAACCCCCGGTTTGGTCCGACACTGCCCAACGTGGCAGCCCAGTTGCTCGCTGCCGTGGGAATTTGTACATGCAGTCGTGGAAGCGGGAGGCGGGGCAGTTCCTCCGGCCATGTAGCGATTACGTGTCTCTGGTGCACATCTCCTAATGGCGAATCCTCCCGTTGGCGGAGCATTCGCGCATGTCACGCTGCCGCTGACTGTTCTCGGAACCCATGAGGGTGCTCAGGGCTGGGTAGAACGGTGTATGGATGCGGTGCTTTCTCGACGTCCAGGACGTCAGTGGAGTTCTCGGAATTACGCCAATCTCACAGGAGATCCGGATGCTCTTTGAAGGCGTTGATGACATCTTCAGACAGCAACAGCGCTGGATCAGCTGATTCTTGAAAGATCCGAGACATCCTGGAGCGAACCGACTGGAACGGATGCTCCCGCAACACGTCCATGATTTTCTCGGCCTGCTTCAAACGCCCTTTGGAAAGGGCCGTAGAGTATAGCGGGATAAGGCACTCCATGGTAGTCCACGTATGTACCCTGCCCCGCGCGCATACGTCGCGATTGAGGCCGCATATTTCAATGGTGGTCGTGCCCTTGTCGTCCAGAGCTATGTAGATTCCCGTCGTGGGGGTCAGTAGTAGATGATCGACCGGATCGTCAATCGTCGGATCGATCAACAATGGATTTCCTTCGATGTCCAGGGGAAATCGAGTGCGTTTATAGTTGCTGTTGCAGCGAGCGCAGGCAAGCAAATAATTAGCCCAAATAAAGGTTTGATCAGGGTGGGTTGATTTCGGTCGAAAATGCTCGATATCTGTTCCCTGGCTGTCCTCGCAATACATACACCGTTCTAGTCCGGTGCTCATCTGGGCTAAGATCTTTTGGATCTCGCCCCTGATTCCTCTGGCCAGACCTATCCAAAGCCTCTGTGCTTCCGCCTTGGGGTTATCGGCCGACGTCACGCGCAGCGTCAACTCGGCAAGTTGCCGCGCCGCCTTGGCGCTGAGCGGAAGTCTGTTAATCTTCTGCATCGTCGATGTTGAGTGCAAGCTGGTGAATGGCATCCGCAACGTCTGCCGACAGAGTTCTCGGCAGTTTGGATCTGATCTCTTTCAGGCGGTCACGCTCGGATGGCGAAATCTGCTCAGCCGCCGCTTTCCTTTCCAGCGTGGCCACCTCGTTCCGGAGGGCTACAGTCTGCTGTGAGTAAGGAGTATCCAGCCCGAAAAGATCGCTGAGAACGGCATCGTCCGCAGTTCCATTGACCACCCGATTGAACAACTCTCCCTCCACGATGCGAGCTCCCTCGCCCTCACCTGGAGCGGACAGGCGAACCAGTCCTCGATCATCCGCAGCCTGGCAGATAAAAGGGCTGTGAGTACTGACAATGAATTGGAGGTTCGGAAAGTGCTCCTTGAGCCAGAACCCTATTCTTTGCTGCCACGACACATGGAGGTGCACGTCGATCTCATCAATCAAGACCACCCCTTCGTGTCCGAAGGCTACTTTGTCCCCTCCCGTCTCCTTCAGGTCCCCATATACCGAATACAGTTGCTTGACTAGATCCAGTACCAAGGCTGCGACCGTACGATAACCATCACTTAGCGATCGAAGTGGAAGTTTGACGCCGTCTGGAGTCCTGACCCACAGTCCATCCGAAGTGACCCGCTCGACGGCCATGCCTTCCGGCAAAAGTCCATCAGCCAGTAGTCTGAGAACTGCTCTTTCGACTTTTGCCGCGTCCTCGGCGCCCTCAAGTCTGCGCAGATACAGTTGCTGAAGCCAAAGAACTGACTCGGAAAGAGACGCCTCTTCCCTGAAGAGACTGGCGAGGCTTGCGGGCCTGCCGGGAGTCATCATCAGCCGCTGAGCTTCCGTGGGAGCAAGTGAGAGGCGCCGAAATGGTCCATAACCGGCAAGAAACCAGCCCTGAGGGTTTGCGGACCAGGGGCCGCGGAATGGATCCCATGCTTTACCCCCACCCTTCGCTATCTCGATCGAAGGCTCCGGTCCCTCGTCTTCACGAACCCACTTCAGACCTGTCCAAGGATCGAAGTCGGCCTGCCGTTCAGGTGCGAACGAATCAAAATCTGAATCTTTCAGAAGAACCTTTATCAGGCCTTCGGCTGCGCCTTTCCGAATCCAATCGGAGTAGGTCTCTCGCAGAGTTCGAGCCACTGAGGGACCTGCAATCGCAAGGGCAATTGCCTGGAGAAAGGAAGACTTTCCGGCTCCGTTGCGGCCGGCAATCACAATCCAGCGTGGCAGGGTTCCGTCTTCTCGGACAAAATTGAGAGAGACCCCCGACTCCTTCTCCCCGAAGCCTTTAATGTTTTCAAGTACAAGCTCGCTGATCAGCATCTTGCTGCCTGACTCTCAGATAACTTTATGGGCCGCATGATCAGTGTGGAGGGCTATCCACTCCTTATCGTTGCAGCTCTGCGGCGGCACTTCTCTACAGCATCGTGACATCCCACATGGGTACTCTGCCAGTTGGGCTGCAAAGAGGTGCCGTGGCTATGCCATGCCAAGGCTTCATAACGGCAGTTGAAGGTCACGGCCGCACTGGCCGGTGATCCGTCGGTGACGCCCTTCCAGCGCCGGTGGTATCGGACTGCGAGATATTGGCGGTGAGGTCGCATCAGCGACCAGCGTCAGGAATGCCAAGATTATGGCCCGGGATGATGAGGCAGCGCAGGAGTTTGGCCAGTTCCTGGCGGCTGAGCAGGGTCTGCTCTTGCACCGGCTTCCCGCACAGTGCCGTAAGGTGCAAGCCCTTCGGCAGCGGGCCACTTGAGCAACGCGTCGATGCGGCCGGACGTCGTCCGGCACTGTGACCAAGCTGCTCCTGCCCAGCCATCTGCCCGACACTCGCCGCCAGTTGAACGGTCGAGTGCGCCCTTGGCCGGGCTGATGTTCCACCCACACCGGATCAGCGGCTACGAAGCGCACCCTCTCGTTCGGCCCGACCGAACCGCAGAAGCAATGACTGACTTGGCTTGGTGAGGGGCTCTGGGGCGTGGTGGGTTAGACAGGTTGTAGGGCGTGGTGGGGTTCTGGAGGTAGTTCGATGGTGATGGTGTCGCCGGGGTGGATTTTGCCGCCTTCGAGAACGATGGCCATGACTCCGGCTTTGCGGATGAGAGTGCCGTCCTCCGCTCGGTCGAGGACGGCTTTCATTAGGCCTGGTTGGAAGGTGTCCAGTTGGGTGCAGGGGTTGCGTAGGCCGGTTACCTCTATGACGGCTGTGGGGCCGAGGTGGAGGTGGGTGCCGGTGGGGAGGGCGAGGAGGTTGATGCCTCTTGTGGTGATGTTTTCGCCCATGTCGCCTGGGTGGACGGTGAAGCCGTGGTCGGTGAGTTCGTCGTGGAGTTCGGCGTGGATGAGGTGGACCTGGCGGAGGTTGGGGGCGGTGGGGTTGCGGGCTACCCGGGCGCGGTGTTTTACCGTTACGCCGTTGTGGATGTCGCCTGCTACGCCGAGGCCGGCCAGGAGTTGGATGCAGTCGCGGGATGGCTTGCTGAAGGTATAGGCGCCGCTGCTGTTGACCGCCGTCACGAAACCCATGGAATCAGGGTAAAACGGGCGGGGCGGTTGGGCTTGGGGTGAGGGCGGTTATGGCTTGCGGGCCAGGGCGCCCCAGCCGAGGGCGGCGAAGCGGCGGAGGACGGATGGGGCGATGAAGGCGGTGTCGTCGAGGAGGTCGAAGTCGCCGAAGAAGCGGGTGATCTCTTCGACGGTGCGGGGGAACAGGCCGACGCTGCGGGGAGAGTCGTACGTGCTCTGGAGTTTGGTGGTGTCGTCGCGGCGGGAATCGGCCATAGAGAGGTGGCTGATGGCCAGGTAGCTGCCGGGGGCCATCGCCTCGCGGATGCGGGCCACCTCCGCGTACGGGTTGGGCAGGTGGTGCAGGATGGCCACCATCAGGACGCCGACCGGCTGGGACCAGTCGATCAGGCCGGTTTCGGTGGCGCCGATGAGGATCTTCTCGGCGTCCGCCATGTCCGCCTCGATCATGGCGACTCCCGGGGCGGCGGCCAGGATCGCCCGGCCGTGTACGCAGACCACGGGGTCGTTGTCGACGTAGACCACCTTGGCCTTGGGGTCCACCGACTGCGCCACCTGGTGCACGTTGTCCTGGGTCGGCAGGCCTGCGCCGATGTCCACGAACTGGCGGATGCCCGCCTCGTTGGCCATGTACCGCACCACGTCGCCGAGGAACTTCCGGTTGACCCTGCAGCCCTCGCGCGACTCGGGGAACGCTCGCAGGATCTCCGTCGCCGCTGCCCGGTCCGCCGCGAAGTTGTCTTTGCCGCCCAGCATGAAGTCATAGATCCGCGCGGAATTCGGCGTGCTGGAATCCACCCCTCCTGGGGGTACGCGGTCGGCCATGCGCGTCATGGTACCGCCTGGTATGCCAGATTAACCGGCAATGTGGGCCCAATCCTGTCCGGATTGCTTGGCACCTCCAGATTGCGCACTTTCCACCCCAACCCCCCACACACCACGCATCCCATTGGGCATGCGGGGGGATGGTTGCCGTGGGACTCCCACCCACCCTTCCGATCCCCGGGGTCCGGGCTCGGCTCCGCCGGAATGGATTGCAGGGGAACTCCCGCCCACCCACCCTTCCAACCCTCCGGGTCCGGGCCCGGCTCCGCCGGGTCCGGGTCCGGGCCCGGCTCCGCCGGGAGGGTTGGCTGCCGTTCCGGCATACGAGGGAGTGGTTGCCGGGAAACTCCCGCCCACTCGCCCTTCTGACCTCGGGTCCGGGCCTGGTTCCGTCGGGAGGGGGTGGCTGCTGTTCCGGCATGCCAAGGAGTGGTTGCCGGGAAACTCCCGCCCACTCGCCCTTCTGACCTCGGGTCCGGGCCCGGCTCCGTCGGGAGGGGGTGGTTGCCGTTCCGGCATGCCAAGGATGGTTGCGTGAAACTTTCGCTCACATCCCGGCCCCTCGCACTCACCCTGAAAGCTCGTTTCGCACCGCTTATGGGCTGGCTGCAGAGAGTTATCCACAGAGCGGGATTCGGCCAACTACGAGGGCCGCTTTCACGTGCATGCTGAGGGTGCCCGGAGGGATCGTGGCGAGGGAGGGGCCAGTGGGTGTTCGTTACGTGGTGCCCGGTGAGAGCACCTCGGTTTTTGTGGTGGTAGCCGATCGGCTTCCCGCTGATGTGGGGGCTGTGGTGCCTTGGCGCATGGAGCGGCCGTTTCGGCGGGTGGCGCCGGAGGCCGTGGGGAACGGCCGGCTGACGATCGATACGTTCCGGACGGCTCGGTCACCGTGGCGACGTGCCTCGTTCGCCGAAGATGCAGGCGGCGTGGTTCGGCGCGCCGCGTATCACGTCGTCGTCACCAGCAGGGCACCCGTGACGGCCCAGCCGATCGCTGCCCAGACGGCCCGGGCGGCCGCACGGGCGGTGGCCGACGCCTGCCGCGGGCAGGTGCTCGACCCGGCCACCGGCGAGCTTCTGTGCCACTGCCTGGGATGTCCCGGCGAGTGCCCCGAATTCCGGCTGGAGGATGACTGGCTGGCCTGGACCGTCATAGAGAGATCAGAAAGACCGGAGGGATCGCAGGGATCGCAGGGATCGTGGGGAGCGGAGGGACTGGAGGGATCACACGCCACGGCGGACGCAGCGGTGTCGGCCCAGGGACCGGAGAGACCGGAGGGACTGAAAGGGCTGGAGGGATCACAAGGATCGGGGGGATCAGCGGGGCCGTCGCACGGCGAGTCGATCGTGACGCGGGGCCTGGCCCGGTTGGGAATGCCTGAGATCGAGCTGGTGGCAACGGGGTGCGGTCATCGCCTTTGTTCGCTGAGCCTGCTGAGGGCCATAGCCGATCGGCTGCTCATTGGACATCTGGCCTGGGTAGGAGCCAATCCCGGAGTGCGGTTCCGGCCCCTTGAGGAGCGCCTGCGGCTGGACGGAACTGGGGCGGTGCTGCTGGATCCAGGAGTGGTGCGCTCCGGCGAACTATTGCGAGCACGCGTCGACGGCGCCCTGACGAAGCGGGTCTGCTTGCGGGTGGGAGAGCGAGGGGGAACGCGGGCGAGCCTGACGGTAAGCCAGGCGGGCTTGTTAGCAGGGTCACCGGATGCCGTGTGCGCTTAACAGGCTTAAATAGGGCGTTGTGTCCAGCTCAGAGGGGCCCCAGTGTCCGGCTCAGGGATAGTCCCTAGAAGTGATGACACCGGAGCGATGACACCGAAGTGTTGGTGCCGGAGTGTTGGTGCCGGAGTGATGACACCGAAACGATGGCGCCGAAACGATGGCACCGAAGTGATGGCGCCGAAGTGATGGCACCGGAGCAATGACATCGAGCGATGGTGTCGAGTGACGATAGGCAAGCGATGGTGCCGAAGTGATGGCACCGGAGCAATGACATCGAGCGATGGTGTCGGAGTGACGATAGGCAAGCGATGGTGCCGAAGTGATGGCACTGGAGCCTTGACACCGAAGCGATGGTGCCGGAGCGATGGCGCCGGAGCAATGACATCGAGCGATGGTGTCGGAGTGACGACAGTTTGAGCAATGGTGCCGAAGTGATGGCACTGGAGCGATGACACCGAAGCGATGGTGCCGAAGCGATGGCGCCGAAGTGATGGTGCCGAAGTGATGGTGCCGAAGGATGGCTAGGGCACCCTTGCGGAGCGTGCCACGGGAAAAGTGATCCGGCGGGTAGGTAGGGCTGCCGTATCGGTGGTCAAGCGGAGTTCGGGGAGGAGCGCCGGGGGTGAGGGAGGGGAGTGGACGGTGGTCGGTGGGGGGTGGCGGTAGCCGTAAAGGAAGGGAAGAAAATCACCCGACCGTATCTTGTTGGAGACCTGCTGCGCCGACCATGATGGGGTGCTCGTCCTCGGCCCCTTGGACCACATCCGCCACCACACAGGTGATGTTGTCCGGCCCGCCGCCCCGGTTGGCGAGGTCGACCAGCGTCCGGGCGACGGTGTCGAGGTCGGCGACGGAGGTGAGGATCTCGTGCAGGGTGTCGGCCGACACCACGGCGGGCAGGCCGTCGGAGCAGAGCAGGTAGCGGTCGCCGGGATAGGCGCCGCGGGCCGACATGTCGGGATTCACGTTGCCGGTGCTCTCCAGGGCGCGCATGAGCATGGAACGGCGGGGGTGTTCCGCGGCCTGTTCGGGGGTCATGCGGCCGTCGTCGACCAGGGACTGGACCAGGGTGTGGTCATGGGTGATCTGGTAGAGGACCCCGTCGCGGAGCATGTATCCCCGCGAGTCGCCGACGTGGGCGAGGGCGAAGCCGCTGCCGTCCCAGAGCATTGCGGTGAGCGTGGTGCCCATGCCGTTCATGGTCGGGTCGGCCTCGGCCATGTTCTTCAGGGTCTGGGCCGCGGTGCGGACGGCGGCCTCCAGCGCGGCCACCGGTTCGCCGTCCATGGGCTGGCTGGACAGCACTCTGATCGCGGTGGCGCTGGCGACCGCGCCGTGCGAATGGCCGCCCATGCCGTCGGCGATGGCGAGCAGGCGGCTGCTCGCGTAGGCCGAGTCCTCGTTCTTCTGGCGGCGCTGCCCGACATCGGATCGAGCCGCGTACCGTAGCCCCAGGGTGCTGTGTTTCATATGCACAGTAAAACATTGGTTGAAGGACTTCACAAGTAGGCTTGTCGTGTAGAGTGATGACGTGACTTACGTTAACGCTGGCGACATCGCCCGGCTGGCCGATGTCGGCCGGGCCGCGGTGAGCAACTGGCGGCGCCGGCATGACGACTTCCCCCAGCCGGTCGGCGGAACCACCGCGAGCCCGCTGTTCTCGCTCAGCGAGGTCGAAGCCTGGCTCCGGCGCAACGGCAAGTCCTACGAACTCTCCCTCGGCGATCTGGCCTGGCAGCGGCTGCGGGCCGCCGGTGACGATCTTAAACTCGGCGAGCTGGTCGCGGCGGCGGGCGACTTCCTGGAGGGCCGCCCGAGCGGGCTGGACGCCGAGGTCACCGAGCTGATCGCCGATCTGGCGGCGGAGCGCGGGCCCGGGGACGCCTTCGAGTTACTCTGCGAGCGCTACGTGGAGGCGCACTCCCGCCAGCTCTCGGTCACCCCGCCCGCCCTGGCCGACCTGATGGTGCGGCTGGCCGACGCGGACACCCTGTTCGACCCGGCCTGCGGCATCGGCACCCTGCTGCTGTCGGCCAGGAAGGCCCGCGGCCAGGAACTCCTCGGCTCCTCCGCCAGGATCGCCGAGATCCGGCTCCGCATGCGCGGCATCGACGCCCGGATCGCCTCGGGCGACTCCCTCAGGGACGACGCCTTCCCGGAGGCCCGCGTCGACGCGGTGGTCTGCGACCCCCCGTTCAACGAGCGCGCCTGGGGCCACGAGGAACTCGCCGGCGACACCCGCTGGGAGTACGGCCTGCCGCCCCGCGGCGAACCGGAGCTGGCCTGGGTGCAGCACTGCCTGGCCCGCGTCCGGCCCGGCGGCACGGTGGTGATCCTGATGCCTCCGACGGCGGCCACCCGGCGTCCAGGGCGGCGGATCAGGGCCAACCT
The DNA here is from genome assembly GCF_018476525.1 of Acrocarpospora catenulata. Classification (GTDB taxonomy): domain Bacteria; phylum Actinomycetota; class Actinomycetes; order Streptosporangiales; family Streptosporangiaceae; genus Acrocarpospora; species Acrocarpospora catenulata. The sequence continues at coordinate 63,477 of NZ_JAHCST010000018.1, forward strand.
GCTCCGCGCCGGGGCGCTGCGCGCGGTGATCGCCCTCGGCGCGGCCGACCTGTGGCTGCTCCGCCGTCCCGTGCGCACCGAGCGCGTCCCCGCCCAGGTGCTCATGCTCGACGCCGGCGAGGACCTGTCCGGCGTCGAGGCCGCCTGGCGGGAGTTCCAGGAGGACCCGCGCGGGGTCCGGGTCGTGGACCTGCTCGACGACGAGGTGGATCTCAGCCCACCGCGGTTCGACCGGGGGATCGCCCCCGCCGACTTCGTGGCCGTGCGGGAGGAGTTCCGCCAGGCGACGAGCGCGCTGGCCGGGGCGGTGCCCGCGATCAGCGTGCTGGACCGGCCCCGCGACCTGACCATGACCACCGTGGGGGAACTGGCCAAAGCGGGGCTGCTGGCCGTCCACCATTCGGCGATGCGCCCGGGCGAGGTGAGCGAGGAGGGCGAGGTGCCCGTGCTGTCCGGGGATGACGTGCTGCTCGGGAGAGCGTCCTCCGGCCGGGTGGGCTCGGCCGAGGGGCAGGTCGTCGTGGCGGCCGGGGATGTGGTGGCCACGCCCACCGGCTCGGTCCGGGTGATGGCCGAGAGCGGCGCGGTGCTCGGCCCGCACCTGACCCTCTACCGGCTCGACCCGTCCCGGCTGGACGCTCATTTCCTGGCCGGGTTCCTGCGGGCCGGCAGCGGCCTGTCCCGGGGGAGCAGCAGGCTGGACGCCAGGAGGACCCGGGTGCCCCGGCTTTCGCTGCCCGAGCAGCGGCCGTACGGGGCGGCCTTCCGGCGGCTGGCCGAGCTGGACGACGCGCTGCGCGCGACCGCGCTGCGGGGGGAGCGGCTGATCCGGCTGGGCTTGGACGGGCTCGCCAGCGGACATCTGCTCTATTGATGAGAAGGGCGTGATCTGGACAGAAGGTTGGTTACCGTGGGGCTCCCACCCACCCAGCCCGTTTCGACCTCCGGTCGGGGCCCGGCTGCCGCCGGGGCGTGTGAAGGAGCCGCAGCGGTGAGTTACCTGCTCGGAGGCTATGCGGGTGTCTATGGGACGGGTTTCTCACTAAGGTGGCCCCATGGTCATCGCTGACCGCTACGAGCTCGACGACCTTCCCCTCGGTCAGGGTGGCATGGGCGCCGTCTACGGCGGCCACGACAAACGGCTGGACCGGAAGGTCGCGGTCAAGTTTCTCCGGCTCCCGGGCGGCCCCGACGACGAGCTGGAGCGCCGTTTCATCCGTGAGGCCCGCATCCTGGCCCGGCTGGATCATCCCGGCGCGCCTGTTCTGTATGACTTCGGCACGCACGAGCAGCGGCTCTTCCAGGTGATGCAGTTCATCGAGGGCGTCACCGTGGCCGACCTGGTGAGCGAGCACGGGCCGCTGCCGGTGCCCTGGGCCGCCGCGATCGCCGCCCAGGCCTGCGCGGTGCTGTCGGCGGCGCACGCGCTGTCGATCTGCCACCGCGACCTCAAGCCCACCAACCTGATGTTGTGCCCGGACGGCACGGTCAAGGTGCTCGACTTCGGCCTGGCCATCCTGCGCGAGGCGGACGGCGCGCAGTTCACCCGTACCGGGCAGATCCTGGGCACGCCCGCGTACATGGCGCCCGAGCAGATCCAGCGCGGCGTCGCCGGGCCGCGCAGCGATCTGTACGCGCTGGGCTGCGTACTGCACGAGATGATCAGCGGTAAGCAGCTGTTCACCGGCCCGACCGACTACACGGTCTTCGAGCGCCAGGTGAAGGAACGCCCGCCGAGCCTGGACGGGGTGCCCGACGGCCTGGCCGAGCTGATCGACGCGCTGCTGGAGAAGGACCCGGAGCGCCGCCCCGCCGACGCCGACACGCTCTACCAGCACCTCCAGCGGTACGCGGTGGAGCTGCCCGCGCTGCCCGGCTTCCTCGACCCGACCTCGGCCCCGGGCCGCATGTACGCGCGCGTGGTCGGCCGCATCCCGGGATGACCCCGGACCGCCTGGCGGACCTGCTCGGCGCCGTCCCGATCCCCACCGGCTCCTGGACCGACACCGCCCGCTACCTCGCCCGCGCCACCCCGCCACCCCCCTCACCCGACATTTCCGAAATTTCCGTAAGAAGCGGGGGATTGTTGGTCATATCCGTGACCAACCCGGGGGAGCACGTCGAGCAGATTCTCACCCAGGGCCTGCCCGACCTGGACACCCAGGAATGGCCGGACCACCCGCTCACCTGGGACAACCCCGGATTCGTCGTCAGGTACGCCCACGCGCGGGCGATGGCCGTGCAACGCTGGGCCGACGACCTCGGCGTACCGTGGACAGGCTTCCGCCCCGAACACCTCGACGGCTCCCACGACCGCGCGATCCTCCGCGTCCTGGCCGAACTCCCCAGCCGGGCCGCCGCCCGCGACCACGGCTGGCGCGCCTTCGCCGAACGCCTCGCCCTGGCCTACCACGACGCCCACGAACACGCCTCCGCCATCCCCGTCGGCGACCAGGCCCCGGCCCCCGTGCACACCGCCCGCCGCCACCTGGCCGCCGCCGTCGCCGCGACCCTGGACGCGATCAGCGCCAACCCGCTGCCGGACCGCCTCTGAGACCGCCTCTGAGGACGTCTCGTCCATTGGTCGGGTGTCTCATGGGGTATGGCGAGTCCGATAGCCTCGTTCGGGTGAGTCGCTTCGCCCATCCCGCCGGTGACAGGCACGCCGAGGTGCTGCCTGAAGAACGCCCGCCGCACGCGCCCGCCGACCTCAATGCCCTGCACCCGGCGATCTGGCCGCGAACGGCCGAGCGAACTAACGGGCGGTCCGAAGGTGCGATCACCATCGGCGGCATGGACGTGCGCGACCTGGCCGAAACCTACGGCACCCCGCTGTACGTGATGGACGAGGAGGACTTCCGCTCCCGCTGCCGCGACTACCGCGCCGCCTTCTCCGACGGCGAGGTGCACTACGCGGCCAAGGCGTTCCTCTGCCGCGAGGTGGCCCGCTGGATCATGCAGGAGGGCCTCGGCCTGGACGTGTGCAGCGCCGGCGAACTCGCGGTGGCGCTCAGCGTCGGCTTCCCGCCCGAGCGCATCACCCTGCACGGCAACAACAAGTCCACCGCCGAGCTGGAGCGCGCGGTGACCACCGGCGTCGGCCACATCGTGGTCGACTCCTTCGAGGAGATCGCCCGCCTCGGCTACCTGGCCGACAAGCACGGCGTGCGCCCCAAGGTCATGATCCGGGTCACCGTCGGCGTCGAGGCGCACACCCACGAGTTCATCGCCACCGCCCACGACGACCAGAAGTTCGGCCTCTCGCTGAGCAGCGGCGCGGCGGCCGAGGCGGTCCGCCGGGTGCTCGCGCTGCCCGCGCTGGAGCTGGTCGGCCTGCACTCGCACATCGGCTCCCAGATCACCGACACGGCCGGCTTCGAGGTGGCCGCCCGCCGCCTGGCCGGGCTGCTCGCCCAGATCCGCGACGAGCACGGGGTCGTGCTCCCCGAACTCGACCTGGGCGGCGGCTACGGCATTCCGTACGTGGCGGGCGACGAGGCCCCCGACATCAAGCTGATCGCCGACAGCCTGCGCGAGATCGTCATGCAGGTCTGCGCCGCCAGGAACCTGCCGACCCCCCGGCTGACCGTGGAGCCGGGCCGCTCCATCACCGGCCTGGCCGGGGTCACCCTCTACGAGGTCGGCACCGTCAAGGACGTGGAGGGCCTGCGCACCTACGTCAGCGTCGACGGCGGCATGAGCGACAACATCCGCACCGCGCTGTACGGCGCCGACTACACCGCCCTGCTGGCGTCCAGGACCAGCACGGCCGCCCCCATGCTGGCCCGCCTGGTGGGCAAGCACTGCGAGAGCGGCGACATGGTCATCCGCGACCTGCACCTGCCGGCCGACCTGGTCCCCGGCGACCTGGTCGCGGTGGCCGCCACCGGCGCCTACTGCCGTTCGCTGGCCAACAACTACAACTACCTGCCCAGACCCGCCGTGGTCGCGGTCTCCGCCGGGCAGGCGCGCGTGATCGTGGCGCGGGAGACCGAGGACGACCTGTTGAGGGGGCAACTGTGAGCAAACCGTTGAAGGTGGCCCTGCTGGGCTGTGGAGTGGTGGGCTCGCAGGTGGTCCGGCTGCTCACCGAGCAGGCCGACGACCTGGCCGCCCGGGTGGGCGCGCCGCTGGAGCTGGCGGGCGTGGCGGTCCGCAGGATGGGCCGCAAACGCGACGTGCCGGTCCCGGACGAGCTGCTCACCACCGACGCGCACGCCCTGGTCACCAGGGACGACGTGGACATCGTGGTGGAGGTGATCGGCGGCATCGAACCGGCCCGCGCGCTCATCCTGGCCGCGATGGCCGGGGGCAAGTCGGTGGTCTCCGCCAACAAGGCGCTGCTGGCCGAGGACGGCGCCACTCTGCACGCCGCCAACCGGGCCGATCTCTACTTCGAGGCCGCGGTGGCCGGGGCGATCCCGCTGATCCGCCCGCTCCGCGAGTCGATGGCCGGGGACCGGGTGCACCGGGTGCTCGGCATCGTCAACGGCACCACCAACTACATCCTCGACAAGATGGACTCCACCGGCGCCTCCTTCGCCGACGCCCTGGAGGAGGCCCAGTCGCTCGGGTACGCCGAGGCCGACCCCACCGCCGACGTGGAGGGCTTCGACGCCGCCGCCAAGGCCGCCATCCTGGCCGGGATCGCCTTCCACACCCGGGTGACCGCCGCCGACGTGCACCGCGAGGGCATCACCGAGATCTCCGCCTCGGACGTGGCCTCGGCCAAGGCGATGGGTTACGTGATCAAGCTGCTGGCCATCTGCGCCCGCTCCGAGGACGGGCGCTCGGTCGGGGTGCGGGTGCACCCGGCGATGATCCCCCGGTCGCATCCGCTGGCGGGCGTGCGGGAGGCGTACAACGCGGTGTTCGTGGAGGCCGAGTCGGCCGGGCGGCTGATGTTCTACGGTGCCGGGGCGGGCGGCGCGCCGACCGCCTCCGCCGTGCTCGGCGACCTGGTCGCGGTGGGCAGGAACCGGCTGGCGGGCACGCGCGGGCCGTCCGAGTCGGTCTACGCGGACCTGGCCGTGCATCCCGTGGGCGAGACCGTCACCCGCTACCACGTCTCGCTGGACGTGGCGGACAAGCCCGGCGTGCTGGCCACCGTCGCCGACGTGTTCTCCCGCCACGACGTCTCCATCCAGACCGTGCGGCAGGAGGGCCGCGGCGACGACGCCCAGCTGGTGCTGGTCACCCACCGGGCCTCCGACGCGGCGCTCTCGGCCACCGTGGAGGACCTGCGCGATCTCGACATCGTCCGCGCGGTCGCCGGGGTGATGCGCGTGGAAGGCGATGAAACCCCCTAGAAAGTCATAAAGGTTTCGCATGGGGCGGGTGGGGCAGCCGACCCCTGATGGCAGACTGAACCCACCCCCACCCCGCACTGAGGATGATCTGGTGACACTGGTACGGACCCTCGCCGTGCTCTGCGCAGCCGTGGCCGCGTTAGCCCTGGCCCCGCCCGCGCAGGCCGCAAAGCCGAAACCCGCCACGAAGCCCAATCTGATCGTCGCGCTCGGCTTCGACGACGGCGACGGCTCACACTGGCTGGTCGGCAAGCTGCTCAAGAAGCACGGGCTGACGGGAACGTTCTACGTCAACAGCGGCACCCTCGGAAAACGCGGAATGCTCACCCGCAAGCAGGTCATGGCGCTGGCCCAGGCCGGCAACGAGATCGGCGGCCACACCGTGCGCCACGTCCGGCTCACCGACCTGTCCCCGTCGGTCGCCCGCAAGGAGATCTGCCAGGACCGCAAAGCCCTGCTCGGCATGGGCCTCAAGGTGCGCACCTTCGCCTACCCGTACGGGGCGGAGAGCGAGCGGGTCTGGCAGCTGGCCCGGCACTGCGGCTACAACGCGGCCCGTACGGTGGGCGGGCTGACCCAGCCGGGCTGCCTGGAGTGCGGCGGCGTGGCCGAGACCCTCCCGCCGCGCAACGAGTTCCGGGTCCGCACCCCCGGCTCGGTACGGGCGGAGAACACCCTGGAGGAGGTCCAGGAGGAGGTGCTGGCCGCCGAGGAGAAGGGCGGCCTGCTCCCGCTGGTCTTCCACCGCGTCTGCGCGGAGGGCTGCGGCGAGTACGGCATCCCCCCGCAGCTGCTGGACGAGTTCCTCGGCTGGCTGGCGGCCCGCGCCCAGGACGGTACGGTGGTCCGCACCCTGGACACTGTGATCGGCGGCAAGGTCAGGCCCGTTCCGCGCAAGTAGGAACCCCGTCAGGACGGGGGGTTGATCCGGCGCAGCACCTTCCGCAGCACGGGGGTCCGCCGCGCCTTCGCGGCCTCGCGCAGGCGGTCGGCCTCGGCCCGCAGCCGTACGGCCTCCTTCTGGCCCTTGGCGACCGCCCGGCGGAGTTCGAGGTTCTGCTCGCGGAGGTCGCGCACCTGCTCCTTCACCTTGCCGTGGACCAGCTCGGCGTGCAGGGCCCTGGCCTTCCACTGGGCGGCGGCCCGGTTCCGGTTGCCCTCCAGGCGGGGGTAGGCGGTGCCCGGCGCGAGCATGCCGTACTCCTCGCCGTCGTGCCAGGTGACGTCGGAGATTTTCGCGATCACGTCGTCCAGGTCCTCGAAAGGGGCGGCCACCCTGCGCGCGCGGCTGACCGCCGCGGTGCGTTCCAGGCGGGCCGCGAGCACCTCGCCGCGCTCCTCCGTCAGGGCCAGGCAGCGCACGCCGCTGTCCTCGTCCTCGGCCCGCCGTACCAGGCGGTCGAGGGTCTCGGGGCCGACCGCCCAGCCGGACGGGCAGCGGAAGACGAAGGGGGCCGTGGTGGGGGGTTCTGCCTCGGCGAGGACGACCCGGCCGTCGTGGCCGTAGGTGGCCTGGAGCAGGCGCAGGTCCAGCAGGGGATCGTCGAGGGGGCGGCGGCGTTCGCCGGTCAGCTCCGGCCAGGGGCCCACCAGGGTGACCCGCACGTCGGGCAGCGTGCTCGCCAGCAGGCTGTCCACGGTGGCCCGCACGTCCGGGTATGCGCCGCGCGCCTCCACCACCGCCGCCACGTACGGCACCAGCCACTGCCGCCCGGGGTCGGTGCGGAGCCAGCGCCGGTAGGGGATCCGATCGGCGACGTAGGGCGCGTTGAAGGCCCGCACCTCCTCCTGCCGGGTCATCGCCGTGGTCTGGCCCAGGTGCCAGCACCGGGCGGCCCGCTCGGGCACGAACACCGCGCCCGCCTGGGTGAGCCGGTACCCGAGTTCGGTGTCCTCGCCCAGCACCAGGCCGGTGTCCATGCCGCCCACCTCGCGCAGCAGCCCGGCACGGACCGAGGCGGTGCCGCCCACGTGCGTGCGGTAGAGCACCGAGCTGGGGGCCGAGCGCAGGCCGTCGTACCGGTCGAGGATCTCCTCCAGCCAGTCGTGCGCGCTGCCGTCGTCGTGGCTGAAAAGCGCGTCGGCCTCCCCGGCGCGTACCCGCTTGAACACCTCGACCGGCGTGGGCAGCCCGGCCGAGACGTCGGTGAACTCGGGCCAGCCGGTCACCGCGAGGTGGTCGGCCAGGTGGTGCCAGCGGGCGTGCGCCGCCACATGCTCCCGGTGCGGCACCAGGTCGGCGTCCATGGTCAGGATGATCTCGCCGGTGGCGGCGTCGTAGCCGCTCTGGCAGGCCCAGGCGCGGCCCCAGCCGCCCGGCCCGCTGGGGACCAGCCGGGTGCGCGCGGGGGTGAGCGAGGGCAGCCGGAGCGGGGGCGTGCCGCCGTCGTCCACCACGATCACCTCGAGCAGAGGGGCGGGGTAGGTCTGGGCGGCCAGCGCGGCCAGGGTGAGGTCGAGCTGGTCCTGCCCGCCGTACGCGGGGATGACCACGCTGACCGGCAGCGAGGGCCGCCAGTCGCCGAGCGCGGGCGGGGTGAGCGCGCCGAAGTCGTTGCGGCGGATGCGCGGGGTCACGTCAGCTCCATCAGCGCGTTCGGCCGGAAGCCGCGCCACTGGCGCTTGTTGCGGCGCAGGAAGGTGCCGATCGGCTCCCGCCAGGTGTGTTCGGCGGCCGGGCCCCTGCGCAGGATGTAGCCGAGTCCGTGGGCCCGGTAGAGCTGCCCCCCGGCGGCCTGCACGGCCTGCAGGAACTGGGTGTCCACCGAGCGGCGCAGCGGCCGGAACCCGCCCACCGCGTCGAAGGCGGCCCGGGTGGTCAGGATGGTGCCGCCCGCCACGAAGTTGCTGACCTGCTCGGTGACCTGCTCGTGGTGCACGGTCACGTCGATCGAGGACAGGTAGACGAACTCGGGGGAGGTGCCGGTCACCTCGGCCCCGGAGTAGGTGTGCGCGAGCAGCAGGTCGGCCAGGAAGTCGGGGCCGTACCAGTCGTCGTCGTCCATCTTCAGCAGGAAGCCGCCGCCCGCGCGGTCGGCCGCCTCGTTGAGCACCTCGCCGAAGAGCATTCCGGCGGGTGCGTCGTAGACCTGGAGTTCCCCCTGGTAGGCGGCGATGGGCCCGGCCACCGACGGATGGTCGGGGGAGACCCCGTGCAGGGCCAGCACCACCTCGGTGACGACGCCGCGCTGCCGGGCGGCCTGGCCGAGCGCGAAGCCCACCATCTCCGGCCGCCGGGTGGCCAGCAGGATCGAGGTCGCCGGGGCACGGCCGCGCGCCACGCCCAGTTGGGCCCACCGCCCGTGCACCCCGTGCGTCCGCAGGGCCGCCCGCCTGAGCCGTACGCTGAACTCCTCCCGGCGCAGGTCGTCGGCGAGTTCCTCGGCGGTGACCGGGGCCAGCAGCGCGATCAGCTCGGGCCCGAGCGCGCCCGCCCAGGTCGGGATCGGGCCGGTCACCAGCGGCACCCCCGCCGCGGCCAGCGAGGCGATCACCCGCACCGCGGCCAGCGGCCCGCTGTGGCCGCGCCGCCAGTCCACCCTGATCGCCCGCAGCCCGCGCAGCCGGGACACCTCGGTGTCGCTGACCGCGCCGGAGGCCGGGAACCTGGCCAGCTCGGCCCCGTCCAGCCTGACCGCCCACCGCCCGTGTACGGTCACCAGCTCGGCCACCCCCTGGGTGGGCACGCTGAGGAACCCCGTCGGGTTGACCGAACGGTCGTCCACCGGCGCGACCATGGTGATGTCGGTGAACGCGACGTCCAGCAGCGCGGCCCCGCCGGGACGCCCGATGCGGTCCCAGCCCAGCGCTTCTGGGCCCGGCCGGTCGATCAGTCGTTCCTCGCCCGCCCACTCGGCCTGGCCCGCGTCGGTGCGGACCACCAGATCCCCGGCGGGCGCCCCGATCCGCAGCGGCACCGGCCCTTCAAGGCCCGCCAGCCCGGCGTTGGGGTCACCCGGCCGCCAGTGCGCGGCGCCCGGCCCGGCCAGCACCGGAACGGGCGCGGGGAACGCGTCCAGGCGGTTGCCGGCGAAGGCCCGGGCCACCGCCGCCACGGTCTGCCCGGCCGGGACCGGCCCGGAGAAGACCGCGTCCACCCGCCAGCCCTTGGGGTCGGGGCGGCTCACCCGCAGCTCGGTGAGCTTGCGCCAGCGGTGCGCGGGGGTGAGCGAGGGCGAGGGCGCGGGGTGCGCCCTGGCCACCTGCTGCACCACCACGGTCACCCGGGACGCCTGCGGCAGCGTCGCCTGGAGGGTGGCCGCCCGGCGCAGGTCGGTGGGGGTGCGGGCGAGCAGCACCACCTCGGGGGCGGGTTCGCCGGGTTCCGCCGGCTGCGTGGTGTCCAGGTCGATGACGTCCGGGCCGACCAGCCCGGGGGATTCCACGCCGATCGTGTAGACCCGGGCGCCGTCCTGCCAGTTCATGATCTTGCCTTCACGCGTAGCCAGTTCCGCCGGGGCGCCTCGGCGGGCTGGGCGGCCAGCCGTTCGGCCTCCGCCCGCCAGCGCGCCGCCTCCGCCTCGTGCCGCTTGGCCGCCGTCCGCCAGCGGGCCACCTCGGCACGCAGCTCGGCCGGCACTCCGGTCAGTGGGTCGGCCTTCTCCGGGGTGGTCAGGCCGCACTCGGCCCCGTCCACCCACAGGCTGCCGAACAGCTCGTGGACCACCTCGTCGGCGGGTTCCCCGGGGTGGCGGGCGGCCCGAGCGAACGCGGCGGTGCGCTCCAGCCGGAGCGCGATCACCCCTTCGGGGGTCTCGTCCAGAGCCGCGCAGATCAGTCCCAGGTGCTCCGCGTTGGCCATTTTGGTCAGCCGGGCCAGGCTGCTCGCGCCGAACACCCACCCGGCCGGGACGCGCACCTGGAAGGGCGTGGGCGCGGCGGTCGGGGGCGCCGACTCGGCCAGCGTGACCCGGGGCTCGCCCGCGTACAGGTTGGCGATCAGCCGGTGTTCCAGCAGTGGTTCGTCCAGCGGACGGCGGCGGCCGGAGGGCAGCTTCGACCACGGCCCCAGAATCGTGACCGCCGTGTCGGGGATCGTCCCGGCCAGGGCGGAGTCCACGGTGGCCCGGGTCTGCTCGTAGGAGGCGCCCGCCGAGTCCACCAGCACCCGCACGTACGGCACCGGCCACTGCCGCCGGGGATGCTGCCGCAGCCAGCGCAGCTCGGGGATGAGCCCGGCCAGCACGCTCCAGTTGTGCCGGTGCACGTCATCCTCCCGGCGGAGCACGGTGGACAGCCCGATGTGCCAGCTGAGCGCCTCCCCGTCGGGCACGAACACGGCCCCCGCCTGGGCGAGCCGGTAGCCGAGTTCGGTGTCCTCGCCCATGTTGAGCGAGGCGTCCACCCCGCCCGCCTCGGCCAGCATCGCCCGCCGCACCGAGGTGGTCGCCCCCGAATGCAGCAGGTACGCCCGCTCCCCCGCGTCCTTCAGCCACCGGGTGCTGTCCAGCGTCCTGGCCACGTAGTCATGCGGGTGCACCGAGTCGGCGGGGAAGAGCGTGTCGGCGTTTCCGGCCCTGACGGCTTCCGCCACCTGCTCGGGGGTGGGCGGCGACTCCTCGGCCGAGGTGAACTTGATCATGCCGTGCACGGCCAGGTGGTCGGCCAGGTGGTGCCAGCGCAGGTGGGCCTCAAGGTGGTCCCGGTAAAGGATCATGTCCGAGTCCAGCCAGTGGATCACCTCGCCGGTGGCCGCCGCCGCGCCGGTCCGCCGCGCCCAGCCGCGTCCCCAGCGGCCCTCCGGCACCCGTACCAACCGGGTCCTGGCCGGGGCCAGCGTGGGCACGGTGAGCGGCGGGTCGCTGCCGTCGTCGACCACGACCACGTCCAGCAGTTCGGCCGGGTAGGTCTGCGCCGTGAGCGCGGCCAGCGTGCGGTCCAGCGCGGCCTGCTCCTGGTACGCCGGGACGACCACGGTGACGGTCAGGCGCGGCCGCCAGGCGCCCAGCGCCGGGGGCGCGAGGGTGCCGTAGTCGTTGTGCCGGATCCGTGCGGTCAATGGTCCACTCGATGGTTCATCCGCTCCATCGACGCGGTGAGCGCCTCGGTGCGCCGCCGGATCTCCTGCAACTCGGCCTCGATCTCACGGCGCAGGAACATCGCATTCACCCGGTCCTCGCCGAGCGAGGCCAGCACCGCGCGCAGGTCCTCGTCGTGCTGCACGGCCGCCTCGGCCAGCGTCGGCGCGATGCTGTCCAGCTTCTGGTTCACCGCGGCCAGGGTGGCGGAGACGCCGGCCAGTCCGGCCGCCTCCCGCTTCACCCGGTTGTCCATGCGCTGCACCTTCCCGTCCAGCCGGCGCAGGCCGAGCACCAGGAAGGCCACCCCCGCGAGACACGCGCCCAGCAGCGCCAGGGTCGCCGCGTCCAGCGCCTCGATCACGCCGACGACGGTCAACAGCCCGAGCACCGCCGTCCCGGCGACGCCGCCCCCGGCGCCTAGGACGGCCACTCTGCGGGGTGTCGGCATTTCTGACCTCCATGTCAGGAAATAGGGGCGGAAAAAATGATGAGCTCGGGATGTTGAAAGACTAGTTGAACCCACTGCCCTAATTGGAGGTGAAGTTCCTGTGAGATTCCAGAGAGATGGCTCCTCGGATCATCCATGGGTTCATGGGCGGATCCTGGCGAGTCGCTCCCGGAGTGTGCGCTTCTCCGCTTCGTCCGCCAAGTGGTGTTCGGCCGGATGCCGTACGCCGTGGGTCTGCTCGATCACCTGAGTGAGCGGCTCGTCCGGGCGGGCCACCAGCCGGGCCCTGCTCACCGCCTCGGTGCGCTCCAGGGCGGCCAGCCGCCGGTTGGGCAGGCGGAAGTAGAGCAGTCCCAGCCGCTCCTTCACCATGATTCTGGTCAGCCGCTCCAGCGTGTCCGGCGCCAGCGGGGGGTCCACCGGTCCGGTGAAACGGAACGGCACCGGGAACGCGGTCGGGGCCACCTGGTCGGCCAGCCGCACCCGGGGGTCGTCCTTGAAACCGGCGCTGAGCAGTTCGAGTTCGGCCAGCTCGTCACCCTGACCCGGCAGGCTGGACCAGGGCCCGACCAGGGTCACCGCGACATCCGGCAGCGTGCCGGTCAGCGCCGCCTCCACGGCCTTCCGCACCCGCGGCTCGGCCGCCCCCGCCACGTCCAGCACCACCTCCACGTACGGCACCCGCCAGATCCGCGCGCGCTCCTTGCGCAGATCCCGGCGGAGCGGGATGCGGTTGGCCAGGAACGGCTGCACCGCCCGCACGGCCGCCGCCCCCTCCCTGCGCTGCGACGGCAGCTCCAGATGCACCGCCCTGGCCGCCAGGTCGGGCACGAAGACCGCGCCCAGCTGGGCCAGCCGGTAGGCGAACTCGGTGTCCTCGCCCCGCCGTACCTCGGGGTCGAAACCCCCGGCCGCGGCGTAGAAGGCGCGGTGCAGCGACATCGTGGGCCCGGTGCACACGTGGTACGGATTGCGACTGGCGCGCAGGCCGTCCAGCCGCCGGATGGTCGCCTCGGTGCTGCTCGGCACCGCCTCGGACAGGTCGATCAGCGACTCCACCGTGTCCCCGGCCACGGCGTCCCTGACCTGCTCGGGAGTCAGCGGGGGCTCGGGGGCGAACACCTTGCCGCCGATGGTGACCAGGTAGTCGGTCAGGTGCTGCCAGCGCAGCAGCGCCTCCAGGTGCTCCCGGTAGGGCACCATGTCCGCGTCCAACCGCTGCACCACCGTGCCCTCGGCCACCGCCACCCCCGCGCGCACCGCGTGCGCGGGCCCCGAGCCGCCCGGGCCTGAGGAGATCAGCCGGGTGTTCTCCGGGCGGATCTCGGGCAGCCGCAGCGGCGGCGTCGATCCGTCGTCCACCACGATGACCTCGGTCAGCTCCGCCGGGTAGCTCTGCGCCGACAGCGCCGCCAGGGTCAGGTCCAGTCGGGACTGCCCTCCGTACGCCGGGATGACCACGCTCACCGGCAGCGAGGGCTGCCAGCGGCCCAGCTCGGCGGGGACGAGCGGCGAGTAGTCGTTGTGGCGGATCCGCGGCCGGGGCACGATCCGATCTCCCTCACTTTTGTCACTTAAGAAGTGGAATTCTCACGGATAACACTAGTAAGACACTCTTGGGGTTGACTTGGAGCACAGTCGCCTCCGCGTCCGTCCCGATCGGTGGGACTCCGCGTCCCGCCCCTCGGGCGGTGGCTCTAGACTCGACTCCCAAACAGCGCAGGTAGAAGGAGTAATCATGGCCAGGGCATGGCGTGGTCTCATCGAGGAATACCGTGACCGGCTTCCGGTGAGCCCGGCGACGCCCGTGGTGACGTTGCTGGAGGGCGGCACGCCACTGGTGCCCGCGCGCAGGCTATCCGAACTGACCGGCTGCGAGGTCTACCTCAAGGTCGAAGGACTCAACCCGACGGGCAGCTTCAAGGACCGCGGCATGACCGTGGCCATCAGCAAGGCCGTCGAGGACGGGGCCAAGGCGGTCATCTGCGCCTCCACCGGCAACACCAGCGCGTCGGCCGCGGCCTATGCCGTACGGGGCGGGCTGAGCTGCGCGGTGCTGGTGCCGCGCGGGAAGATCGCGATGGGCAAGCTGGCCCAGGCGCTGGTGCACGGGGCCAAGCTGCTCCAGGTCGAGGGGTCCTTCGACGACTGCCTGGAGATGACCAAGAAGCTCGCGGAGAACTATCCGATCGCGCTGGTCAACTCGGTCAACCCGCACCGGCTCCAGGGCCAGAAGACGGCCGCCTTCGAGATCGTCGACGAGCTCGGCGACGCGCCGGACGTGCACTGCATCCCCGTGGGCAACGCCGGCAACATCTCGGCGTACTGGATGGGGTACCAGGAGTACGCCGCGGACGGCCTGGCCACCCGCCGGCCCCGGATGCTCGGCTTCCAGGCCAGCGGCGCCGCGCCGATCGTCAACGGCGCCCCGGTGACCCATCCGCACACCATCGCCACCGCGATCCGGATCGGCAACCCCGCCTCCTGGTCGCTGGCCGTGGCCGCCAGGGACGAGTCTGGCGGTGACATCCAGGCGGTCACCGACCGGCAGATCGCCGCCGCGTACAAGCTGCTCGCCCAGGGGGAGGGCGTCTTCGTCGAGCTGGCCTCGGCGGCCAGCGTGGCGGGGCTGCTCCAGGTGCACGAGCAGGGCCTGCTCGCCGCCGGGCAGCGGGTGGTCTGCACGGTCACCGGCAACGGCCTGAAGGACCCCGACTGGGCGATCTCCGGCGCGCCCACGCCGATCACCATCCCGATCGACGCCTACGCCGCCGCGGCGGCCCTGGAACTCGCCTGATGGGCGAGTGTGTGCTGGTCCGGGTCCCGGCCACCAGCGCCAACCTGGGCCCGGGCTTCGACTCGCTGGGTCTCGCCCTCGACCTGCACGACGAGGTCGAGGTCGAGCTCACCGGGGACGTCGTGGAGATCGAGATCGACGGCCACGGCGCCGGCGAGGTGGACCCGGGCGAGGGTCACCTGATCGTCTCCACCCTGCGGGCCACCCTGGACCAGCTCGGCGAGCCCCAGCCCAAGGGCATCCGGATGCGCTGCCGCAACCGCATCCCGCACGCCCGCGGCCTGGGCTCCTCCTCCGCCGCCATCGTCGCGGGCATCCTGGCCGCCCGCGCCCTGACCGGCGCGGATGACTTCACCGACGAGGATGCCCTGGCCCTGGCCACCGAGATCGAGGGCCATCCCGACAACGTCGCCCCCTGCCTGTACGGCGGGCTCACCATCGCCTGGACCGGCCCGTCCATGGTCAGCCTGGGGGTGCGCGAGGAGATCCGGCCGGTCGTGCTGATCCCGGATTTCCGGCTGTCCACCGAGGAGGCCCGCCGCCTGCTGCCCGCCACGGTGCCGCACCGGGACGCGGCGGCCAACGCCGCACGGGCCGCCCTGCTGATTGTCGCGCTGACCGAAAAGCCCAGTCCCGAGCTGCTGCTGGCCGCCACCGAGGACCGTCTGCACCAGGACTACCGCGCGCCTGCCATGCCGCGCACGGCGGATCTGGTACAACGTCTGCGGTCGGCGGGGGTCCCGGCTGTGGTTTCGGGGGCGGGTCCCACTATTCTTGCGTTTTCTACTGGATCGACGCAGGATTTGATCGCGCCAGAAGTGGGTACGGACTGGCTCATCCAGCCGTTGAACGTCGACCCAACCGGTGCGAGCGTTCGGTTTCCCGAGACACGCTGATGCTTCTTCGACCTTCAGGGAATAGCAGTGTGCGCTGGTGATGTTAGGCTGATAGCCGCACCAGGTGCCCCCGTGTTGGGTGCGTGCTTGTCATTCGCACATCGCCACACTACGGATCGTGTCGTCCCCGCGCTTGTGGGGGCGGGCCGTTGCGGTGATTTCCCGGAATTCGCCTCCTCCAGTCGCTCGTGCGGTCAGGGGTGGCGTATTCGGAGACATGCGCGTTCGAACCACCTCGACACCTGGTCGGTGGTGGCAATCCGGGGGGATTCCCCCGGGCCTCTACCGCTTGTGAATCTCGGTACCCAGAGGGAATCCAGGCCTGAGATTCGCGAAGCCCGACCCGGTCTGTCCCGCCGGGTCGCACCACCGGGACGCCAGGACGAACACGTCCGGCGCCCGACCCCTGGGAAGGACCATTAGTTGAGCGACACCACCGAACTCCTCGCCGACGCACCCGCCGGCGACGCCCCCACCGCCGCCGCGCCGCGCTCGCCGCGTCGTCGCTCCGGCACCGGCCTGTCCGCCATGGTGCTGCCCGAACTCCAGCAGCTCGCTTCCACACTCGGCATCAGCGGGACCGGGCGGATGCGCAAGAGCCAGCTCATCGCGGCCATCCAGGAGAAGCAGGGCGCCGCGGCGGCTCCGGAGGCGAAGCCCGCCGAGGCAGCCGCGCCGGCCGCGACGGAACCGGCCCCGGTCGAGCGGCCGACCCGTACCCGCCGGGAACGTTCCCGGCCTGCCGCCGCTGCCGCCGCTGTCGTCGAGCAGCCGGCCCCGGCCGCCGAGATCCGTGAGCAGCCGCCCGTGACCGAGCGTGTGGACAGCGCTCCGGCGGAGCGCGCCGAGCCGCAGGCCGACGCCGGCCAGCAGGACTCCCGCGAGAGCCGGGGCGACCGCATGGAGCGCCGGGACCGGCGGGGACGCGACCGCGACCGCGAGCGTCCGGGCCGGGAGCGGGGCGAGCGCGGGGACCGCGCCGACCGGGCCGACCGTGGCGACCGCGCCGAGCGGGGCGAGCAGCGCAGTGACCGCGGCGCCGAAGGCGACCGCCGGGACCGCCAGCAGGACCGGCAGAGCGACCAGCGCGACCAGCGTGACCAGCGCGACCGGCAGAGTGGTCCCGGCGCGGGCCAGGACGACGACCCGCGCGGTCGCCGCGGCCGGTTCCGGGAGCGCAACCGCCGGGGCCGCGACCGCTTCGACGGCAACGAGCCCGTGGTCGGCGAGGACGACGTCCTCATCCCGATCGCCGGCATCCTCGACATCCTGGACAACTACGCGTTCGTCCGGACCAGCGGCTACCTGCCCGGCGCCAACGACGTGTACGTCTCGCTCGCCCAGATCCGCCGCAACGGCCTGCGCAAGGGCGACGTCATCACCGGCGCCGTGCGCCAGCCCCGCGAGGGCGAGCGCCGCGAGAAGTTCAACGCGCTGGTCCGGCTGGACACCGTCAACGGCATGGAGCCCGAGCAGGCCCGGCAGCGGCCGGACTTCAACAAGCTCACCCCGCTCTACCCGCAGGAGCGGCTCCGCCTGGAGACCGAGCCCAACATCATGACCACCCGGATCATCGACATGGTCTCGCCCATCGGCAAGGGCCAGCGTGGTCTGATCGTCTCCCCGCCCAAGGCGGGCAAGACGATGGTGCTCCAGTCGATCGCCAACGCGATCACCCGCAACAGCCCCGAGTGCCACCTGATGGTCGTCCTGGTGGACGAGCGTCCGGAAGAGGTCACCGACATGCAGCGGTCGGTGAAGGGCGAGGTCATCCACTCGACCTTCGACCGCCCGGCCGAGGACCACACCACCGTCGCCGAGCTGGCCATCGAGCGCGCCAAGCGTCTGGTGGAGCTGGGCCACGACGTGGTCGTGCTGCTGGACTCGATCACCCGTCTGGGCCGCGCGTACAACCTGGCCGCGCCGGCCTCCGGGCGCATCCTGTCCGGTGGTGTCGACTCGACCGCGCTCTACCCGCCCAAGCGCTTCTTCGGCGCCGCCCGGAACATCGAGAACGGCGGCTCGCTGACCATCCTGGCCACCGCGCTGGTGGAGACCGGCTCGAAGATGGACGAGGTCATCTTCGAGGAGTTCAAGGGCACCGGCAACATGGAGCTCAAGCTCAGCCGGTCGCTGGCGGACAAGCGCATCTTCCCGGCCGTGGACGTGGACTCCTCCAGCACCCGCAAGGAGGAGATCCTGCTCGGCAAGGAAGAACTCCAGGTGGTCTGGAAGCTCCGCCGGGTGCTGCACGCGCTGGACATGCAGCAGGCGCTGGAACTGCTCCTGGAGAAGATGAAGGAGACCAAGTCCAACGCCGAGTTCCTGATGCAGGTGCAGAAGACGACGGTCAGCAACGACCGGGACTGACATAGCGTCAGGTGACGCCCCGGGTGCCGAAGCGCACCCGGGGCGTTTCCATGTCTGGCACCCTGGGGCTGGCCCCAGGGTGGAGAGGCCAGTTCGCCGCATTCCGCCGCGCCGCCTGGGCTTGCCAAGCTGCATATATCCAGATTTTTGGCGAGATTTGGGGGGCGGGATGGGCGGGCTGCCGTTGCGGGAACGGGTGCCGTTCGGGCGGTGGGGGCCGCTCGGGGTGGCCGTGGATCCGGCCACCTGGCGGGCGGTGCCGTACCTGCTGGGGGGCGTGGCGCTCGGCGTCGGCTACTTCGTCGGGCTGGTGGTGGCGATCTCAGTGTCGGTGACCCTGGTGGTGATCTGGGTCGGGCTGCCGATGCTGGTGCTCACCATCCTGCTCTGGCGCGGGGCGGCCATGCTGGAGCGGCGGCTGGTGGGCTGGTCGTTCGGGGTCGCGGTGCTCAGCCCGTACCGGCCGCGGCCTGAGCGGGGGTTCTGGGCGCACCTGGGGTGGCTCTTCCAGGATCCGGCCACCTGGCGGGACCTGGGTTACCTGCTGCTGCTCCTCCCGCTGAGCCTGGCGGAGTTCACCGTCGTCGTGATGGGGCTGGGGCTCGCGCTGGGGCTGTTCCTGTCACCCGTGCCGATCGTGCTCAGCGGCGAGTGGCTGGAGCTGTGGGGACTGCGGATCGACACCGTGCCCAAGGCCCTGCCGGTCATGCTGCTCGGCCTGGTGCTGCTCGTCCCGGCCCTGTACGCGGTGCGCGGCCTGGCCTGGCTGCACGGCGCCGTGGCGCGGCTGCTGCTCGGCGTGGACGAGACCAGGCTGCTGGCCGCCCGCGCCGACCAGCTGCGGGCGAGCAGGGCCCGCGGGGTGGACGCGGCCGAGGCCGAGCGGCGGCGGATCGAGCGCGACCTGCACGACGGCGCCCAGCAGCGGCTGCTCGCGGTCGCCCTGGACCTGGGCCGGGCCCAGGCCAAGCTGGACGCCGACCCCGAGACGGCCAGGGACCTGCTGGCCAGCGCGCACGCGGGCACCAAGGCGGCCATCGCCGAGATCCGCGACCTGGCCCGGGGCATCTATCCGGCCATCCTCACCGACCGGGGCCTGGACGCGGCGCTGTCCTCGCTGGCCGCGCGGGCGCCGGTCCGGGTGGACGTGACGGTCGAGATCGCCGATCGGCCGCCCGCGGCGGTGGAGAGCATCGCGTACTTCGTGGTCGCCGAGGCGCTGAACAACATGGCCAAGCACTCCGGGGCGAGCCAGGCGCTGGTGCGGGTGCGTCGCGAGGAGGAGACGGTGGTGGTGGAGGTGTCCGACAACGGGGTCGGCGGGGCGGGAGCCGTACCGGGGGGCGGGCTGGCCGGGCTGGCCGACCGGGCCGCCACCATCGACGGGGTCGTCCAGGTGCACAGCCCGCCGGGGGAGGGCACCCGGATCCGCGTGGAACTGCCCTGCAGCTGGTGAGCGCCATAGGGTGGGCCGCATGCGGGTGGTGATCGCCGAGGATTCGGTGCTGCTCAGGGAGGGGCTCACCCGGCTGCTGGCCGACGGGGGCGTGACCACCGTGGCGGCGGTGGGGGACGGGCCCGCGCTGGTCGCGGCCGTGGCCGAGCACGAGCCCGACCTCGCCGTGGTGGACGTGCGCATGCCGCCCTCGCACACCGACGAGGGCCTGCGCGCCGCGCTGGCCGTGCGGGCCGCGCGGCCGGGGTTCCCGATCCTGGTGCTGTCGCAGTACGTCGAGGAGCGGTACGCGACCGAGCTGATCGGCGGGGACGCCTCGGCGGTCGGCTACCTGCTCAAGGAGCGGGTGGCGGACGTGGCCGAGTTCCTGGACGCGGTACGGCGGGTGGCAGCCGGGGGGACGGTCATCGACCCGGACGTGGTCGTCCAGTTGCTCGGGCGGCGCCGGGTGCCGACGGAGCGGCTCACCGGGCGGGAGCGGGAGGTGCTGGGGTTGATGGCGGAAGGGCGGTCTAACGCGGCCGTCGCCGCCCGGCTGGTGATTTCCGAGGGCGCGGTGGAGAAGCACATTTCCGCGATCTTTCTCAAACTGGGGCTGGAGCCGACGCCGGACGATCATCGGCGGGTGCTGGCGGTGCTGGCCTTTCTGGGGCATCCGGCGTGACATGGAGACGCCCCCGCGTCCAGGCCCGGACGCGGGGGCGTTCCCGCTCACGCTATGGGTTTGTCACCGTTGACCGGTGGTGTGAACCGTCAGGCGAGGGTCTATTTCACGTCAACGAACTTGTACGGCGACGCGGACTTGTTGGTCTTGCTGGTGCCGTCGGCCAGGACCCGCCAGTAGCCGTCGTACTTGGGCTTGACGGTCTTGCTGTACTTGCCGGAGGAGTTCGAGCCGATGTAGCCGACGAACTTCCAGGAGCTGGTGCCCTTCTTCTTGAAGTAGAGCTTGAGGATCTTCTTGCTCCAGGCGCTCCAGGAGGTGTAGCCGCGGTAGACCTTGCCGTAGAGCTTGACCGACTTGCCCTTCTTCACCTTGGTCGGCGAGGCGGTCAGCGTGACCTTCGACTTGGCCTTGCCGCTGGAGCCCTTCCTGACCTCGAAGCCCTTCACGAAGGCGTAGGTCTTGCTGCCCCGGGTGATGGTGACCTTGAGCTGCCAGGCCCCGGCGGAGGTGTCGTAGTCCATCGAGGCGGAGTCGTGGTAGGAGTCGTCGGACTCCAGCCCCGTGGTCAGCGAGTAGTAGTCGTCGTCGTCCTTGCTCTCCAGGCGGACGTCGGTGATCTTCTCATCCCCGGCGGCGCCGCCGCGCTCCAGCTTGAAGGCGGCGTAGACGTCGATCTCCTTGCCGGACTTCAGCTGAACCGGGTTGGGGTCGACACTGGCACCGGTCACCCGGGTGGCCTTGGCGACGGCAAAGTCAACGTCGCCGGTGGCGGCGGCGCTGGTCCCACCGTCTGCCGTGACCGTGACCTTGAGCTTCCACTTGCCGCTGTCCGTGGTCGGCTTGTCGGACGACGAGATCGGGACCGAGCCGGTCACCTCGACGCTCGCGGGCGGGCTCGCGTTGGCGGCCAGATCGGCGATGGCGTTGACCGTGGCGGTGTTGCCCGAGCCGCTGGTCGACTCGCCTTCCTTATAGAACACCGCTGCGACCTTGGGCGCCTTGACGCCGACGAAGGGCGGATCATTCAGCGTGAACTTGAAGGGGATCTTGTCGCTCCCGCTCGGGGGAACGAAAGCGTCGGTGAGCGTGATCGTGCCAACGGACGTGGCCGCGATCGCGGGGGAGGTCGCGGTGATGGCCGCACCGCTAGCTATGACCGCTGCCCCCGTTGCGGCAACCAGGATCCGCCGCAGGGTCTTCCTCATGGTGGATGGCCCCTAACATCAGTCAATTGGAGGGAAAGTCGGGCTCGGAGAGCCTAGTGGGGTAGCTGGGACTACGCCACCGAAAGGGTGGAATCTACCTCAAAACGCAAAGGCCCGCACAGACAGGTTTACTGCCTGTGCGAGCCTCTGGTTACTGCTGGTGGCTTCCGGTTACCGTCAGCGCACGTCGACGAACTTGTACGCCGACCACTTACCGGACGTCAACGAGGTCGCGAACGCCCCCACGCGCCAGTAGCCGTCGTACTTGGGCTTGATCGTCTTGGTGTACTTGCCGGAATTGTTCGCCCCGATGTACGTGACGAACTTCCAGGTCTTGGTGCCCTTCTTCTTGAAGTAGAGCTTGAGGATCTTCTTCTTCCAGGGGCCCCAAGAGGTGTAGCCACGGTAGACCGTGCCGTACATCTTGACGGACTTGCCCTTCTTGACCTTGGTCGGGCTCACGGTGAACGTGACCTTCGACTTGGCCTTGGCGGCGGTGCCCTTCTTGACGGTGAAGCCCTTCACGAACGAGTAGGTCTTGCTCCCGCGCGTGATGGTGAAGTTGACCTGCCAGTTCCCCGCCGTGGTCGAGGAGTCCAGCGTCGCGTAGTCGTAGTAGGTCTTGCCGTCGGCCTCCATGCCGGTGCCGAGCGAGTAGTAGTCCGAGTCGCTCTTGCTCTCCAGCCGGACGTCCTTGAGCACCTCGTCGCCGTACTTCTCGATGACGGCGCGCACGCCGACGTCGACCGCGGAACCGGACTTGATGGTCACGGTGCTCGGGTCGATGCTGACGTTGGTCACCCGCGTGGCGGCGGCGACGGTGAAGTCCTTGGCGGACCAGCCGGAGGTCGGCGCGGTGGTGTCCGCGACCTCGGAGAGGACCAGTTCCAGCTTCCACTTGTCGCTGGGAACGTCACTGGACGACACCGGGATGGCGCCCTTGACGATGACCTCGTTGGGGTTGGGCACGGTCGTCACCGCGGCCGGCTGGGTGACCGTCGCGTTGGCGTAGACCACCGGGGTGACCGTGTCGTCCTTGGTGAAACGGGCCCAGACCTTCTTGGCCGGCTGGCCGTTGGTGGCGAACGCATCCGTGAGCTTGACCGAGAAGTCGATCGTGCTGTTGCCGCTGGGCGGCAGGAAGGAGTCCACAAAGGTCGGGTCCCCCAGGGCGGGGGCCGCGTTGGCGGGGGTCGCGGTGATGGCCGCACCGCTGGCGATCAACGCCGCCCCGCTCACGCCTGCAAGGAAGTTCCGCAGGCTTTTCCTCACTGGTTTCCCCTAACTTAGGTGATTTGAGGGTTAAGTTCGGGTTTGGGCATGTGAGCCTACTGGGGCGTTTGATGCGTGGTCCACCCGATCGGTCGGGTTCTCACGGAGTTCCCAGCCTTGTGGGTCCGGCTCGCCTCCGCTCCGCTGAGCTGGGCCGACGCTCCGGCCGTACGGTGGGGAATACCGTTTGGCCGGGGAAGGTTCCAGCATCTGGCACACTGGTACCCGAACCGCAGTGGTTCCGGTTCCCGCCCGCGCCGCTCTCCCCTCCGTGAGGAGACACAGTGTGTTCGCGGCGCAAGCCGTACCAGGCTGGCAGAGGCGACCCGGCGACCGCGCTCCGGAGAGGAAAAAGGTATGAAGCCCGACATTCACCCCGCGTATGTCGTCACCAACGTGACCTGCAGCTGCGGGAACACGTTCACCACGCGGAGCACCGCCACCAGCGGCTCCATCCACGCCGACGTCTGCTCGGCCTGCCACCCGTTCTACACGGGCAAGCAGAAGATCCTGGACACCGGTGGCCGCGTCGCCCGCTTCGAGGCCCGCTTCGGCAAGAAGGCCTCGGGCAAGAAGTAGCTCGTTCCCTGACGCCGGCTCGGAATCGTCCCCCCTCGTCACGAGAGGGCAGGCGAAACCGGGTCGGCGTTCTTGGTGAAACGGGCCACTCTACGAGAAAGGACGCGCGGTGAATCTGGACGAGCTCATCAGCGAGTACGCGGACCTGGAGGTCAAGCTCGCCGACCCCGCCGTGCACGCCGACCAGGCCAAGGCCAAGCAGTACGGCAAGCGGTACTCGACGCTCACCCCCATCGTGGCGACCTACCGCGAGCTGGAGAGTGTGCGCGAGGACATCAAGGCCGCCCGCGAGCTGGCCGGGGAGGACCCGGCCTTCGCCGAGGAGGCCGACGAGCTGGAGAGCCGGATCCCGGCGCTGGAGGAGCGGCTCAAGCACCTGCTGGTGCCCCGCGACCCCAACGACGACAAGGACATCATCATGGAGATCAAGGCGGGTGAGGGCGGCCAGGAGTCGGCCCTGTTCGCCGGCGATCTGCTCCGGATGTACCTGCGTTACGCCGAGCGGGTCGGCTTCAAGACCGAGATCATCGACGCGCAGCACTCCGACCTGGGCGGCTACAAGGACGTCACGGTCGCGATCAAGGCCAGGGACGGCGCCTGGGGGCGGCTCAAGTTCGAGGGCGGGGTGCACCGCGTGCAGCGGGTGCCCGCCACCGAGTCGCAGGGGCGCATCCACACCTCCGCCGCCGGCGTGCTGGTCTATCCGGAGGCCGAGGAGGTCGATGTGCACATCGACCCCAACGACCTGCGCATCGACGTCTACCGCTCCGGCGGCCCCGGCGGGCAGAGCGTGAACACCACCGACTCCGCCGTCCGCATCACCCACCTGCCCACCGGCACCGTGGTCTCCTGCCAGAACGAGAAGAGCCAGCTGCAGAACAAGGAGTCCGCGATGCGGGTGCTCCGGGCCCGGCTCCAGGCGCTGGCCGAGGAGGAGGCCAACGCCGCCGCGATGGCCGAGCGCAAGTCGCAGGTCCGCACCGTGGACCGGTCGGAGCGGGTGCGTACCTACAACTTCCCGGAGAACCGCATCTCCGACCACCGGGTCGGCTTCAAGGCCTACAACCTGGACCAGGTGCTCGACGGAGACCTTGACGCGGTGATCCAGGCCCTGCTCGACGCCGAACTGGCGGAGAAGCTGGCCGCCCACTCGTAACCTCACCCTGATGGACCGATGACCTTCCTGCTGGACGAGATCGCCCTCGCCACCGCCCGGCTCGCCGAGGCCGGTGTGGCCTCGCCGCGCGCCGACGCCGAGGAGATCGCGGCGTTCGTCCACGGGGTCAGCCGGGGGCGGCTGCACACCGTCAAGGACTCCGAGTTCGACGCCCTGTTCTGGGAGGGCATCGCCCGCCGGGAGTCCAGGGAGCCACTCCAGCACATAACCGGCCGGGCATACTTCCGTTACCTGTCGCTGGAGGTCGGGCCCGGGGTGTTCGTGCCCCGGCCGGAGACCGAGGTGGTCGCCGGGTGGGCCATCGACCGGCTCGGCGAGATGGACGTGGCCTCCCCGATCGTGGTGGATCTGGGCACCGGCTCCGGGGCGATCGCGCTGTCCATCGCCCAGGAGGTCGCGCTGGCCCAGGTGCACGCGGTGGAGATCGATCCGGTGGCGTACCAGTGGGCCAAGCGGAACATTCTGGAGCACGGGCAGGGGCGCACCTCGCTCCACCCGGAGGACCTCACCGACTGCCTGCCGGAACTGGACGGCAAGGTCGACCTGGTCATCTCCAACCCGCCGTACATCCCGCCGGGCGCGGTGCCGCGCGACCCCGAGGTGCGCGACTACGACCCCAGCCGCGCCCTGTACGGCTCGGGCGAGGACGGCCTGGACGAGGTGCGCGCGGTGGAGCGCACCGCGCGGCGGCTGCTGCGGCCCGGCGGGCTGGTCGCCGTGGAGCACGCCGACGAGCAGGGCAACGCGGTTTACTGGCTGTTCTCCGAGGAGAACGGGTGGCGGGACGCCAGGCTGCGGCAGGATCTGACCGGGCGGGACCGGTTCGTCACGGCCAAGTTCGGCCAGGAGCAGTTCGTTTAGAGAGGATTCGTCCGATGAGTCGTCGCTATGTGTGCGCCAACGCCGGTGAACGGGCGTCCGGGCTGATCGACGCGGTTTCCGCGGTGCGCGGCGGCGAGCTCGTCGTGCTGCCCACCGACACCGTGTACGGCATCGGCGCCGACGCCTTCACCCATTCCGCGGTGAACGCGCTGCTGGAGGCCAAGGGGCGCGGGCGGGACATGCCGGTGCCGGTCCTGGTGGGAACCGTGCGGGCGGCCAACGCCCTGGTGGAGACCCTGGGCGCGTACGGGCAGGATCTGATCGACGCGTTCTGGCCGGGGCCGCTGACCCTGATCTGCAAGGCCAACCGGTCGCTCTCCTGGGACCTGGGGGAGACCAAGGGCACGGTGGCCGTGCGCATGCCGCTGCACTCGGTGGCGCTGGACCTGCTCAAGGAGACCGGGCCGATGGCCGTCTCCAGCGCCAACCGGTCCGGCGCGGCGCCCGCCACCACCGCCGCCGACGCCGAGGCCCAGCTCGGCGAGTCGGTCGCGGTCTACCTGGACGCCGGGCCGTGCACCGACAACGTGCCCTCCACGATCCTGGATCTCACCACGGCGATCCCGCGGGTGCTCCGCCAGGGGGCGATCCCCGCCGACAAGCTCAAGGGCGTTGTGGGCTATCTGGCGACCGACTGAGGCCGGCGGGCGATTCATGCCTTCTGGCTATCGCCCAGGCGTACGCCTTCTGCCGCGATTACCGTGATCTGAGGTAACGCGCCCGGCCGCTACGCGCCGCAGCCAGCGCGACCATTGACGCTGACTTCATCACGGAGTGTGCTCATGGCGAAGCTGGACGGGATGGATCCCAAGCTGGTCAGGGAACTGCTCGCCGAGGTGACTCGGGCGGGGCGGCAGATGGAGACCGTCGAGGCCAAGGTCAGTCAGTTCACCCGTACGGCCGGGGTCGCGATCCGGGTCACCCATCGGCCCTCGCAGGTCGCCGACGCCGGGGCCGTGATGGTCAAGGACGTCGGCGCGCGGCTGGAGCTCCTGGAAAAGCGCGAGAAGCAGGATCCGCCCCGCTCTCCGGGGACCAAGCCCGCCGACGACCCGTCCGCCAACGACACCACCGTTCCCCGCGACGATCCCAAGCCCGCCGAGGACCCCAAGAAGCCCGACAGCCCGGCCAGCGGCTCTGGCGACAAGCCCGGTGCCAAGGAGTCCGACCGTCCGGAATCCAACAGCGACGGCGAGAAGCCCCACAAGCCCGACTCCAAGGACGACACCGACAAGCCCACCAAGGGCGAGTCCGAGAAGCCGGACAACGACAAGCCACCTACCAAGGGCGAGTCCGAGAAGCCCGAGGCCGACAAACCGCCCACCAAGGGCGAGTCCGAGAAGCCCGAGGCCGACAAACCACCCACCAAGGGCGAGTCCGAGAAGCCCGAGGCCGACAAACCGCCCACCAAGGGTGAGACCGAGAAGCCCGAGGCCGACAAACCACCCACCAAGGGTGAGACCGAGAAGCCTGAGGGCGACAAACCGCCGTCCAAGGGTGAGACGGAGAAGCCGCCGTCGAAGGGTGAGGGCGAGGTTCCGCCGTCGGACTGCGACGACAGGAAGTCCGGTGGCGACGGGGTGGTGGACACTCCGCGCAAGGATCACCCGGACGACATGGACCAGACCAAGGGGCGGCAGGTCGTCATCGTCGACGGGGTCAAGGTCGTCACCACCCCGCTCAACCAGCCATCCGATGAATACCTGGCCTGGCTGGACCGCCACATGGACCAGGTCGCGCCCGTGGACGCCCCGACCCTCGACGGCGACGGGATCAGGATCGTCCAACCGGACGGCGGCGGCGCCCACCCCAGCGGCCCGGCGGGCATGGTCCAGCCCACCGAACCCACCGTCCCCGCCGACCCGCCCAAGCCCGGCCTGGCCCCAGGTGACCCGGAGGGCGCCTACATCGGCACCCCCGAGGACAATCTCACCGAGGACCCCGCCGCGGGCTCCAGGCCCACTGTGGACCCCGCCAGGCTGTCTCCAGGGGACCAGGGCGGCGCCGGCATCGGCACTCCCGGGGACAACCTCATCCAGGAGCCCCCGGCGAGTTCCGTCCCCGCCGACAACCCCGTCCAGTCGCCGGACGTGGTCGGCCCCACCACCCCCGCCGGCGATTCCATCCCCATCGAGGGCGGCCAACTCCCGGACACCTCAACCGGAACCGGAAACGCCAACCCGATCGCCGACAACCCGGGAGACACCTCCACGGGGAACCAGCCCGAGTCCAACGACAACCGGTCCAACGACCAGTCCAGGAACCCCGACGCAGGCGGAAATCCTCCGACGTCTCCCGACAACGGCCGCGACCAAGGCGATTGCAACCGACCGGCGGGCGGCGGCACGGACACCGGTCGCGAAGGAAACGAGAGCAACAGCGGCAACGGCAGCAATACCGGCAACGACGGCAAACCCCCGACGAAGAGCGGATCCGAGTCCGGAAACGGTTACACCACGATCGACCCCCGCACGCTCGCCGAACGCCAGCCCGGCGACGTGATCTACACCCAGACCGGCCAGCCAAGCGACGAGGCCCTCCGCGCGCTGATCCAACTCCACGAGGACGTCGCCCCCGCCGACATGCCCTCCGTGACCAGCGGTTCCGCCGAGCAAACCGGATGGGCCGACCTGGGCGACACGATCATCCCCCAGTCCGGGGCGATCGACCCCAAGGCACTGGCGGCGCAGCAGCCGGGTGACGTGCTGTCCGCCCCCGCCAGCCCGATCAGCGACGAGGCACTCCGCGCGCTGATCCAGCTCCACGACCAGGCCGAGCCGATGGACATGCCCGCGGTCTCGGTCCCGGAGGGGCAGTGGGGCACCGGGGAGTGGGTGGCCATGGACATCCGGCCGGACGGCCCGGCGGGCAGCGTTCCGCCGGACGACCAGCCCGAGCGGGCGTAGGGGTGAGGTCCGTGAGTAGTGAGGAGAGGCAAGCGTGACGTACGTCGACCCCCCGGCGCCGCGGCCGTTGCAGCCGGGCGAGCGCCCGCCCGCCCCGACCGGCGCCGACCTGCTGGAGCCGGGCGGACAGGCCACCACCTGGGTCTTCAATCCGGAGTACCAGCGCCTGGTGGACCTCTGGTTCGCGGTGCTCCCGCTGATGGAGGAACTCACCAAATCGCTCGACAAGCCGTACCAGATGGCCAGGAGCACCGACGTCTGGGACGCGCCGGTGGCCAAGCGGTACGTGCAGGACATCGGCGAGTGGCGCAACCGCCTCGGCCTCTACCGCCAGGCGGTGCTGACCGCGATCAGCGACGAGGCCGCGGACACCCCCCGCTGGGTGCCCAGCAAGGCGGGCGCCCCGCACGCCTACTCCTAGCCCTCGATGACCGTCATTGGTGGCCGGAATGGTGATTTAGACCTGACCAATTCGGTGGGGTACAGCGGGCCCGGCGGCCCCGTGCGCTAGCGTCGGGCTTCACCGGTACGCGCGTCCGACCGCCGTCAGCGCCGAAAAACGCGACTGTTTCGTCGGAGTCTGTGTCGTTATACCGTCACAACTGGTCCTTCGATCCGGGAAACTAGGTCCGTGCGGGAATACTTCCTTGTGGCGCTTGTTACCGCCGTGGTCACCTACCTGTTGGTGCCCCCAGTCCGGGCCTTCGCGCTCCGCATCGGTGCGGCCCCGGAGGTCAGGGAACGCGACGTGCACAAGGTGCCGACCCCGCGCCTGGGCGGCCTGGCGATGTTCGGCGGCATGGCCGCGGGACTGCTGGTGGCCACCAACCTGCCCTGGGTGGGCGGCGCGCTCGGCCAGCAGTCGGGCCAGACCGCGCTGGCCCTGCTCGCGGCCGGCGGCCTGATCGTGCTGACCGGCTTCCTGGACGACTGGCTGGGCATGGACGCGCTGGTCAAGCTGGGTGGCCAGATCGCGGCCGGCGGCCTGCTGGTCTACTTCGGGGTGACCCTGCGCTACCTGCCGCTGCCCTCCGGCATGGGCGGCGAGCTGGCCCTGGACACCAACCTCCAGGTGGTCATCACCATCATGATCGTGGTGGTCACCATCAACGCGGTGAACTTCGTCGACGGCCTGGACGGCCTGGCCGCCGGCATCGTCGGCATCGCCGCGCTGGCCACCCTGGTCTACTCGATGGTGCTCTCGCAGAGCCTCCAGGCCACCCGCATCAACCTGACCGCCGTGGTGGCCTCGCTGCTGATCGGCATGTGCCTGGGCTTCCTGCCGCACAACTTCAACCCCGCCAAGATCTTCATGGGCGACACCGGCGCCATGCTGATCGGCCTGATCCTGGCCACCTCGCTGGTCACCATCATCTCCTCGGTGCCCAGCGCCGCGCTTCAGGTCAACCGGTTCCCGCTGCTGCTGCCGGTGCTGCTGCCGGTGGCGGTGCTGGTGCTGCCGCTGACCGACCTGATCATGGCGGTGGTCCGCCGCACCTCGGCGGGCCTGTCGCCGTTCGCCCCGGACCGGGGCCACCTGCACCACCGGCTGCTGGACATCGGCCACTCGCACCGCCGCAGCGTGCTGATCATGTACGCCTGGACCTTCCTGTTCGCCTTCTTCATCGTCGGCCTGTCGGTGGAGGGTGTGCCGGTCCTGATCTTCCCGCTCACCATCGCGGCCGGTATCGCCGTCCTGGTCCTGCTCTCCCGGCAGCGCTGGCGGAACACCGGCCGGGGCGGCCCCACCCAGCCCAAGCACCGCATGCCCCCAGAGGGCCCCGACTCGGACGGTTCGCACCCCGGTACGGCCGCCGCCACCGCCAAGCCCACCCCTCGGGCCACGGCGACAACCGGGTGAAATGTGACGTAATGGCAGGTAAAAGCTGGGCCTGCGGAGCTTGTGATAGCTTTCACTAGCAGGAACCCCTAACTTGGGGGAAGCAATCGCTCGGTTGACAACTGGCTTTGGAGTCGTGATGCAGGCCAACGACGTGCGCGTGCTCAAAGGCGCCGCCGTGCCCACACTTCTCGTCGGGCTGGCCGCCATCGTGGTGGCCGCCATCCTGGCGGGGCTCCCCGGAGCGTACGGCGCCATGATCGGCCTCGCCGTGGTCGTCGTATTTTTTACCGTCGGCTTGGTGGCCGTGGCCTACGCAGGCCGGGTCTCCCCGATGATGATGATGACCGCCGCCGTGATCAGCTACTTGGTCAAAGTTTTGCTGCTCATGGTGCTGCTGAAAACCTTCGAGACCGCCACCGCCTTCGAGCCCCGCGCCTTCGGCTGGGCCGCGATCATCGGCACTGTCGTGTGGACCGCGGGCGAAATGCGGGGATTCATGAAGCTCAAGCTGCTCTACGCCGATCCGGATGTGAAAGTCCCGGGTTCAGATGGCGCGTGAAATGACGACGGCGCGCGGTGTTACCCGGCCCGATATGACTAGTCCTCCCCTCGCCTGCTATCGTCGGCCCCGCGATGAGCGAAAGGAAACTCCGGCCCGAGGACGACGGCCGCGACTTCGCCGACGCCGCCTGGTCGATTCCCAGCTACTTGCTCTCCGGGATCATCCTGTACGGCGGAGCGGGCTGGTTGCTGAGCCGTTGGACGGGCGTGGTCGCGTTCACGCCCATCGGCCTGATCCTCGGAGTGGTGCTCGCCATCTACCTGGTCTACCGCAAGTACGGCAGCTAGCCGCTGGCAGTCCCGCCCGCGAAGCCCCCTTGACCGCCCTTTTGACGATCCACTATTTCGCTGACCACTGTCACGCTGAAGGGAACGCCGCGTGAGTACGCTGACGGTCCTCGCTGCCGGAACCTCCGGGGCCGACGGGGATGTGTTCACCCCACCCGGCCTTGAGCTCTTCAACATCCCGCCGATCATCCCCGGGGTCCCCTGGTTCACCAAGCCGGTGCTGCTCGCCCTGCTGAGCACGCTGATCGTGGTGGTCTTCTGCTGGAGCGCGTTCGCCAAGCCCAAGCTGGTCCCGCGCGGGGTGCAGAACGTGGCCGAGTACGGCTACATGTTCGTCCGCGACCAGGTCGCCCGGCCGTTCCTCGGCAAGGACACCGACCGCTGGATGGGGCTGCTGCTCAGCATCTTCCTGATGGTCTGGGTGTGGAACCTGATGGGCGTCTTCCCGCTGGTCCAGTTCCCGGTCGCCTCGCACATCGCGTTCCCCGTCGTGCTGGCCGGCTCGATCTACATCCTGAAGATCTACCTGGGCATCAAGCACCAGGGCCCGATCGGCTACTTCAAGAACATGATGTTCCCCCCGGGCCTGCCCAAGGCGATCTACGTGCTGCTGGCCCCCATCGAGTTCCTGTCCAACCTGATCATCGCGCCGTTCACGCACGCGGTCCGGCTCTTCGCGAACATGTTCGCCGGCCACATCATCCTGGCCTTCTTCAGCCTGGTCGGTTTCTGGTTCCTGTTCGAGAAGCTCACCCCGCTGGGCGCGCCGCTCGGCGTCGTCGGTGTGGCGATGACGATTGCGATGACCGGGTTCGAGATGTTCATCCAGTTCCTGCAGGCGTTCCTGTTCGCCATGCTCGCCGCGATGTACATCGGCAACTCGCTGCACGCCGAACACTAGGCGCGCACCCCCGAAGCATCAGGCACCACCAAGTTTTCAGATTTCCCGATTGTCCAGACCGGTGACCAGGGTGGCTCACCGGCCCGTCAAGTAAAGGAAAAGCACATGAGCGTCCTCGCTGAGGTCTCCGGCTCCCTCGGTTCCATCGGCTACGGCCTCGCGGCCATCGGCCCCGGCATCGGCGTCGGCATCATCTTCGGCCAGGGTGTGCAGGCCATCGCCCGCCAGCCCGAGGCGTACGGCCTGATCCGCCAGAACATGCTGCTGGGCTTCGTGCTCACCGAGGCGCTGGCCCTGATCGGTCTGGTCGCGCCGTTCATGTTCGGCGTATGACGAACGAACCTCTCTGACGGAAGGCTGCGTACATGAAACTGGCAGCTGCGCTCCTCGCGGAGGAGGCCAGCAACCCACTTATGCCGCACACCTACGAGTTGGTCGTCGGCATCTTCTCGTTCGCGGTCGTCGTGTTCTTCGTCGGCCGCATCCTCACCCCCCGCATCCAGAAGACGCTGGCGGAGCGGACCGAGGCCATCGAAGGCGGCATCAAGAAGGCCGAGGACGCCCAGGCCGAGGCCCAGGCCGTCCTCAAGCAGTACCGCGACCAGCTCCAGGAGGCCCGTCAGGAAGCCGCCCGGCTCCGTGACGAGGCCCGTGAGCAGGGCGCGCGCATCAAGGCCGAGCTCCGCGAGGAGGCGCAGGTCGAGGCGCGCCGCATCATCGAGGCGGCGCACGCCCAGATCGAGGCGGACAAGCAGCAGGCCCTGACCCAGCTGCGCGCCGAGATCGGCCGGCTCTCCACCGACCTGGCCGGGCGCATCGTGGGCGAGTCCCTGGAAGACGAGGCCCGGCAGCGCCGGATCGTGGACCGGTTCCTTGAGGAGCTGGAGAACTCCGACGCGGCGGTCCGGTGATGCGTGGTCTGAGCAGGACTTCCCTGGCCGAGGTCGAGGAGCGGTTCAACAGCGTCGCCGGGTCCGCGGAGCTGGGCACGCTGGCTGACGAGCTCTTCGCGGTGGCCGACCTGTTCGACCGTGAGCACGGCCTGCGCCGCTCGCTCTCCGACCCGTCCCGTCCGGCCGAGCAGAAGGCCCAGGCCGTCCAGTTCCTGCTGGAGGGCAAGGTGAGCACGGCGGCGCTGGAGAGCACGGTCGCCGTGGTCTCGGCCAAGTGGTCGCAGTCCGGTGACATGGCCGACGCGGTGGAGCGGCTCGGCGTGATCGCCGCCGCCTCCGAGGCGGAGAGCCAGCACCGGCTGGACGACGTGGAGGACGAGCTGTTCCGGTTCGGTCGCATCCTGGCGGCCAACCCGGAGCTCCGCCGCGTCCTGGCCGACCCGGCCAAGCCCGGCAAGGATCAGCTGCTCCACGCCCTGCTGGACGACAAGGTCGCGCCCACCACGCTCCGGCTGCTCGTGCATCTCGCCGTGCACCCCCGGGGACGTAATCTGGAGCTGGGCCTGGAGGAGTTCGGCCGCCTGATCGCGTTGCAGCGGCAGCGCCTGGTGGCCGTGGTCAGCAGCGCGGTGCCGCTGTCGGAGGCGCAGAAGCAGCGGCTCGCGGCCTGGCTGCGGGCGACCTACGGGCGTGACGTCCACCTGAACGTGGAGGTGGACCCCAAGGTGCTCGGTGGGTTCTCGGTCAGAATCGGGGACGAGATCATCGATACCACCATCGCTGGACGTATTGAAGAAGTCCGCCGCCGGTTGGCCGGCTAGGCGTAAAGGGAGACAGGAAGAGATGGCGGAGCTGACGATCCGGCCGGACGAGATTCGAAACGCGCTTGAGCGCTTCGTCCAGGCGTACGAGCCGGAAGGCGCGGCACGCGAGGAGATCGGGACCGTCGTCGACTGCGGCGACGGCATCGCCCATGTCTCCGGCCTGCCCTCGACGATGGCGAACGAGCTGCTGGAGTTCGAGGACGGCACGCGCGGCCTGGCGCTGAACCTGGACGTCCGGGAGATCGGTGTGGTCATCCTGGGCGACTTCAGCAAGATCGAGGAGGGCCAGCAGGTCCGGCGGACCGGCGAGGTCCTCTCGGTGCCGGTGGGCGACGCCTTCCTCGGGCGTGTGGTGGACCCGCTGGGCAACCCGCTGGACGGCAAGGGCGCGATCGAGTCCGAGGGCCGCCGCGCCCTGGAGACCCAGGCCCCCTCGGTGGTCCAGCGGCAGCCGGTGAAGGAGCCGCTGCAGACCGGCCTCAAGGCGATCGACGCCATGACGCCGATCGGCCGCGGCCAGCGGCAGCTGATCATCGGCGACCGCGGCACCGGCAAGACGGCCATCGCCGTGGACACCATCCTCAACCAGAAGGACAACTGGCTCTCCGGCGACCCGACGAAGCAGGTTCGCTGCGTCTACGTCGCGGTCGGCCAGAAGGGCTCCACGATCGCGCAGGTCAAGGGCCGCCTGGAGGAGGCGGGCGCGCTGGAGTACACCACCATCGTGGCCGCTCCGGCCTCCGACCCCGCGGGCTTCAAGTACCTGGCCCCCTACACCGGTTCCGCCATCGCGCAGCACTGGATGTACCAGGGCAAGCACGTGCTCATCGTCTTCGACGACCTGACCAAGCAGGCCGACGCCTACCGCGCCGTCTCGCTGCTGCTGCGCCGTCCGCCGGGCCGTGAGGCGTTCCCCGGCGACGTCTTCTACTTGCACTCGCGGTTGCTGGAGCGCTGCGCGAAGCTCTCCGACGCGATGGGCGCGGGCTCGCTGACCGGTCTGCCGATCATCGAGACCAAGGGCAACGACGTGTCGGCGTTCATCCCGACCAACGTCATCTCCATCACCGACGGTCAGTGCTTCCTGGAGACCGACCTGTTCAACTCGGGTGTGCGCCCGGCCATCAACGTCGGTGTCTCGGTGTCCCGCGTCGGCGGCTCGGCCCAGGTGAAGGCCATGCGGAAGGTGGCGGGCACGCTCCGCCTCTCGCTGTCCCAGTTCCGTGACCTGGAGGCGTTCGCGTCCTTCGCGTCGGACCTGGACGCGACCTCGCGCGCCCAGCTGGAGCGCGGCGCCCGCCTGGTGGAACTGCTCAAGCAGCCGCAGTACTCGCCGTTCCCGGTGGAGAAGCAGGTCGTCTCGGTGTGGGCCGGCACCACCGGCGAGCTCGACGACGTGCCGCTGGAGGACATCCGCCGGTTCGAGGCGGAGTTCCTCGACTACCTGAACACCTCGCACAAGGGTGTCTTCGACGGTATCCGGGAGACCAAGGAGCTCGGCGACGACGCGGTGACCACGCTGAAGAGCGCGATCACCGAGTTCAAGAAGGGCTTCACCACCTCCTCGGGCGAACTGCTGGTCAAGGACGAGCCGGTCGCGCCGCTGGAGGAGGAGTCGGTCGGCCAGGAGAAGATCGTCCGGCACGTGCGCGTGAGTAAGGAGAGCTGACCGATGGGCGCCCAGCTCAGAGCGCTGCGGCGGCGGATCAAGTCGGTCAAGTCAACCGCGAAGATCACCCGCGCCCAGGAGCTCATCGCCTCCTCGCGCATCGTGAAGGCGCAGCAGCGCATGCAGGCCGCGGTGCCGTACGAGCGGGAGATCACCCACGCGCTCACCGCGGTCGTCAGCAACACCAGCAAGCTCGCCCACCCGCTCATGGAGGCCAAGGAGCAGCCGCGCCGCGCGGGGGTGCTCATCGTCACCAGCGACAGCGGCTTCTGCGGCGGCTTCAACGCCAACATCCTGCGCGAGGCGGAGGCGCTGGCCGGGCTGCTGCGCAGCCGCGGCGTCGAGCCCACGCCGTACGTGACCGGCCGGAAGGGTGTCACCTGGCACAGCTTCCGCAACCGGGAGATGGGTGGCCAGTGGGTCGGCTTCTCCCGGCGGCCGGCCTACACCGACGCCAAGGAGATCGCCGACACGCTGATCGGGGCGTTCCAGGACGAGAACGGGATCGACGAGATCCACATCGTCTCGACCGAGTTCGTCTCGATGCTGACCCAGGCGGTCGTGGTCAAGCGCATCCTGCCGCTGGTGGTCGAGGAGACCACCGAGGCGCCGGCGGTGCCGCTGCCGTACTTCGAGTTCGAGCCGACCGCAGGCGACGTGCTGGACTCGCTGCTGCCGCGCTACATCGAGTCGCGCATCTTCACCGCCCTGCTTGAGTCGGCGGCCTCGGAGGAGGCCGCCCGGCGGCGGGCGATGAAGTCGGCGACCGACAACGCCAACGAGCTGATCCGTGTGTTCACCATGCAGATGAACCAGGCTCGCCAGGCCGAGATCACCCAGGAAATCAGCGAGATCGTCGGAGGCGCCAACGCGCTGGCCGACGCCGCCGCGGGGAAAGAGTGAAATGACCGCACAGACTGTTGAGACCGGCGTGGGCCGTGTCGCCCGTGTCACCGGTCCCGTCGTCGACGTGGAGTTCCCCGTCGAGGCGATGCCGGACATCTACAACGCCCTGAACGTCGACGTCACCCTCAACACCGAGGGCGAGACCGTCACCAAGACCCTGACCCTGGAGGTGGCCCAGCACCTGGGCGACAACCTGGTCCGGGCCATCTCCATGCAGCCCACCGACGGCTTGGTCCGCGGCGCCGCGGTGTCCGACTCGGGCAACCCCATCTCGGTGCCCGTCGGCGACGTGGTCAAGGGCCACGTCTGGAACGCCCTGGGCGAGTCCCTGGACGTGCCGACCGCCACGCTGAAGGTGAGCGAGAAGTGGGGCATCCACCGCCCGTCTCCGGCCTTCGACCAGCTGGAGTCGCGGACCGAGATGCTGCCCACCGGCATCAAGGTCATTGACCTGCTCACCCCGTACGTGAAGGGTGGGAAGATCGGCCTGTTCGGTGGCGCCGGTGTGGGCAAGACGGTGCTCATCCAGGAGATGATCCGCCGGGTCGCCCTGAAGTTCTCCGGCACCTCCTGCTTCGCCGGGGTCGGCGAGCGTACCCGTGAGGGCAACGACCTCTGGCTGGAGATGGAGGAGGCGGGCGTCCTCAAGGACACCGCGCTCGTCTTCGGCCAGATGGACGAGCCGCCGGGCACCCGGCTCCGGGTGGCGCTGTCCGCGCTGACCATGGCGGAGTACTTCCGCGACGTGCAGAAGCAGGACGTGCTGCTGTTCATCGACAACATCTTCCGGTTCACCCAGGCGGGTTCCGAGGTGTCCACGCTGCTCGGCCGTATGCCGTCCGCGGTGGGTTACCAGCCGACGCTGGCCGACGAGATGGGCGTGCTGCAGGAGCGCATCACCTCCACCCGGGGTCACTCGATCACCTCCATGCAGGCGATCTACGTGCCGGCCGACGACATCACCGACCCGGCGCCGCACAACGCGTTCGCGCACCTGGACGCCCAGACGGTGCTCTCCCGGCCGATCTCGGAGAAGGGCATCTACCCGGCGGTGGACCCGCTGGACTCCTCCTCCCGGATCCTGGACCCGCAGATCATCGGCGAGGAGCACTACGGGGTCGCCCAGGAGACCAAGCGGATCCTGCAGAAGTACAAGGAACTGCAGGACATCATCGCCATCCTGGGCATCGACGAGCTCTCCGAAGAGGACAAGGTCACCGTCAACCGGGCGCGCCGGATCGAGCGGTTCCTGTCCCACCCGATGTACGCGGCTGAAGCTTTCACCGGCCAGCCGGGCGAGTTCGTGTCGCTGGACGAGACCATCGCCTCGTTCAAGGGCCTGTGCGCCGGCGAGTACGACCACCTGCCCGAGCAGGCGTTCTTCATGGTCGGTGGCATCGAGCAGGCCATCGCCAAGGCCAAGGAGCTGGCTCGCTGATGGCGAAGCTCCGAGTGGGTGTCGTCTCGCCGGAACGTGAGATCTGGTCCGGCGAGGCCGACATGGTGATTGCCAAGACCGTGGACGGCGAGCTCGGTATTATGCCGAATCATGCTCCCGTGCTCGGCGTTCTCGTCGAGGGCGGCGTGCTGCGCGTCAAGCGCGACTCCGAGGCCGACCTCGTGGCGGCGGTGCACGGCGGGTTCATCTCGGTGGCCGGCAACGACGTGTCCATCCTCGCGGAGGCGGCGGAGCTGGGCTCCGAGGTCGACGTGGCGGCCGCCAGGGACGCGCTGGCGCGGGCGCAGGCCTCGATAGAGACCAACCAGGATGACGCGGACGCCAGGCTGGAGGCCAAGCGGAGCCGGGCCCGGCTGCGCGCCGCCGGAGAAGACGTCTGACGAGACAGAAGGAAGGGCGGCGATGGAAGTTATCGCGGGGATCGCGGTGCTCGCCGCCCTCTTCGTCATTCGGGCCTGTGTGCTGGCCGTACGGCGCGGCACGGTCGCCTGTAGCGTGCGAACCGGCCGCGGCTGGAAAGCCGGGGTGGCCAGGTACGCCGGAGGCGAGCTGCACTGGGTGCCCTTCCTGGGACTGCGACTGAGGCCGCGCCACGCGATCGCGAGGCGCGGCCTCACCGTTTCCCGGCGCCGCCCGCTGGACGAGGGTGAGGGCCCGGAGGGGTACTGGATGGTCGAGGCCGGCCCGATCGCGCTGGCGATGAGCGAGGACGCCCTGACCGGCTTCCTGGCCTGGCTGGAATCAGCTCCCCCCAGCGCCCACCTCGATCCCGCCTAGCGGGTGCCGCCCGGCTTCCAGAGCACCTCAGCGCCCGCTGAGGAGATGCGGCAGAGGATGAACATCAGGTCGCTCAGGCGGTTGAGGTAGGTCGCCGTCAGCGGGTTGGTGTCCTCGTGGGCCTCCAGGGCCGCCCAGGTGGTGCGCTCGGCCCGTCGTATCACGGTGCGGGCCACGTGGAGCAGGGCGGTGGGCATGTCGCCGCCCGGCAGGATGAAGCTGCGCAGCGGTTTGAGCCGGTCGTTGAAGCGGTCGCACTCCCGTTCCAGGCGTTCGATGTAGGACTGTTCGACCCGCAGCGGCGGGAACTCGGGGTTGTCCGTCACCGGGGTGCACAGGTCGGCGCCGACGTCGAAGAGCTCGTTCTGGACGACCCCGAGCACCTCGGCCAGGTCGGCCGGCAGTCCCGCGGCCAGGGCCACTCCGAGGGCGGCGTTGGCCTCCTCCACGTCGGCGTACGCGGCCAGCCGGGGGTCGGTCTTCCTGGTTCTGCTCATATCGCCCAGGCCGGTCGTGCCGTCGTCGCCGGTCCGCGTGTAGATCTTGGAAAGCACCACCGGCTGGTCGTTGTCAGCTCGTGTCATGGATCTCAGCGTAGGAGATGACGAATGTCATCTCGGTGGCGGGTGAAAGCCACGCCAACCCTCTGATAACGACGTCTACCGTGCCTCGACCCGGCCCAGCATGATCAGTGACATGTTGGACATCAGGGAACTGCGCAAGACGTTCGGGGCGGGCAAGGTCGCCCTCGACGGGGTGAGCTTCGCCGTACGGCCAGGGGAGATGTTCGGCTTCGTCGGGGCCAACGGGGCGGGGAAGACCACCACGATGCGGATCGTGATGGGCGTGCTCGGCGCCGACTCCGGCGAGGTGACCTGGCAGGGCCGCAGCCTCGGGTTCGCGGAGCGGCGGGGGTTCGGCTACATGCCGGAGGAACGCGGCCTGTACCAGAAGATGAAGGTCGGCGAGCAGGTCGACTACTTCGGCCGGTTGCACGGGCTGAGCCCGGCCGCCGCGGCCAAGGCGGTGGACGAGCTGCTGGTGCGGCTCGGCCTGACCGAGCGGCGCGGGGACGCCGTGGAGGCGCTCTCGCTGGGCAACCAGCAGCGGGTGCAGCTGGCGGTGGCGCTGGTGCACGACCCGGAGGTGCTGGTGCTGGACGAGCCGTTCTCCGGTCTGGACCCGCTGGCGGTGGACGCGCTGGCCGAGGTGCTGCAGGAGCGGGCCAGGGGCGGGGTGCCGGTGATCTTCTCCAGCCACCAGCTGGAGCTGGTGGAGCGGCTCTGCGACTCGATCGGCATCATCTCGGCCGGGCGCATGGTGGCCAGCGGCACGGTGGACGAGCTGCGCGCGGCCGAGGGGGAGCGGCTCCGGGTGGTGGTCAGGGAGGCCAAGCCGGGCTGGGCGGACGGCCTGCCCGGGGAGCTGACCGTGGCGGGCGACCGGGAGATCCTGGTCGTGCGCGGCGGTGACGACCAGGCCATCCTGCGCGCGGCGCTGGAGGCCGGGCGGGTCGAGCACTTCGGGGCCGAGCGGCCCAGCATCACCGAGATCTTCAAGGAGGCCGTGTCATGATGTCGCATCTGCTGCTGGTGGCCGGGCGGGAGGTCCGGGCCCAGGTGCGGACCAGGGCGTTCGTGATCGGGCTGGTCATCTCGGTGCTGGTGGTGGGCGGGATCGCGTTCGCGCCGAGGTTTCTGGGCGGGCCGGACTCGTACACGCTGGGCCGGGTGCAGGTCCAGGAGCTGCCGCTGAAGGCGCTCGCCCCGCCGGACGCGGAGATAACCTGGCGGGCCTACGACGACGAGGCGGCGGCCCGGGCGGCGATGCTGGACGGGGAGCTGGACGCGGTGCTGGTGCCCGGGAACCGGGTGCTCACCGACGGGGAGATCGACGACGAGTTGGGCCTGTTGCTGCAGAGCGCCAACCGGGAGGCGCAGATCGGCGCCTCCGGGGTGACCATCACCCCGCTCACCATGGAGTCCGTCGGCGCCGACACCCGCTACCAGGGCGCCAGGCGGGGCATCGCCACGGTGGTGGTGCTGGTGCTGTTCCTCATGATCTTCAGCTCGGTGATGATGGTCGCGATGGGCGTGGTGGAGGAGAAGGGCAGCCGGATCGTGGAGATCCTGCTCTCCTCGATCCGCCCCTGGCAACTGCTCGGCGGCAAGATCCTCGGGCTGGGCGCGGTGGGTCTGATCAACATGGTGGCGATCGTGGCCGCCGGTCTGACCGGGGCGCTGCTCTCCGGGGTGATCGCGGACTTCCCGCCGGGCACGACCGGCATAGTGCTCGGCGTGGTGGCCTGGTTCATCCTCGGGTACGCCTTCTTCGCCGCCTTCGCCGGGGCGCTGGCCTCGCTGGTGTCCCGGCAGGAGGAGGTGGGCAACGTGCTCCAGCCGATGACCCTGCTGGTGATGCTCAGCTACGGCGTCGCCTTCTACGACTCCGTCCAGCCCGGCAGTACGGTGGCCCGGGTGCTGTCGCTGGTCCCGCCGTTCTCCTCGATGGTCATGCCGGTCCGCACGGCCGCCGCCGAAGTGCCGCTCTGGGAGGTCGCGCTGTCCGCCGGGCTGATGCTGGCGGCCGTGGCCGGCGTGCTGGCGGTCGGCGCGAAGGTGTACGAGCGGGCCGTGCTCCGTACCGGCGCCCGGGTCCGGCTGGCCGAGGTCCTGCGCGGAAACAAGCCGTAAAGTACGTTGAATGGGCGATAAGGCGATCGCGCGGGCGCGGCGGCTGGTCCGCCTGACACTGAACATGACCCTCGGCATCACCTGGTTCTTCGTCCTCATGGTCATCGCGGGTCAGCTCAGCCGGGGCCAGACGACCGGCCTCTCGACGCTGCCGGGGCTGGTCGGCCTGGTCGTCTTCAGCTGGCTCTTCGTGCGCATCACCGGGGCCATCCTGGAGCGGCGGTACCCGAGGCGTGAGGTGGTGGCCGCAGGGGCGGTCTCGGTCGCGGTGGCCGTGCTGGGCGGGGGCGCGCCCACCGGGTGGGGGTTCGTACCGATGGCCTGGCTCTCGGTGGTCGCCATCGGGGTCCGCCGCCGGACGGCGGTGCTGCTCGGGCTGGGCACGTCCGCGGTCACCGCGCCGATCATGGTGTTCGCCGCGCTCGCCGGGCAGGATCCGTCGTTCAACCTGGAGGACGCCCCGTCGAGGGCCGGGCTGGTCGCCGGTGTGCTCTTCTACAACCTGCTCCTGGCTGGGCTCTGGCCCTGGGCCAACCGGCTCTGGGTGTGGGTCTGGCGGGTGGCCGAGGAGGCCCACGAGGGCCGGGAGGCGCAGGCCCGGCTGGCGGTGGCCGAGGAGCGGCTCAGGTTCGCCCGCGACCTGCACGACCTGGTCGGCCACCAGCTTTCCGCGATCGCGGTCAAGAGCGAGCTGGCGGTCCGGCTGGCCGGGGAGCCGGGCCCGGCGGCCGAGACCGAGATGGCCGAGGTGCGCACTCTCGCCCGCAAGGCGCTGCGCGAACTGCGGGAGGCCGTGCGAGGGTACCGGGAGCTGGATCTGGTGGCCGAGCTGGGCAGCGTGCGAGGGGTGCTGGAGGCGGCCGGGGTGGAGTGCCGGTTGCGGTTGCCGTACCGGGACATACCGGAGAAAGTGGCACCGGTGTTCGCCTGGGTGCTCCGCGAGGCCGCCACCAACGTGCTACGGCACAGCTCCGCCTCGCACTGTGAGATCACGATGCGGTTCACCGACGAGGAGGCCGTGCTGGAGGTGCGAAACGACGGGGTCACCCCACGGCCGGTGGAGGACCTGGGCAGCGGCCTGGCCGGGCTGTCGGAGCGGCTGGCCGCAGTGGGCGGCACGCTGACCGCCAGGCCCACCGGCTCCGGAGAGTTCACGCTGCGGGCGGTGGCACCCGTCAAGCACCCCGTGGCGGTGTCCGCGTGATCCGTGTCCTGCTGGCCGACGACGAGCAGCTCATCCGCCAGGCCATCGCCACCCTGCTCGGCCTGGAGGCGGACATCGCGGTGGTCGCCCAGGTCGGCCGGGGCGACCAGGTCGCCGCCGCGGTCGCCGAGCACCGCCCGGACGTGGTGGTCCTGGACGTGGAGATGCCCGGCATGGACGGCCTCACCGTGGCCGAGAGCCTGCCGGGCCAGGCCATGCTCATCCTCACCAGCTTCGGCCGCCCCGGCTACCTGCGCCGCGCCCTGGCCGCCGGGGTGCGCGGCTTCATCCCCAAGGACGCCTCCGCCGACGAGCTGGCCGGCGCCATCAGGAAGGTCCACGCGGGCGGCCGCTACCTGGACCCCGAGATGGCGGCCTCCGCCATGATGGCAGGAGAGAGCCCGCTGACCGACCGCGAGCGTGATGCGCTCGCGCTGGCCGCCCGCGGCGCCTCGGTGACCGAGATCGCCGGCGCGCTCCACCTCTCCGAGGGCACGGTGCGGAACTACCTGTCCAGCGCCATCACCAAGCTCGGCGCAGGCAACCGCATCGCCGCCATCCGCACCGCCCAGGACATGGGCTGGATCTGATCCGGCGACGCGCCACGCGGGCCGAGATCTGATCATCTCAGTCGCAGATGTGACATTGTGTGATTACGGAGCGTCACCAGCGATCCGCCTGAAGGGACGGCTGCCGTAAGGCAGCGGCGCGCTTCTCGCGCGCGTCGCCGTCCCCCGCCCTGCGAGCCCGGGCCCAGGTCCTGGCTTTGTTTCTATATATCCGCCGCTGGCCCGCCTCAGGAGGAGTTCCGGAGGCGGGCCAGGGTCTTCCGCTCCTGGGCCTCCAGCCAGTCGGTGAGTTCGGTGAAGGAGACGCAGCGCACCTGGGGCTTGGGGCAGACCCGGGTCATCAGGTCGATGAGGGCCTTCATGTAGCTGCCGCCGTGCCAGTTCTCGAAGCGGTGGGCGATGAAGACGGGCGCGCGGTCGCCGGTCAGCCGGGCGTTGACGGCCGAGACGTAGGTCTGGGTGGTCTGCCGCCGCCAGGCGGGCCACTTGCCGGCAGCGGCAGGACGGGCATGGCTGTGCGCGGTATAGAGAGCCTGGTCGGAGGCGAGCACGCGGCGGCGGGTGCCGTGCAGGGGCAGGGTGGGCAGCGGGAACTCCCAGAGCCCCGCGTTCCTGCGCGGCCAGCGCGGGGCGCCGGTGGCGCTGGCGTCGTACCGCCAGCCGTGGGCGCGGTAGGCCGCGTCGCGGGAGGGGCGGTGCACGTCACGGCAGGGGGTGCGCCCGCCGCGGATGGCGGTGCGCACGTCGAAGGGCAGCTTCTCGCCGTTCTCGATGAGCGCGTAGAACTGGTCGATGCGCCGGTTCCACTCGCGGGTGCGCCAGGCGCCCATGCCCCGCCGGCCGCAGACGTGGCCGTTGAAGTACGTGCCGAGCTCGTGGCCGTGCCGCCAGGCGGTGGCCAGCCGCTCGCTCTGCCGCCGGTGGAGCGGCACGCCGGACAGGAAGAAGGTGAGCTTGGCGTGGGCCCGCCCGGCGGCCTTGAGCAGGGTGGCGAACCAGCCGTGGTCGTCGCCTCCGGCGCCGTCCAAGGAGATCACCACGAACTGCGGTGGGCGCTCGCCCGGCGCCAGCCGCTGGACGTCCTGGTAGACCGGACTGTGGACAGGATGATGAACAGGACTGTGCCGCACCGGGTGCGGCTGGGCCTGGCGGGGCCGCTCGCCGTCGGCCGCGCATGCCGACATGGTCACGGCGCAGAGCCCGACAGCGGTTACTCTCCGTAGCACTCTGCCATGAAATCACAGCTCAGAGCTGGAATGATCGCCGGAAGACGTGGACCGAGGTCTTTATGATCACCTCGATCGAGGGCGGGTTGTCGGAGACCACCCACTCGATCAGCAGTTCGGTGATCGCGCCGATCAGGGCCAGCGCCAGCAGGTGCAGCTCGTTCGGTATGCGCTCCGGCAGCTCGTTCACCGTGCCCTCGATGACGTGGGTGAACCCGGCCACCGCGCGCTGCCGCGCGTTGCTCAGCACGTCCCCCGCCCGGCGCACCTCCAGGTGCATGATCCGGGCCCGCCGCTCGTCCTGGGTGACGAACCTGACATATTCCGTTATTCCCGCCACAATCCGCGCATCCAGCGACCGGGGCGCCTGGTCGATCGCCTTGGCCACCACCTGCAGGGTCTCCTCGACGCACCGGTCGTAGACCGCGCGCATGAGTGCTTCCCTCCCCGAGAAGCACTCATAGAAGGCCCGGTTGGAAATGCGCGCCGTGGCGCAGAGCCGCTCGATCGTCGTGGCGTGGAATCCCGGATTCGCGAACAGCGTGTACGCGGCCAGGATCAGCCGTTCTCGACGGTCGGCCAGCCGTTCCTCAGCCGACATCCCCCGATAGTCCCGTCCCGCCAATATTTTCACCTCGCGCCGTCATGGCCCCCCCAGAAGCCACCATTATGGACGCAAGATCTTTTTTCGGGAAGTATCGGGAAATCAAGGCTTTCGGTCACCATGCGAAAAGCCACATAAGTCTGACAAAGCAGTCAAGTCAGTAGGCCGCGGCTGAGCGCGGTGGTCACTGCGGCGGTCCGGTCGGACACGCCGAGCTTGCCGAACACCCGGAGCAGGTGGGTCTTGACGGTGGTCTCGCTGATGTAGAGCTCGCGGCCGATCTCGGCGTTGGTCAGGCCCCGGGCCACCAGGGCGAGCACCTGGGTCTCGCGCGGCGAGAGCGTCTCGGCGACCGGCGCGCGCAGCCGGGTCACCAGCCGGGTG
This sequence comes from Acrocarpospora catenulata, assembly GCF_018476525.1. Taxonomy (GTDB): domain Bacteria; phylum Actinomycetota; class Actinomycetes; order Streptosporangiales; family Streptosporangiaceae; genus Acrocarpospora; species Acrocarpospora catenulata. The sequence goes on from NZ_JAHCST010000018.1 coordinate 108,262, forward strand.
GCCACCGAGGGGGAGAGCACGGTCTCGCCCCGGGCGGCGGTGGCGATGGCCGCCAGCAGGTCCGCCCGGGAGGTGTCCTTGAGCAGGTACCCGGCCGCGCCCGCCTCGACCGCGCGCACGATGTCCTGGTCGCTCTCGTACGTGGTGAGCACGATGATCCGGGTGGCCGGCAACTCGGCCAGGATGCGGGTGATCGCGCTGACCCCGTCGCCGCCCGGCATGCGCAGGTCCATCAGGATCACCTCGGGCGTCAGCTCCCTGGCCCGGACCACCGCCTCGTCCCCGGACCCGGCCTCGCCGACCACCGTGACCTCGGCGTCGAGCATGCCGCGCAGGCCCTCCCTGACCACCGGGTGGTCGTCCACGATCATGACGCGCATCATTCGGCTCTTCCTGGATGGGTGATCCGCAGCGTGGTGCCGGCCCCGGGCGCGCTGGTCACGGTGAGGGTGCCGCCCTGCTGCTCGATCCGGCCGCGCATGCCGCGCAGGCCGTACCCGGTGGCGGTGCCGGGGTCGAAGCCGCCGCCGTCGTCCTCGATCACCATGGCCACCTCGCCGGGGGTGTAGTTGAGGGTGAGCCGGGCGGCCGAGGCGGCGGCGTGCCGCCGGACGTTGGCCAGGCCCTCCTGGGCGGTGCGCAGCAGCACCACCTCGGTGCTGGGCGGGAGCGGCCGGGAGACGCCTTCGATGCTGCAGGCCACGGTGAGGCCGGTCTCCTCGCAGAGCCGGACCGTCAGGCGGCGCAGCGCGTCGTCCAGCGTGGAGCCGTCCAGCTGCACCGGGCCGAGCGCCGCGACCAGCGCCCGCGCCTCGGCCAGGTTCTCCCGCGCGGTCTGTACCGCCAGCTCCAGGTGGCGGGTGGGGTCCGGCTGCGCCTGGGCGGCCTGGATGAGCATGATGATGCTGGTGAAGCCCTGGGCCAGGGTGTCGTGGATCTCCCCGGCCAGCCGCTCCCGCTCGGCCAGCGCGCCGCTCTCCGCGGAGAGCCTGGCCACTTCGGCGCGGCTGGCCTCCAGCTCCGCGATGAGGTTGGCCCGCTCCTGGCTCTGGTGGATGATCCGGGCGATCCACGGCCCGAAGACGAGGGCGAAGGTGATCACGATGACCGTGGTCCCGGCGTGGTACAGCACGTCGAGCGGCTGCACGTCGCTCATGAAGCGGAACTGGGCCAGCGGGGCCAGGTTGAGCACCAGCACCGCGGTCACCGCCCGCCACCCGCTGAGCAGCATGAAGATCTGCGGGCAGAGCGTGAAGAGGCCGAAGGTGGCCGTGTTCACCAGCAGCGCGGCGGGCACGAAGGCCACCATGATCAGCACCACGTAGGCGTAGGCGCGGCGGCTGTTGCCGTCGTCCTCCATGATCGCCGGGCGGCCGAGGAGCAGGTACCCGGCCGCGCACAGCAGCATCAGCCCGACGGTGATCACCTTGGCCGTTACCGGGTGCTCGTCGTCGATGGCCACGAAGACGATGGAGACCGTCCAGCCCAGCGCGAACAGGGTCTCCCAGCCGCGGAAGGACTCCCAGGCGTTGCCCTCGGCGGCAACGCCCGGTTGTTCACGTCCCTCGATGGCGTTCATCCGTCGCGGCGGCCCTTCCAGCGGAATGTGGTCAGGCACAGCACCAGACCTCCGACCACCCAGGCTGTCAGAACCAGGGCGACCTTGCCCAGCTCGTACGAACCGGTCAGCTCCAGAGCGGCGCCCGCGTCCCCGAGGAAGACCGAGCGCAGGCCCTGGCACATCCACTTGAGCGGGAAGAACGAGGAGATGTTGATCAGCCAGTCGGGCAGCTCGGTGAACGGGATGAAGACGCCGGAGATGAACTGGAGCACCACGAACGGCATGGTGATCACCGCTGGGGCGCTCTTGGCCGAGCGGGGCACGCTGCTCACCGCGATGCCGAGCAGGGCCGCCCCCGCCAGGCCCAGCGTCAGCACCCACGCCATGGTGAGCCAGCTGGACGCCTGGTCGGGGAGGTCCAGGTCGTACAGGAGCACCCCGATGGCCAGCAGCACGACCACCTCCAGGACGGCGACCACCAGCGAGCTGAGCAGCTTCCCGATGAAGTACGCGCTGCGCGGCATAGGCGTGCCGGCCAGGCGCTTGAGCGTGCCGTCCTCCCGGTCCACCGAGATGCCGATGCCGAGGTGCTGGAAGGCCGCGCCCATCACCCCGGCGCCGATCAGCCCGGCCGTGTACAGCTGGGAGACGGTGATGCCGGTGCCTTCGAGCTCCCCGGCGAAGATCGAGCCGAACAGCACCAGCAGGATGATCGGGAACGAGAAGGTGAAGATCACGGCGTCCTTCTCACGGAAGAACATCCGGGTCTCCACCGCCGCCCTGGACAGGCCGAGGGCGAGCACGGAGGGCAGCGCGGGCGCCGCCAGCGGGGGAGTCACAGTGGTCTGGGTGGTCATTTCGGGGCCTCGATCAGAGTCAGGTAGATGTCCTCCAGGGTGGGGCGGGTGACGGCCAGGCCGGGCACCTCGCCGTCGTAGCGGCGGCTCAGCTCCAGCACCGTCCTGGTGGGGGTGTCGGTCTCGACCACGCCGTCCGCCCAGGTCACCTTGGCCCGCGCCGAGGCCCGGCCGCCGAGCGTGGCCGGGTCGCCCTCGGCCACGATCCGGCCCCTGGCGATCACCGCCACCCGCTGCGCCAGCGCCTCGGCCTCGTCCAGGTAGTGGGTGGTGAGCACGATGGTGGTGCCGTCGGCGGCCAGGCCCTTGATCAGGTCCCAGAACTGGCGGCGCGCCTCCGGGTCGAAACCGGTGGTCGGCTCGTCCAGGAAGAGCAGTTCGGGGTTGCCGATCACGCCGAGTGCCACGTCCACCCGGCGGCGCTGGCCGCCGGAGAGCTTCCTGATCCGGGTGCCGGCCTTCTCGGTCAGCCCGACCTTCTCGATCACCTCATCCGGGTCGCGCGGACGCGGGTAGTACCCGGCGAAATGCCGCACCGTCTCCCGGACGGTCAGCTCGGCGGCGTCGTTCGCGGTCTGTAACACGATGCCGAGCCGGGCCCGCCACTGCCGGGTGGCCCGCCCGGGGTCCACCCCGAGCACGCTGACCTCTCCGGCGTCCCGCTTCCGGTACCCCTCCAGGATCTCCACGGTGGTCGACTTCCCCGCGCCGTTGGGCCCGAGGATGGCGAACACCTCGCCCCGGCGGATGTCCAGGTCCAGCCCGTCCACCGCCCGCGTCTGGCCGTAGCGTTTGGCCAGCCCCCGTACGTGAATCGCTGTCGTCATGCGTCCAGCGTCCTCCGCGCACGGTCGGCACGGCACCATCGCCCGGTCGACCACGGTGTCCTCCGTTCGGAGGACGGGCGATCAGCTGGTCGCGGTGAGGCCGCCGTCCACGAAGAGCACCTGCCCGGTCATGTACGCGGCCGCGTCGCTCGCCAGAAAGACCGCCGGACCGGCCATCTCCTCCGCCTTGCCCCAGCGGGCCATCGGCACGGTGGCGACGGTGGTGTCGTGCGGGTTCTGCCAGAGGTTGCGGTTCATGTCGGTGGCCGTCCAGCCGGGACAGAGGCAGTTCACCCGCACCCCGCGGGAGGCCCACTCCACGGCCAGCGACTTGGTCAGCGCGACCACCCCGGCCTTGGCGGCCGCGTACGCGGCGAGGAAGGGCGCGCCCTTCGCCGCCACCGAGGCGACGTTGATCAACGAGCCGCCGCCCCGGCTGAGCAGGTGGTCGGCGACCGCGTGGCTGACCGCCATGGCCGAGTCCAGGTTGAGCCGGAGCAGCTTGTCCCATCCGGACAGCCGCAGGTCCTTGAACTCCACCAGGAAGTTGGACCCGCCGGCGTTGTTGACCACGATGTCCAGGTGCCCGAGCGCGTCGATCCCGCTCTGCACGGCGGCCGGGATGCTGTCCCGCTCCAGCACGTCGCACGGGATGACGGCGGCCTGGCGCCCGTACGCCTCGACCTCCTTGGCCACCTCGGCGAGCGACTCGGCGGACCGGGAGACCAGCGCCACGTCGGCCCCCGCCTCCGCGAAGCCGAGCGCGATGGCCCGGCCGATGCCCCGCGAGGCCCCCGTGACGAACGCCTTCTTGCCGGTCAGGTCAAACGCCTTCATTCAGACCTCCGTGGGGAGTGGGTGGGCTGCGGGGTTGACCCGCTTGACGATCTCGTCCAGCACGATCCGCACGTATGGCTCGCCCACCCAGAGGTGCTTGGCGCCCTCCACCCCGACCACCTCGGCCTGCGGCACCCGCTTGAACCGGGCCGTGGCCTCCTCGGGACGCAGGTAGTCGTCGAACTCCGGCACCAGCGCGGTCAGCGGGCGGCCGAAGGCGGCCCAGGCGTCCAGGTCCTCGTCGGTGGCCCGGCGCAGCGGGGGAGACAGCAGGATGGCGCCCGTCACCACGGGGTCGCGGCCCCACTTCAGGGCCAGTTCGGTGCCGAAGGACCAGCCGAGCAGCCAGGGCCGGGGCAGGTCGTGGAAGTCGGCGCACTCCACCGCGGCGGCCACGTCCAGCCGCTCGCCCTCGCCGTTCTCGAAGGCGCCCTCGGAGGTGCCGCGCTCGGAGGTGGTGCCCCGGGTGTTGAAGCGGAGCACCGCCAGGTCGGCCAGTGCCGGAAGCCGGTTGGACGCCTTGCGGAGCACGTGGCTGTCCATCATGCCGCCGTGGGTGGGCAGCGGGTGCAGGCAGATCAGGGTGGCCACGGGGTCCTTCTCCAGCGGCCGGGCCAGCTCGCCCACCAGGGTCAGCCCGTCGGCGGTGTGCAGCTCGATGTTCTCCCGCCTGGCCGGAAGCACCGTGGACGCGCGAATCTCCATGCTCTCTCCGCTCTAGTACCTGCTACGCCCAGGCCCCCGGCTGAGCCGGTTGCGCCAGCAGGCGGTGTGCCAGTGCCGCCGCTCGCCCTCGCCGCCGGACCAGTTGGGCCAGCTGACCAGGTGCGCCGTGCCCGTCCGGATCTCCTGATCGCAGCCGGGGCACCGGTAGACCTTATCGGCCGCGCCACCGACGATCCGGTGCACCCGCCACTCGCCGTCCGGCCACTCCTCGACCTCGCCGATGCCGAATCGCCCGGGCGGACCGATCGGGGGCCCCTTGTCGTCGCGGCGCCGCGCGCGGCGGGGGCTCATCTCCGCTCCATGGTGCCGACCGTGTCCACGCTCCCGCCTCCCTCGGTTACCCATCGGTAGTCTTCCAGAGTGTCCGGGTACGAGCATCCGCGCGGGTAGGGTTTCTGCTCATGCGGCTGGTCATCGCGCGGTGCAGCGTGGATTACGTGGGAAGACTGACGGCCCATCTTCCGATGGCGCCCCGGTTGATCCTCATCAAGGCGGACAACTCGGTCTCCATCCACTGCGACGACCGGGCGTTCAAACCGCTGAACTGGATGAACCCCCCGTGCAAGCTGCGCGAGGAGGAGGGCCAGTGGACGGTGACCCAGGGCAAGACCGGGGAGAAGCTGATCCTCACCATCGAGGAGATCCTGCACGACTCCAGCCATGAGCTCGGCGTCGACCCCGGCCTCCAGAAGGACGGCGTGGAGGCCCACCTCCAGGAGCTGCTGGCCGAGCACATCACCACGCTGGGCGCGGGCTGGACGCTGGTGCGCCGGGAGTACATGACCGCGATCGGGCCGGTGGACATCCTCTGCCGGGACCAGAACGGCGCCACCGTGGCGGTGGAGATCAAGCGCCGCGGCGAGATCGACGGGGTCGAGCAGCTCACCCGGTACCTGGAGCTGCTCAACCGGGATCCGTTACTCGCGCCCGTACGCGGGATCTTCGCCGCCCAGGAGATCAAGCCGCAGGCCCGGGTGCTGGCCCTGGACCGGGGCATCGACTGCGTCACTCTGGACTACGACGCCCTGCGCGGTATCGAACCGGAGAACCCCACCCTCTTCTAACCTTTTACCCTCCTCCGGGACGTCATGCCGCCAGGTGTTGATCTGGTCACGTAGCGTGATCACGTCTTTTGTGCGGCTACGACGGAGAACAGATGCGGAACATGCCGGTGATCCGGGCGTCGTTGGTGGGTGCGGTCATCGCGGCCGCGTCGTTGAGCGGGGGTACGGCCCAGGCGGCTCCAGGGGCGGCCCAGGTGGTCAAGGTGGCCAAGGGCCAGCGCCTGGGCGTGATCCGAGGGGACGGCGCGGCCTGGGTGCGGGACGTCGCCCCCGGCGCGCGCTGGCACCAGGTCGCCACCGGCGTGGTCCAGCTGGTCCTGGACGGCAACCGCATCGGCGTGCTGCACGACGACGGCGTGCTGGAGGTGAAGGAGGGGCCCATCTGGGCCCGCTTCGACATGGAGACCGACCACGTCAAGCAGTTCGACCTGTCCGGCGACCGGGTCGGCGTGGTCACCGGCCGCGGCGTGGCCTACGTCAAGGACGGCTCGCTGCACGCCCCTTGGCGCCGGGTGGCCGAGAACATCAAGCAGATCGCGCTGACCGGCTCCCGCATCGGCCTGCTGGAGACCAACGGCGTGGCCCGGGTCAACGAAGGCCCGGTGGACGCGCCCTGGGTGCACCTGAGCACGCTGGTCAAGCAGCTGGCGCTGTCCGGGGCGCGGATCGGCATCGTGCAGGAGGACGGCCTCGGCCACGTCAAGGAGGGCTCGGTGGACGCCCTCTGGACCAACCAGCACACCGACGTGGTCCAGCTCGACCTGGACGGCGCCCGCATCGCCATGCTGCGCGGCGACGGCTCGGCGTACGCCAAGGAGGGCGGCCTGGGCGACCCCTGGACGCTGCTGGCGGCCGGCGTCATCCGGCTCGACGTCTCCGGCGACCGCGTGGTCACCGTACGAAGCAACGGCGAGACCTATTCCAAGACCGGCACCCTGGGCGCGAGCTGGATCCTCAACAGCCAGAACGACCTCGACGCCGACCTCTCTTGAGCTGTGACATTGGGCCCGCCTCCGGCAGGCCGGCCCGGCCGCCTTCAGCCGGTGTCTTCCCTCCCTCCGGTCGCCGGCGCTCCCTCCGCTCAGTCCAGACACCGGCGCGGCCGGGCGAACCGGCTACGGTGAGTCCGTGCGGTTGTTTTCGCGATCAGCGGGCAGTGGTGTTCCCGTCGTGCTGCTTCACGCCTTCCCGTTCTCCTCGGCGATGTGGTCGGCGCAGCGGGAGGGCCTGGCCGGGGTCTGCCGGGTGATCACCCCCGACCTGCGCGGCTTCGGTGGTTCGCCGCTCGGCGAGGATGCGCCCTCGCTCGACGCGATGGCCGACGACGTGGCCGAACTCCTCGACGCCGAGGGCATAGACCGGGTGGTGATCGGCGGCCAGTCCATGGGCGGCTACGTCACCATGGCCTTCTGCCGCCGCCACCCCGACCGGGTTCGGGCGGTCATCCTGGCCGACACCAAGGCCGCGCCCGACACCCCAGAGGCCGCCGAAGGCCGCGAGAAGAACGCCGGGCGCGTGCTGTCCGGCGAGACTCTGACGGAGATGGTGCCCAACCTGGTCGGCGCCACCACGCTGGCCCGCCGCCCCATGGTGGTCGGCCGGGTCCGCGGCCTGGTGGAGTCCGCGCCCCCGGCCGCCGTGGCCTGGGCGCTGCGCGCGATGGCCGTACGGCCGGACTCGTTCGGCACGCTCCGCGCGCTCACCTGCCCCACGCTGATCGTGGTGGGCGACGAGGACGTTATCTCGCCCACCACGGACGCCGAGGCGATGCACGAGGCGGTCCCCCACGCGCTGCTGCGCGTCCTGGAGACCTCCGGACATCTCTCCGCGATCGAGACCCCGGAACAGTTCGACGAAGCAGCCCGGGCGTTCCTGTCGACGCTCTGAGATTCCCCTGCCGGAGGACCACCGCCGGCGCCTCCCTCAACGCCGGCGGGTGGTCTCCTCCTCCGGGGGATCGCCCCGAGACCTTTCCACGATGTCGTGTATTGGCAGCCTTATGTACCAAAAGCCGTGGCCGGTACCGGTCAGTGGCCGGAATCTGCCAAGGTGGAGGTATGTGGGAGGCGATCGGACTTTCGGGGTTGGAGGAGCGGTTGTACCGGCTCCTCCTTCGCGACCCCAAATGTTCCCCTGAGGAGGCCACCCGCCGGCTGGACTCCTCCCACGACCTGATCAAGGCCGCCCTGGAGCGCCTCCAGGAACTCGGCCTGCTCGAATCCGGCGGCCCGCACGGCGTGCGCCCCGCCGACCCGCGGATCGCCCTGGCCTCGGCCATCCGGCGCCGCCGGGCCGAGCTGGACCGGCTGGCGCTCACGGCCGAGGAACTCGCCACCGACTTCCAGGAAGGGCTGCTGCGCACCGACCCCGGCCGGGTGATCGAGGTGGTCGAGGGCTCGGCCGCCGCCGGCCGCCGGGTGACGGAGCTGCTGGCCGGGGCCACCCGCGAGGTACTGGCCCTGGACGCCCCGCCGTACGCGGCGACGAGCACCTCGCTGGGCGCCGAGGAGGCCGCGCTGGCGCGCGGGGTGCGGTGCCGGGCCATCTACAGCTCGATCGTGCTGGACCTGCCGCTGAAGCTGGACGAGATCCGCCGGATGACCGGCCTGGGCGAGCAGGCCCGGGTACGCCCGGGGGTGCCCATCAAACTCATCCTGGTGGACGGCAGGACGGCCCTGCTGCCGCTCACCGACCACGAGGAGGGTGCCAGGTTCACCTCCATCGTGGTCGGCCGCAGCGCGCTGACCAACGCGCTGGTGGCCCTGTTCGAGACGCTCTGGCGGGAGTCCTCCCCGGTCTGGGGGACCGCCACCGCCGCCGTTCCCGGTGACGGCGTGGACCAGCAGATCCTGGAACTGCTGGCGGTCGGCATGAAGGACGAGTCGATCCTGCGCCAGCTGGGCATCTCCGAACGCACCCTGCGCCGCCGCATCGCCGCCATCTTCGACCGCCTCGGCGCCGCCGGCCGCTTCCAGGCAGGCGTCCAGGCTGCCCGAAAAGGCTGGATCTGAGCTGTGACATTGGGCGAGCCTCCGGCTCGCCGGCGCGGCCGGGCAAACCCCATACCTGGCCTGGAAAGCTGGTTGCCGGGGAGAGGGCGAAACCGGGAACGTGACAAAGCCCGGCGGATTCCGATCCGCCGGGCTTCGCGATGTGTAGCCGTCGCCCCGAGATGGAAGAGTCCTACTCCTGCCACCACTCGGCGTCGTCGTCAGCCTTGGCCGCGGCGGGCGCCGGCGGCTTGGGGGCGGGCTTGTCCGCGCTGGGCGCGGGGGCCGACAGGGCCGGCTTGACGGGGGCCGCCACCACCGGGGTGGGCTCGGGCTCCATGCCGGGCAGCGGGGCGCCGCCGAGCAGCTGGCGGAGCTGGGCGAGGTGGCTGGTGATGCTGTCCCGCTGCCGGGTCAGCTCGTCAACCTGGCGCTGCATGTTGGTGCGGGTGCGCTCGGCCTCGGCCTTGGCGTCCGAGACGATGGACTCGGCGCTGGACTTGGCGTCGGAGACCAGCTGGTCGGCGTTCTTGCGGGCGTTGGCCAGCAGCTGCTTGGCGTGGGTGTCGGCTTCGCGGCGGGTCTGCTCGGCCTGCTGGGTGGCCTTGGTGGCGCGCTGCTCGGCGGTGGCCGCGCGCTGCTCGGCCTCGGCGACCAGCTTCTGGGTGTTGGCCTGGGCGGTGGCGTGCCGCTCGGCCTCCTGGCGCTCGGCCTCCTCGCGCCGGGCGGCCAGCTGGATCTCGAACTCGGCCTCGTCCTGGGCCCGCTTGGCCTCGGACTCCTCCAGCACCCGCTGCGCCTGGGCGCGCATCTCGTCGGCCTGGCGCTTGGCGGTGGTGAGCACCTCGTCGCGCTCGCGCTTGGTGGAGGCCCGCAGCTGGGCGACCTCGCGCTCGGTGGTGGTGCGCAGCTTGGCGATCTCGCGCTCGGCGTCGGCCCGCTTCTCGGCCACCTCGTGGTCGGCGGTGGCGCGGAGCTTGGCCACCTCGCGCTCGGTGGTGTTGGTCAGCTCGTCGGACTCGCGCTTGGCGGTGGACCGGATCTCCTCGGCGTCCCGCTCGGCGGTGGTGCGGGTGTCCTCGGCCTCGCGAGTGGCCAGCGCGCGCTTCTCGGCAGCCTCGTTCTCGGCGGCGGCCCGCACGTCCGCGGCGTCCACCTTCGCGGCGGCCTTGATCTCGTTGGCCTCCGACCTGGCCGCCTGGACCAGCTCGGTGGCCTGCTCCTCCGCCAGACGCAGCAGCTGCTCAATGCGGGCGCCCAGACCCGAGTAGGTCGGGCGCTCCTGCTCCTGCAGCTGGCGCTGGGAGTCGGACAGATCCCGCTGGAGTGCGCCCACCTGCTCCCGAGCCTGACGAAGGTCGGCGTCGAGCGTCTTCAGGTGGTCGTGGACCTGGTGCCGGTCATAGCCGCGGAGCACCACGTCGAATTCCCGGGAGGGGGCGTCTTCAAAGAAATTGTTCAACTGGGCGTCGATGTCGGACTGCATGAGGCTCGATCCTGGGTTGTCGAGACGGCTACACGGGCCGGACGGGGGGTTTCGGACATCCGAGGCGAGGAGCCCATTCGGGATCCACGTCCGGTGGTAGGCCAGCGTACTCCGGTACTGCCGTGTTGGAGGCCTCCACGGACTTTCTGCGCGACTTGTTACGTATGAACCTTTCTTGCGTTTGGTCAGGCCCTCGGTGTCTCAACCAGCTCGGTTAGGACTCCTCCCACATCCTTGGGATGGAGAAACGCGATTGCGGCACCCATAGAGCCATGACGTGGTCTTTCGTCGATGAGTCGCACCCCCTTTGCGGCGATTTCCGCCATGGCCTTGGTCACGTCGGGAACGCCGTATCCGATGTGGTGAACTCCCTCGCCACGCTTGCTCAAATACTTCCCCACCGCGGTGTCCGGGTGAAGGGGTTCGAGCAACTGGATGTAGGAGGCGCCGCCGTCGCCGTCGGCCACGTGCAGCATGGCCTCCTTGACTCCTTGCTCCTCGTTCACCTCCCGGCTCACCACGGTCAGCCCGAAGTTCGACTCATAGAATTCGATCTTCTCCTCCAGGTCGTGACACGCGATCCCCACATGATCAATCCGTAGAAACATCAGGGTCCACCCTCCTTGGCGGTCACACACCGCCTCCTAGGTATGGTGACACCGTCGCCCCTGATCTACTGAGGAGGCCCCGTCCATGTCTTCTTCCGTCATCGTCGCCGGAGCCCGTACCCCCATCGGACGACTGCTCGGCTCACTCGCCGGACTGTCCGCGGTCGAGCTGGGCGGCATCGCCATCAAGGCCGCGCTGGAGCGCTCGGGGGTCGCCCCGGCGGACGTCCAGTACGTGATCATGGGCCAGGTGCTCCAGGCGGGCGCCGGACAGATCCCCTCGCGCCAGGCCGCGGTGCTGGCCGGCGTCCCGATGACCGTGCCCTCCCTCACCATCAACAAGGTGTGCCTGTCCGGCCTGGACGCCATCGCCCTGGCCGACCAGCTGATCCGGGCCGGGGAGTTCGAGATCGTGGTGGCCGGCGGCATGGAGTCCATGACCAACGCCCCCCACCTGCTCCCGGGGTTGCGCAAGGGCGTCAAGTACGGCGCCGCCACGATCCAGGACGCCACCGCGCTGGACGGGCTGACCGACGCCTTCGACCAGATCTCCATGGGCGAGTCGACCGAACGGCACAATACGCGCTACCGCGTCTCCCGGGCCGACCAGGACGCCTTCTCCGCCCGCTCGCACCAGCTGGCCGCGGCGGCGGCCAAGAACGGCGTCTTCGACGACGAGATCGTCCCGGTGCCGCTGCCGCAGCGCAAGGGCGACCCGGTGCCCTTCACCACCGACGAGGGCGTGCGCCCGGAGACCACCCCCGAGACCCTGGCCGCGCTCCGCCCGGCCTTCACCCCGGACGGCACCATCACCGCCGGCTCGGCCTCGCAGATCTCCGACGGCGCCTGCGCGGTGGTCGTCATGTCCAAGGCCAAGGCCGAGGAACTGGGCCTGGAGTGGCTGGCCGAGATCGGCGCGCACGGCAACGTGGCGGGGCCGGACAATTCACTGCAGTCGCAGCCCGCCAACGCCATCCGGCACGCGCTGGCCAAGCAGGGCCTGACCGAGGCCGACCTGGACCTGGTCGAGATCAACGAGGCGTTCGCCCAGGTGGTGCTCCAGTCCGCCAAGGAGCTCGGACTGCCGTTGGAGAAGGTCAACGTCAACGGCGGCGGCATCGCGCTCGGCCATCCGATCGGCGCCTCCGGCGCCCGGATCGTGCTGACCCTGGCGCACGAGCTGCGCCGCCGGGGCGGCGGGCTCGGCGCGGCCGGGCTCTGCGGGGGCGGCGGCCAGGGTGACGCGCTGATCATCCGCGTTCCCGCGTGAGTGCGGGAGACCTCGCCGAGGGCGTGCTGAGAGGGGAGGTCCGCGCGGTCGCGCGGGCCATCTCGCTGGTCGAGAACGCCGGTCCCGGCCTGCGCGCGCTGACCGAGGAACTGGTCAAGGGCATGCGGGAGCCGTACCGGGCGCGGGTGGTGGGTCTGACCGGCGCGCCCGGGGTGGGCAAGTCGACCTCCACCGGGACGCTGATCGAGGCGGCCAGGGCGCGTGGCGAGCGGGTCGCGGTGCTGGCGGTGGACCCGTCGTCGCCGTTCACCGGCGGCGCGCTGCTCGGGGACCGGGTGCGTATGCAGGCGCACGCCACCGATCCGGGGGTGTTCATCCGGTCCATGGCCACCCGGGGACATCTGGGCGGGCTGGCCTGGGCGGCGCCGCAGGCCATCCGGGTGCTGGACGCGGCCGGGTACGACCTGATCCTGGTGGAGACCGTGGGGGTGGGCCAGGCCGAGGTGGACATCGCCTCGCTGGCCGACTCCACCATCGTGCTGCTGGCCCCCGGCATGGGGGACAGCGTGCAGGCCGCCAAGGCGGGCATCCTGGAGATCGCCGATGTCTTCGTGGTGAACAAGGCGGACCGGGACGGTGCCCAGGAGACCGTGCGGGACCTGCGGAACATGGTCGCCCTGTCCGGCTCCCGGGACTGGCGCCCGCCGATCGTGAGCACCGTGGCCGCCCGGGGCGAGGGGGCCGCCGACCTGGTGGCGGCGCTGGACCGGCACGCCGAGCACCTGGCCGCCTCCGGCGAGGGCCGGGCCCGCCGCCTGGCCAGGGCCAGGGACGAGATCGAGGCGATCGTGCTGACCGGGCTGCGGGCCAGGATGGGCGAGATCAGCGGTGACCGCCACCTGGACGCGCTGGCCGAGGCGCTGCTGGCGGCGAAGACCGATCCGTACCGGGCGGCGGACCAGGTAATCGCCGCGCTGTAATAATCGCTCTGGTGTTTCACAGCGGTTATTCACTTTCGTGTAACCCGCCATCCGTACGGTTCGGGGCCATGAAGTGGAAAAAGGTGCTCAACAGCACCCTGGAAGGTGTCACGGGGTATTCCGTCAAGCGGGTCAAGCTGCCTGAGCCTGCCCCGGCGACCCCGCCCCCGGCCCTGTTGCCGCCCCGGATGCCGAACGATGTCGTACGGGGCCCGGTGGACCCGGCGGCCGACCGGCTGCTGCGGGAGCCGGTGTTCCTGCTCGCCTCGGTGCGGTCCGGGTCGACCCTGCTCCGGGTGATGCTGAACAGCCACTCCCAGCTGCACGCACCGCTGGAGACCCACTTCCGCCGGGCGACGGTGAACCTGACCACCGATCCGATCCAGCAGGCGATGACCGCGCTCGGTCACAGCCACAGCGACGTGGAGCACCTGCTCTGGGACCGGCTGCTCCACCGCGAACTGCTCCGCAGCGGCAAGCGCATCCTGGTGGAGAAGACCCCCAGCAACGTCTTCGCCTGGAAGCGCATCTCCACCTGCTGGCCGGACGCCCGGTTCATCTTCCTGATCCGGCACCCGCTCTCCATCGCCCGCTCCTGGCACGAGGCCGACCCGGCGGGCCGCCCGATGAGCGAGGCGGTGCCGCACGCCATGCGGTACGCCACCTACCTGGAGGAGGCCCGGCAGAAGGTGGGCGGCCTGACCGTCACCTACGAGCGGATGACCACCGACCCGGCCACCGAACTGCGGGCCATCTGCGACCGCATCGGGGTACCGTACGAGCCCGGCATGATCCGGTACGGCGACCACGACCACGGCGAGTTCGTGAAGGGCATCGGCGACTGGCGGGACAAGATCGTGACCGGCACCGTGCAGCCGGGCCGTCCGCTGCCCACCGCCGACGAGGTCCCCGAGGAGATGCGCGAGATGTGCGTCAAGTGGGGATACCTCTAGGCCGGATCGTCGTACACGATCACCACCTTGGTGAAGCCGAGCGCCTTCAGCATGTTCTCCAGCATGGTCTTGGCGTTGGCGTCCGCCCGGGCGCGCAGGTCGCTGGAGACCGCCGCTTCGGTGATCTTCTTCTCCGCCAGCACGTAGAGCTCCTGCTGGTTCTGCGGGTTGCCGGAGAGGAAGTCGCCGACCCGGTCCAGCAGGCCGCGCTCCTGGGCGTAGACGTAGGAGCGCTTGTTGTCCAGGTTGGCCTTCTCCAGCTGGGCGTGCGGGAGCCGTACCGTGACGGTGGTGCGGTCGGGGGAGACGGTGATCGCGTCCTTGGCCAAGCCGCCGAACTCGACGTAGGCGTCCACGCTGCCGGCGCCGACGAACAGGGTCCGGGTGCCCTTGATCGCGTCGGGCAGGAACGCGGCGTCCTTCTCCAGGTCCACCACCACCTGGAAGTTGCCGCTGGCGGCCTCGAACCGGCTCAGGTTGTGGATCGACTCGAGCAGCACCGGCTGGCTGCGGTCGATCGTGGTCTCACCGAGCGGGTTCAGCCAGGTCCAGGCCAGCCGCCCGCCCACGACCAGCAGCAGGCCGAGGAAGAGGATGGCGGCTAACCAGCGCCAGCCGCGCCGGGACCTGCGCCGGACGGGAGTCGGCTCGGCCAGCGGGGCGCGAATCTGCGGTTCAGTGTGGCGGTCCACAGCAGGACATCTTCCCGCTGTGGGCCGCCAATCACCTACCAGAGTGGGGCATATCCGCCGAGGGCAACGGGAAAGGCGCGGGGCCCGGGCTGGGCGCAGGCACGCCGCCGCCGAAGTGGCTCGCCGCCAGGCGGCAGTTGGCGAAGTCGGAGTAGAACATGCGCAGCCACTCGCGCCGCTGCTCCTCGCTGAGCGCCGAGAACCAGGCCGAGGCGTACTGGTGCTCGGCCAGCTGTCCCGCGGGCAGCGGCTCGCCGCGCACCCAGGCCGCCACGATCGCCCGGTAGCCCGCCGCGACCGGCTCGGTGCAGGGCTTGGAGATCCGGTCCACGAACTCGGCGGCGGCGCGGTCGGCGTATCCGGCGTCCAGATCGTCCACGTGGATGGGCACCACGCCGCGCGGGGCCTGCGCCGCCGTCAGCCGGGAGCGCTGCTCGACCCGCTGGAAGGCGGCCGGGGTGCCGGAGAGCCGGGCGGCGAGCCCGGTGAACGTGGTGCCCAGCTCGGCCAGCCCGTCGCGCATGCCGGGGTGCACGCAGACCGTGATCGGCCACTCCTGGCAGCTGTAGACGACCTGCTCCCCGGCGGCCGTCGTGGCGGGCTCGCTGAGCAGGCGGCTGGCGCCGAACCCGGCGGCCAGCACCGCGATCACCGCGGCCACCATGGTCAGCATGTGCCGGGACACCAGCGCGGCCCAGCCGAGCAGCAGCGCCGCGCTCAGCCCGAGCAGCCAGAGCGTCTGGTCGGCGAAGGCACCCGAGCTCAGGCCCTGGAACAGGTCGTACGGCTGGGGCGTGACGGGGGCCAGCCGGTCGGCCCAGCCGGAGCCGTCACCGAGCCAGGTGAACAGCGCGTACGCCCCGACCCCCGCCACCAGGGGGGTGATCGCGAAAGGCGCCAGCCAGCCCAGGATCCAGCCGAGCACCACGTACAGCGCGAGCCCGGCCGCGCCCATGGCCAGGGCGCTGGGCAGCAGTCGCCCGGCCTGCTCGCTGAGCACCGCGCGGACCGCGAAGATCAGCACGGTCGCCCCGAACGAGCCCACCACCACGGCCAGGATGGCCAGCGGGGCCTTGAGCGTCCGCCACGGCGTGGGCGCCATGACGGGCCCGGTGCCGGGCCGCGCGCTCCGCCGCCGCGCCGCCCGCCGTTTGCGGACGGCCACCCAGGCCGCGAAGGCCGCCGCCACCGGCCCGGTCAGCCGGAGCGAGCCGATCACGGCCACCGTGACGTTGTCCCAGACCATGACGCCGGGGATGAGCACGGTCCAGGCCGCGACCAGCCCGAGCACCAGCAACACGGTGACCGTGATCACCGCGCTCTGGGTCAGCTCGGCCCGGGAGACGCCCCGGTGCTCCCGGCGCCGCTTCCGCCGTGCCAGCGGATCCGGCGCACCGGACACCGTCGCCGACACTGTGCGGGACATGGCCCTGCCCATCGAGCAAACCCCCGTGCGTGGGTGAGCCGGGATACCGCGCCGATCCCCCGTGGTGTTCGGAGGGCGGGCGAGTTTGCCGCCGCCTCACTGTTTGACGTACCAACCATAACGGAGCGTGATGTTCGGGGGGCGTCTTCTCTGGTCAAGGGTTGAGTTTGGTCACGCTACGTGAAGTGTCAATTCGGACGATCGCCGCGCTACCGTAACGCTGTGCCTCTCAACCTGCCGTTCGATCCCATCGAGCGCGCCGCCGGAACCTGGCGGGAGCGTTTCGGGCCGTCGTCCGCCATGGCCGCGGTCACTTCGATCATGAGAGCGCACCAGATCCTGATCGCGCAACTGGACACGCTGCTCAAGCCGTACGATCTCACCTTCGCCCGGTACGAGGCGCTGGTGCTGCTCACCTTCAGCCGTACGGGGGCGCTGCCGCTGTCCAGGATCGGTGAGCGGCTGATGGTCCACCCGACCAGCGTGACCAACACGGTGGACCGGCTGGAGCGGGCCGGTCTGGTGGTGCGCCGCCGCAACCCCAACGACGGCCGGGGCGTGCTGGCCGAGATCACCGAGGCCGGGCGGGCCGCCGTGCGCGCCGCCACCGCCGACCTGATGGCCGCCGACTTCGGCCTCGGCATGTACGGCGAGGCCGACCTGACCGCCATGTTCGACCTGCTCAGAACCCTGCGGGTGGCGGCCGGAGACTTCGCGGAGGCCCGCCCCCCGACGGGGGACGAGCCTCCGCTCGCGGTGAACTAGGGCTAACGCACGGCGCGCAGGGCGTTCACGATGCCCCGCCCGTAGAAGCCGTTGTTGCTCAGGCCGCCCTCACAGGTGTGGGTCGCGGTCACCGTGGCCCCGCTCGGCAGGTGGCGGGTGTAGGTGTAGGCGCCACCGGCCGGGCACGCGGTGTCCGTGGCGGTGCCCTTCAGGATGCGCTCCACGTCGTCCGGGTCCATGCCGAAGCCGTTGCGGCCGTTCTTGCCGTACCGGCTGACGATCAGGGCCGCCACGCCGGCCGCGCGCGGCGAGGCCATCGAGGTGCCCTGGAGGTACTGGTAGTACCCGCAGACGTTGGCCTTGCAGTCCTTCACGACGTAGTCGACGGTGGGTTCGCCGTTCTCGTCGATCTCACCGTTGGCGCGGGCCAGCGACTCGGGGTAGGCCGCCAGCGTGGCTTTGGTGACGTCCCGGGTGTTGCCCGGGGTGTCGTACACGTCGCCGCCGGGGGCGGCCACGTCCACGTACCCGTTGCCGTAGTCGGAGTAGTACGACTTACGGGTGCTGATGCCGGTCGAGGAGACCGAGATCACGTGGTTGCCCTCGCTCGGCATGGAGATGCAGCTCGGCGGGATGGTCCGGGTGTAGGAGGCCTGGCCGGGGAAGGCGGCGAAGTCCGGGCTGGACGAGTCGGTGATCGTCTTGGTGTAGTCGGTGGCCCCGTTCCCGGCCGCGGAGACCAGGGTGACGCCCTTGCGGTGCGCGTAGTCCAGTGCCCGCTGGGTGGCCTTGATGATGGTGGCCTGCTCCAGCCGCGCCTCCGGCGAGTCGGCGGGGTTGTCCACGCAGTTGAACAGCCACGGGTCGACGTAGTAGCTCATGTTGACCACGTCGACGCCGATGTCGCCGGCGTAGGTGAGCGCGTCCACCGTGGGCTGCAGGAAGAAGTAGCCCGAGTCCTGACCGGCCCGGATGTTGACGATGGTGACCTTGGGCGCCACGCCCGCCACGCCCAGCTTGTTCAGCGGCGAGGCGATGGCCGAGGCGACGTGCGTGCCGTGGCCGTCCTCGTCCACGTTGGCCGGGTCGTTGCAGGACTGGTCCGGCTCGTCCTCACAGGGGCCGTCGACGTCGTCGCCGTTGGCGTCCACCGGGATGTCCACGGTGAAGTTGCGGCTCAGCCTCTCGCTGAAGTTGGGGGCGATGTCGGGGTGGCTGCCGTCCACACCGGTGTCCAGGATGCCGACCAGCACCCGCTTGTCGCCCTGCTCGTACTTGTGGGCCTCGTTGACCTGCATCTGGTCCAGGTCCCACTGGAGGTCGTCGAGGGGCTCGGCGGACGGCTTGCGGTTCCCCTTGCCGTGGCCCTTGGGACCGCCCCGGCCCTCCTTCTCGACCGCCTTGGCCTGGATGGCCTTGCGCACGTTCGCCCGGACCTTGGCGGTCTCCGGCGCCTGGCCGATGACCCGGTTGCCCGCGACGCCCTCGATGGCGGGATTGTTCTTGATCGCGTTAACGAAGTCCGCGTTGGTGGTGGTGACCGTGGCCACCCCGACCTCCGTGTTGACCTTCACCACGGTGCCGCCGGCCGCCGAGATCGCCTTTTGGGCATCGGCCGCGCTGGCGCCCTCACGGTAGAGGACGACGTACTCCTTGCTCGTCGCCGGTGCCTTGCTCGTGGCGGCCGCGGGGGCCGCCTGCGCCGGCGCCGTCAGAGCCGACGCGGCTAACGCTGCGACGGCGGTGATGACGGTGAGACGTTTCAACTGCCACCTCCCTGTAGGCAGGAGAGAACATTTGCCGATAGAGCAGACAGATCTATCGCGAGGCACATGTTTCGGTATTGACACCCCGAGTCAAAAGAGCGACGCAAAGTTGAGGCCAAGGTGTGACATGACGGGGGGCGTGCTGGCGGGATTTAGTAGGACGTCCTAGTATCCGAGACATGGACGACATCGAGGCCGGTCGCGCCCGTTGGCAGGCCAGGTACGACGCGGCGAGCAAACCCGACCGCGAGTTCCGGACGTTGTCCGGCCTCCCGGTCGATCCGGTCTACGGGCCGGCCGCCCCCGACTCCCGGTTCGAGCGAATCGGCTGGCCGGGGGAGTTTCCGTACACCCGGGGGCTGCACGCCACCGGCTACCGGGGCAAGCCCTGGACGATTCGCCAGTTCGCCGGGTTCGGCAACGCCAGGCAGACCAACGAGCGGTACAAGATGATCCTCGGCGCGGGCGGCGGCGGCCTGTCCGTCGCCTTCGACATGCCCACCCTGATGGGCCGCGACTCCGACGACCCGCGCTCCCTCGGCGAGGTCGGCCACTGCGGGGTGGCCGTCGACTCGGCCATTGACATGGACGTGCTCTTCGCGGGCATCCCGCTGGGCGAGGTCACCACGTCCATGACCATCAGCGGCCCGGCCGTGCCGATCTTCTGCATGTACGTGGTGGCCGCCGAACGCCAGGGCGTACCGCTGCGGCGGCTGAACGGCACCCTGCAGACCGACATCTTCAAGGAGTACATCGCGCAGAAGGAGTGGCTGTTCGCCCCCGAGCCGCACCTGCGCCTGATCGGCGACCTGATGGAGTTCTGCGCCCGCGAGGTGCCCGCCTACAAGCCGCTCTCGGTCTCCGGCTACCACATCAGGGAGGCCGGCTCCACCGCCGCCCAGGAGCTCGCCTACACCCTGGCCGACGGCTTCGCCTACGTCGAGCTCGGCCTGTCCCGCGGCCTGGACGTCGACGTCTTCGCCCCTGGCCTGTCGTTCTTCTTCGACGCGCACATCGACTTCTTCGAGGAGATCGCCAAGTTCCGCGCCGCCCGCCGCATCTGGGCCCGCTGGCTGCGCGACCGGTACGGCGCGCGCACCCCCAAGGCCCAGTGGCTGCGCTTCCACACCCAGACCGCCGGGGTCTCGCTCACCGCCCAGCAGCCCGACAACAACATCGTCAGGACCGCCGTCGAGGCCCTGGCCGCGGTGCTCGGCGGCACCCAGTCGCTGCACACCAACGCGCTGGACGAGGTGCTGGCGCTGCCCTCGGCCAAGGCCGCCGAGATCGCGCTGCGCACCCAGCAGGTGATCATGGAGGAGACCGAGGTGGTCAACGTGGCCGATCCGCTCGGCGGCTCCTGGTACGTGGAGGCGCTCACCGACCGGCTGGAGGCCGAGGCCGAGGCCGTCTTCGCCACCATCCTGGACAAAGGCCAGGGCGACATGACCTCCGGCATCCTGCGCGGCATCGAGGACGGCTGGTTCATGGCCGAGATCGCCGAGGCCGCCTTCGCCTACCAGCGCCAGCTGGAGAAGGGGGAGAAGCGGGTGGTCGGGGTGAACTGCCATACGGGCTCGCTGGAGCAGCCGCTGGAGATCCTGCGGGTCAGCCACGAGGTGGAGGCCGAGCAGCGCCGGGTGCTGGCCGACCGGCGCGCGGGCCGCGACCAGCGGGCCGTGGACGCGGCGCTGGCCGGCCTGGTGGCCGCCGCGCGGACCGAGCAGAACATGATCGAACCGATGCTGGCCGCCGCCCGGGCCGAGGCCACCCTCGGCGAAATCTGCGACGCGCTCCGGGCGGAATGGGGCACTTACACTGAACCGCCGCGATTCTGAACCGGTATCGCAGCGCAAACCCGAAAGGTGTGGGACGCCGCCCCCCGGACATGCGGCAGGATTGGGAGTATGGCAGCGGACTTCTCACGACCTGGATCGCTCTACGGCGCGGTGGACCTCGGCGCGCGCAAGCAGGCCCTGGAGGCCCAGGCGCGGCGCGAGGCGGCGGCGCAGAACCCCGCGGCGCCCGGCACGCCGGAACTCATCGAACCGACCGCCGCGACCTTCACGGCCGAGGTGGTGGAACGCTCGATGAGCGTGCCCGTCCTGGTCGAGGCGACCGTGCCCAGGGCCGAGCAGGTCCAGCAGTTCAGCCTGGCGCTGGAGAAGCTGGCCGCCGAGGCCGCCGGGGCCTGGCTGCTGGCCCGGGTGGACGTGGAGGCCAACCCCGAGCTGGCCCAGGCGCTGCGCATGCGCGCGATCCCCACCGTCTACCTGGCCGTGCAGGGCCAGCTCATGCCGCTCTTCGAGGGCCCGCTGCCGGAGCCGCAGCTGCGGCAGGCGCTCAACCAGATCTTCGAGCAGCTCGGCGTGGAGCTGGCCGCCCCCGCGGCCGCCAAGGAGGGCGACGGGGAGCCGTCGGTCGACCCCGACCTGCTCGCCGCCGACATGGCGCTGGAGGACGGCGACCTGGACGCGGCGGAGGCCGCCTTCAAGCGGCTGCTGGCCCGTTCGCCCGGCAACGAGGAGGCCAAGATCGGCCTGTCCGGGGTCGGCCTGATCCGGCGCACCGCCGGTCTTGACCCGTCCGACGTGCTGGCCCGGGCCGCGCAGGCCCCCGGCGACGTGGCGCTCCAGTCCCAGGCCGCCGACCTGGAACTGCTCGGCGGCCAGCTCGACGCCGCCTTCGACCGGCTGATCGCCCTGGTCCGGCGGACCGCGGGCGAGGAGCGCGACAAGATCCGGCTGCACCTGCTCGGCCTCTTCGAGGCGCTCCCCGCCGACGACCCCGCCGTGGCCAAGGCACGGCGCGGCCTGGCCAGCGCCTTGTTCTAGCGCGCTGGGGCGAGCGCACCGCCCGGGAAGTGGCACGATGGTTTCACCCCAATGCGCAAAGGAGCGGGTTGCCGTGGCTACCGTGCCGAGTGTGTCCTATTCCATCACCGTCCGTCTTGAGGTGCCCGCGGGCGGGAAAGCGGTCAGCCAGCTCACCCATGCGGTGGAGAACGCGGGCGGCATCGTTACCGCGCTGGACGTGACCACCGCTGGTCACGAGAAGCTCCGCATCGACGTGACCTGCGCGGCCCGGGACACCGACCACGCCCAGGCGATCGTGGACGGTCTTGACGTGGTGGAGGGCGTGGCCATCCACAAGGTCTCCGACCGGACCTTCCTGATGCACCTGGGCGGCAAGATCGAGATGCAGTCCAAGGTGCCGCTCCGCAACCGTGACGAGCTTTCCATGGCGTACACGCCGGGCGTGGCCCGGGTGAGCATGGCCATCGCGCGCAACCCTGAGGACGTGCGGCGGCTGACCATCAAGCGCAACTCGGTGGCCGTGGTCACCGACGGCTCGGCGGTGCTGGGGCTGGGCAACATCGGCCCGGCCGCCGCGCTGCCGGTGATGGAGGGCAAGGCCGCGCTGTTCAAGCGGTTCGCCGGCATCGACGCCTGGCCGATCTGCCTGGACACCCAGGACGTGGACGAGATCGTCAACATCGTGCGGGCCATCGCCCCCGGGTTCGGCGGCATCAACCTGGAGGACATCTCCGCGCCGCGCTGCTTCGAGGTGGAGCGGCGGCTCCGCGAACTGCTGGACATCCCGGTCTTCCACGACGACCAGCACGGCACCGCCATCTGCGTGCTGGCCGCGCTGACCAACGCGCTGCGGGTGGTGGGCAAGGACCTGTCCGAGGTGCGGATCGCGATGGCCGGGGCGGGCGCGGCCGGCACCGCCGTGCTCCGGCTGCTGCTCGGCGCCGGGGCCAGGCACGTGGTGGTCTGCGATTACCTGGGCGCCGTCCACCGGGGCCGGGACGACCTGGACGACTCGCTCCGCTGGATCGCCGAGCACACCAACGCCGACGGCTACTCCGGCGACCTGCGCGGCGCGGTGAAGGGCGCCGACGTGTTCATCGGGGTCTCCGCCCCCGGCATCCTGACCGGCGACGACATCGCCACCATGGCCTCGGACGCGGTGGTCTTCGCGCTGGCCAACCCCGAGCCGGAGGTCTCCCCCGACGACGCCAGGGAGCACGCGGCGGTGGTGGCCACCGGCCGCTCCGACTACCCCAACCAGATCAACAACGTGCTGGCCTTCCCCGGCGTGTTCCGCGGTCTGCTGGACGCGCAGGCCGACGGGGTCACCCAGGACATGCTGCTGGCCGCGGCGCGCGCCCTGGCGGCCGTGGTGACCAGCGAGGAGCTGGGCCCGAACTACATCGTCCCGAGCGTCTTCCACCCGGACGTGGCGGGCGCGGTGGCGGCCGCGGTCCGCGAGTCGGCGGGCGGCAAGGCCCGCGGGTTCACCGAGGCGTGATCCCCGCTCCGCTCAACGAAAGTTATTCAAAAGCTCGCCCGTCGATCGCGTCACCCCAGGCAAGGTGGCTCGTTTCAAGGGCGCCGGGCTCCTTTTGAATAACCTTCGATCGCGACCGGGGGTAGCGTGCGCGAATCGTCCTTCCTGCCCCATCATGGAAGGTATGGCGGACGCGATCTACGTCGGCGGGCTGCTCGTGGCGACGCCACTCCTCGACGACCCGAACTTCCGGCGTAGCGTCGTGCTGGTCCTGGAGCACGACGAGGACGGCGGCACGCTGGGCGTGGTGCTCAACCGGCCGAGCGACATCACCGTGACCCAGGTGCTCCCGGTCTGGGACCCGCTGGTAACGGGACCCTCGGTGCTCTTCGAGGGCGGGCCGGTGCAGACCGACAGCGCGCTGGCGCTGGCCGTGGTGCTCAGCGGCGAGGAGCCGCTGGGCTGGCGCCGCCTGCACTCCGGCCGCCCGGCCGTCTCCCGCCTCGGCACGGTCGACCTGGACGCGCCCCCCGAGATCCTGGCCGGGGAGATCTCCCAGATGCGGATCTTCGCCGGGTACGCCGGCTGGACCAGCGGCCAGCTGGAGAACGAGGTCGCCGAGGGCGCCTGGTACGTGGTCGACTCAGAACCGGGCGACACCTTCCACCCGGACCCGTCCACGCTCTGGCGCTCGGTGCTCCGCCGCCAGCCCGGCGAGCTCGCCCTGGTCGCGACCTTCCCCGACGACCCCGGCCAGAACTAAACGCTAACGATCCCAACCGGGGCAGAGCGCCTTCTCGGCCACGGCCAGCGTCTCCTCCAGCCGGGCGGCCAGCACGGCCGGGTCCCGTACCTCGCCGGGCAGGCAGAACTCGGAGGCGACCCGGACCGCCGCGGTGAAGACCGCGACCACGAAGTGGGAGCGCAGATCGTCGACGCCGCGGCGGCGGGAGATCTCGGCCACCAGCCGCTGCTCGCTGTCGGTGATCAGCCGCATCTGGCCGGCCGTGAACAGCGGATTGTCGCCGATCAGCCGCATGGTCTTCACCAGCCGCTCGCGGTGGGCCTCGTCGCCCTCCGTCACGGCGGCCAGCGTGATGCGCATGGCCTGCGTCAACGCCTCAAAGGGGGCCTCGGTGTCGGGACGGTCGGCCAGTTCCGCTAGAAGTATGTCCTGGGTGTCGGCGTGCATGGCCAGCACGACGTCCTCCTTGGAGCCGAAGTACCGGAAGAACGTGCGTGGCGAGACGTCCACGCTCGCCGCGATCTGGTCGATCGTGGTGGCCTCGTAGCCCTGGCCGAGGAAGAGATCCAGGGCCGCGTCGATCAGCGCGAGACGGGTGCGCTGTTTCTTGCGCTCGCGTAGACCCATGCCTGTCACCTCCTCGAAACGTGAAGTTCACTCCCTGCCAGATGTCACCTTATGTCGGATAAAAGGATTTGTCATCTGTCAGCCACTGCCATAAATTACGACTCATTGGTATCTATCAGGGGGGAAACCCGTCATGGCACAAGCACTAGCCGCCCCATCGGAGGCGCCTGACAAATCCGGCCAATCCCGGCCCTGGCTGACTCTGCTGGCGGTGTCGCTGGGCGTCATCATGGTGATGCTGGACGGCACGGTCGTCGCCATCGCCAACCCGGTGATCGGTCTGGAGCTGGGCGCCTCACTGGCCGACCTGCAGTGGGTCACCAGCGGTTACCTGCTCGCCCTGGCGGTCTTCCTGATCACCGCCGGCAAGCTGGGCGACCTGTTCGGGCACAAGCGCATCTTCCTGATCGGCGTCGCCGGGTTCGCCCTCACCTCGCTGGCCATCGGCCTGACCTCCTCGGTCGGCGCGCTGATCGCGTTCCGGGTGCTTCAGGGCCTGTTCGGCGCCCTGCTCCAGCCCGCGGCCCTGGCCCTGCTCCGGCTGGCCTTCCCCGGTGACCGGCTCAACATGGCGATGGGGGCCTGGGGCGGCATCATCGGCCTGTCCAGCGCGGCCGGGCCGATCGTGGGTGGCCTGCTGGTGGAGAACGTGAGCTGGCAGTCGGTGTTCTTCATCAACGTGCCGGTGGGCGTGGTCGCGCTGGCCATGGGCCTGTGGGTGCTGCGGGAGAGCAAGGCCGGGCTGCTGTCCAAGGTGGACTGGCCGGGTGTGGTGCTGCTCTCGGTCACCATGTTCTCCCTGGTCTGGGCGATCATCAAGGCGCCCGAGTGGGGCTGGGGCGACGGCCGTACGCTGGCCTTCCTGGCCGCCACGGTGGTGTTCGGGGGGGTCTTCCTGTTCTGGCAGGCGCGGGCCAAGGAGCCGCTGCTGCCGCTCAGCCTGTTCCGGAACGTGTCGTTCTCCATCGGCACCGGCCTGATGATCCTGATGGCCTTCTCGATGTTCGGCGCGATGTTCTTCCTCACCTTCTTCTTCCAGGGCGTGCACGGCTTGAGCCCGCTGGAGTCGGGCCTGCGCATGCTTCCGATGAGCGCCGGAATGATCGTCGCCTCGCCGCTGGCCGCGCTGGTGATCGGCAAGGTGGGGCCGCGGCTGGCCATCGCGGGCGGCATGGTCATCACCGCCTGCGCCATGTTCCTGATGTCCCGGCTGAGCATCGAGGCGGCCTTCATGGACAGCGCGATCCCGTTCGTGCTGCTCGCCTTCGGTCTCTCCCCGGTCTTCGTGGGCGCCACCGAGATCATCGTGGGCAACGCGCCGGAGGACATGGCCGGCGTGGCCGGCGGTGTGCAGAACTCGGCCATGCAGGTGGGCGGCGCGCTCGGCACCGCCATCCTCGGCGCCGTGGTGGCCGCCAAGGTCTCCGACGTGTACGTCGGGTACCTCGGCCCCGCCGCCGCGGCCATCCCGCCGGACCAGCTGGAAGGGCTGAAGGGCGCGGCCGCGGTGGGCATGGCCCCGCCCGGGCTGCCCGAGCAGATCGCCGCCGTCGTGACCAACGCCTCCCACCTGTCCTTCATGGACGGGCTGCACCTCGGCTTCGTGGTCAGCACCGGCGTGGCCGTGCTGGCCGCCGTCCTGGCCCTGCTGGTCAAGGCGGGCCGCAAGACCGAGGGCGTGGCCGCGCACATCGGCTGATTTTTCTCTCGGGTACGGCTCTCGTCCGGGTGGGCGGGAGCCGTACCCGGATTAAACTCGGTTTCCGTGAGCAGCACGAAGATTCTTCCCGAGAGCGAAGTCACGCCGAAGCTGTCGCACGGCGACGGCGACCACGAGCGGTTCGCGCACTACGCGGACCGCGACAAGATCACCGAAAGCATGGTGACCGGCGTTCCGCTCCGTGCCCTCTGCGGCAAGGTGTGGGTGCCGAGCCGGGACCCGAAGAAATACCCGGTCTGCCCGGAGTGCAAGGAAATCTACGAGGGTCTGCCCCCGGGCCCCGACGAGCAGTGAGTGTCGATCCCGCCTGATCGTCCCCGTTACGGCTAGCGTTTGGCCGATCACCAGCCGTAACCGGGGGAACGAATGGCCTGGCGCACGCTCGCCGTCACTTTGGCATGCCTTCTCGCGCTGGGCCTGGTTCCAGGCCAGGCCGCGGCCGAGCGTCGGTGCGAGGCCGCGGCGGACCGGCTGCGGGCCGACCCGATGCCGCCGCCACCGCTCCTACCGCCGCCGCCGATGCCGTACCGGCTCACCGAGATCACCGTGCCGATCTGGGTCCACGTGATCACCGACGGCCGCCGGGGCGCCCCGGCCGCCGCCGTCGCGGGCCAGATGGAGACGCTGCGGGACGCCTACAGCGGCAAGTTCGGCGGGGCGGACACCAAGATCAGGTTTGCCCTGCAAGGGGTGACCAGGACCGCCAACCCCGCCTGGTTCCGCGACCCGCTGGGCCACGAGAAGGTCATGAAGTCCACCTTGCGCCGCGGTGGCCCGGACACCCTCAACCTGTACATCGCCCAGCTGAGCGAACTGGTGCTGGGCTTCTCCACCTATCCGCACTGGTACTCCGGCAACCCCCCGGTCGACGGGGTGGTCATCGACTGGCGGAGCCTGCCGGGCGGTCCGCTGCGCAACTTCGACCGGGGCTTCACCGGCGTGCACGAGATCGGCCACTGGCTCGGCCTCCTGCACACCTTCGAGAACGGCTGCGCCGAACCGGGCGACGGGGTGGAGGACACCCCACCCCAGGGCCGGCCCACCGACGGCTGCCCTGACAGCAAGGACACCTGCCCGCAGCCCGGCGAGGACCCGATCCACAACTTCATGGACTACAGCCACGACCGCTGCATGCGCGAGTTCACCGAGGGCCAGGCCGCCCGGATGCACCAGATGTGGGCCGCCTACCGCATACCGAAGACCTGACCTCAGCCGACCGCCCGCAGGTCATGACCGCGGAGCCGGAGCTCCCGGGGGCGGAGTGACCGGCTGCGGTCGGTCGCGTACCAGATCCCCGCGAGCCCGGCGGCTGATCGCCGCCGGAGTGCCGTCCGAACGCGCCGCCGGCGTGGTGGGCGATCTGGTCCCCGAAGAGACTTCCGCATATCAGGCATATCGAAAGTCCGATCTCGATTGACCACCCCGACCGGGCATGCGTTACTGCTCCAATGGACGATTGGCGGCCCGGCCCCTCTCGCGATCAGGATCTGCCCCCGTCCGCCCGCTGGTACGGCACGCCGGTGGCCCCGCCGCGCCGGCTGCCCCGCTGGCTGACCCATGTGCTGCTCGGCGCGCTGGCGCTGCTCACCGCGGGGATGGTGGTCACCCTGGTCGTGGTGGCCGTGCTGAGCCGGCCGGACGCCCCGGTCGAGACGGAACAGGTGGACGACGGCCTGGCCGGGATCAGCTTCCCGCTGCCGCGGGGATGGCAGCGGGGGGTGCTGGCGCCGGTCACCGGCTTCACCTCGGTGGCGGCCAACCGGGACCTGGCCACCGCGATGGCCCGCCCCGGCGACCCGGTGGACCCGTCAGCCCTCCGGCCCGCCCTGGTCGACCTCACCGACCTGTACGCGCGGCTGCTCCTGCACGGCGACAAGCTCGACGTGGTCGAGGACAAGGCCGTGACGATCGGGGGCAGGGCGGGACACACCCGGGCGTTGCGGGCGGAGTACACCGACGTCGTCAACCAGCCGGCCTTCCTCCGTGTGACATTGCTCACGGCTCCCTCGGGGGGAAGCGTGGTGGTGCTCGGCCTGGCGCACCCTGACGATCCCAGGTCCAGGGCGGACATCGACTCGATCATGGCGGGGGTCCGGTGAATTTCTGGGGTCCGCGTGTTTGTCGGTGGCTGCGGCTACGCTGAGGCGGACGTTGTCCGGGTGCGCAGCTGAACGGGGAGGCTTGGTGTCGCTGGTTGTCGCCGGTGGGGCGGGGGTGGCGCGATGAGCGTCTCCGCCGCGTCCCATCTGTCGCCGTCGTACCCGGACCGCGCGGCCTGGGGGACCGCGCCCAAGCTCCGCGCCTGGCAGCAGGAGGCGTACGACCTGTATTTCCAGCGCGAGCCGAGGGACTTCCTCACCGTGGCCACGCCGGGCGCGGGGAAGACCACCTACGCGCTGCGGATCGCCAGCGAGCTGCTCCACCGGGGGATCATCCGGGCGGTGACCGTGGTCACCCCGACCGAGCACCTGAAGCGCCAGTGGGCCGACGCGGCGGGCCGGGTGGGCATCGGCATCGATCCGGAGTTCAAGAACAGCCAGGGCGTCACCTCGCGCGACTACATCGGCGTGGCGGTGACGTACGCGCAGGTGGCCATGCACCCCGCGCTGCACCGGGCCAGGACGGAAGCCCGCCGCACGTTAGTCATCTTCGACGAGATCCACCACGCGGGGGATGCCAAGTCCTGGGGCGACGGCGTGAGCGAGGCCTTCGAGCCGGCCACCCGCCGCCTCCAGCTGACCGGCACCCCTTTCCGCTCCGACGACAACCCCATCCCCTTCGTCGCCTACACCGAGGACGCCGAGGGCGCCCTGCGCAGCGTCTCCGACTACTCCTACGGGTACGGGCCCGCCCTGGCCGACGGCGTGGTCCGCCCGGTCATCTTCCTGGCCTACTCGGGCGAGATGAAGTGGCGCACCCGCGCGGGCGACGAGATCACCGCCACCCTCGGCACCCCGCTCACCAAGGACCAGCTCGCCCAGGCGCTGCGCGCCGCCCTCGACCCCAAGGGTGACTGGATCCGCCAGGTCATCGCGGCGGCCGACCGCCGCCTGACCGAGGTCCGCCGGGGCATGCCCGACGCCGGTGGCCTGATCATCGCCACCGACCACGAGGCCGCCCGGGCCTACGCCAAACACCTCCGCGCGGTCACCGGTGAGTCCGCCACCGTCGTGCTCTCCGACGACCCCGGCGCGTCCAAGAAGATCAAGGAGTTCGGCGCCTCCACCCAGCGCTGGCTGGTCGCCGTCCGCATGGTCTCCGAAGGCGTCGACATCCCCCGCCTGGCCGTGGGCATCTACGCCACCAGCATCTCCACGCCGCTCTTCTTCGCCCAGGCCATCGGCCGCTTCGTCCGTATGCGCAAACGCGGCGAAACCGCGTCGGTCTTCCTCCCCTCGGTTCCGCTGCTCCTCAACTTCGCCGCCGAGATGGAGGCCGAACGCGACCACGTCCTCAACCGCAAACGCGACGAGGACGGCCTCGACGACGCGCTGCTGGAAGAGGCCCAACGGGAACAGAAGACGGCCGACGCCCTCGGTGAGGAACTTCCCTTCCAGACCCTGGAAGCCTCCGCCACCTTCGACCGCGTCCTCTACGACGGCGGCGAGTTCGGCACCGCCGCCGCGACCGGCTCCGCCGAGGAGGAGGACTTCCTCGGCCTCCCTGGCCTGCTCGAACCCGACCAGGTCTCCGCCCTCCTCCGCAAGCGCCAGGCCGACCAGCAGGCGGCCAAACGCCGCCAGCCCAAACCCGACAAGGAACCCCAGCTAGCCCCCCACGAACTCCTCCACGAGCTCCGCCGCGAACTCAACGGCCTCGTCGGGGCCTGGAACCACCGCACCGGCCAACCGCACGGCGTCATCCACGCCGAACTCCGCCGTTCCTGCGGCGGTCCCGCCATCGCCCAGGCCTCCGCCGACGAGATCCGGGAGCGCATCGCCATGATCAGAAAGTGGGCCACCCAGCGCAAATAGCCGAATGCGCCGTTGTGCACGTTAAGGTGGAGCCTCCTTCCGCAGACTCGGCACCAAATCCTTGGCGGCGGCTCGACCTGGGATTCGGCCGTATGAGAATGGATGACCATGGGTGGCGCTCCGGTCCGTAAGGTTGCTGTTTTCGGCGCTGGATACATAGGTCTGGTGACCGGTGCCTGTCTCGCTGATCTCGGTCATCGGGTGGTGGTCCGGGACATCAACCCGGAGAAGGTCGAGCTTCTTCGATCCGGCGAGATACCGATCTATGAGCCGGGGCTGGGGGACATGGTCGCCCAGAACAAGGAGCGACTGTCCTTCACCCTCGATGCCCAGGAGGCGCTCGACGGCGCCGAGGTCGTCTACGTGTGCGTGGACACGCCGCCGTCGGCCTCCGGCGACGCCGATCTGTCCCGGGTCTGGTCGGTGGTGAGGTCGCTGGAGGGCGCCTCGCATCTGAAGGCCGTGGTGATGAAGTCCACGGTGCCGGTGGGCACCGGTTCCCGCGTGCGCGCCACGCTCGACGGGGCCGGCCTCGGGCACGTCGGATACGCCTCCAATCCCGAGTTCACCGCCGAGGGCACCGCGGTGCGGGACTTCCTGCACCCGGACCGGATCGTCATCGGCGCCTCGGAGGAGGCCACCGCCCGCCTGATCTCCGACCTGCACCAGGGGGTGGACGGGCCGGTCGTGGTGATGGACGTGCGCTCCGCCGAGATGGTGAAACTCGCCTCCAACGCCCTGCTGGCCACGAAAATCAGCTTCATCAACGAGATCGCCACGCTGTGCGAGAAAACCGGCGCCGATGTCGAGCACGTCGCCCGCGCCGTGGGTCTGGACCACCGTCTCGGCCACCATTTCCTGCGCCCCGGCATCGGCTGGGGCGGCTCGTGCTTCCCCAAGGACTCCGAGGCGCTGCGGCAGCTGGCCAGCAACACCGGCTACCACCTGCAGCTGCTGTCGGCGGTGATCGAGGTCAACAACCTGCAGAAGCGCCGGGCGATCCAGAGACTCAAGGACGAACTGGGCACGCTGACCGGGATGCGGGTGGCGTTGCTCGGCCTGACGTTCAAGCCGGGAACCGACGACATGCGGGAGGCGCCGAGCACGGTGCTGGCGTCCCGGTTGCTGGCGGAGGGCGCCGAGGTGCACTGCTGGGACCCGATGGCCCGCCCGGCCGAGGTGGAACCGTGGAGGTCCACCCTGCAGCACGTGAGCCCGGAGCTGGCGGTCGAGGGCGCGGACGCGGCGATCGTGGTCACCGAGTGGCCGCAGCTCAAGGAGGTCGACTGGGCGCGGGCGGTCTCGATGATGCGGCGGCCGTTGCTCTTCGACGGCAGGAATCTGCTGAACCCGGGGGCGATGCGGGCGCTCGGCTTCACCTACATCAGCGTGGGGCGGCCGTAGCCCCGCTAGCCGCCCAGCACGGGCTCGCCGGTGAGCAGGGCGCCTGACTCGGCGAGCTGGGTGAGGGCGACGGAGGTGGTGTCGGGGGACACCCCGGCGGTGAGGTCGAGGAGGACCTGGACCTGGAAGCCCTCGCGGAGGGCGTCCAGGGCGGTGGCGCGGACGCAGTGGTCGGTGGCGATGCCGACCACGTCGAGGTGGGTGACCTCACGGGTGCGGAGCCAGGTGGCCAGGTCGGTGCCGTCGGGGGCGTGCCCTTCGAAACCGCTGTAGGCGGCGGCGTGGGCGCCCTTGCTGAAGATTTCCTCCACCTTCGCGGTGTCGAAGGCGGGGTGGAAGTCGGCGCCCGGGGTGCCGATGACGCAGTGCGCGGGCCAGCTGTTGACGTAGTCGGGCTCCGCCGCGAAGTGCGCCCCCGGGTCGGCGTGGTAATCCCGGGTCGCCACGACATGGTCGTAACCCTGCTCCCTGACATGCGCGCTGATGGCCGCCGCCACCTCGGTCCCACCCGCGACCGGCAGACTCCCGCCTTCGCAGAAGTCGTTCTGCACATCCACGATGACAAGTGCCGTAGCCATGACAAAAAGCTTATGGCCAAGCCCGCCGTGCCGGAGGCGCGGCCATGACACAGACCGTGGGAAGCGGCGTCGTCCTCATGCGCCGCTTCCCACGATCACTTGAAGATAGTAGGGATCGCGGGATCGCCAGGCGAGAGGCTGTGGGCGTTTGCCGGTAATTCGGTGCGGGTGGCGTGGACGCGGGCGCGGGCGGTGTCCAGCGGTTCGCGGCCGATGATCTCGCCGTCGCGGACGAGTTGGGCGAGGAGGGGGCGGCCGGCGGTCTCGTCGGGGGCCAGGGCGATGATCTCGGCGTCGGCGGTGGTGTCGTCGAGGGCGCGGTAGGCCCACTTGCGGCCGCCGCGGCTGGGTTTGCCGACGGATCTCTTGGCGACGGGGGCCAGGGCACCGGTGGCGTCCTCGCGGGCGACGAGCTTGTAGACGAGGTTGGCGGTGGGGGCGCCGGAGCCGGTGACCAGGGCGGTGCCCACGCCGTAGCCGTCGACGGGGGCGGCGGCCAGGGCGGCGATGGCGTACTCGTCGAGGTCGCCGGTGACCACGATGCGGGTGGCGGTGGCGCCGAGTTCGTCCAGCAGGCGCCGTACCTCGACGGCGGCCACGGCCAGGTCGCCCGAGTCGATGCGGACGGCGCCGAGTTCGGGGCCGGCCAGGTCCACGGCCAGGCGGACGGCCTCCGGGACGTCGTAGGTGTCGACGAGCAGGGTGGTGCCGGGGCCGAGGGCGGTGAGCTGGGCGCGGAAGGCCGCCGCCTCCGAGTCGTGCAGCAGGGTGAAGGCGTGGGCGCTGGTTCCGGCGATGGGCACGCGGTAGCGGAGGCCGGCCATCAGGTTGGAGGTGGAGCCGAACCCGCACAGGTAGGCGGCCCGGGCGGCGGCCACGGCGGCCTGCTCGTGGGTACGCCGGGAGCCCATCTCGATGATCGGCCGGTCCCCGGCGGCCTGGACCATCCGGGCGGCGGCCGAGGCGATCGCGCAGTCGTGGTTGAGGATGGAAAGGACCACCGTCTCCAGCAGCACGGCCTCGGCGAAGGTGCCCTCCACGACGAGGATCGGCGAGCCGGGGAAGTAACTCTCACCTTCCCGATAGCCGTATATATCGCCAGAAAAGCGGAATTTCGCGAGGAAGTCATAGGTGGGCCGGTCGACCACGTTCCGGAGAAAGCCCAGCTCATCGGGGCCAAAACGGAAGTTCTCCAGCATGTCAAGGACCCGGCCGGTGCCCGCCACCACCCCGTACCGCCGCCCTTTCGGCAGCCGCCGGGCGAACACCTCGAAAACCGCACGCCGGTGGGCGGCCCCGCTGGCCAGCGCGGCTTCGAGCATGGTCAGCTCATATTTGTCGGTGAGCAATGCCGTGCCCATGGTCATCTCCACGAGTCGAGAGTACGACCGGGTTAGGGCAGGATGGGGATGTGGGTAGCACCGCTCCAATGGAGGTCGAGCGTCCGGCAATCGACGTGCGGCCCGATCTGCCATGGCTGACCATCGTCTGGAATGACCCGGTCAACCTCATGTCCTACGTGACGTACGTCTTCCAGAGCGTTTTCGGCTTCCCGCGCGAGAAGGCGGAGAAGCTCATGCTCGACGTGCACTACAAGGGCAAGGCCGTGGTGTCCAGCGGCACCCGCGAGGAGATGGAACGGGACGTGCAGATCCTCCATTCGTACGGGCTGTGGGCGACCGTGCAGCGGGACTCCTGATGAGCACCGGTTTCCGGGCCACCAAGACCGGCGTGGCGATCAAACTGGACGAGGCCGAGGCCAGCGTGCTCCGGTCCCTGGTCGGGCTGGTGCTCGGCCTGGTCGAGCCCGGCACCACCGGCGACGACCCGCTGGAGCGCGCGCTGGGCATCGGCGTGGCCACCCCGCCGGTCCCCGCCGATCCCGTGCTGGCCCGGCTCTTCCCGTCGGCGTACGAGGACGACAAGGACGCCGGGGAGTTCCGCCGCTACACCGAGGCGAGTCTGCGCGACGGCAAGCGCGCCGACGCGGTGACCCTGCTGGACACCGCGACCGGCGGCCGGGTGGACCTCACCCCCGAGCAGGCCCAGGCGTGGCTGCGCGCGCTCAACGACGTGCGGCTGATGCTCGGGGTGCGGCTGGAGGTCACCGAGGAGGTGCACGAGGAGATCGCGGCCATGTCGGAGGAGGACCCGCGCTACCCCGCGTTCGTCACCTATGACTGGTTGACCTACCTCCAGGACACCCTCGTCCGGGCACTTTGGTAGCTTTCGGGCATGCTGACGATCTCACGGGAACTGGTCGATCTGATCGTGGCCCACGCCCGGGAGGACCACCCGGACGAGGCGTGTGGCGTGATCGCCGGGCGCGACGGCGTGCCCGAGCGGTACATCCGCATGGAGAACGCCGAACGTTCCCCCACCTTCTACCGGTTCGACTCGATGGAGCAGTTCAGGGTCTGGCGGGAGATGGACGACCGGGACGAGGAGCCGGTGGTCATCTACCACTCGCACACGGCCACCGAGGCGTACCCGTCGCGTACCGACATCAGTTACGCCTCCGAGCCCTACGCGCACTACGTGCTCTACTCCACCGAACTCGACCAGTTCCGCTCGTTCCGCATCGTGGACGGGGTGGTCGAGGAGGAGGAAGTGAAGATCCTGGACGTGGAAGGCTAAACTGGGGTCATGGTCTCGGCTGTGCAGAAGTACCTCTTCGCGCATTCCCGCTCGGTCGTCCTCTACGACTGTCGCTAGCACAAGGAATCCACCGCCCGTTTCCCTGTGTTCCTGAATACGACGATCGACCAAGGAGATTGACCGAGATGGCCATCGAGGTCCGCATTCCCACCATCCTGCGCACCTACACCGACGGCGCCAAGGCCGTCGACGCCTCCGGCGCCACGCTGGAGGAGCTGATCGGCGACCTGGAAGCCCGGCACCCGGGCCTGCGGGAGCGCCTCATCGACGCGGGCAAGCTGCGCCGCTTCGTCAACGTCTACCTCAACGACGAGGATGTCCGTTTCCTCGGCGGGCTCGGCACCCCGGTCGCCGACGGTGACACGGTCACCGTGCTGCCCGCCGTAGCCGGCGGCTGAGGTCTCCATGCGCTTCGAATCGCTGATCGACTCGGTCGGCCGCACGCCGCTGGTCGGGTTGCCCCGGCTCTCGCCGTCGGCGGACGTGCGGATCTGGGCCAAGCTGGAGGACCGCAACCCGACCGGTTCGATCAAGGACCGCCCGGCGCTGTGGATGATCGAGCAGGCGGAGAAGGACGGCTTGCTCACCCCCGGCTGCACGATCCTGGAGCCGACCTCCGGCAACACCGGCATCTCGCTGGCCATGTCGGCCCGGTTGAAGGGGTACCGGCTGATCTGCGTGATGCCGGAGAACACCTCCGAGGAGCGGCGGCAGTTGCTCCGCATGTGGGGGGCGGAGATCATCTCCTCCCCCGCGGCGGGCGGCTCCAACGAGGCGGTCCGGGTCGCCAAGGGCCTGGCCGCCGAGCATCCCGACTGGGTGATGCTCTACCAGTACGGCAACCCCGCCAACTGGCGTTCCCACTACGAGTCCACCGGCCCGGAGATCCTGGCGGACCTGCCCACGGTCACCCACTTCGTGGCCGGGCTCGGCACCACCGGCACCCTGATGGGCGTCGGCCGCTTCCTGCGCGAGCGGGTCCCCGGCGTGCAGATCGTGGCCGCCGAGCCCCGCTACGGCGAGTTGGTGTACGGGCTGCGCAACGTGGACGAGGGCTTCATCCCCGAGCTGTACGACCCGGACGTGCTCACCACCCGGTTCTCCGTCTCCTCGGCCGACGCCCTGGCCAGGACCCGGGAGCTGCTGGGCACCGAGGGCATCTTCGCCGGCATCTCCACCGGGTGCGCGCTGCACGCGGCGCTGGGCATGGCGCGCAAGGCCGTACGGGCGGGGGAGCGGGCCGACATCGTGTTCGTGGTCGCCGACGGCGGCTGGAAGTACCTGTCCACCGGCGCCTACGAGGGCACCCTGGACGAGGCGGAGGACCGCCTGGAAGGCCAACTCTGGGCCTAAACGTCCCCTACCTGAACGGCGAGACGCCCGCCTCCCCTGAGAGTGGAGGCGGGCGTCTCTTTTATGGTGCCAGGCCGTGCGGTGGGTGGGAGCTTCGGCCTGGCGTTGGAGGATGGTCTAGTTGAACAGCACCCGGAGGGTGAAGCTGGCCTCGGCGCCGGAGTACTGGCCGCTGAGGCCGACCGCCCGGAGCACCTCGAGGTTCTTGCGCTCCTCGCCCTGGAGCGAGCTGAGGTAGAGCTTCTCGATCTTGTCCAGATTCACGTACAGGGCGAAGGTGGCGGAGTCGGCGTTGGGGATGGCCTGCTGGAAGGTCTCGCTGTCCTTGAGGGCGCCGTCGCCGGCCAGCTTGGCCGCGTACTCCTCGGTGGTGGCCACCACCAGCTTGCCGTCGCCCGGCTTCTTGGTCAGCTGCACCGGGGTGCCACTGTTGGCGAAGGCCTGCTCGATCTTGGCCAGCACCTCCTGGGCCTTGGCCGGGTCGGTGGACAGTACGGTGCCGACGTTGGGCAGGTCGCCCTCCAGGCCCTGCTCGTCCACCGCCACGGTGACGCTCTTGCCGAGCACGGTGGCCAGGTCGTCCGGCAGGGTCAGGCCGAACTGCTGCTGCGCCTGGGCGACGAACTGCTCCATGTTGACGCCCTGGCCGCCGGCCGAGCCGGACGCCTTGAGGATCTCGTTCCACTGCTTGCTCAGCAGCTCGCCGATACCGGAGACCGCGAACGCGCCGACGGTGCTGTCCGGCAGCTCGCCGATGCGGACCGGCTCCAGGTCGCCGGTGACCTTGGTGTCCACGCCGCGCACCAGGCCGGCCAGCTCGGCGTAGTCGCCGTCGAAGCGGAGCGCGGCGGCGAACCGGCCGTTCTTGATCTGGTCGGACAGTCCCGGGTCCAGCGAGGCGGCGCCGGAGGCCTTGAGCACCTCCGCCGCGTCGGCCCAGAAGGAGAGCACGCCGGGCTCGCCCAGCGCCTCCAGGTCACCGGCGAACTCGCCGTTCTGGGCCAGTGTGGTGCCCTTGGCGAACTTGTCGGCCTGCTGCTGGTTCTCCGCGATGATCGCGTACCCGTCGCGGAAGGCGATGCCGGTCTTGGCGCGCTCCTCGCCGCTGGTCTTGTCGATGAACGCGCGAGCCCCCGCCTCGTCGGTCACCTGT
Organism: Acrocarpospora catenulata; assembly: GCF_018476525.1. Taxonomy (GTDB): domain Bacteria; phylum Actinomycetota; class Actinomycetes; order Streptosporangiales; family Streptosporangiaceae; genus Acrocarpospora; species Acrocarpospora catenulata. Next base: position 145,500 of record NZ_JAHCST010000018.1, read on the forward strand.
ACGGCCAGGGCGACGGCGTACGCCTCACCCTCCGTGCTGCCCGGGTAGACGGCGACGCCCGCCCGGCTGCCGAGCCACGGCTCCACGTCCTTGGCGTAGTCGAGCTTGGCCATGGTGGGGGTGCTCTCCTGGAGTACCTGGAAGAGCGCCTGGCGCGGGTCCTCGCCGGAGAACATGTCCTTGGTGGCGCCGAACTTGCGGGCGATCTGGAACAGGGCCAGCTTCTGGTTGGCGGCCGGGTCCATGTCGAACCGGACGTACGCGTACGCCCCGGCCGGGAGGACCTCGTGCGGCTGGGTGCCGCCGCCGCTCAACGCGGAGAACGCCCAGATGCCGCCGCCGCCCACCACACCGGCGATCAGCGCGGCGATGATGGCGATGATCCAGCCCTTTCCTGGGCCGCGCTTGGGCTCGGGGGCGTGGACCACCGGGGGCAGGCCGTAGCCGAGCTCCTCCGGCTGCTGCCAGTTCTGCTGCGGGTACGCCTGCTGCTGGGCGTAGGGCTGCTGGTACGGCTGCTGGTAGCCCTGCTGGTACCCCTGCTGGCCGTACTGCTGCTGGTACTGGTCGGCTGCCGGGAACTCGACGCGGGTCTGGTCGGCGTACTGGCCGGGAGCCGCCTGGCCCGGGTACTGGACCCGGGTGGCGTGGTCATCCTGCCCGCCGGGGCCCGGGTACGCCATGCGGGTCGGGTCGCCCTCGGGCTGGGTGTTGGGCTGCTGGGCGTACGGGTTGGGATTCCGGTAGGAGACGGTCCGATCCGGATCCTGGTTCGCGGGGAACGGGAAGCCCGGGGGGTTCTCGGCAGGCATCTTCTCACTCACAAAATGGGCGTAATCTCGGCGAGTTTGAAAATATGCCACAGTTCCTGCGATTCGCTTGCAAAGCGCTTGATGCCTACTCGCGGCTGAGCTCCTCGGCCGTTGCCTTGAGGTGGATCTCGCCGGTGTCGCTGGATTCGATCAGGTCCCAGGGGACCACGCGGCTGTGCGCGTACAGGAGTCTGGTGAAGTGCTGGAAGGCGCCGGTGAGCCGGCCGTTGGCGTCCCGGTGCAGGCCGAGCAGGAACGGGGCGCGCCGACGGGACACGATCAGTCCGGGCGTGCCGTCCCGGTCGAGCCTGCGGTCCAGCCAGTTTCTGCCGTCCTTGAGCAGGCGCACGTCCACGACATGGCCCACCCAGACACCCCGTGAATCCCAGACACACTGTCCGACAAGCTGCCGGGCCCCCATCACCATAGATCATCCCCCCGCCCTGGGATGTGCCCAGTTTCCGCTGGTCAGGGGGCTAATGGGCGGGTCAAGAAGCCGCATAGGGTACGGCAGGCTAAAGTAGCCCGACAGAACATCATTCGGTTTCTGGGGGGGGTTGGGCGTGACCAAGTTCGACGAGGCGACCCGGGCTGTCCGGGTGGACGAGAACACCTACGACGTCTGCCTGGACGACGGTTACTCGATCGGCGGCCCGCTCAACGGCGGCTACCTCATGGCCGTGGTCCTGCGTGCCGTCGTCGACGCCTCACCCCACGAGCATCCGGTCTCCACCAGCGTCCAGTTCCTGCGCAGCGCCCGCCCTGGCCCCGGCCAGGTCCGGCTGCAGACCGTCAAATCCGGCCGCACCGCCACCGTCACCCGGGCCACCCTCATCTCCCAGGACGTTCCCTACCTGGAAACCCTGATCACCACCGCCACCCTCGACCCGGACGCGGTCCCCCACTATCGCGAGTCGCCAGCCACCTCGCTGCCCCCACTCGACGACTGCGTCAAACTCCCCGACCCCAAACCCGGCTCCGGCATCACCCTCGGCCTCCAGACCGACCTCCGCTTCGACCCGCCCACCATCGGCTGGGCGACCGGCACCCCCACCCGCCGCCCCGAATCCCGCGCCTACTTCCGCCTGGCCGAACCCCAGGACCCCGACCCCTACGTCCTCGCCCTGGCCGTGGACGCCCTCCCGCCCGTCACCTTCTCCGCCGGCCTGCGCGGCTGGGCGCCCACGGTCGAACTCACCTGGCACCTGCGCGCCCTCCCGGCTCCCGGCTGGCTCACCGTCACCGCCGCCGGCCGTCTCATCTCCGACGACTGGTTCGACGAGGACGTCGAGGTCCACGACTCCACCGGCGCGTTAGTGGCCCAGTCCCGCCAACTGGCCCGCGTCGGCCGAGCCTGACCACGGCGCGGGGCTTGTTACCGAGGGTGGCCGCCTGGGTACCGGAAGCGTGATGGGGTGCTGGGGGCGCGATGGTGTGGGCGTACGTGCAGGTTGGGGAGCTGTCCGGGCAGTGGGGGACGCAGCTTGCGCGGTTCGGGGTCGCGTTCGTGTTGTCGGCGGCGATCGGGCTGGAGCGGGAGATCCGGCAGCAGGCGGCGGGGTTGCGGACCTACACCGTGGTGGGGATCGGGGCGGCGCTGTTCACGTTCGTGAGCATGTACGGGTTCGCCGATGTGCTTGAGCCCGGGCGGGTGGTGCTGGATCCGTCCCGGGTGGCCGCGCAGATCGTGTCGGGGTTGGGTTTCATCGGTGCCGGGGTCATCTTCGTGCAGCGGGGGTCGGTCAAGGGACTGACGAGTGCCGCCACCATCTGGATGACCGCCGCGGTGGGGGCGGCCTCGGCGGCGGGGCTGCCGCTGCTGGCGGTGTTGACGACGGTGGCCTACTTCGCGGTGGCGTATCTCATCCGGCCGCTTTCCCGTCGGCTGCCTGGGTTGAGTGGCCGTACGCACCACTTCCGGATCACCTACAGCGAAGGCCATGGGACGTTGCGGGAGCTGGTCAACAGGTGCACCGAGGCGGGGTTTTCCATTATCGATCTGAGCACGCTGACCATCTCGCCCGAACCGGCCACGGTCAGCCGCCGGCACCCGCTCCAGGTCACCCGGGACGACCGCGAGGAGATCACACTCGGTCCCAGGGAAGCGGTGGACGGGCGGACCGTGCAGGTGGCCATCGGTGTGCTCGGGCGGGGCGACTCCGGTGCGCTGGCCGCACAGCTGGCCTCCGTTCCGGGGGTGCTGGCCAGCACGATGATCAGCGGCGACGAGGACTGAGCCGGACCCCGCCTTCGCCGGGGCCGTAATCCGGGGCAGCTGGGAATTCGTTGTTCTGCGGATTCTTACCGAGAGTGGTTGCGGAGGGTCCTTTAACCTTGGGAAGCATGTTGGACGCGAGTATTGGGATTTTTGATAGTGGTGTGGGCGGGCTTACCGTCGCCCGGGCGATCATCGACCAGTTGCCCCATGAATCGATCTTGTACGTGGCGGACAGCGCGCGCCAGCCGTACGGCCCGAAAAAGATCGCCGAAGTCCGGGCGTACGCGCTTGAGGTCATGGACCACCTGGTGGCCGACGGCGTGAAAATGCTGGTCATCGCCTGTAACAGTGCCAGCGCGGCGATGCTCAGGGATGCCAGGGAGCGGTACCCGGTGCCCGTGGTGGAGGTGATCCAACCGGCCACCAGGCGGGCGGTGCGGGCCACCAGGAACGGGCGGGTGGGGGTGATCGGGACGCGGGCCACCATCGAGTCGATGGCCTACCAGGACGCGTTCACGGCGGCGCCGGACGTGCGGCTGGTGGGGGTGGCGGCGCCCCGGCTGGTGGAGTTCGTGGAACGGGGCGAGACCGACAGCGAGGCGTTGATCGAGGTGGTGCGGGAGTACCTCGCGCCGATCCTGGACGAGGGGTGCGACACGCTCATCCTGGGCTGCACCCACTATCCGCTGCTGACCGGGGCGATCTCGTACGTGGCGGGCGACGGGGTGACCCTGGTGTCGAGCGCGGAGGAGACCGCCAAGGACGTCTACCGGGTGCTGCACGACCGGGGCCTCAGCGGTCCGACGCTGGTGCCCGCACAGCACCGCTTCCGGTCGACCGGGGATCCGGAGCTGTTCGCCCTACTGGGGCGCAGGTTTCTGGGACCGGAAATCCAGGCAGTTGAAATAGCTGCAGTTGGCGACATATCTGGAAATGGGAGGGCGTTGTGAGATTAACGATCGTCGGATGTTCCGGGAGTTTTCCCGGACCGGACAGCCCGTCCTCCTGCTACCTGCTGGAGGCCGAGGGGTTCCGGCTGCTGCTGGACTTCGGCAGTGGCGCGCTCGGCCCGCTCCAGCGGCACATCGGGCTCTACGACGTGGACGCGATCGGCCTGTCCCACCTGCACGCCGACCACTGCCTCGACCTCTGCCCGTACCACGTGGTGCGCACCTACTCCATGGAGGGCCCGTTCCCGAAGGTGCCCGTCTACGCCCCCGACGGCGCCGCCCGCCGCCTCAACGCCGCGTACGGCATGCCGGAGGAACCCGTCATGGAGAACTCCTTCGACTTCATCCCGCTCGCCCCGGGCCGCTGGGAGATCGGCCCCTTCGAGGTGACCACCGCCCGGGTGAACCATCCCGTTGAAACGTACGGGTTCCGGGTCTCGCACGGCGGCCGGTCGGTGGTCTACTCCGGGGACACGGGGGAGTCCCCGGAACTGGTCAGACTGGCGAAGGAGGCCGACCTGCTGCTCTGCGAGGCGTCCTTCGTCGACCTGCCCAACCTCCCCGTCGACCTGCACCTGAGCGGCCGGCAGGCGGCCGAGCACGCGGCCAAGGCGGGGGTGGGACAGCTGGTGCTCACCCACCTGGTGCCCTGGTTCGACCACGACCGGGTGCTGGCCGAGGCGGGGGGCGGGGGGTTCGCCGGGGGGATCGAGTTGGCCAGGAGTGGTGCGGTGTATGACCTAGGGTGAGGCTCATGGCTCGCTCTGATGGACGTGCGCCGGACCAGCTCCGCCCCGTCACGATCACCCGCAACTGGCTCGCCCACGCCGAGGGTTCGGTCCTCGTCGAGTTCGGCGGCACCAAGGTGCTCTGCGCCGCCACCGTGGAGAGCGGAGTGCCGCGCTGGCGCAAGGGCAGCGGCCTCGGCTGGGTGACGGCGGAGTACGCGATGTTGCCGCGGGCCACCAACACCCGGGGGGACCGGGAGTCGGTCCGCGGCAAGATCGGCGGGCGGACCCACGAGATCTCCCGGCTGATCGGGCGCTCGCTGCGGGCCTGCGTGGACTACAAGGCGCTCGGCGAGAACTCGATCATCCTCGACTGCGACGTGCTCCAGGCCGACGGGGGCACCCGGACGGCCGCGATCACCGGGGCGTACGTGGCGCTGGCCGACGCGGTGGCCTGGATGCGGAAGCGGCGCATGTGCCCGGGTGACCCGCTGGTCGACTCGGTGGCCGCGGTGTCGGTGGGCATCGTCGGCACCACCGCGCTGCTGGATCTCTGCTACGTCGAGGACGTGAAGGCGGAGACCGACATGAACGTGGTGATGACCGGCAAGGGCGCATTCGTGGAGGTGCAGGGCACCGCCGAGGGCACGCCGTTCGACCGGGACGTGCTGGACGAGCTGCTCGACCTGGCCGCCACCGGCTGCGCGGAGCTCACCGAGCTGCAGAAAATCGCTTTGGCCTGACCCGGCGACGCCCCCATGATGGGGCGCTGGAGGAAGATGATGACACGTCTGGTGCTGGCCACCCGGAATCCCGGGAAGATCGTAGAGTTCCGCCGCATCCTCGCCGAGGCCGGGGTGCCGATCGACCTGGTCGGTCTGGAGGCCTTCCCCGAGATCGGCGAGGTCGCGGAGACCGGGCTCACCTTCGCGGAGAACGCGCTGCTCAAGGCGCACACGGTGGCCAAGGAGAGCGGCCTGCCCGCCATCGCCGACGACTCGGGGCTCTGTGTGGACGCGCTGAACGGCATGCCGGGGATCTTCTCGGCCCGCTGGTCAGGGGGGCACGGCGACGACGAGGCCAACCTGCGGCTGCTGCTCGCCCAGCTGTCCGACGTGCCCGACGACCGCCGCCAGGCCCATTTCACCTGTACGGCGGCGCTGGCGTTGCCCACCGGCGAGGGGCGCACGGTGGACGGGGTGATGCCCGGGCGGATCATCCGGGAGCCCCGGGGGACCAACGGGTTCGGGTACGACCCGATCTTCGTGCCGGACGGCGAGAGCCGTACCAGCGGGGAGATGCCCGCGGCGGAGAAGGACGCGATCAGCCACCGGGGGATTTCGTTCCGGGCGATGATCCCGGTGATCGTCGAGATGGTGGGGCCGTTGTCGTAACCCGGTCGTAAGATCTTCTGTCGCCGCCGGGGCGTACCGTTCGGGGTGTGGAACCACGCACTGCGCCGCCCCGGTGGGCGGCTGCCCTGATCGGGGTGATCTCCGGCGCGGTCGCGCTCGGGGTCTCGCAGCTGGTCGCCGGGTTGTTCAACGGCGTCTCGCCGGTCATCGCGGTCGGCAACGCGGCCGTCGATCTCTCCCCGCTCTGGTTGAAGGAATGGGCGATCCGGGCCTTCGGCGAGAACGACAAGAACGTGCTGCTCGGCGGCATCCTCGTGGTCATCGTGCTGATCGCCGCCGGGCTGGGCGTGCTCGCCCGCCGCCGGGTGGGGTTCGGGGTGACCGGTCTGTTCCTGTTCGGCGCGGTCGGCATGGTGGCCGTGCTGTCGGGGGAGGACTCCGGGCCGTTCGGGATTCTGCCGCCGCTGCTCGGGGCGGCCGCGGGCGCGATGGTCCTGTCCTGGCTGTTCGCCCGGATCGAGCCGCCGCCGTGGGCGGAGTCTGAGCGCGCGGAGGCCGCCAGAGAGGTCACCACAGAGGCCGCTGGAGAGGCCGAGAGTGAGGCGGAGGATGAGGCCGAGCGGCCGCCGGTCATGCGGGCCGGTGCCGATCTGCACTCGTTCAACCGGCGGAAGCTGCTGACCGGGGTCGCGGTCGGAGCAGGGGTGGCGGGCGCTTCCGGGCTGGCCGGAGGGTGGCTGGCCGGGCGGAACGACGTCTCAGGCGCGCGGACGGAGGTCGCCAAGGCGCTGCCCACGGCGGCCACCCCGCTGCCGGAGCTGCCTCCCGGCGTGGACTTCAAGATCCCGAACCTGTCCCCGTTCACCACGCCCAACCACGACTTCTACCGCGTGGACACCGCCCTGGTGGTCCCCTCCGTGGACCCCAAGACCTGGACGTTGCGCATCCACGGCATGGTCGACCGCCCGATCGAGCTCACCTTCGACCAGCTCATCCGCCGCCCGCTGATGGAGGCCGACGTCACCCTCACCTGCGTCTCCAACGACGTCAACGGCCCCTATGTGGGCAACGCCCGCTGGCTCGGCGTCGCCATGGCCGACGTGCTCCGCGAGGCCGGCCTCCAGGCCGACGCCGACATGCTGCTCAGCACCTCCGACGACGGCTGGACCTGCGGCACCCCCGTGGACGTGGTGATGGACGGCCGGAACGCGATGTTCGCCTTCGCCATGAACGGCGAGGTCCTCCCCGTCTCCCACGGCTTCCCGGTCCGCCAGGTGGTGCCCGGCCTGTACGGGTACGTCTCGGCCACCAAATGGGTCGTCGACATCAAGGTGACCCGGTTCGACCGCGACGAGGCGTACTGGACGCCCCGCGGCTGGGCGCCCAGGGGCCCGATCAAGACCCAGTCCCGGATCGACCTGCCCAGGAACAAGGTCAAGGCGGGCACCAACACCATCGCCGGGGTGGCCTGGGCGCAGCACAGGGGCATCGAGAAGGTCGAGGTCAAGGTGGACGAGAGCGAATGGCGGGTGGCCAGGCTCGCCGAGGTGCCCGGCCCGGACACCTGGCGGCAGTGGGCGATCGACTGGGACTTCACGCCCGGCCTGCACACCATCCGCTGCCGCGCCACCGACGCCACCGGCCAGACCCAGACCAACAGGGGCGCGCCACCGGCCCCGGACGGGGCGACCGGTTACCCGAGCGTCCTGATGGAGGCCACCTGAGCCGAGTCAGGCACAGCCGGGCACATGGAAACGACCTGACCGACATCTGACCGGCGGGATTCCGGAAAGCCGCCGTTCCCGGCAGGGGTGGCCTCTACCATCGTCAATTCGAGGGGGGAGGGTGCCGGGTGTTCAGGGGAATGGCCGATCGGCAGGCCCGATGGCGGCTGCCGTCCGGTGTCTACAACCCCGTGGTCGCGGGGGACGGGCGCCGCTGGCGGGACTACGAGCAGGCCGCCGAGACGCCCGCCCCGAGCCTGGCCGAGCACCTGCCCCGGCCACGCCGCCCCGACCCGGACGGCGACTGGTTCGACCGCGGCTGCCGCCCGCCCCGGCTGGACGAGGCCCGGCCGTACGGGGTGGCCGGCGGGCTGGCGATGCCGGACCCGCGGACGCAGCAGGATCTGCTCCAGGCGGCGGTGGGGCGGTTCCCCGACCCGCGCGGCACCTGGATCCGGCTGGTCAACGCCGAGGGCCCGACCGAGGACCCGTTCCGGTCCACCAACGCCGTGGACTGCGCGCTGGCCGTGCTCTCCACCTGGCACGGGGAACCGGCCGTGGCCGCGCCCCGGCAGCCAGAGTACGACCGGGTGGGCAAACCAATGCTGACCGGCGAGTCCGGCGGGGTGGCCAGGGCCGAGCAGTGGCTGGGGCACCGGTTCGAGTACCTGGGGCAGGGCCGCCGGGCGTACGTGCCGGTCGCCCAGCGGCTGGCCGGCGGCGGGCACGGGGCCTCGGCGATGCTGATCACCCGCTGGCCGAACGGCGGCAGCCACGCCTGGAACGCCGTCAACTCCCGGGGCGAGGTGCTCTGGATCGACGCCCAGCGCGGCCACATGGCGGTGGAGCCGCCGTACGAGAACGTGACCGGGGTCTTCTGCGTCATCATCGACCGGGCGGGACAGCGGATTTGAACGCCGACTGCGCGCGGGTGCTGGCCGAGGAGTACTTCAACGGCGGCCGGGACCGTTCGGTGGAGGTGGCCGTGCACGCCTTCGAGGGCGGGTACGTGGCCTGGGCCAGGGACGAGGAGCCCGCGGACCCGAGCGTGCTGCCCGGGACCGTCGGGGGCGGCTGCATCGTCATCGACCGGATCACCGGCGAGGTCGCCGTCCGCCCCCTGCTCGGCCCCGAACTCGTCGCGGCGGAGTGGCCGGGCCGCACGCCCGGTTAGGCCGCCGCCAGCGCGTCCACGATGGAGGCCCGGGCCGCGCGGCGGGCGGGCAGCGTGGCCGCCAGCACCCCGGCCAGGCCGGACAGGGCGATCAGCAGCAGGATCTGCCCGGCTGGGACCGTGAAGGTGGTCTCGATGGGCATGCTCTTCATGGCCGCCCAGCCGAACACGGTGCCCAGCACCACCCCGATCAGCGCCCCGATCAGCCCGAGCACCAGCGCCTCCAGGGAGAGCATGCCGCGCAGCTGCCCCCGGGTCAGCCCGAGCGCGCGGACCAGCGCCGACTCGTGGGTGCGCTCGTGCACCGACAGGGAGAGCGTGTTGGCGATGCCCAGGATGGAGATGAGCACGGCCAGGCCGAGCAGCCCACCGAAGATCATCAACACCATGTCCAGCGCCTCGTCGAACTCGCCCCGGATCTCGGCCGCGCTCGCCACCTGCGCCGTCGGGTACGGCAGCGCCACCGCCTCCACGGCCCGCCGCGCCACGTCGGTGGCGACCCCGTGCTTGGCGCTGACGTAGACGGCGGCGGCGCCGGGGCTGCCGAAGTACCGCTTGAAGTCGGCCTCCGGCAGGATGGCCTGGGCCTGGTCCACGTCCTCCTCGTCGAAGAGAGCTGTGAGCCTGACGTTCACCGTGCCCGCCTCGGTGGTGGCGAGCGGGACCGTGTCACCGAGTTTCAGCTTCTTGGCACTGGCCAGTTGCTTCCCCACGGCGATGGTGCCGGGGGTCAGCGCGTCGAACGATCCTTCCGTGACGGTAGGACGGGTCTCGGGGCCGGACGGGAGGTTCATGACCACCCGCTCCTGCCCGTTCAGCTTGGCGGTGGTCAGCTGGGTCTCGATCACCGTGCCCAGCTCGGGCGACTGGCGCAGCGCGGCGGCCAGCGCGGACGGCAGGCCGCTACCCTCGGGACCGCGCTGGTCGGTGACTATGAAGTCCACCGGGAACTGCTTGTCCAGCTGGGCCTGCACGCTCTCCCGGGTGGTCGAGGTGACCACCGAGATGAGCGTCATCAGGGTGACGCCGATGGTCAGCGCCACGGTGGTGGTGGCCGCCCGCTTGGGGTTCCGCTGGGAATTGTCCACCGCGAGCCTGCCGGGCACCCCGAAGAGCCGGCGCGGCAGCCAGCCTGCGACCGCCGCCAGCGGGCGCATCAGCACCGGGCTGACGACCAGCACGCCGAGGAAGGTGACCGCGCCGCCGGCCACCACGGCCACCAGTGCCGTGTCGCCGTTCTCCATCGTCACCCCGATGGCGGTGACGGCCGCCCCGGCGAGCAGGAAGAGGCCCGCGAAGATCATCCGTACCAGACCGGCCCGGAAGGTGGGCTCCTCCAGCTGGGAGCGCAGGGCCGCCACCGGGGGCACCCGGGTGGCGGCACGGGCCGGGAACAGGGCCGCGCCGACCGTGACGACCATGCCGACCAGCAGGGACACCACGATGGTCAGCGGTTTGAGGGAGATCGGCGCGTCGGTCGGCATGGGTGCGCCGAGCTGCCCGAGCACGGCCAGCGCGCCCGCCCCCAGGCCGAGGCCCACCACCAGGCCGAGCGCCGAGGAGAGCACCGCGACCACCACCGACTCGATCACGATCGAGCCGAAGACCTGGGTCCGGGTGGCGCCGATGCAGCGCAGCAGCGCCATCTCGCGGGTGCGCTGGGCGACCAGGATGTTGAACGTGTTGTAGATCACCAGAGCCGCCACGAACATCGCGATCAGACCGAAGATCAGCAGGAAGAGCCTGAAGTAACCGGCCTCGATATTGGAGGCCCTGGCCAGCTCGTCGGCGAGTTCGGTGCCGGTCTGGACCCGGTAGCCGGGGCCGGTGAGGGCGGCCACCGCGTCCCGCAGGGACTCGGGGTTCGGGCCCGCGATGTTGATCTCCCGATAGCCTTTGGCGGCGGTCATACGCTGGGCGGTCTCGGCGGTGAAGCCGACCGCGCCGGTGTAGGCGAGCCACTGGTCCACCCCCACGTCGAAGAGGCCGACCAGGGTGAAGTCGTGCTTCCCGCCCTCCGGGTCGAGCACGGTGATGGTGTCGCCGATGGCGAACTGCCGGGTCTTGGCGGTGTTCTCGTCCAGGATGGCATCGGTGGGCCTGGTCGGGCCGACCCCGCTGGTGACGGTGGTGCGGGCCAGCGTGCCGGTGGCGATGGAGATGCCCGTGGTCGGCACGTTGCCGACGGCCTTGCCGTTCCTGCCGAGTAGCGGTGCCGGGCCGCCGAGCAGGCCCTGCGCGTCGGTCACACCGGGCACTGCGCGGATCTTGGCCAGTAGCTCGGCCGGGATCTCGTCGTCCTCCTTCGACCGGACGGCGACGTCCACTTTCTCCGCGTCGGCGGTGAACTTCTGCTGGAAGCCGACCTCGATGGTGTCGGTCAGCACGAAGGTCCCGCCGATGAACCCGACCCCCAGCGTGATCGCCAGGGAGGTGAGCAGCAGGCGGAGCTTGTGGGCCAGCAGCCCCGCGAGGGTGGTCCGGAGCACGGCTCAGGCCTCCAGCTTCAGCAGCGTGTCGAGCACGGTCTGCGGCGTGGGGGAGGTCACCTCGGTGACCAGCAGGCCGTCCCTGAGGAAGATCACCCGGTCGGCGTAGGAGGCGGCGCCCGGGTCGTGGGTGACCATCACGATGGTCTGGCCCAGCTCCCGGACCGAGCGGCGCAGGAAGGAGAGCACCTCGGCGCCGCTGCGCGAGTCCAGGTTCCCGGTCGGCTCGTCCGCGAAGATCACCTGCGGCTTGCTGATCAGCGCCCGGGCCACCGCCACCCGCTGCTGCTGGCCGCCGGAGAGCTGGCTCGGCCGGTGGCCCAGCCTGTCCCCCAGCCCGAGCGTCTCGATCACCCGGTCCAGCAGCACCTGGTCGGCCTGGCGGCCCGCGATGTCCAGCGGGAGGCGGATGTTCTGCTCGGCGGTGAGCGTGGGCAGCAGGTTGAACGCCTGGAAGACGAAGCCGATACGGTCCCGGCGGAGCAGCGTGAGCTGCTTGTCGGAGAGCCCGGTGATCTCCGTGTTCCCGATGGTGACGGTGCCCCCGGTGACCGAGTCAAGACCGGCCAGGCAGTGCATCAGGGTCGACTTCCCGCTGCCGGAAGGGCCCATGATCGCGGTGAAGGCGCCGGTGGCGAAGCCCACGTCGATGCCGCGCAACGCGTGCACCGCCGCGTCGCCCTGGCCGTACACCTTGGTGAGTCCCGTGGCCACGACGGCGTGCTGGACTTCGGTGAGAATCGTCATGCCAGTAACGCTAGGGGGCGGGCATCCACGTTCCCTCGGTCCTCGGTACCGACTTCGGATGCCCCTCGCGGGGGGGTGGCCGGGGTCGAGGTGCTACTCCTGGGGTAGCCGGCGGTCAGACTTTTGGCCGATGGGTGATCAGGCCGCTCTCGTACGCGTAGACGACGGCCTGGGCGCGGTCGCGCAGGTCGAGCTTGGCGAGGATGCGGCCGAGATGGGTCTTCACCGTGGCCTCGGCCAGGTGCAGGCAGGCGGCGATCTCGCTGTTGGACAGGCCGCGCGCCACGTGGATGAGCACCTCGCGCTCCCGGGCGGTCAGCACGTCCGGGTCGCGGCCGGTCCGCCCGCCCGCAGGGAGGTAGGCGGCGACCAGGTCGAGCAGGCGGCGGGTGGTGCTCGGGGCCACCACCGCGTCCCCCTCGTGCACCGAACGGATCGCGTTGAGCAGGTCGGCCGGGGGGACGTCCTTGAGCAGGAAGCCGGAGGCACCCGCGCGGATCGCGGCGAAGGCGTACTCGTCCAGGTCGAAGGTGGTGAGGATGATCACGCGTGGGGCGTTCGGTTCGGCGCGGATCAGGCGGGTGGCCTCCACGCCGTCCATCCGGGGCATGCGCACGTCCATCAGCACCACGTCCACCTCGGTGCCGCGCGCCGCCGCCACGGCGGCGGCGCCGTCTCCCGCCTCGGCCACCACCTCGATGTCCGGCTGGGCGCCCAGCACCATGCGGAAACCGGCCCTGACCAGTTCCTGGTCGTCGACGAGCATCACCCGGAGCACCGCGCTCACCGCCCCGCCGGGATCCGGGCGACGACCTGGAAGCCGCCGCCCAGCCGGGGCGAGGCGTGCACTGTTCCGCCGTACATGGTGACCCTTTCCCGCATACCGATCAGTCCGTGGCCGCCCTCGCCCGCCGGGGCCGCCGCGCCCCGGCCGTCGTCCAGGACGGTGACCGTGATCTCCCGATCTCCTGACTCCACCCGCACGTCGGCCTGGACGCCGGGGCCGCCGTGTTTGAGGGTGTTGGTGAGCGCTTCCTGGACGATGCGGTAGATCACCAGTTGCTCGCCCTGGGGGAGGCCCGCCAGGTCCTCGTCCGCACTGAGCCGCACCGGCAGGCCGGACTCCCGCACCTGCCGGACCAGCTCCGCCAGTTGTCCCAGCCCCGGCTGCGGCTGGTAGTCCTCCGCTCCCGGGCCATCCTCCCGCAACACCCCCACCAGGCGCCGCATCTCGCTGAGCGCCCGCCGTCCGGTCGCCGAGATGGCGTGTACGGCCTGGCGCGCCTGCTCGGGATCCCGGTCGATGGCGTAGCCGGCGCCGTCCGCCTGGACGACGATCACGCTCACGTTGTGCGCCACCACGTCGTGCAGTTCCCGGGCGATCCTGGCGCGTTCGGCGGCGGTGGCGATCAGCGCCTGCTGGTCGCGTTCCCGTTCTGCCCGCTCGGCGCGGTCCTCCAGACCCTCGATGTACCTGCGGCGCATGTTGGCGTAGATTCCGGCCAGCCAGACGGCGATCACGAAGGCCGAGGCGTTGGCGAAGATCTCCAGAGTGAAGTCGTCCCAGGCCCACAACGCCAGGAACGTGCCGAACTCGGCGACCAGCGCCGCCGCGATCGCCCAGGCCAGGTTCTTGCGGGCGGCCACGCCGTACATGGCGACCAGGACCGACATGCTCGCCGGGAGCGGTTGCAATGAGGCCAGCCACTGGGCGAAGCAGAGCGCCGCGATCACCGCGAACACCTGGATGGGGTAGCGCCTGCGCCATATCAGCGGGAGCAGCAGCGCCGCCGACAGCACGAACGCCGTCAGCTCGCCCGGGTGGTAGCTGGCCGCGATCGGCGGCACGCTCAGGTACTCCGGGGTTGCCACCAGGCAGAACAGCACCAGCGGCGCGACGGTGAGCACGTCCACCAGCGCGGGGTGCCGCCGTCGCCAGACACGGAGTCGGGCGAGCATGCACCCACGATACGTACCTGGCCATGGGTTTCCGGTCCGTCTCAGGGCGGATTCGCGGGTACGACCTAGGTCGCAGATCGGGTTTACACGGCCCTTACGGGGGGCCAGGCATCATTCTTTATAGGGAACGCCTCTTGGGGTGAGTAAAGGGATTACCTGCTGATGGGGAACGCAGGGGAGGGCCGCGCGGCGAAGAGGACGCGTCGCGCGGCCCTTCCGAAAGCGGACCCCCTGGTGGGGGGACTCGGACTACGGCGGAGCCGCTCCGATGCTGCTGCGGGCGTCGGGGTTGGCTCCGCCGGCCATTTTGGGGCTTCAATTTCCTGTTGCCGATAAATCGGCAGGACCACTCTGACCACTGTGGCGTTCTGCAAGTGGCCCGCTAGTGCTGCCCACGATGCTGCACGCGTTTGTCGAAAAACGCTCGCAAGGATCGTGATGAGAAATGCATTCTTCAGTACGTCAGACCTGGATCGCCCGGGTGGTCTCCGGCATGTTGATAGCGACCGCCGTCGTCTTACCGGCCGGCGGCGCGCAGGCGGCGGCCGAATGGACGCACGCCGCCGCCTGGGGTGACAACGGCGTCGGCCAACTCGGTGACGGGAGTCAGACGTCGTCGCCCGTTCCGGTCGCGGTGCTGGCGGCGGGGTACGGCTTCACGAAAGTGGCCGCCGGGGACGGCCACAATGTCGCGATCGGCGCCCAGGGCACCGTCTGGACGTGGGGTGGCAACCACGTGGGGCAGCTGGGGGACGGGACCACCACATCGCACCCGGCTCCCGTCAAGGTTCCCGGGCTGATCGGTGTGGTCGATGTCGCCGCGGGGTCGGACTTCACCCTGGCGCTGGCGTCGAACGGGCAGGTCTGGGGCTGGGGCAACAACTTCCGCGGCCAGGTGGGTGACGGGACCACCGTGCGCAGACTGAGCCCGGTTCGGTCGACCATCCTGTCCGGCGTCACCCAGATCACGGCCGGCCTGGACTACGCGCTGGCCCTGCGCGGTGACGGCTCGGCCCTGGCCTGGGGGGAGAACAGCCTCGGCCAGCTCGGTATCGGCAGCTACGACGACCAGGTGGTGCCGACGGTGCTGCCGACCCTCAACGGCATCGCCAAGATCTCTGCCGGAGGTCGTCATGCCCTTGCCCTTCGTACCGACGGCTCGGTGTGGGGCTGGGGGTACGGCTGGGACGGTCAGGTGGGTGACGGTACCCAGTACACCCGTCCGCTGCCGGTCAACGTCCTGACCTCCGAATACACCGACATCGCCGCAGGAAGCCGGTTCAGCCTCGGCATTCGCGTGGACGGCAGGCTCATGGCCTGGGGCGACAACAGCGCCGGCCAACTAGGCCTGGGCACCACCGAGCACCGCCTCCGCCCCACGAAGGTCACCACCCTGCCCGCCACGGTGACCGCCGTCTCCGCCGGCGGCGCCCACTCCCTGGTCGCCATGACCGACGGCACCGCCTGGTCCTCCGGCAGCAACGACTACGGCCAACTCGGCACCGGCCCCACCGGCGACAGCCTCGTCTTCACCCAGATCCCCAACCTGACCTCGGTCACCCAGGTTTCGGCCGCCTTCCGGCACTCTCTCGCCATCAGGGAGGTTCCCAAGCCCACCTACACGATCGAGGTCGTCTTCAAGAACCCAACGGTCCCCGCCGGTGGCACGGTAACCGCCCAGATCACCACCACCGCCCTGAACGGCTCAGTCCAGGAACTCACCCTGACCCCGACCACCCAGGGCATCCCCGCCACCATCACCCCGGCCACCGTCCAGGCAGGCGCCCAATCCACCCTCACCCTGACGGTCCCACCCCAAACCCCGCCCGGCACCTACCAAATCAAAATCACCGGCAAAACAACCCTCACCACAGTCCCCTCAGCCACAATCTCCACCATCTTCCCCATCCAGGTAACCCGCCCCGAATAACCCAACAACCCGGCAATCGCGACCAACAACAAATCCAGGCGATCGGCGCTCTAACCGGGTGGAGTCCAACGGGGGACCCGATGACCCGGGAGGTCCGATGAGACCTAGACCCATGGCTGTCGTACTCGCTGTCCTGACAGTCGCGGCTTGCGGAGGAGTCGCCGACACGCACACCCACACAGCCGGAGTGCGACACGAAGACACCATCAGATACGTCTCGGTACGAGGATGCTCGGATCCGGACGAGTGGCCGCCCAGCGCATGTGGGAACTGGCGGCTCGCCACGCACGGGGGTGAAATACAGGAGTTGGCGGACGCTTGGGTCGAACCGCTGAATGCCGAAGGCAAGCAGCTGAAGCAGGCCCAGGCGCCCATCGAGGTCAGCGGGGACGGCCGGCACGTCGCGTACTTCAGGAAGTCCGACAACAGGCTGGTCGTCCGGGAGGTCGGCGGACAGGTCCATGCCATGGCCGCCGACGTCCTGCCCAGGGGTTTCGGGATGGACGACGTGAAGTTGATGCTGTCGCAGGACGGCACACGCCTGGGCGTCATCTACTACGAGGAGCGGAAAGAACCCACCCGGGTGTACGACACCACGACCGGCGTCCTGCTCTGGACCGCACCCTGGGACGTGGAGTTCTACGGTTTCAGCGGCGACGCCGGCGAGCTCCTGGCCTACCGCGAGGGCGATGATTTCCGCATAGCCGATCTGTACGTCTTCGGACCGCCAGGAGAGTTGCTGCACCGTAAGCCCTCGGGGGAGGGCGTTGCCCTGGCACCCTACGCACTGGCCGCAGACGGCACCACCACAGCGGCGGTGACGTCCGGCCATCAAGGCGAAGGGACGGATGTCGTCGTCTACGACCTCACCTCCGGCCGAATCACGACGCGCCTACCGGTCCCGCTTGAAAGCCTCCACACGATCGCCTGGACAGGCCCGGCCCAGATAACCATCCACGACCATCACAAGGAGGGCAACGCACCGACACAGGTACGTGTCCTGCAGATCGACACCACCACGAAGAAGATCACGACCAGGGATGCCTACACGGTCCTGCCCGACTCGCTCACCTTCGAGTCCTGCGGCGGCTGATGCCCGTCAGACACCAGATCCTGGTAGCGGCCCGCCACGCCCGGAGACCGTTACCAGGACCCGCTTTTCAGCAGGTGGTCGATGAGCAGCCAGGCGCCGATCCCGGCCATTGCCGCGCCGGACAGGCGGCCGGTCAGGTGTGCGGCGGTGGGGCGGGTGTACAGGAGGGTTCGGGTGATGAGGCCCAGACACAGGTAGAACAGGGCGATGGTGGCCATGAAGGCCAGGCCGAGGACGCTGATCTGGGCCGCGATCGGCCAGGCGGCGCGCGGGTCGGTGAATTGCGGGAGCAGGGCCAGGAAGATGAGCAGGCCTTTGGGGTTGAGGCCGCTGACGCCGACGCCACGCCAGAAGGTGCGCCATCCGGCGCCGGGGTCAGGGGCGGGGTCACTGCCGGGGGCGCTGCCAGGGCCAGGGGTGGGGTCGGTGCGTGGGGTGGCGGGTGTTGTGGGGCGGGCGAAGGTGGTGGCGCCGTGCCAGATCAGGTAGAGGCCGCCGAGGAGGGTGAGACCGGTCAGCAGGGCGGGGGATCCGGCGACCAGGGCGCCGACGCCGCCGGCGACGATCAGAGTGATCGCGGCGTAGCCGGTGACCAGGCCGGTGACGGCGGGGTAGACCGAGCGGCCGCGTAGCCCCGCGCTGATGGTGAAGGCCCAGTCCGCGCCGGGGACGGCGATGAGCAGAAGCGCGACCACCCAGAAGGCGAGCACGGAACTTGCAGCCATGGAAGTCCCCCTGGGGCGGCGGTCGATACGGGGGAGAGTACGGTCAATCGGCTCGAAAGTGCTTTCAACTTTCACCTCGATGGCACCGTGTCGTGGAAGGATCTTCCACGTGGACGCGATTGACCGGAAGATTCTTGCCGAGCTTCAGCAGGACGGCCGGCTGACCATCACCGAACTCGCCGCACGGGTCGGCTTGAGCGTCTCCCCGTGCCATCGGCGGCTGCGGGAACTGGAACGCCGGGGAGCGATTCGCGGGTACCGGGCGATCGTGGATCCGGCGGCACTCGGCCTGACCTTCCAGGCACTGGTCTTCGTCACCATGCGCCAGGAAGACCGCGACACCCTGCTCGGCTTCGAGGCCGCGGTGGCCAGAGTGCCGGAGGTGGTACAGGCCCAGCGCTTGTTCGGCGACCCCGACTACCTGCTGCGCATCCTCACCGCTGACCTGACCGCCTACCAGGAACTGGAGGACGATGTGCTGTCCGCGTTGCCCGGCGTACAGCGGCTGAACTCCACCCTCGTCATGAAGCACGTCGTCAGCGACCGCCCGCTACCCACCTGAACTGGCCCCCTGGGGCGAGCAGTGTGATGATTCTCGGCTTGGCGACGTCGCCCCCGGGGCTCACGGGGTGAGCGGTAGCACCGGCACCGGCTGCACGAGATCCACCACCACGGGCACGAACGGCAACGTGGACCGCCCATGTCGAGCTCCATGGCCACCGGCTTCGGTGCCCTGCGCCACGATCGCCCAGGTCTACCGCCTGCCGGGCCTCCTCCAGGTCAGTGACCTGAATGATCAGAACCGCCCCCGCCCGACGGATGGGTTCAACGAACGGGCCCGGTATGGCGGGCTTCGGTCACCGCCTTCCGGCGTTGGCCAGGGCGTTCTCGGCCTGGGTGGCCAAGGTGGTGACCAGGTCGGCTGCGGAGGGGAGGTCGGTGATGAGGTCGACGGCCTCCCCGGCCCAGATCGGTCGCGCGGGGATGGTGCCTTGCGCCACATCGTCCTGGTAGTCCTGTTTGGCCTGGGGGTCGGCGGCGAGTTCGGCCTCGCGGCCGTGCCAGCGGTCGAGGTAGGGGTGGCCGAGGGTCCGGGCGGTGTACTTCGACGGCCAACGGGAGCCACGGGCGATGTCCAGTACGCTGCTGCGCTCGGTGTCCTGCCCCCGTCCTTCGAGGATCGCCTTGGTGGTCGCGGGGTCGACCAGAGCCTCGGTGGTGGCCTGGAAGCGGGTGCCGATCAGGGCTCCGGCAGCCCCCAAGGCCAAAACCGCGGCCACCCCGCGACCATCGGCGATCCCACCGGCCGCCAGCACCGGCACCGGCCCCACGAGATCCACCACCACGGGCACGAACGGCAACGTGGACCGCCCATGTCGAGCTCCATGGCCACCGGCTTCGGTGCCCTGCGCCACGATCACATCGGCGCCCAGGTCCACCGCCTGCCGGGCCTCCTCCAGATCAGTGACCTGAATGATCAGAACCGCCCCCGCCCGACGGATGGGTTCCACGAACGGGCTGGGATCGCCGAAAGACAACATGACCGCCTTGGGCCCGTATTCCAGCGCATACTCCACCGCACCGGCATCGGCCGCCCAGGTCAGAAACCCGACCCCCCACGGTTCGGTGCCAGAAGCAACGATCGGAAGCTCCCGATCCAGCCACTCCCGATCCCCGTTCCCAGCCCCCACCATCCCGAGCCCGCCCCCACGAGAGACAGCCGCCGCCAGCGCCCCACCAGCCGACCCACCCATCGGCGCCAGCACGATCGGCCACCGCACCCCAAACAACTTCGTAAACCCCGTCGACAACGCCATAACCAAATCATCGCCCCTTCACCGCCAGCCGCAACTTCGACCACCCCGAACCGGCCTCCAAGACACCCCTGCACAGATAAACCATTGCAACATTCGCGATCAGAACCCCCCAACGAAAAATCCCGAAATAAAGGGGACGCAACCTCTTTGCTTTCGAGCGTGAGCAATTTATCTCGCAAGGATGAAACAGGCTGCCTTTGCGAGTGGACTTGGTAATGGAGCCTGGTTTCGCGACCGTCGGGGACTCCTCTGATGCTGGCGGTAGTAGCCCACCCGCCCAATCGCGGTGATGCCCCACCCACCCGCCCAG
>NZ_JAHCST010000180.1 GCF_018476525.1 Acrocarpospora catenulata
GAGCAATGCTTGGAATCTGTGGATCTGTCGGGAAGGGGGTGTACCTTCCCGATGATCATGTCCAGTCTCAAGCATGACCGACGCGCCAACGTCGGTCGGGAAGGCACACCCGTTGCTCACCGTAGTCCCTGACCCCGCCGACGGCGACCGCCGTCAGCCCGGCGGTTCCTCCTCTTCCTCGCTGATCGACGAGATCGTGCGCGAAGGCGCCCGCCGGATGCTGGCCGAAGCGCTGAAAGCCGAAGTGGACGCCTACATCGCCGCCTTCGCCGATGAGCGCGACGAACACGGCCGCCGCCTGGTCGTGCGCAACGGCAGCCACCAGGCGCGGGAGATCCTCACCGCGGCCGGCGCGATCGAGGTCACCGCTCCGCGTGTCAACGACAAGCGCGTCGATGCCGAGACCGGTGAGCGGCGGCGCTTCTCCTCGGCGATCCTGCCGCCGTGGGCGCGTAAAACCCCGAAGATCAGCGAGGTGCTGCCGCTGCTCTACCTGCACGGCCTGTCCAGCGGGGACTTCGTACCAGCCCTGGGCCACTTCC
>NZ_JAHCST010000181.1 GCF_018476525.1 Acrocarpospora catenulata
GACTACCCGCACAGCCGTCCCGGGCTCGCCGAGGCCGAGACCATCCAGATGGTGTCGATGTACGCCCGGCGGCTGAACACGCCCGTCTACATCTTCCACGTGTCCGGTTCCGACGCCCTCGACGCCGTACGCTCCGCCCGCGGGGCCGGGACCGTCATCCACGCCGAGACCTGCACGCACTACCTCGCCCACGACGAGAGCGTGTTCCACGGTGCGGACGCGTGGCGCTTCGTCATCTCGCCGCCGATCCGCACCGCCGACGACCAGCTCGATCTCTGGTCCGGGGTGGGCGACGGCACGGTCGTCTCCGTCGGCTCCGACCACTGCGCGTACGACACCTCGCTGAAGCGGGCGTGGGAGCACGACCACCGCAGGATCCCGGCAGGAGCGCCCGGAATCGAAGCCCGCACGCCGGTGCTGTGGAACCAGGCCGTTGCCGTACGCGGGCTCGACCCCTGCCTGTTCGTTCAGGTCTCGGCGGAACGCGCCGCCAGAGCGCTCGGCCTGTACCCGCGCAAGGGCAGGATCGCGGTGG
>NZ_JAHCST010000182.1 GCF_018476525.1 Acrocarpospora catenulata
GCCCGTGGCCCAACCACTTGTGGGGGGAGCGGTCGAAGGTGGGGCTGGCGATTGGGACGAAGTCGTAACAAGGTAGCCGTACCGGAAGGTGCGGCTGGATCACCTCCTTTCTAAGGAGCACTCGGCTGCGCGTCTCAGACAGTCTTGTCTGGTTCGTGTGGTCCATGCCGTGTCCATCAGCGAACGTCTGGTGCACGGCGACGCTCATTAGTGGAGCACTGGTTATTCGGATTCCTGGGTTTGGTTTCCCTGTTAGTACCGCCCGGCCTGTCGGCTGGGAGTGGGAACGCGGCGGGGACGGGGCTTGGGGTTCGGGCACACTGTTGGGTCCTGAGGAAACGGACCGTTCGGCATGCAGGCCACCAGCAACGGTGGCCTGTGTGTTGAGGCCCCTGGTGGGGTTGGTGTTTCTTCTGGGACGGGACCGGTCTTCCGTCATACCGCGTCGGCGGTCGGCAGGCTTCTTACCTTTCAGCTCTTTTGGGGCGGGTGGGTGGGGGTCTTTCGGCGAGCTG
>NZ_JAHCST010000019.1:0-82089 GCF_018476525.1 Acrocarpospora catenulata
GTGGGGGGTTGGGTGGGCTGGTGGGATGGGTGGGGTTGGGGGGTTTGGGGGGAATTTGGTTTGGGGTTATGGGTTATTTGGGGGAAGTGGTGGTGGATTTGAATATAGGGGGATGGGGGTAGGTCGAAAAGATATTGGATGTGGGGGAGTTTGGGAGATGTGGGTGGGATTTCGCCTATGGTGTGAGCTGACAGTGGTGGGCGTCTTGGGATGTCTCTCTTTCGAATTGGCGCGCCTGAATGGCAGGTGCGATGAGAAGAGAGGCAATCGCCATGATGTGCGACTGTCGAGAAGAGAACGATCAAGAGGAGCCGCGTGCGGACCGGCGTCAGGGCCGGACCGGATTCGTGGTGGTACGGGTGATCCTTTGGATCATCTGGCTCTTGATTGAATCTCGCACCCATTAGGGGTGAGGGGCCTCCTACCGCACAGGGCTGGAACTCTAAGCGGGTAGGAGGCCCCTTTTTTGATGGTGCATTAAAGCGAGTACATACCACCCTAGTGGGTTAGTGGTGCGCTGTACTGCGGTTCAGAGTCATGTCCTTTTCAAAGGAAGCATACAACCAGCTGGATGTATGTAGAGGAGTTACGCCCGTTTTTCCTCATCTAGCTGCAGGTATGACAGAACGGCGCCGAAGATGGCCGCCCGTACTGGGCCCAGAGACGGCCGAACCCGGCGAGGAGAACTCTGCCGATGAGAGCTAAGGTTTGCGGGCGACCGCGCCGTGGGCGTCGATGGAAGGTGGGGAGGGTTCGCCGCGCCACTGGGTGATCTGGGTGAGGCCGGGCGGGATCAGGTCGAGGCCCTCGAAGCAGCGGCCCAGCTGGTCGGGGCTGCGCAGGTGATAGGGGACCGCGCCCGCTTCGATGAGGGCCGCGCCGCCCTCGTTGACGGAGGCGCTGGTGTTGGTGCCGTCCCAGAGGACGAGGTGACTGCCGGACGGCATGGGCGCCAGCGTCCGGGAGACGATGGAGCGCAGGGTGGCGAAGTCGCCGACGTAGCCGAGGACCCCCATGAACATGACCGCGACCGGCTGGGTGAGGTCCAGGCTGGAGGCGGCGACGATGGCCTCGGGGTCGTGGTAGTCGGCCTCCAGGTAGGTGACCGGCCCGGGCGGGGTCCCGAGTAACGCGCGGCTCTGCTCGATGACCAGGGGATCGTTGTCGACGTACACGACCCGGGACTCGGGCGCGATCTCCTGGGCGACCTCGTGGGTGTTGGACATGGTCGGCAGACCGGTGCCGATGTCCAGGAACTGGCGGATTCCCGCTTCGGCGGTGAGGAACCGCACCACCCGGATCAGGAAGCGACGAGACTCCAGGGCCATGGTGACGATGTCCGGGTAGACGTCCGCGACGGCCTTGCCGGCGGCGCGGTCGGCCTCGTAGTTGTCGGTGCCGCCCATCCAGTAGTTCCAGATCCGGGCGGCGTGCGGAACGCCGTCATCGAACTGAAGATCATCCACGAGGGACTCCTAGCGCGAGGGTGGCCGGGCTGGTCAGGGCGGTGAGGCCGAGGCGGTCGTGGACGGCGAGCGCCTGGGTGGCGTGTTCCCGGGCCAGGGCGGGCTCGTCGAGGGCGGCGGCCAGTTCGGCCAGGACCTGGTGGACCGAGCCCCAGCAGACCACCTGGCTGCCCATCACCACAAGCTGATCGGCGAAGGGCGCCAGACGGTCGTACATCGCCCGGGGGTCGGGCATGCCGAGCCGCGCGGCGACCAGCCCCCAGCCGGCCGTGACGAACCCGGTGCTCCAGTCCGAGGGGAGCCGGCACGACCAGAGCTCGGTGAGCCGTCGCGCCTCCGCGACATCCCCGGCGGCGAACGTCGCCAGCACCGCCATCGGCCGCATCGGCGCGTGGATGGCCTCCTCTGCGGTCTCGGTCAGCGCTCCGGCGAGCTCCCCGGCCCGGCCCTGCGCCCACCGGCTGGTGAACAGGGTGGCCAGCCGGCAGTCCACCAGGCCCCACATGGTGGTCAGGTCGAGCAGCCGCCCGTACTCGGCGGTGAGCCGCTCCGACTCGGTCCACCGCCCCGCCATCGCGGCCCGGGTGGACTCGGCCACCCAGACCATCGCGGCCAGGTCCGGCTGGCGCACCTCGGCGACCAGGCGGCGGCAGCGCGCCAGCTCGGTGTGCCACTCCTCGACCCGGCCCAGCTCCAGCAGCCCCACCATGCGCATGATCCGGGCCACCAGTTCGGTGGACCTGGACAGCGAGGGCAGGCTCAGCATCTCCTCGGCGGCGGCCAGCCTGGCCTGCTCCCGGCCGGATATCCAGGCGGCGTTGATGAAGTTGTTCAGGGTCCTGGCCAGCAGCACCGGGTCGCCGAGCCGCCGCGCGATCTCCACCGCCTCGGCCGCGTGCCGCTCTCCCTCGGCGCGGCGCGGCCCGTAGTACAGCTCCAGGCCGAGCGTGCCGAGCAGGGCGGCCCGCTGCTCGTCGGGAAGTTCCCCGGCCAGCAGGTCCTCCAGTACGGCCACCATGTGGTCGTCGACGGTGCCGTAGACCCGCCAGTTCCACACGGTCACCCCGCCGAAGACCATGGTGGCCTCGGCCATCGCGGCCCGGTCGCCGGTCGCCTCGGCCAGGGCGATGGCCTCGGCCAGGGTGGCGTGCGCGCCGGTCACGTCGCCGGTCACCCGCTGGGCCCGCCCGAGCTCGATGAGCAGTTCGCACCGCCGTCCCGGCTCGCCCTCCCCGTACGCGGCGAGCGCGGTCCGCCAGAGCACGACCGCCTCGTCGAAGGCCAGCTGGGCGGTGGCCTGCCGGGCCGCCTGGCTGGCGTAGGAGACCGCTCTGGCCGCGCCACCGACCCGGGCGGCCAGGGCGAAATGGTGGGCCAGCACCGGCAGCGGGGCGTTCCCCGCCGCGAGGGCCTCGCCCGCCCGCAGGTGCAGCCTGGCCCTGGCCAGCCGGTCGAGCCCGGCGTACAGGGCGTCGCACACCAGTACGTGCGAGAACCGGTAGTCGAAGCCGTCGGGGGTCTCGGCGAGCAGGCCGGTGGCCACCGCGGGGGCCAGCCCGGCCATCACCTCCTCCTGCGGGGTCTCCGCGGCCGTGGCCAGCACCTCCAGCCGGACCTCCCGGCCGAGCACGGCGGCGGTGCGCAGCAGCTCCTGGGTGCCGGCGGGCAGCCGGGCGACCCGGCGGGAGAGCACCTCGCGGACCGTCTCCGGCACCTCCTCCAGCTGCTCGCTGTCCAGCAGCCGGACCAGTTCCCCCAGGTAGAAGGGGTTGCCGCCGGTGCGCTGGTGGAGTTTGCCGGCCAGTTCCCGATCGGCCTGGCCGCCCAGGAAGGCGGCCACCTCGTCGCGGGTGAACGGGGGGAGCCTGAGCCGCTCGGTGCCGGGTTCCCGGGTGAGCGCGGCCAGCGTCTCGGCCAGCTGCTCGGGCTCCCTGCCGGGTTCCGGGCGGAGGGTGGCCAGCACCAGCACCGGCCGCCGGTGCAGTTCCCTGGCCACGTACCTGAGCAGCCGGAGCGAGGCGGCGTCGGCGGAGTGCAGGTCGTCCAGGACGACCAGGACGGGTTCCCCGTTCAGGGCGGCCAGCACCTGGTCGTACAGCTCGAACAGGGCGGCGTCCAGATCGGTGGCGACCTGGCCGGAGCCGGTGGCCAGCAGCTGCACGGTCTCGGCCGCGCCCAGCTCGCGCAGCGCCTGCGCCCAGGGCCAGAACGCGGGCGCGGCGTCGGCCTCCACGCACCGGCCCCAGGCCACCCGGATGCCCGCCGCCTCCGCCGCCGTCTGGGCCAGCCGGGTCTTGCCGATCCCCGCCTCCCCGACGACCAGCACCACCCCGCCCCGCCCCTGTACGGCCTCCGCCACCCGTTCCCCGATCCGGCGCAGCTGGGAGTCCCTGGCGATGAGCGTGGCCTGCGGCCGGGCCGGGGCGGCGGCGGGGGGCGCCGGGGCGTCCAGGGCCGCCGACTGCTCGAAGACGGCCTGCTCCAGGCGGCGCAGCTCGGGCCCGGGCTCCAGCCCGAGGTCGTCGGCGAGCAGGGTACGGACCCGGCGGAGCGCCCCCAGCGCCTCGGCCTGCCGCCCGGCCCGGTAGAGCGCCAGCACCAGCAGCCCCCAGAGCCGCTCCCGGTACGGGTAGGCCTCGACCAGCCGTTCCAGGTCGGCCACGGCGGAGCCGCTGTCCCCCAGCGCGAGGCGGGCCTCGAACCGGTCCTCGGTCACCGCCGCCTGCAGCTCGGTGAGCCGCGCGATCACCGGCTGCGCGAAGCCGTACCCGGCGAACTCGGCCAGTGGCTCGCCGCGCCAGGTGGCCAGGGCCCGGTCGAAGGCGTCCATGGCGGCGCCGTAGGCGCGGCGGGACAGCGCCTGGCGGCCCTCCTCGGCGTCGGTGGTGAACCGGATCAGGTCGACCTGGGCGGGCTTGATGGCCAGCAGGTAGCCGGGTTCCCTGGTGACCAGCACCGTGGCGGGGGAGCGCGGCGGCCGGTCGGGCTCCAGTGCCCGGCGCAGGTGGGAGATGTACGCCTGGAGCGTTCCGATCGCCGAGGAGGGCGTCGCGTCGTCCCACAGCTCGTCCACCAGCCGGTCCAGGGAGACGATCCGGCCGGGGTCCAGCGCGAGCAGGGCCAGCACGGCCCGCTGCTTGCGCGGCCCGAGCTCGAGGAGCGTGCCGTCGGCTGTGCCGACCTCAAAAGGGCCGAAGAGGCGAAAAGCCAACGAGTTCATGCCACTCCCAGAAGATCTGCGCAGACAACACTAAGGGCAGTCGGGAGCGGCTTGGAAGCGGCTTGGAGGCCGTCCAAGTCGCGTCCATGATTCCTGCAAATCCGTCACTGCACCCTGATGTCACCACAAAGACATTCAGGGGAGAGAAAATGATCGACTACAGCGCCCTCCGCGCCGACCTGCGCCGCGTGGTCCGCGGTCAGGTGCTGGTCAGCGGTGACTCCGGCTTCGACCAGGCCAGGCTGCCCTGGGACTCCGCGGTTGAGCAGCGGGTGAGCGCCGTGGTGGAGGTGGCCGACGCCGCCGACGCCGCCGCGCTGGTGGGATACGCCCGGGGCGCCGGGCTCGGCCTGGCCACCCAGCCGCTGGGCCACGCCCCGGCCACGTTCGACGACGCCATCCTGGTCCGCACCAAGCGGCTGTCCGGCATCGAGATCGATCCGCGGGAACGCACCGCGCGCATCGGTTCCGGCGTGCTCTGGGGCGACGTGCTGGCCGCCTCGAGCAAGCACGGCCTGACCGGGCTGGCCGGGAGCACCGGCTACGTGAGCACCACCGGCTTCACCCTGGGCGGCGGCCTGTCCTGGTTCGGCCGCAAGTACGGCTTCGCCGCCAACAACGTGCGCTGGTTCGACATCGTGGACGCCGACGGCGTGCCGCAGCGGGTGACCGCCGACTCCGACCCGGAGCTGTTCTGGGCGCTGCGCGGCGGCGGCGGTGACTTCGCCCTGGTCACTGGCATGGAGTTCAACCTGTTCCCGACCCCCGAGCTGTACGGCGGGCGCATCCTCTGGCCGGCCGCCAAGGCCCAGGAGGTGATGGCCGCCTTCCGCGAGATCACTGCGACGGCCCCCGAGGAGCTGACCCTCTGGTTCCAGCTGATCCAGTTCCCGCCCTTCCCCGAGCTGCCCGAGCCGCTGCGCGGCCTGTCCGCGGTCGTCATGGACGTGACCTACCTCGGTTCCGCCGCCGAGGCGGCCGAGTTGCTCGCCCCCTTCGACCGCATCCCGGGCGCGATCATGGACGGCCGGGGCATGATGGACGTCGCCGACCTGCCCGGCATCTGCGCCGAGCCGACCGATCCGATGGCCGCGCTGAGCCACACCGAGCTCTTCGAGCGGTTCGACGCCGAGGCCGCCGCCCAGCTGCTGGCCGCCGCCGGTCCCGGCACCATCGAGCCGCTGGTGACGCTCCAGGTACGGCACCTGGGCGGCGCGCTCAGCCGGGCCGCCGAGACCGACGGGGCCTGCGGGCACGTCGCGGAGCCGTACCTGCTGTTCATGCTGGGGGTGCTGCCGTTCCCCGAGCTGGCGGGGCCGATCAAGGCGAAGCAGCAGGCGATCGCCGGTGCGGTGCGGCCGTACGTGTCGGGCCGGCAGCCCTTCACCCTGCTCAACCACGGCGCGCCGGCCTCGGACGCGTTCCCGGCGGAGACGGTGGAGCGGCTGCGGGAGATCAAGCGGCGGCGTGACCCTCGCGGGACGTTCCGCAGCAACCACTCGGTGCTTGGGTAAAAACACAAAAAACTTCCGGCCGGATCGGGGTGATCCGGCCGGAAGTCCGTGGGAGAGGATGATCGTCAGGCGGCGACGAGCCCCCGGTGGGGCGACATGACGGACCGGTCGGGCATCAGCAGGCCGGTGTCCTCGAACAGGATGACCCCGTTGCACAGAAGGCTCCAGCCCTGCTCGGGGTGGGCCGCCACGACGTGCGCGGCTTCGCGGTCTGAGGCGTAGGGGGAGGGACATGAAGGCTTGTGCTGGCACATGGTCTTTACCTCTTCTGGTCGCACTCCATTTGCGGTCTTGGGGCCGGCGGTCTCTTCATGGGGTCCGTCGCCTCGTGGTCTCAGGGTGCGCGCCGCCGCTGACAGTTCGCTTTCAGGTCGCTAACCAACGTCTTACGCGCCACTCTATGATCTTTACCGAAGCTTCTGTTTGGCTATCTGTCGGTCAGGAACTTCGTCTTGATACTTCATTGAACAGCACCGCTAACCCCTATATTTCGTCATGAAGGCAAAGAAACCGCTGGTCAGCGAGGTTTTTCCTGATGGGCGGCGGAATGCCACACCAGCCTCACGCGGCCCTCTGGCAAGCTAATAAAATGCCACAATTCTCACTTGAGTCTCCCGACACGCTGACGCCACATCATGAACGGGATTGCGGCCGTGGCCGGGTGAAACGCCGCGCGTACACAAGATCGCTCAGCCGTGGTGAACTATCGTGGGCCGCAGGGAGGCAACCATGGCAATCGTTTCGCGTGGCTTCCAGGGGCGCCGCCGGGAGGAGAGCGTCAAGCTCCCGCCGGGGCAGTATCTGACCTACGACTTCCCGGTGCTCTCCGCCGGTCCGACGCCGCGGATCCCGCTGGACCGCTGGGAGTTCGCCATCGACACCGAGGCCGGGCAGACCCACCGCTGGACCTGGCCGGAGCTGATGGCCCTGCCCGCCGAGCAGCCCACCGTGGACCTGCACTGCGTCACCAAGTGGTCAAAACTCGCCACCCACTGGCGGGGCGTCTCGCTGGACGTGCTCATGGCGGACGTGGAGACCACCGCCGAGTACGCGCTGGTCTACTCCTACGGCGGCTACACCACCAACCTCCCGCTGGAGGACCTGCTGGACGGCAAGGCCTGGATCGCCTACGCCTTCGAGGGCGAGGAGCTGGAGCCCCAGCACGGCGGCCCGGCCCGGCTGCTGGTCCCGCACCTTTACCTGTGGAAGTCGGCCAAGTGGGTGCGCGGCATCCGGCTGCTGCACGAGGACTGGCCGGGCTTCTGGGAGACCGCCGGGTACCACGACTACGGCGACCCATGGCGCGAGCAGCGCTACCAGGGGGACTGACGTGCGCCCGCTACCGTGGCGCGCGGCCAAGCTGGTCGAGATCCGCCAGGAGACCCGCACGGCCCGCACCCTGGCCTTCGCCGTGCCCGGCTGGCCGGGGCACCTGGCCGGCCAGCACGTGGACGTGCGGCTGACCGCGCCCGACGGGTACAGCACCCAGCGCAGCTACTCGCTGGCCGCCCCGGAGGACGGGGACCGGGTGGAGCTCACCGTCGAGCTGGTGGCGGACGGGGAGGTCTCGCCGTACCTGACCGAGGTGCTGGAGGTCGGCGACCTGGTGGAGCTCCGGGGGCCGGTGGGCGGCTGGTTCGTCTGGCGGCCGGAGTCCGCCCGCCCGGTGCTGCTGGTGGCCGGAGGGTCGGGGCTGGTCCCGCTGATGGCCATGATCCGCGCCCGGCGGCGATCCGCAGGACTGGCGCCGTTCCACCTGGTCTACTCGATCCGCGAGCCCGCCCAGCGCCTCTACCCGGCCGAGCTGGACCGGCCCGACCCGGGCCTGCGCGTCGACTACCTCTACACCCGGGCCACCCCCGGCGGGTACGGCAGGCCGCCCGGCCGCATCACCCGCGCCGACCTGCTGACCGCGGACCCGGACGCCGACTGTTTCGTGTGCGGCCCGACCGGGTTCGTGGAGGCCGCCGCCGACCACCTGATCGCGCTCGGCCACGACGCGGCCAGGATCCGAACCGAACGATTCGGCCCCACCGGAGGGTGAACCCGATGTCCACCGAGAACGACTATCTGGACGGCAACACCCTGGCAGGCCCGCTCGCCGAGCTCTTCGCCGTGGACCTGACGGTGGCCGAGGGGAAGTGCGTCAGCTGCGGCCGTAACGGGCCCATCGCCGACCTGCGGGTGTACGGCCCCGAGCCCGGCCTGGTGGCCCGCTGCCCCGGTTGCGAGGAGGTGATCCTGCGGCTGGTCCGCACCCCGGACGCCGCCTGGCTGGACCTGCGGGGCGTGGTCGCGCTCCGGGTCCCCCTCCCGTGACTTCCCGGCGGGACACGTTTTACCGGCTGTTCACGCGGCCTTGCGTCAGACGCAAAACCGGTATTGCCCTGCTAAATCCCGGTATTTGATCATCTGGGCATGAGGTTCTCCCTGTTCTATCCCGTGGCGGTGGCCTCCGCCGCCGACCTCGGGACGGGCCTGCTCGGCCTGGATCGCCACCGCTACCACACCACGATCGACGAACTCCGAGAGCAGGCCGTCTGCGCCGACCAGACCGGCTGGACGTCCCTGATGCTGGCCGAACACCACTTCGAGGTGGAGGGGTACCAGGTCACCCCGAACCCGCTGATGCTCAACGTCTACCTGGCCCAGCACACCACCCGGCTCCGGCACGGCCAGATGGGCCTGGTGCTGCCCAACTGGAACCCGCTCCGGCTGGCCGAGGACATCGCCATGGCCGACCACCTCACCGGCGGGCGGCTGGACATCGGGCTCAGCCGCGGCTACCAGACCCGCTCGGTCGGGGTGCTCGGCCAGCACTACGGCGCCAACGTGGCCGGCAGCGGCCGGGCCGAGGTGGAGGCGCACAACCGCCGGGTCTTCGAGGAGTGGTTCGAGGTGCTCCGCCGCTCCTGGACCGAGGACCTCTGGTCGTACGACGGGGAGTTCATCAAGATCCCGATGCCCGGCCTGAGCTGGCCGCACCCGATCTCCACCCGGCTCGGGGCCGGCGTCGAGAACGGCGAGGTCAAGCAGATCGCCACGGTGCCCAAACCCCTCCAGACCCCGCATCCGCCGCTGTTCACCACGCTCACCCAGAGCTCGGCCACCCTGGACTGGGCGGCCCGGGTGGGCAGCTCCATCGTGACCATCGCCACCGACCACGCCATGCTGCGCGGCCTGTTCGAGTCGTACGCGGAACTGGCCACCGGCTACGGGCGGCCGATGGCCCCCGGCGCGTGGAGCCCCGGCGGGGGAGTGGCGGTGTGCCGGATGCTCGCGATGGGCAGAACCCACGAGGAAGCATGGGAGACCGCACGGCAGAGTGTGGCCTTCACCGCGGACTGGCTGGGCGAGTTCGGCTTCTTCGAGGCGTGGCGGCTGCCCGGGCAGACCGGGCCGGTGCCCCGCACGCTGGAGCAGCTGGTCGCCGCCGGAGCCATGCTGGTGGGCACCCCGGACGAGGTGGGTGAGCAGGTGGAACGACTCCGCGACGAGCTCGGGGTGGAGTACGTCGTCTTCGTGGCGTGTGGCGGCGCGGTGGATCACGGCCGGATGCTGGACACTATCCAGCTCTTCGGCGACCACGTCATCCCGCGTGTCTCCGCCGGCGTGTCGGGCGCCCGGGTGTGAGCCGCCCGTCCTCCGACGGCCACGTCCGGTCGGTCCAGCGCGGCCTGGCCGCGCTGGACCTGCTGGTTGCGGCGGCCCCGCACACGGTCAGGGTCTGCGACGTGGCCGACCATCTGGAGGTCGACCAGGGTACGGCGTCCCGCATGCTGGCCACCCTGGTCGAGGCCGGTTACGCCAGCCGCACCCCCGACCGGCGCTACACGGTGGGCCCGCGCTCGCTGCCGATGGCGGTGCACTGGCTGAACCGGCTGCGCCGCGCGGCGGAGGGGCCGATGGGCCGGGTGAGCCGGGCCACGGGGGAGATCGTGATGCTCAGCCAGCTGCTCGGCAACGTGGACGTGCCGATCTCCTGGCTGCCCGGCCGGGACGAGCGGCCGGGCCTGCCCGCGTTCGACGCCAACTACCCGATCTGGGCGACGGCCAGCGGCCGTGCGCTGCTCAGCCACCTGTCGCCAGGGGCCCAGATGCAGCTGCTGCCGCCGGAGCCGTACCCCCGGCTGACCCCGCTGACCACCAGGGACTGGACCTCGCTGCGCGAGGCGATCCGCGCCGGGTCCCGGCGTGGCCTGCACATCGAGCAGGACGAGGTGATCTCCGGCCTGTGGTGCGCCTCGGTTCCGCTGGAGCGCTGCGCGGGCGGCGAGGTCATCGCCCTGGGCGTGGTCGTGGCGGGCGAGCCGACCGCCAGGCAACGCGCCCGCATCCTCAACACCCTCGCCGACGAGACCCGCGACCTGGGCTTCGCCCTGTCCGCCTGAACGGTCCACGTCAGGGACCGGAAAGGGCCTCCAGGGCGTCCGAATACCGCTGGTCCAGGTAGTAGTCGACGTGGCCGAGGACGCGGGCGCCGGCAACCGCGTCCTCGGGGTCCCAGAGGGACTGGTCGGTCGCGGCCGGGTCCGCCGGTTCGATCGCGGCGAAGGCGAACACCGGCCCTCCGATCGGGTCGGAGTCGCGGTAGAGGTTCTGCCAGCCCATCGCCTCCCGTACGGCGTGCAACATGCCCAGATCGAAATAGGCCGGGAAGAACCGCGCGTACAGCCGGGCCAGCGGCGACCCGTGGGTGAGCAGCCGCGCCGAGGGCCGGTCCGCCGGGTCGAGCTGGAGCACCACCGCGGCGGCGATCACGCTGCCCTGGCTGTGCCCGGACAGCACCACCCGGTTGCCCTCCCCGATCAGCCGGTTCATCCGGGTGATCAGCTCCGGCACCACCCGCTCGCTGTAGCAGGGCGGCGCCAGCGGGTGGATGGCCCGGGGCCAGAACGTGCTCAGATCCCAGAGCACCCCGACCGTACGGCGCAGCACCGGCACCCGGTAGGCCAGCCAGCCCACCACCAGCAGCACCACCACGAACCCGCCCAGAATGATCGCCCCGGCGGCGACCAGCGGCGGCCACGGCCGGGTCTCCGGGCCGGTGGCCAGCACCACCCCGACCAGGGCCAGCGTGCCGAGCGC
Source organism: Acrocarpospora catenulata (assembly GCF_018476525.1). Taxonomy (GTDB): domain Bacteria; phylum Actinomycetota; class Actinomycetes; order Streptosporangiales; family Streptosporangiaceae; genus Acrocarpospora; species Acrocarpospora catenulata. The sequence continues at coordinate 11,289 of NZ_JAHCST010000019.1, forward strand.
GGTCAGCGCCAGGGCGGCCAGCACCACCTGCGCCTTGTCGGTGAGGGTGGCCGCCGCCCAGGCCCGGGCCACCCTGGCCCGCTCGCCGGGCGGGTAGCGGCCGTCGATCAGCGCGTTGGGGGCGGCGGCCGTGCGGAGCCAGGTCACCAGGAGCCAGATCCCCAGCAGGAGGACCGTGCCGATTCCGATGGGCACCGCGTACAGCGCCCAGGCGTAGGAGTCGGGCAGCACCACCGCGTCGGCGGGGGTGGACACGGGGGCGAAGACCGGGGTGCCGACCAGCTCGGCGGCGGCGAAGGAGGCGCCGATGCTGAAGGCCGCCGTGTAGGTCCAGGCGATCAGCAGGGTGGCGGGCGCGGCCAGGCCCAGCAGGGCCCGGTCGTACAGGCCGGGGGGACGGCCGCCCCTGGCCAGGAGCGCCACGCCCAGGGCGATCAGCGCGATCAGGCCGATCTGGGTCCAGAGCAGGGTCACCACCAGCGGTCCGAACCCGGGCAGCGGACCGGCCGCCGGGGCCTGGCCGTCCGTGCGGAACAGCAGGATCAGCGCCGCCACGTACAGCGCCAGGCCCGCCCAGCGCAGCCCGGTGCACAGCAGCGTGAGGGCGGTCGGCGCCGCCCCGGGGTCCCGCCTGGTCGCCGCGTACGGCAGCGCCACGCTGATCACCACCACCGCGCCGACGGTCGCCTCGGCGGCCAGCAGCGCCGGCGACGGGAAGGCCAGGGTCAGCACGGCGGCGATCAGCGTGAACCCGAAGGCCACGTGGAGCGAGCGCAGCCGCCCCACCGGCGGGCCGCCGTTCCACATCCGGCGCCGGGCCAGCAGCGGCCCGCCCGGCTCAGGCTCGGCGCCCTCCGGCACCGGCACCCGGTCGGTGGCCTGCCAGGACCGGTTGCTCAGCAGCCACATCAGCGCGAGCACCAGCGCGGGCAGCAGCGAGGCCAGCGCCAGCCGGAGCGGGGCCTCGGCGGGCCCGAGCCGCCCGAGCCAGGTGGTGGCGGCGTGGCCCGACTGCCAGCCGAGGATGTCCACCGCCACGCCCGCGAAGCCGAGCAGCGCGGTGCCGGTGAGCGAGAGCGCGAACAGCCGCTGCCCGGCGTCCACCGCCAGGCGCACCCCGCCGGAGCGTTCCACACCGTTCACCATGCGCCGGGGTGTCATGAAGAAGGCGATGTTGGCCAGCGCGAACGGCAGCAGCAGGAGCCAGAGCGCCCGGCTGGCGCGGCCCGAGGTGAGGCTGCCCCAGACGTACGCCTGCCGGTTCCAGTCGTCCGGCTGGGGGTCGGGGCGGTAGAAGCCGACCCCGCCGGTGACGCCGTCCGGTTCGACCTTGCCGGGATTCGCTGTGCCGGGATGGCCGGGGTAGAGGACCGACTGCGGGGACGCGCCCGCCACTCCGTGTACGCGTAATTCCACGCGGTGCATCTGCCAAGTGTGGATACCGGAACCCAGGGTCACAATCTCCCCCCTGGTTAACTTGCCGTAACGATCAATGTCGGATCTCGGCTGGGAATCGGGGGGTGGCGCGTGCGACACTCGGAGAGGCCACAAATCGGCAAATTGCTGTCTTGGAGTGAATATGCGCGTGGATCGGGCTGGACAGGATCTGCCCGACATATCCGGCTTCGTGCATGAAAAAGCCGGACCGACCGTTTTGCGGATGCTGGTCGGTGCGCAATTGCGCCGGTTGCGCGAGGCCGCCGGGATGTCCAGGGAGAAGGCCGGGGACGCCATCCGGGGGTCGCACTCCAAGATCAGCCGCATGGAGCTGGGCCGCCATTCCTTCAAGCTCCGCGACGTCGCCGACCTGCTCGACCTGTACGGCGCCACCCGCGACGAGCGCGACAGCCTGCTCTGCCTGGCCGAGCAGAGCAACGCGTCCGCCTGGTGGCACGCCTACCGCGACGTCATCCCCGACTGGTTCGACCAGTACCTCGGCCTGGAGCAGGCCGCCTCGGTGATCCGCAGCTCGGAGGTCCAGTTCATCCCCGGCCTCCTCCAGACCGAGCAGTACGCCCGAGCGGTCATCCGCCTCGGCCACCTGGACGCGCCCAACGCCGAGATCGAACGCCGGGTGGCACTTCGCCTGCGCCGTCAGGAGATCCTCCGCAAGCAGTCCCCCGCCGTCCTCTGGACGGTCATCGACGAGGCCGCGCTCCGCCGCCAGATCGGCGACCGGGAGATCATGCGCGCCCAGCTCGCCCACCTGCGCGAGCTCTCCCACCTACGCAACGTCACCATCCAGGTGATGCCGTTCAGCAGCGGCCACCCGGTCGGCGGCGGCCCGGTCACCATCCTCCGCTTCGCCGAGACCCGCGTCCCCGACGTCGCCTACCTCGAACAACTGGCCCAGGCGTCCTACCTCAGCAAGCCCAACGACCTCGACACCTACTGGCACCTGATGAACCAACTCTGCGTCCTGGCCGCCACCCCCGACGAGTCCCGAGATCTGATCCGCCAGATCATCGCCGAAACCTGAGCCGACCGCGCCGGTTCCACCGAGCGGAGAGCCACTGGTGTAGGTCGTCTCTTTCGAGGGGCGGCCCGGCCCGCCGGTGGGAACCCGAACGCCTGCCGTTTGGCCGCCGTGCCCTCGTGAAAAACGGTGCTAGGCGACCTTCGGTGAACTCGCCGTCCACGTATTGCAGGCGCCGGGCTTGCCCGTCTGGTAGCCCTTCTTGATCCAGTACAGGCGGCTGGCAGGTTTGCCGTTCCACTTGTAGCCGGCGTACTCACTGGGCTCCATTCCGGCGATCACCGGCTTGAAGTTCTTGATCTTCCGGCCCAGGCTCTTGGCGGACACCCCGGCCAGACAGTCGGCCTGCAGGTAGAAGCGGCGATTCTGCTCCTCCATGTCGGCTCCGGTCCGGTCGTTGGGCAGGGCCCACCACGCCCGGCCGATGCCCGTCTGTCCCTGGACCACGCCGCTCCACGCCCGCATGACGGCCGCGAACGCCTTCACGTCGTTCTTGGAGTTGATCCAGTCGTTGGCCAGCCGCACTTCGATGGCCTGGCCGCAGATCTCGGCATAGGAACCGGCGATGTCCAGCCCGGTGGCGCAGGACTCCTTGTCGGTCTTGAACACGACCGCCACCGGCTGGAAGTCGTCAATCGTGCCTTTCCAGGCGGAGTTCAGGCAGGAGACGAGTTTCTTGACGTATTTCTCGGTCGAGGACTTGGTGGTGCCCTTGACCGGCTTGCAGGAAATCTTCGGTAGAGCACCCTTCTTGTAGAGCTTGTTGTGGGTCAGTACGGGTTCGCCCTTGATGGGAGCGGCGTGGGCCGTACCGGAAAGCAGGACGAGGCCTGCCACTGTGGCGCCCAGTAAACGCGTGATCATGTGATCGGAGAGTAGTGGGGCGCGTCCCGGCATGGCCGGAAACTTCTCAGCTTCTTCACAAAATCTCCCCAATGAGTACGACAACGGCGCATCCTGTCACCCACGCCAGAAGGCGATAGCTACTTCAGCTCGTTCCAGAGAGCGGTGGTGAGGGATGCCTGGGCGTCGTCGCCGTCGAGGGACCACAGCATGGAACCGCCGAGGCCGCGGGCCTTGATGTACTGCGCCTTCTGAGTGAGTAGCGTGGGGTCGTCGTAGCTCCACCAGTTGCTGCCGTCGTAGAGCCAGAGGGCGCCGATCGCGGTGTCGCGGTAGCGGGTGCCGCGGCTGGCGACGATCTTCTTGTAGTCCTCGGTGCCGTTCTCGTACGTACCGCGGGCGGGCCCGGTGGAGGTCTGGTAGAGGCCGTTGTTCGTGTTAGGGACGCCCTTCCAGCCCTTGCCGTAGGCGGGGACGCCGACAATGATCTTGCCTGCGGGGGCGCCGCGGGACAAGTAGGCGCCGACGGCGGCGTCCACGCTGAACTTCTCCGCTGACGGGTCCTGCGGGTCGGAGTAGAGGTTGGACTGATGTCCGGTCCTGCTGTTCCACGGCCCGTTGAAGTCGTAACCCTGCACGGTGGCGAAATCAAGCGAAGAGAAGACCCCCGGCACCTCGACCCCGGCGTCGATCTTGACGGGGTCGGCGGGGAGAAAAGCCGTCAGGTAGTAGTGCCTGCCGGTCTGCGTGCCGTACGCGTCGAGCTGGCGGCGGAGTTCGGCCAGCAGCAAGGTGAAGTTCTGCTTGTCCTCGGGGCGGACGACGTTACCGACGTTGCCCGCGGAACCGGGCCACTCCCAGTCGATGTCGATGCCGTCGAAAACGCCCGCGCCGGAGCCGGGCCCGCCGTGCGGGGAGGTGCCGATCTTGGGGAGGTTACCCTTGAGGTACAGGTCGATGCAGGACGCGGCGAAGGCCTGGCGGGAGGCCGGGGTCAGAGCGGCGTTGGAGAAGTACTTCGACCAGGTCCAGCCGCCCAGGGAGATCAGCACCTTCAGGCCGGGATGCTTGGCCTTGAGCTTTCTGAGCTGATTGAAATTGCCGGCCAGCGGCTGGGTGACGACGTCTCCGACTCCGTCGACAGAATCGCCCGCCTTGAACCGTTGCTGATAATCCGCCCACGCGTCGCCCACTCCGGCCTCGTTGGCCTCGAAGCACAGGCCCTGCTCGCTGACGTTTCCGAACGCGTAGTTGATCGTGGTGAGCTTGGCCGCCGCGCCGCTGGTATCGACATTCTTGACGAGGAAGCTCCGCTTGTAGATGCCCCACTGGGTGAAGTAGGCGACCCGTTCGTGGGCGACGGCCGCGCTCGCGGGGCCGATGGATGGCAGGAGGCTTGCGGCAACGACGCAGACGGCGGCTAGTCGGCGAAACAGAGACATGGACGCCTCCCAGGGCGGCTCGTCCCCCAAATTATTAAGAAAGCTTCCTAAAGATTAGATGTTGATCAGGCAAGCCGCAACGGTCAAGCCTGACCGGCGCCAAAACCTGCTCGTGGCGCCGGCCTGCGATCTTCGTCGTCGTCGCCAGACAACTCTGCGGGGCTGGCCATCGTGGGCGTCGACGACTCCCCGGTCGAGCTGCCGGCCCGCGGCTCGGGCGAGCGACCCCCGTGATCAGGTACCCGCCGCGCAGACGGTCCCGTTCCTGGGCGTCTTCCCCGTCAGCAGGTACGTGCTGACCTGCCGCCGCACGCACTCCGACTGGAAGAAGGCGGTGTGCCCGTCCCCGTCCAGGGTGAGCAGCACCCCGGAGTCGAACTGCCGGGCCAGCGCCTTGGCCTGCGCGTACGGCGTGGCCGAGTCGCGCAGCGTGCCCACCACCAGGATCGGCGCCGAGCCCTTGGCCGGCAGCGAGTTGGGCACCGGGGACGGCTCGGCCGGCCAGTTCGCGCACGAGTCGGTGGTGTCGTCCCCGTCGCCGAAGTAGTCGGCGAACAGCGTCGGCTTCTCGTTGTTCTCGACGTAGGCGACCGGCCGGGAGTGGGCGGTGGCGGACGTGCTCCGCGGCCGGTCGGCGCAGTTGACCGCGCGGAACGCGTCGCCGATGTTGCTGTAGGTCCCGTCCGGACGCCGCTCGTTGTAGAAGTCGGCCAGCGACTGGAGGCCGGTGCCGTCGCCCTTGAAGCCCTTGGTCAGCGCGTGCCGCAGCTCCGGCCAGGTGTCGGCGCTGTACAGGGCGGACATGATGCCGGTCAGCGCCACCGGCTCGGTCACCTTCCTGTCGTCCGTCGTGGAGGGCAGGGACTTGCGGTCGGCCCGCTTCAGCAGCCGCCTGGTCTCGGCGAACGCCTTGGCCACGGTACGCCCCTTGAACGGGCAGTTCGCGGCCTTGAAGCAGTCCTTCACGAAGGAGGTGTAGGCCAGGTCGAAGCCCGCGCCCTGGTTGTCGACCGACTCGTTGTCGGTCAGCGCGGGATCGATCGCGCCGTCCAGGGTCATCGTCCTGACCCGCTTGGGGAACAGGTCGGCGTACACCGCGCCCAGGTAGGTGCCGTAGGAGAAGCCCAGGTAGCTCAGCCGTTCGTCGCCGAGCGCGGCGCGCAGCACGTCCATGTCCCTGGCCGCGTCGAGCGTGCCCACATGCGGCAGCAGGTGGCCGGAGTTGCGCTCGCAGGCCTTCAGGTACTTGTGTTCCGCCGCCTTGAGCGCCTTCTCCTCGGCCCTGGTCTCAGGCGTGTCGTCGACGGCCAGGTACGCGTCCTGCTCCGGGCCCGTCAGGCAGCGCACCGGCGTCGACTCGCCCACCCCGCGCGGATCGAAGCTGACCAGGTCGAACTGGGCCCGCAACGCCGGGCCGAAGGAGGCGTTGCTCTCGCGCAGGAACTCCAGCCCGGACCCGCCCGGGCCGCCCGGGTTGGTGACCAGGGAGCCGATGCGCTTGCCCCCGGCGGCCGGCAGCCGGATCACCGCGATCTGGATGGTCTCCCCGCCGGGGTCGCGATAGTCCAGCGGCACCGTCAGCCTGGCGCACTGGAAGCGCTCACCGCAGCCGGTCCAGCTGAGTCGCTGAGTGTAGAACCTGTCCAGACCGGGCTTTCCGGCCGAGGACTGATCCGCCCGGGCCGGCGACGCGAAGCCGGTGGCGAGCAGCCCCACGCCCAGCACCGTGATGAGTCTGGATGCGCGTCCCATATGCGTGTCCTTCGGGTCGATTCGGGTGGCAGGCTCCACCCGCATCGGCGCATCCCACGCTTACGGCGCTCGTCAGGTTCGTGAGGAACAGCAACAAACCCGATGACCAGGAGGACGACGACGATCAGGGCCGTCGTTGGGGTGGGGGGAGCCGGCTGGAGATCAGGAACTCCAGTCCGAGCGGCGAAGTGTGGAGCGCGGGGCGTTGATGGACACCCGGTCAGGACGCACCCGCTGCTGGTCGGGACGCGGTCGGCACCGCGATGGTGAAATACGCGGGGCGAGCCAGCGGCAAGTATACCGACCGCCAAATGCGCTGCTCCCCGGCAAAGTTTCAGCGGGTGTCGAGCTCCAGCTTGCGGGGCTGGCCCTCGCCGACGACATCGGCGAAGATAATGTGATGATCCACCTCGACACCTACCATATGAACATCGAGGAGGACGACCTGGTAAGGCCGGTACGTGACGCCGGGGACCGGCTCGGCTACGTGCACATCGGCGAGAACCACCGGGGCTTCCTCGGATCCGGGCACCTCGACTTCACCGGGTTCCTCGCCGCCCATCTCGCCACCGCCGCCCATGCTTGACCGCCTCACCGACCGGGCCCGGGGCCTGAGCGACCCCGGCGGGCGGGCCATCCTCGGCATCACCGGCTGTCCCGGAGCGGGCAAGTCGACGCTCGCCCACCTCCTGGTCCAGGCGCTCCACAAGGGCGGTTTCCCCGCGGTGTGGGTTCCCATGGACGGCTTCCATCTAGCGGACGCGGCCCTCGACCGGCTCGGCAGACGCGACCGCAAAGGCGCGATCGACACCTTCGACGGCCACGGCTACCTCGCCACGCTGCGGCGGTTGCGCGACGAGTTCGACAACCCGGTGTACGCGCCGGACTTCGACCGCGAGATCGAACAGCCGATCGCGGGCAGCATCGCCGTCGACCCCGCGACCCGCCTCATCGTCACGGAGGGCAACTACCTGCTGAGCCGTACGGACCCGTGGCCGCGGATCCGCGAGCAGCTGACCGAAGCCTGGTACGTCGAGGTGGCCGACGACCTCCGCCTGACGCGCCTTGTCGCACGGCACGTCAGGTTCGGCAAGCCCCCGGAGGCCGCGCGGCGGTGGGTGGCGGAGGTCGACGAGCCCAACGCCCGGCTCATCGCCTCCACCCGCGACCGCGCCGACCTCCACATCGACCTGTCCCAGCTCTAGGTCACAGGGCGCCCGGCGGTCCGGGGAGGACCAGGTGGAACAGGTCCTGGACCAGGTAGGTATCCGGCAGCTTGCGGGCCTCGCCGGTCTGGACGTTCAGGGCATAGGCGTCGACCGTGGCGTTACGACGGGGCGGGCCGGGGGTCGGGCGCGTCCTCCGGGATCTCGGGTTCGCCGGTCATGCAGTAGGGGTTGGGCTAGGCGACGGCGGTGACTTCGGTCGGGCTCAGCCAGGTGCGCAGGGACACGGTGTGGGTGTCTCATCGAACCCTCCTTGAAGGCTGGAAACCCCGGGCTTCAGCCCTGGGAGGGAAGCCGGAACCGTGTCAATCGGGCTTATGCAAAGCAGATGGTTTTGGTAAAGTTGATCTATGCGGACGGCGTACAAGTGCCGGGCTTACCCGACACCCGAACAGGCTGCGGTGCTCAACCGCACGTTCGGCTGCGTCCGCTTCGTGTGGAACTGCACCCTGGCCTGGCGGCATGAGCGCTTCCACGGCGAACGCGTGAAAACGAACTTCGTCCAGGCCAACGCCCACCTGACGGCAATGAAAGCCACTGACGAGACGGCATGGCTGAACGAGGTGTCCTCGGTCCCGCTTCAGCAGGCGATCCGCCACCAGCAAGTGGCGTTCACAAACTTCTTCGCCGGGCATGCCCGCTACCCGCGCTACAAGTCCCGCAACGGCCGTCAGAGCGCGGAATACACCCGGTCGGGTTTCCGCTACCGCGACGGTCAACTCTGGCTGGCGAAGATGGATGCCCCGCTGGCGTTCGTGTGGTCCTGGCCCGGCATCGACCCGGTGACGATCGACCCGACGACGGTGACGGTTTCCCGTGACCCGTGCGGACGCTGGTATGTGTCCTTCGCCGTTGACGTGGACGACCCCGCCCAATTCCCGGCTACCGGTGCCGTCGTCGGCGTGGACGTGGGCGTCAAGGACTTCGCCGTCACCAGCGACGGGGAGAAGATCGCCAACCCGCGCCATCTGGCGCGCAGAGCGGCGAGCCTGGCCCGCTACCAGCGTCGCATGGCCCGCAAGCAGCGCGGATCGACCAACCGCGCCAAGGCCAAGGCGAAGGTCGCCCGCGCCCACCGGAAGGTCAAAGCCGCCCGCGCCGACTTCCTGCACAAGACCAGTACCCGGCTGGTCCGCGACCACGACGTGATCGTGATCGAAGACCTCAACGTCAAGGGCATGGTCCGCAACCGATCCCTGGCCAAAGCGATCTCCGACTCCGGATGGGGCACCTTCCGCCGCCTCCTGGAGTACAAGACCGCGAAATACGGCCGCCACCTGATCGTGATCGACCGCTGGTTCCCCAGCTCGAAAACCTGCTCGGCGTGCGGGCATCTGCTCGCCGGGCTGAGCCTTTCCACCCGGCGCTGGACGTGCCCGGGATGCGGCACCCTGCACGACAGGGACGTCAACGCCGCCAAGAACATCCTGGCGGCAGGTCTTGCCGTGACTGCCTGTGGAGGTGACGTCAGACACTCCGGGTCCTCCCGGGTGCGGTCGCCGGTGAAGCAGGAACCCCAGCCTGTGAAGGCTGGAATCCCCCGCCTCTAGGCGTGGGGAGGAGTCAAAGCGATCCACCCTGCCTCCTCTCGCCCGTTACAACACCGCGTGCCGCCCAAAGGGTTGGTTCGGCGTGCGGATCGGTTGGAACCGGTGACAGGGACACGGGCAGGCGGAAGCACGCGCGTGCGCAGAATCATGCAAGAACTCGCGCGGGCGGTGCGGACCCGCGTCGCGTTCGGCCACACCTTGGCACACCGTCCGCCGAGCGTCAATCGCCCGCCCGATGCGGCACGGTGATCTTGATACATCCGATGATTTCAAGAGCGCGTTCCCGAGATTTTCCGAAGCGGTGCGACATAAATCACAGCTGCTTGCGCATGATCCTGGGTGTTCCTGAGCGGTTTTGTTGGATTTGTAGTCAGTAAGTTACCTATTGACGTCTCGAAGACATCCAATGTTAACTGCGCCTGACAGTCCCGAACTGGTGTTGGTGCGATGGCCTAGGTCGCTGACCACCAGTGGTGCACATCGGGTCTGTGCTGCGCAGAGGGGCCCTCGGGCCGTACCCCGGTCGCCGATTGCCGGGAGTCCGGTTCCAGGCCCCTCTGCCAGGCATCCCCCACCCCCCAAACCGTCACGCATTGCGGCGCAAATACGTGGCATCGACCGCGCAACCTTTCGCTGGTCGCGAGGAAGCGAGATGTCAATGAGGCTCTTACGGACCCTGCTGGCCGGCCTGCTGGCCGGGGGACTGGGGATCACCGGGGTGACCGCGCCGGCCGCGGCCTCGGTGACGGACCAGGCCTACAACCAGAGCGCAGGGTACCTGGACGTGAACTACGCGAGTTACATGTCCAAGCACGACATCGTCTACAACCGCCCGAACACCAACCCCCTGCACGGCCTCACCGTCGGAAACGGCAAGACCGGGGCCATGGTCTGGTCCCAGAACGGCATCACCGCGCAGGTGGGCGGCGTCGACCTGTCCCAGCAGTCGGCCTTCGGCGCCGGTCTGGTCAACCTCAACACCACCCCGGCCCTGGACAGCGGCTACACCACCTACCAGCAGCGCCTGTCCCTCTACGACGGCACGCTGACCACCAAGTACGACAACAACCGCACGGTCACCGTGATGGGCTCGCCCAACTCCGAGGTCATGGGCATCCGCGTGGACGACAGCCGCAGCGGCGTCTCCAACGTCTCCTTCGAGCTGAGCATGTGGGACCCGAACACGGTCCAGAACATGGGCGACGTGCCCGACCTGAACACCTGGCGGAACATCTCCACCTTCGCCGACGCCACCGCCGCCGGCCTCAGCCGCGGCCAGACCGACGCCAACAACTTCGGGTACACGCTGGCCGCCACCGTCGAGGGCGCCAACTTCACCACCCAGGTGGTCAACTCCCGCACGGTCCGCATCACCATCACGCCGACCGCCGGCTACACGATCTGGTTCACCGCGGCCAGCCGGATCAACTCGCCCGGCCTCAACTCGGTCACCCAGGCGCGCAACCAGCTGAACGCGGTGAAGTCCACCGGCTACGGCACCACGTTCACCAACTACAAGAACTGGTGGCACGACTTCTGGGCCAAGTCGTTCGTGCAGTACAGCAACGGCAACGGTGACGCCGACTACATGGAGAACGTGTACTACCTGAGCACGTACATGATCGCCGCGGCGGGGTACGGCAACTACCCGGCGCACTTCATCAACGGCGTGTTCCGGGCCACCCAGGACCAGACCAAGTGGAGCAACGCGTACTGGTACTGGAACCAGCGCGACGTGTACTACTCGTTCCTGGCCTCCAACCACGCGGACGTGTACAACCGCCACAACAATCTGTTCAGCCGGAACTACAACGCGCTGAAGTCGTACACGCAGAGCAGGTTCGGGGTGGACGGCATCTGGGTGCCGGAGACGATGGGCTGGGACGGCAACGCCCGGGGCACCATCAACAGCGACTACACCAAGCTGATCTACTCCACCGCCACCGAGGCCGCCTACAGCATGTACCTGCAGTACCGGTACACCAACGACCAGAACTACCTGCAGACCGTGGCGTACCCGTTCATGCGGGAGGCCGTGAAGTTCTACAAGGGCATGCTGTCCTTCGACAGCGCGACCGGTAAGTACTACATGGCCAACTCCAACTCGCACGAGACGTACTGGAACGTCCGCAACGCCATCACCGATCTCACCTCGGTGCGGCTGCTCTTCCCGATCGCCATCCAGGTCAGCCAGCAGCTGGGCGTGGACGCCACACTCCGGGCCGAGTGGCAGAACATCCTGAACAACCTGGTGGCCTACAGCATCACCAACAACGCCTACCAGCCGCACCAGCCGCCGATCTCGCAGACCCGCAACAACGAGAACGTGGCCGCCGAGATCATCTGGCCCTACGACCTGACCGGCATCGGCTACCCCGACTACTCCACCGCCCTGCAGACCTGGAACGTCCGCCCGCACCCGTACGGCAACGTCTGGTCCAACGACCACGCGCAGGCCGCCCGCCTGGGCCTGGGCGACCAGACCTACAACGGCATGAAGACCATGCTGCAGAAGTACCAGAACTACCCGAACGGCATGACCAACAACACCAACGGCGTGTTCGAGTACCTCGGCATCCACCTGGTGGCCATGAACGAGGCGCTGCTGCAGAGCTACAACGACAAGATCCGGGTCTTCCCCGCGGTCCCCGGTGACAGCGGCTTCGTCGGCAAGTTCACCCTGCTCGCCAAGGACGGCCACCTGGTCAGCTCCGAGCGCGAGGGCGGCGAGATCAAGTACGTCGGCGTCAAGAGCCAGTACGGCAAGCAGGCCACCGTGGTCAACCCATGGGGCACCCAGCAGGTCCGGGTCCGCCGTACCAGCGACAACGCCATCATCACCACCTCCTCGGCGGCCGAGATCAGCTTCGCCACCGCCGCGAACACGGTGTACGTGGTGGAGCGCACCGCCAAGCCGCTGTCCAGCTACACCTGGACCACGCTGACCGGCACCGCCAACCAGGGCCAGAAGACCCTCTCCGGCACCGCCTCCACCCTCGGCCTGCCCGGCGGCGCCACCGGCGGCCTGGTCAACAACACCGACCTGACGTACGACTCCGGTTGGCACCTGACCACCAACCGCGGCTACGGCGACTACAACGACGACACCCACCACAGCACCACGGTGAACGCGGCCGCCACCTACACCTTCACCGGCACCGGCATCGAGATCCTGTCGGAGCGGTTCAGCGACATGGGGAACATGGACGTCTACATCGACAACGTGTTCCAGTCCAACGTGAACCTGTTCCTGAGCGGCGCCCGCCAGGCGCAGCAGGTGGTCTTCAGCAAGACCGGCCTGGCCAGCGGCCAGCACACGCTCCGGGTGGTGAACAAGACCACCTCGGTGGGCATGATCGACGCGGTCCGGGTGCTCACCGGGGGCGGCTCCGCCAACGTGGTGGCGCTCCGCTCCCGGGCCAACAACCTGTACGTGACCGCCGCCAACAGCACCACCGCGCTGATCGCCAACAGCGGCACGGTGGGCACCGCCCAGAAGTTCGAGCGGGTCAGCCTGGGCGGCAACAACATCGCCCTGCGCGCGCTGTCGAACAACCAGTTCGTGGCGGCCGAGAACGCCGGGGCGCAACCCCTGATCGCCAACCGGGCCTCGGCCGGCTCCTGGGAGACCTTCACCCTGGTCAACAACCCGGACGGCACGGTCAGCCTGCGCGCCACGGTCAACAACATGTACGTCTGCGCGGAGAGCGCCGGCAGCCAGTCGTTGATCGCCAACCGGACAGCCATCGGACCTTGGGAGTCCTTCGACCTGATTCCAAGTTGAGATCTAAGCTGTACAACTTGATATCTGGGCTGTATATCGTCCGACCGGCGGTGGGTTTCCATCGCCGGTCGGCGGTTTTCCAGGAGGTACGTTCCAATAGTCATCCGATGTATCAGGGTCCCACCTCTTGACGTAACTCAGAAGTAAACGGCATGATTTAGGGACGAAACATCGGATGTATGGAGACTCTCTTGGAGCAGTGGTGTGCCGGTCTTCTGGCCGGACCGATTTGCGCGGGTCCGATTAATCGGATGTCTCGGCGGGCCGCATGAAGATCGTCGCGCTGGAGACGCATGACATCCGGTTCCCCACCTCGGCCCAGCTCGACGGCTCCGACGCGATGAACCCCGACCCGGACTACTCCGCCGCCTACGTGGTGCTCCGCACCGAGGAGGGCGAGCGCGGCCACGGATTCGCCTTCACCATCGGCCGCGGCAACGACGTGCAGACCACGGCCATCAGGGCGCTGGAGACGTACGTGGTGGGCAGGGACTGCGCCGACCTCGGGGCCGTCTACCGCGACCTGGTCGGCGACTCGCAGCTGCGCTGGCTGGGCCCGGAGAAGGGCGTCATGCACATGGCCATCTCCGCGGTCATGAACGCCCTGTGGGACCTGCGCGCCAGGCTCGCCGGCAAGCCGCTGTGGCTGCTGCTGGCCGAGATGACCCCGGAGGAGATCGTCGACCTGATCGACTTCCGGTACATCACCGACGCCCTCGACCGGCAGGGGGCGCTGGAGATCCTGCGCGCCGCCGAGCCCGGCAAGCGGGAGCGCATCGCCTACCTGCGCGAGCACGGCTTCCCCGCCTACGCCACCTCCCCCGGCTGGCTCGGGTACGACGACGACAAGCTCCGCCGCCTCTGCAAGGAGGCCCTGGACGAGGGATTCACCCAGATCAAGCTGAAGGTCGGCGCCGACCTGGACGCCGACGTGCGGCGCATGCGCATCGCCCGCGAGGTCTGCGGCGAGGGCTTCCCGATCGCCATCGACGCCAACCAGCGGTGGGACGTGGCGACCGCGGTGGGCTGGGTCAACGCGCTGGCCGAGTTCGACCCCTGGTGGGTGGAGGAGCCGACCAGCCCCGACGACATGCTGGGGCACGCCGCCATCGCCCGCGAGATCGCCCCGATCCCGGTGGCCACCGGCGAGCACGTGCAGAACCGCATCGTCTTCAAGCAGCTGCTGCAGGCGGGCGCCATCTCCTACCTCCAGCTGGACGCCGCGCGGGTGGGCGGCGTCAACGAGAACATCGCCATCCTGCTGCTGGCCGCCAAATTCGGGGTGCCGGTCTGCCCGCACGCGGGCGGGGTCGGCCTCTGCGAACTGGTCCAGCACCTGGCCATGTTCGACTACGTCGCGGTGAGCGGCTCCATGGAGGGCCGCGTCATCGAGTACATCGACCATTTGCACGAACATTTCGTGGATCCGGTCGTGATCGAGAACGGCAGCTACGTCGCTCCCCGCACGCCGGGTTTCAGCTCCGCGCTGAGAGCCGAATCGCTCGCCGAGTTCGCATATCCATGGGGCCCGGTCTGGAACACCGAAGGTTATTCAAGAGATCGCCCGCCGATCGCATCACCCAAGGCAGGTGGCTCCCCTTCAACGGCGCCGGGCTCCTCTTGAACAACCTTCGCCGCCAACGATTCACCCCCCGTTTCCTGAAAGGCAAATCGGCATGAAACACCTAACTATCGCCGCGGGTGTCACCGTGCTCGCGCTCGCGCTCGCCGCCTGCGGCTCTTCCGACCCCGAGCCGACGACGGCCGGGGGCGGCGCTTCGGCACCGGCCGCGGCCGGTGGCAAGGTCGGGGTCGACTTCCCCCGCGCCGACTCGGACTTCTGGAACTCCTACAACAAGTACGTTCCGCAGATGGCCACCGAGCAGGGCGTCGACCTGATGCCCCCGACCAACTCGCAGAACGACATCGCCAAGCTGGTCGCCAACACCCAGGCGCTGGTCAGCCAGGGTGCCAAGGTCATGATCATGGCGCCGCAGGACACCGGCGCCATCGCCGCCACCCTGGACAGCCTGGCCGAGAAGAAGATCCCGGTGGTGACCGTGGACACCCGCCCCGACAAGGGCAACGTCTACATGGTGGTGCGCGCGGACAACAAGGCGTACGGCACCAAGGCCTGCGAGTTCCTCGGCGAGAAGCTCGGCGGCACCGGCAAGGTCGTGCAGTTGATGGGCGCGCTCTCCTCGATCAACGGCCGCGACCGCGCCGAGGCCTTCCGGGACTGCATGAAGACCAAGTTCCCCGGCATCACCGTGTTCGAGGAGCCCACCGAGTGGGAGGGCACCAAGGCCGCCTCCATGCTGCAGACCCGTCTGGAGCAGCACCCGGACATCAAGGGCATCTATATGCACGCGGGCGGCGTGCACCTGGCCCCGACGCTCCAGGTCCTGAAGGCCAAGAACCTGCTGGTCCCGTCGACCGACCCCAAGCACATCTTCGTGGTCTCCAACGACGGCATCCCGCAGGAGTTCACCGCCATCCGGGCCGGTGAGATCGACGCCACCGTCAGCCAGCCGGCCGACCTGTACGCCAAGTACGCGCTCTTCTACGCCAAGGCCGCGGCCGAGGGCAAGACCTTCCAGCCCGGCCCGACCGACCACGACAGCACGATCATCCAGCTGCCCAACGGTCTGGAGGACCAGCTGCCCGCCCCGTTGGTCACCAAGGACAACGTGGACGACCCCAACCTCTGGGGCAACCAGGTCAAGTAATGACATCTACTGATTTGACGGTGGTCGAGGCGCGCGGCATCACCAAGCGCTTCGGCCCCACCGTCGCTCTCGACAACGCCGGCATCGCGATCCGAGCCGGCGAGACGCACGCCCTGGTCGGGCGGAACGGGGCGGGCAAGTCCACCCTGGTCTCCATCCTGACCGGCCTGCAGCGCCCGGACCTCGGCGAGGTGCGGTTCGCGGGCGAGCCCGCGCCGCCGCTGGCCGACCGGGACGCCTGGCGGCGCCTGGTCGCCTGCGTCTACCAGCGCTCGACCATCATCCCGGCGCTCACCGTCGCGGAGAACCTGTTCATCAACCGGCAGACCGAAGGGCGCGTCATCAACTGGCGCGCCCTGCGCGCGCGGGCCCGGGCCGTACTCGACCAGTACGGCCTGGACATCGACGCCGGCGCGCCGGCCGGCACCCTCGGCATCGAGCAGCGCCAGCTGGTCGAGATCGCCCGCGCGCTCTCCTTCGGCGCGCGGTTCATCATCCTGGACGAGCCCACCGCCCAGCTGGACGGCCCGGCCATCGGCCGCCTGTTCGAGCGCATGCGGGCCCTGCGCGAGCAGGGCGTCACGATGATGTTCATCTCGCACCACCTGGAAGAGGTCTACGAGATCTGCCAGACCGTCACGGTCTTCCGGGACGCCCGGCACGTGCTCACCCGGCCGGTGGCCGAGCTGCCGCACGACGCGCTGGTGGCCGCGATGACCGGCGAGGCCGCCACCGCCTACCAGGCCAGGAAGCGCCAGGTGCGCAAGCGCGCCCCGGTGGTGCTCGCCGCGCACGGGCTCACCCTGGCCGACCGGTTCCGCGACGTGGACCTGGCGGTGCGGGCCGGGGAGATCGTCGGCTTGGCCGGTTCCGGCAGCAGCGGCAAGGTGGGCCTGGCCGAGAGCCTGGTCGGCCTGCGCCGCCCCGACGCCGGGACGATCACCATCAACGGCGTCACCCCCCGGCCAGGCGACGTGCCCGCCGCGCTGCGCGCCGGGGTCGGCTTCGTCCCGCAGGACCGGCACGAGCAGGGCTTCGTGCCACTGCTGTCGATCGGCGAGAACGCCACCATGCCGATCGCGCACAAGCTCGGCCGGTTCGGCGCGATCTCCCCGTCCCGGCGGCGCGCCAGGGCCGCCGGGATGATCGAGACGCTGGACATCAAGACCACCGGTCCCGACCAGCCGGTCGGCGACCTGTCCGGCGGGAACGCGCAGAAGGTAGTGCTGGCCCGCGCGCTGGCCGACGACCCGGCCGCGCTGGTCGTGATCAACCCCACCGCCGGGGTGGACATCAAGGCCAAGCGGGCGCTGCTCGGTTCGGTGGAGGACGCCGCCGCCCGCGGCGCGGGCGCCGTGCTGGTCTCCGACGAACTGGACGACCTGCGCATCTGCGACAGGGTGCTGGTCATGTTCCACGGCAGGGTCACCAAGGAATTGCCACGAGGCTGGTCCGAGAGCGAGCTCGTGGCGGCGATGGAAGGTATTGACTGATGACGGACTCGGCTATGTCCGAACCCCGGACACTGGTCCGGGCCGGAGCCAGGTTACGCCTGGGGAGGTTCCGCGACCTGACCCTGGTCCCGGTGATCGTCGTGCTGCTGATCGCCGGGTCCTTCGTGGACCCGGTCTTCCTCACCACCGGCAACCTGACCAACGTGCTCCAGCAGCAGTCCGCGCTGGCGCTGGTGGTGCTGGCCGAGGCGCTCATCCTGATCGCCGGCAAGTTCGACCTGTCCCTGGAGTCCACGGTCGGCATGGCCCCGGCGGTCGCCGTCATGCTGGTCATCCCGGTCTCCGCCGGGGGCTTCGGCCTGGGCATCCCGTCCGGTCTGGCCATCCCGCTCTGCCTGCTGATCGGCGCGGCCATCGGGGCCTTCAACGGCTTCCTGATCATGCGCTTCCAGCTGTCGGCGTTCGTGGTCACCCTGGCCATGCTGATCGTGGTGCACGGCCTGCAGCTCGGCCTGACCGGCGGCAAGAGCCTGTTCGCGCTCCCGGAGTCCTTCCTCTACCTGGGCGGCGCCACCTGGCTCGGCCTGCCGGCCGCGGTCTGGATCACCGGCCTGCTGTTCGCCGCCGGGATCGCCGCGCTGGCCTACTTCCGGGCCGGCCGCGCCCTGTACGCGATCGGCGGCAACGCCGACGCGGCCCGGGCGGCGGGCATCCGGGTGGACCGGGTGCTCTGGGTGGTCTTCATCGTCGGCGGCACACTGGCCGCGCTGGCCGGGGTGCTGGAGACCGGGCGGCTCGGCGGCATCAGCGCCAACCAGGGGGTCGGCTGGATCTTCATGGTGTTCGCCGCGGCGGTCATCGGCGGCGTCAGCATGGACGGCGGCAAGGGCACCATCCTCGGCGCCCTGACCGGCGTGCTGGTGATCGGCCTGGTGGAGAACATCCTCACCCTCAAGGGCGTGCCGGGCGAGTGGAAGCAGTTGGTGTACGGCGTGATCATCCTGGTCGCCCTCATGATCAGCCGCGTCGCGGGCGGCCGGGCACAGGACTGACCGGAGGAGCGGGGTCCCGATGCGAATTCGTGATATTTCGCAGGGGTGTCCGGCGTGTTGACCCGTGTTATAACACGGTTAATTAATCTCCAATAAATACAAAGAGGGGAGTGACGTGCCACGCCAGCCTGCCAGCACACCGGTCAGCGCACCCAACAGTGCACCAGCCAGTGCGCCGGCGAGCACGGGCCACCGGACCCACCCCGCGGGATCCGGGCACGCCTCCCTGCGCCGGGCCAACCTCTCGCTGGTGCTCCGGCACCTGCGGGATGAGGGCCCGTGCTCCCGCTCGGACGTGGCCGACGCCACCGGGCTGCACCGCGCCACCGTCTCCAGCCTGATGGCCGAGCTCATCCAACGCGGCCTGGTCCGCGAGGTGGGCACGGCCAGGGCGGGGGCCATCGGCCGCCCCCGCCGGGCGGTGGCGCTGGACGGCTCGCACGTCGGCGCGCTGGGCATGGAGATCAATGTCGACTACATCGCGGTCCACGGCGTCGACCTGGCAGGGCGGGTCCTGGTCGAGCGGCGGATCGCGTTCGACGCGATGGGCGAAGGGCCGGACCGCTCGCTGGTGGAGCTCGGCCGGGTGGCCCGCAGGGCCATCGCCGAGATGCGCCGGGCCGGGGCGGCCCCCGGCGGCATCGTGGTCGCGGTCCCCGGTCTGGTGGACATCGGCCCCGGTGTGGTCACCCTCGCCCCCAATCTGGGCTGGGACGGCCTGCCGCTGGCCGAGCGGCTCCGCGCCGAGCTGGGCGGATTCCGGGCGCCCGTGGGCGTGGACAACGACGCCAACCTGGCCGCGCTGGCCGAGTTCACCTCGGGCGTGGCGGCCGGGACCCCGGACATGGTCTACCTGACTGGCGAGGTCGGCGTCGGTGGGGGGATCATAGTCGGCGGGCGGCTGCTCCGGGGCGCGGACGGTTTTTCCGGGGAGGTCGGCCACCTGCCGGTCAACCCGACCGGACGACGCTGCGGCTGTGGCCGTACCGGCTGCTGGGAGACGAAGGTGGGACTGGCCGCACTGGTACGCACGGCCACCCCCCATCGGGCGTATGAGTCCCAGGTCAAGCATCGGGTCAGGCCGGGCGCGGTTCCTGCGCCGGACCCCGAGGAACGAGTGAAGGAGATCTCCAGAGCTTTGGCGGCGGGCGAACCGCGCACGCTGGCCGCCGTCGCGGAGGTGGGCAGATGGCTCGGGCTCGGCGGCTCGATCCTGGTCAACCTCTTCAACCCGAGAGTGATCGTGGTGGGCGGTTACTTCGCCCGGCTGGCCGAGCGGCTCATCCCGCCGGCTCAAGCCGAGCTGGAACGGCTCGTCGTGGCAGGTCCGGCGGCACGCTGCCGGTTCCTCCCCTCCAACCTGGGTTTTGGCGCCGCCTCGCGTGGCGCCGCGAGCATGGTTGCCGATCACATCATGGACGACCCCGCCGCGATCGGCCTCGCGCCGGCCGCGCGGACGTCCAACGGAAATTGAGCTGTCGGCGGCACCCCGATGGTCGATTCCGGTACCAGCACTACCCGGCAACAAGCGCGGCGGCGCGCGCCTTGCCTGACTGAACACCTCATGTCAGGAAGGAATTTCCCATGTCTCCACGACTGTCCCCCCGCACGCCCTCGACCCGCCTGTCGTCATGATGGTCGGGATCTGGCTGATCGGGGCACGGGGTTCGGTGGCGACGACGGTCGTCGCGGGTGCGGCGGCCCTCCGGGCCGGGCTGGCGCCTCCGATCGGATGCGTAACTGAACTGCCGGAATTCCGGGGGAGTGGCCTGCCCGGATTCGGTCACCTGGTGTTCGGCGGTCACGACGTCACCAGCACACCGCTGACCAAGCGGGCCGAGGAGCTCACCCGGTCGGGGGTGATCCCGCCCCCGCTGGCCGAGCTGGTCCGGCCCGCGCTGGACGCGGCCGACTCCGAGATCCGGCCGGGCGTCACGGTCCCGTCCGGCGGCTCCGGACAGGACAGCCAGGCGGCTGTGGCCCGGCGGCTCATCGGCGACCTGGCCGAGTTCCGCGAGCGGCGCGGCCTGGCCAGGGTCATCGTGATCAACGTCTCCTCCACCGAGCCGCCCGCGGCTCCCGACCCCGCCCACCTGAGCCTGGCCGCGCTGGAGCGGGCGCTCGAAGGCGACGTCCCCCTGCTGCCGCCGAGCTCGCTGTACGCCTACGCGGCGCTCAGCGCCGGTTGCCCGTACGTGGACTTCACCCCGTCCACGGGGGCCCGGCTGCCCGCGCTGGACGAACTGGCCAGGCGGCGCGGCCTGCCGTACGCCGGCAGTGACGCCAAGACCGGGGAGACGCTGGTCAAGACCGCGCTGGCGCCGCTGTTCGCGGTGCGCGGCCTGGCCGTACGGTCCTGGTCGGGCACCAACCTGCTGGGCGGCGGGGACGGTGCCACCCTGGCCGACCCGGCGGCGGGGGAGAGCAAGAAGATCTCCAAGGACCGGGCGCTGGCCGAGATCCTGGGCCACCAGGTCGACGGCCAGACGCACATCGACAACGTGCCGCACCTGGGCGACTGGAAGACCGCGTGGGACCACATCACCTTCGACGGCTTCCTCGGCGTGCGCATGTCCATGCAGTTCACCTGGCAGGGCTGTGACTCGGCGCTGGCCGCGCCGCTGGTGCTCGACCTGGCCCGGCTGATGGCCCGCGCGCACGAGCGCGGGGTGGCCGGTCCGGTGGCCGAGTTCGGGTTCTTCTTCAAGGACCCGGTGGGCAGCGGCGAACACCGGCTGCACGCCCAGTACGAGGCGCTCCGCCAGTGGCTGGAGGCGTGAGGTGGATCTCGCGTCGCTGGCCCAGCTGGTCCGGGCCCCCGCCGCGCTGACCGTGCCGGGCGACACCCTGGCCGGCGGCACGGCGCAGCCGGGCCTGGCCGCCTCCTCGGTCTGCCTGTACTGGGCGGGCATGGCGCTCAACGACTACGCCGACCGGGAACTGGACGCCACCGAGCGCCCGGAACGGCCGATACCGTCCGGGCGGATCCGCCCCGGCCAGGCGCTGGCGGTGGCGGCAGGGCTGACCGTCAGCGGGGTCGCGCTGGCCGGGCTCTCCGGCGGACGGCGCGGCCTCGCCGTGGCCACCGGCCTGGCCGGCGTGGTCTGGGCCTACGACCTGAGGCTGAAGGACACCGTGGCCGGGCCGGTGGCGATGGCCGCCGCGCGCGGCCTGGACGTGCTGCTCGGCAGCCCTTCGGCCAGCCCGCTGGCCGCCGCCTCGGTGGCCGCGCACACGCTGGGCGTCACCGCGCTCAGCCGGGGCGAGGTGACCGGCGGCTCGAACCTGCGGTCGGCGGTCACCCTGGCCGCCACCGCCGTGGCCGCAGGCCTGGCCGCGCGGCACATCGCCAAGGGCGGCGACCGGTGGGCCAAACTGGCCGGGTTCGGCCTGCTGGCCGGGTACGCGGCGCTGGTCGGACGGCCCCAGCTGGCCGCCGCCCGGAGCCGGGACGCCAAGGTCACCCGGGCGGCGGTGGGCCAGAGCATTCTCGGGCTGCTGCCGTTGCAGGCCGCGCTCACCGCCGGCAGCGGGCGGCTGGCCCCCGCGCTCGCCCTGGCGGCGGCGCACCCGGTGGCGGCGAACCTGTCCAGGAAGGTGTCGCCGACATGAGGTTCGGTTACGGCACCAACGGGTTCGCCAACCACCGGCTGTCGGACGCGCTGGTCCTCCTCGCCGACCTGGGCTACGAAGGTGTCGCGCTGACGCTGGACAGCGGGCACCTCGATCCGTACGGGCCGTTCCTGGCGCGGCGGGTGGCGCAGGTCGGGCGGTGGCTGGACCGGCTCGGCCTGGCCCTGGTGATCGAGACCGGCGGCCGGTACGTGCTGGACCCCAGGCGCAAGCACTACCCGACCCTGGTGCACCCGGCGGAGGAGGCCGCCCCCCGGGTGGACCTGCTCAAGAAGGCCGTCCAGGTGGGCGCCGAGCTGGGCGCGGAGGCCGTCTCGTTCTGGAGCGGCATTCAGCCCCCCGAAGTCGCCGACGGCTGGGACAACCTGGCCAAAGGCGTCGAAGCCGTGCTGGAGGAGGCCGACGCGCTCGGCGTCACGCTTGGGTTCGAGCCGGAGCCGGGCATGCTGGTGGACACCGTGGCCGGGTACGAGCGGCTCCGCGACATGCTCGGCCGGCCCGCGCGGCTCGGCCTCACCCTGGACATCGGCCACTGCCGCTGCCTGGAACCCGATCCGGTCCCCGACTGCGTGACGCGGGCGGGGCCGTACCTGGTGAACGTGCAGATCGACGACATGCGGCGCGGCGTGCACGAGCACCTGGAGTTCGGCGAAGGCGAGATCGACTTCCCGCCGGTGCTGGCCGCGCTCACCGCCACCGGCTACCAGGGGCTGGTCAGCGTGGAGCTGCCTCGGCACAGCCACGCCGCCCCCATGGTGGCCGAACGTTCCCTTCACTTCCTGAGAAAGGCGGTGTCATGATCCCCCCTGTTCGCCCGCGACTGACCGAGGACGGCACCCGGTGGCTGGACGCCGCCGAGGCCAAGGTCAAGGCCGACCCGGGTGCCGTGCTCGCGCTCTTCCCCGCCGCCGGGCGGGCCTGCGGCCGTGGCCCGCTCCCCGAAACCGGCTGGACCGTCGACCTGGCGGTCCGCGCCACCCTGCTCACCGCGCTCCCGCTGGACGGAGAGGCGCTCGGCGAGCTGCTCTTCGACCTGTACACGCACGGCGACACCGCGGAACGCCTGGGCGTGCTGGCCGGTCTCGACGCCCTGGACGGACGGCTCGGCGACGCCGGGCTGCCCATCGTCCGGGACGCGCTGCGCACCAGCGACACCCGCCTGATCGGCGCCGCCCTCGGCTCGTACGGCGCAGCCCGGCTGCCGGCGGAGGCCTACCGGCAGGCCGTGCTCAAGTGCGTGTTCACCGGGGTCCCGCTGGACACCGTGCGCGGCCTGGACACCCGGGCCGACCGCGAGCTGGCCCGCATGATGGCCGACTTCGCCCGGGAACGGGCCGCCGCCGGGCGCGAGGTGCCCGCCGACATCTGGCCGGTCGTCGAACGCCACCCCGAGGTGCTCGCCGAGCTGACCACCGAACTTCCCTCCTTGTCCAGCGGAGCCTTGTGATGCGCATCTTCGACCCCCACATCCACATGACCTCCCGCACCACCGACGACTACCGCCGGATGTACGACGCCGGGGTCCGCGCCCTGGTGGAACCCGCCTTCTGGCTGGGCCAGCCGCGCACCTCCCCGGGCACCTTCGCCGACTACTTCGACGGACTGCTCGGCTGGGAGCCGTACCGGGCCGCCCAGTACGGCATCCGCCACCACTGCGCGATCGCCCTCAACCCCAAGGAGGCCAACGACCCGCGCTGCCGCCCGGTGCTCGACCTGCTCCCGCGCTACCTGGCCAAGGACGGCGTGGTCGCGGTGGGCGAGGTCGGCTACGACGAGATGACCCCGGCCGAGGACGAGGTCTTCCAGGCCCAGCTGGCCCTGGCCGCCGAGCACGGCCTGCCGGTGCTGGTGCACACCCCGCACCGGGACAAGGCGGCCGGCACCCGGCGCACCCTGGAGGTGGTCAAGGACTCCGGCCTGCCCCCGGAGCGCGTCCTGGTCGACCACCTCAACGAGATGACCGCCGGCATGGTGGCCGACAGCGGCTGCTGGCTGGGCTTCTCGGTCTACCCGGACACCAAGATGGACGTGCACCGCATGATCGCGCTGCTCCGGCAGTACGGCACCGAGCGGATCCTGGTCAACTCGGCCGCCGACTGGGGCCACAGCGACCCGCTGAAGACCCGGGCGGTCGGCGACGCCATGCTGGCCGACGGCTTCACCGAGGCCGACGTCGAGCAGGTGCTCTGGACCAATCCGGTCACCTTCTACGGCCAGAGCGGGCGCCTTGACCTGGCGGACGACGCGGCCCCGGCCGCCGACTACGCGGGCAACACCATCAAACGGGGTGTGGCGCCGTGAGGTTCCGCCATCCCGACGGTTCCACCGTGCACCTGGCCTACTGCACCAACGTGCACCCGGCCGAGGACCTGGCCGGGGTGCTGGCCCAGCTCCGCCACTACGCCGGTCCGGTGCGGCGGCGGCTGGGGGTGCCCCGGCTCGGGGTCGGCCTCTGGCTGTCCCGCCCGGTCGCCGACGCCCTGCTCGCCAGCCCCGCAGAACCCGTACGGCTGCGCGCCGCGCTGGACCGGGAGGGCCTGGAGGTGGTGACCCTCAACGGTTTCCCGTACCGGGGGTTCCACAACGAGGCCGAGGCCAAGCTGCGGGTCTACCACCCCGACTGGACCACCCCCGACCGGCTCGACTACACCCTCGACCTGGCCCGCCTGCTCATCCCGCTCCTCCCCGACGACGTCACGGCCGGGAGCGTCTCCACGCTGCCGCTGGCCTGGCGTACGCCCTGGGACCACGCGCGGGCGGAGACGGCGGGGCGGGCGGTGGCCTGGCTCGCCGAGGAACTGGCCCGGCTGTCCGAGACCACCGGAAAGACGGTCCGGGTCGGCTTCGAGCCCGAGCCGGGTTGCGTGGTGGAGACCACCGCGCAGGCGGTGGAGCACCTGAGCGGCGTCGACACCCGCTACCTCGGCCTCTGCCTGGACACCTGCCACCTGGCAGTGCAGTTCGAGGAACCGGCCGCGGCCGTGGGCCGGCTGGCGGCGGCGGGCCTGCCGATCGTCAAGATGCAGGCGTCCGCCGCGCTGCGGATCGACGACCCGCGGGCGGGCCGGGACGCCCTGGCCGCGTTCGCCGAGCCGAGGTTCCTGCACCAGACCCGCGAGCAGGGCACACCCGGGACCGACGACCTGGGCGAGGCCCTCGACGGGGGCCTGCCGGGCACCTCCCCCTGGCGGGTGCACTTCCACGTGCCGCTGCACGCCGCGCCCGCCGCGCCGCTGGGCTCCACCCAGGACGTGCTGACCGACACCCTCGGGACCGTGCTCGGCGGGCCGGTCGCCCGTACCCACCACATCGAGGTGGAGACCTACACCTGGCAGGCCCTGCCGCCGGACCGGCGCCCGAGCACCCGGGACGAGCTGGTGGACGGGATCGCCAGAGAGCTGGCCTGGACCAGGGACCGGCTGATCAATCTAGGACTCAAGGAGGAGGCGTGAGCGTGAAACCCCTCGTCGTCGTCGACGTGGTCGGGCTCACCCCCCGGCTGCTGGAGCACATGCCCAACCTGCGCCGCTTCGGCGCGCCCGCCACGCTCGGCACGGTGCTGCCCGCCGTGACCTGCTCGGTGCAGTCGACGCTGCTGACCGGCCGCCCGCCGCGCGACCACGGCATCGTCGGCAACGGCTGGTACTTCCGCGACCTGGGCGAGGTGCTGCTCTGGCGGCAGCACAACGCGCTGGTGGAGGGCCCCAAGCTGTGGGACGAGGCCCGCCGCGTGCACCCGGGCTACAAGGTGGCCAACATCTGCTGGTGGTACGCGATGGGCGCGGACACCGAGTTCACCGTCACCCCCCGCCCGATCTACCACGCCGACGGCCGCAAGGGCCCGGACTGCTACACCACCCCGCCGGAGCTGCGGGTGGACCTCACCCGCGAACTCGGACGCTTCCCGCTGTTCACGTACTGGGGCCCGAAGGCCGGGATCGCCTCCAGCACCTGGATCGTCGAGGCGGCCCGCCGGATCATGGCCAGGGAACGGCCCGACCTCACCCTGGTCTACGTGCCGCACCTCGACTACGACCTCCAGCGCTTCGGCCCCTCCGGCCCGGAGGCGATCAAGGCCGCCCAGGACGTGGACCGGATCCTCGGCCCCCTGCTGGACGACGCGGCCTCGCTCGGCGCGGCCACCGTGGTCCTGTCCGAGTACGGCATCACCGACGTGTCCCGCCCGGTCGACATCAACCGGGCACTACGCCGCGAAGGGCTGCTCTCGGTCTACCGGCAGGCCGGGATGGAGTACCTGGACCCCTGGACCTCCCGCGCCTTCGCGGTCGCCGACCACCAACTCGCCCATATATACGTGCGCGACGAAGCCGACGTCCCCAAGGTCCGCTCACTCCTCGCCGAACTACCCGGCGTGGACGAGGTACTCGACGCCGACGGCAAGGCCGCCTACGGCCTCGACCACGGCCGCGCCGGAGAACTGGTCGCCATCGCCGAGCCCGACTCCTGGTTCACCTACTACTACTGGCTGGACGACAAGGTCGCCCCCGACTTCGCCCGCCTGGTGGACATCCACCGCAAACCCGGCTATGACCCAGCCGAACTCTTCATGAACCCCGCTGACCCCTTGGTAAAGGCCAAGGCCGGCCTCGCTCTGGCCAAGAAGGAACTGGGCTTCCGCTACACGATGCCGGTGGTGCCCCTCGACCCGTCCTGCGTACGGGGCAGCCACGGGCGCATCCCCGACAACCCGCTGGACGGCCCGGTCCTCCTCTCAGACCAGCCACTGGAGAAGGACACCTACGCGGCCACCGAGATCAAGGACCTCTTGCTGCGCTTCGCCGGTCTCGCCTGACCCCTTTCAGGGGGCCGGTTCCGGACCGGCCCCCTGAATATAAGGTGCCGACTGTCCGTTCAGGCGGCGCCGACGCCGTGGAGCAGGGCCTTGTGGTAGGAGCGAATGATCGTGGGCACGTGACCGAGCACGGCCATCAGGCGCTCGGCCCCGCCGGTTGCCGTACCGGCCTCGAACTGCTCGAAGACGATGACACCGTCACGGATGACCGACCGCAGCTCCGCCAGGAACGCCTGATCGTGTTTCCTGACTTCGGCACAGAGGGCGCGCAGGGTCGACCAGGTGTCTTCGTGGACGGAGGCGTGGTCGCCCGCGACGGATCGGTAGCGGATCCGAAACTCCTCCGCGAAGCGTTCGGCGGCGACGGCGTCGGCTGTGGTCATGGCTTCGGCGAGAACGGTGTGGGGATCGGAGACCGATGCCTCCGGCGCGGTGAGGCCGGTCGTCAGGGTCCACAGCCGCGGGAGTTCCTCTTCCAGTACGGCCTTGTAGTAGCTGCCGAGAAAGCGCTGGTGCGCGTTGGAGGCGTACTGGACCTTGAGGGCGTTGACCTCGTCGGGGCCCTCGTCTCCGCGCGTCATCACTCCCGTCATGAATCCCCAGTCGTTCTCCAGGGCATTGGACATGGCGGTGATCAGGTGCAGGAGATGAACCCATTGCTCATACAGCTCGCTGAGGGAGATCCGCACGGTGCCGTGCCCGGGTAGCACGACGGTGCCGTGATGGTCGCCCAGGTCCAGGCGCCGGACTCTGCCGATCCGGTACATGGCGAGCATCGCGTCGATTTCGCTGTTCTCATGGTGCAGGACGGCCCGATATTCGGCGGTGGCGTCGAGGCCGACATTCTCGGTGATGATGCGGGGGCCTCCGGGGTGCAGGTGGAGGAACTCCGTCATGTCGTAGACCTGGTCGTCGAGAATCAGCCACTGCCCGGTTTCTGCGGTGGTGCGCAGCGCGACATCCGAGATGTCGTAGACCGTGTCCGTGCTCTCCGCGGGCGTCCAGGTGCTGAACACGTCCTGCATGTAGCGGCCCTCGGCGACGAGCCGCCGCACAACGGTCTCGGGTGGCTCTCCCGGGTCGGCGAAGCGCCTGGCCACCTGGTTGAGCGTCGCCAGGACACTTCCCGCGAACCCGGCACGACCGCAGACATAGAAGTAGGCGCCGCGGCCACCGTCCTGTTCGCCGCGGAGCAGGTCCCACAGCGCCCGTTGTGCGTCCACATCGTTGGCGATGGCGTCGTGGAGACGCCTCGGAGGGCCGGCGACCGTCCGTGGGTTCTCGCCTGGGGCCGCGCGCAACCCGCCGCCCTCGATGGAGAACGTGACGTACAGGGCGAGCTTGCCGCCCTGCAGCGCTGTCCGGATCTCGTTCTCGCCGTAGAAGTGGCCGCGTGTGTGCGTGCCGAAGAACAGCCAGTTCTCCCCGGCTGCGGGGTCCGCCAGCCGGTGGGCCAGGAATCCGAGGAACGGGCCGATACCCACGCCTCCGGCGAACATGACGATGGGGCGCGTGGCGTCCCGTGGCAGGCTGAACCGACCGGGACGCACCACCTGGAACGGAATGGATTCGACGGTTGTCCCGGTCGAGGTCAGATAGGTGGAGGCGGTGCCGAGCAGTTCGGTCCCGCTTCCGCGCGGGCTGTCGCCGCCCGCTTGGTGACTCAGCCGGGCCACGGTGAGCCGGACCTCGTCGCCGGCTTCTTCAGCACCCTTCGACGGGCTCGACGAGATCGAGTACATGCGGAATGTCTCCGGCGGAATGATCTTGGCCAGCGCCCGGTCATCCCGGAGCTCCCCGGTGAGGAGCTCGCCCACCCGGTACCCTTCCGCGCCCAGCAGTTCCAGGGCGTCGGACAGCTCCCACTGCCGCAGTCCGGTCCCCGTGGCCACCGAACGCAGACCGGGCGAGCCCGTGGCCTCCGCCAGTGCCCTGACCACGCCGTGGGTGAGCGGCCGGAGCTTGGCGTAGGACAGGAACGTCCGTAACGGCAGCGTCTCAGTGGACAGCGGATGCCGGGCGCGGTAGCGAATCGCCTCGCGCCACGCGACGGTGAGGGGCACCTGCTCGGCACCCGTGGCACCCAGTGCCCGGACCGTGGCCTCGACCATTTCCGGCCGGTTCTCCGGCAGCACGGCGCAGCGATCGCCGGGGCGGTAGATGACGCCGGTGTCGGCGGCGTCCAACGTCACATGCGTTACGGTTCCCGCCGCTGCCGCCGCGTCCCGGAACCGTACTCGTGCGTACTGCACGTGCGGAGGCAGTTCCCGGTAGCGTTCGAGGCGGGTCTCCTCCAAGATCGCGTCAAGGGTCTTCCAGTGCTGCTCCTTGAAGCCGCCGACGATGCCGGTGACGGTCTTCGACCGGCCGACTTTGAACGCCAGTTCCAGGAAACCGTAGACCTTCGTCCGATGGATGCCCAGATAGCCCATCTTCCCGGCGTAGACGTCGAACAGTGTGGCGAAAAGGTTCTGTAGCCGCCGGTCTCCGCTCGCGGCGACGTAATCGCGTACGGAGACCTTCTCCACCGCCTCCAGAAAGGCGATGTGATGCGGGGGAAACCATTCTCGCAGTTCCGCGACCTCCTTGCCGAGACGGGACTCCTTGTGCTTGCGCCCGAGAAAGGCGTCCATGAGATGGAAGATCGGGGAGGCTTCCCCTCCTGGCACCGCGGTACCGGATTTGATCGGTACCGCCAGCGGGGCAACCGTGTTGGCCCATACCACCTGGTCGATGTAGGTGGCGGACAGCGGGTTGGGATCCACCTTCCGGAAGGACAGCTCGATGATGTCCAGCCAGGTCCGCAGCATCAGCGTCAACTCGGCGGCCACGGTCTCCCGGTCGTCGCGTACCGCGGCTTCCTGGGCGCGCACCACCGAGGTGACGACAGGGGTCGCCCGGGCAAGGATCTCGACCTGCGCCAGATAGAAGCGTCTTTCCTCCCTGTTGTCCACACTGGGAACGAGAAGTTCCATGTTCTCGACCTGGTATGGGTTCGGCAGGGTCACGTCACGCAGCTGATGGTTGTAAACGATGAGGTCGTTGTACGACATGTGGGGCTCGCGGCGGCCCAGGCGCTCGCTGATCTGGGCCCAGGGCACCGTGATCGATGGCGGTAACCCATCGTCGGGCAGCACCTCCACCTTCACGTACGCGTGCGCGAATATGCTCAGCGCCACCGACGCCCGCCAGACGAACTCGTCTGGAAGATCGTTCTGATCGGCGCCGAGCACCGGCATCTCACGAAGGACCTGGCGCAACGTAACGGTGCGCCACAGTTCCGGCATAGACGCGATGACCTCGTCCCACGCCGCATGGCTGCGCGGAAACGATCGAACAGTCGGGAACCGTGGCATGAACCCCGACGAGGACGACAAGAAGCCCTTTAGTTCATGGCCGCGCGTCGTGTTGTATTCCTCGGCGAGTTTCAGCATCTTCCGACTTGGTACCTGTTCCATACCACACCTCTACACGAGAGGAAATAAGCGAATTGCCAGATCATTGGCGGCAGGTGGCGCCCTCGCAGCCGCCGCGGCACGGAAGTCGGTTGCGATGCTTCTTATGGTGGATCGATGAAGGATTTCCACGCGCGCGCCTACCATGCCGATGACGCGGCGGCGGTTGCCGAACTGATCAACGTTGTCTTCCAGGCCGGCGGCTGGAACGCCGGGCACACCGCCGCCGAGATCGAAGATGTGGTGAACAACGAGGTCAAGGACCCGGCGACGGACACCCTGCTGATCACCGACGCGGAGGGTCGGCTGGTGGCCGCCGCGCTGGTGCCACCCCCACCCGAGGGCGGCCACCGGATCGAGCTGATCGGCGGCGTCCACCCAGACCGGCGCGGAGCAGGGATCGGCCGCGAACTGCTGGCCTGGCAACTCGACCGAGCCGCAACACGCCACGCCGAGACCGCACCGGACACGGAATGGCTGGGCCAGGTCGCCGCCGGCGTCGCCGACACGTCCGCGAGCCGCCTGTACGAACGCTTCGGCTTCACCGTAGGTCGATACTTCCTGCAGATGACAGCGCCCACCACGCCACCGCCGGTCGCCACACCCGCCGCCGGCGTGCGGATCGCCCCCTACGATCAAGCCCAAGACCGTGAGCTGCACGCCGTGCACACTTCGGCCTTCCGCGACCTCTGGGCCCACCAGGATCGCGATTTCGAGTCCTGGGCGGCGTTGACCGTACGATCGGAAACCTTCCTGCCCGACCTGTCCCGAGTGGCGCTCGCCAACGACAAGATCATCGCTTATGTCCTGCCGTACGCCCACGCCGCACCCGACAGGCTTTACATCGGCCAGGTCGGCACCGTCGACTCCTGGCGCCGGCGCGGCGTCGCGACCTCGTTACTCGCCGACGTACTGGGCGCGGCCGGCCGAGCCGGCTACACCCACGCCGCCCTCGACACCGATGCCGACAACCCCACCGACGCGGCCGACATCTACGCGAAGGCCGGCTTCGTCATCGACCAGCACATCGCCGTCTACTGCAAACCCGTCTGACCTCCTGTATCTGTGTCGTACTCAGCCCAGGCTGAGTAGCCGGGCTCTGGCGCGCCGAACGGATTGAGAAGATCATCCTGGTATGCGAGGTATGGAACCGTTGATCGTGGTGGGCAAAGCTGTGCCGGTGGGCCTGGTAGGGGCGAGGTGAGCGGTCGGAAGGCGGTGGTTAGGCAGATCGCCGCGGCCTGGCTGGTTGGCTCCCTGCTGAGCCCGTTGCTGCTGTGGGTTGTTGTGGTGATCCTCTTCGGCGGCTCACCCGCCCTGCTGGCCCTCCTGGCTGTGCCCATGGTTGGCGCGCTGTGTCTGGTCGCCTGGACCGTCCGCCAGGGATCTCCGCTGACGTCGCGTGGCCCCGGGGGCCGGGTTTCCTGGGCGGCGCTGGTATTTCTGGTGGGGGCGGTGGGTTTCGTCGGTGGCGCCTGGGCCAATGCCGAGCTGGAGCTGCCGTTCGGCAGGGAACCGCTGATGTTTCTGGCCAGCGGTCTGCCGTTCGCGCTGGCGGCGGGGATGCTCTCGCAGCGCAGGGTCGCCCTCGGCGCGGTCGCGGTGACGACGGCACTGGTGGTCACGACCGTGTACCTCGTGGTGCAACACCGTGTCGACAAGCAGGCAGCGGCTGTTGCCGCGGATTTGGCCGCCCGTTTGCAGCCGGTGCGTGACCTGCTCTACGTCGTGCAGATCCCGGGATACCGGGTCAGTGGACGCGACACCTCAGGGGTGAGCGCATTCTTCGAACCTCTGGATCAGCGGGTGGTCAAGGTCTGGCAGGACCACACCATCGTGCTCACCGCTGAGCGTGGGTGGTCCGAGGAAATGTGTGCGGGGGCGTTCCTCGCTGCGCCCCTCGGCCGCGACGAGCATCCTCGGTGTGTCCTGGAGCGTCCCGGGCTCTGGTACCTCACCGGCCGCATCCCGGAACCGGAATGGGGATGCCCGTGCGGGCTCCAGCAATACATCCGGCAGGACGGCGGCGTCATGGTCAGAGTACACTCCTCCGACGCCGTACCCCGAGAAGTTCTCCGAGACGCCGTGCTCAACGCCCGCCATGCCACCGAGGAGGAGGCCCGCGAGCTCCTCACCCCGTCCTGAGGCCGCGCTGGTAGGCCCGATCAGTTCCGAGATCACCAACAGCAGGTCATCCAGACGGTCCCCCCTCAGCTCCCCACAGATGCGCCGGGCGAAATCGGGCGCCTGGGGGACCGCGATCGCTGTACCGGGGATCCACAGGTCAAGATGGGGCGAGGCGTAGCATCTGGTCGCGGACGTGGTCGTCCAGGTCGGCCTGGAGCATGCCGTTGTTGATGGCGGGGACGCAGTTCATTGAGATCGTTACCGCGGCGGCCGGTCCTTCCGGATAATCGAATATGAGGCGGATGCCGCGTTCGTTAACGCCGCCAAGCCCTTGGCGTGTGTTCTGGCTCGGCACGGTGTCCAGGGAGTTCAGTGTCTTGGCCAGGTCGCGGGCGATGTCCCTGCCGTGCCGTTTCCGGTAGGGCGGCCTTGCGTACGTGGCGTCCCTGCACACGGTGAGTCGGCCGGGTCGTCCTGAAACCATCTGTTTGTCCTGATCCTTTCGGTCGCCGGGGCCCCGGCAGGGGTCGTCCGGCGGTACGGGCCGCCAAATTCCGTCCTTGTAGGCGGTGGTGATGGCGGACCCGGTGTACGAGTTGCTGCCGACCGTGCCGTTGGTCGTCCTCACGCAGTGGTTGACCTCCTCGGCGCTGCCCACCCACAGGGCGTGGCCATTGGGGTAGGCGAACCGGATGAGGTAGTTGGTCATCGGTCCCCCCGGAGAGCCGGGGACGAGCGACTCCGCCGCGCCGTCGATGTCGGCGGCGGCGGGTACCCAGCCGCCGATGTCGTTGCCGCCCCAGCGCTGCGGGCAGGTGGACGGTACGGGCAGTGACTCGCTGACCGATCCCGAGAGCACCACAGCCGCTGTACAGACCCCGGCCGCCGCGAGGCCGAGACTGATCCAATTGGAAAGCTTCACAGTTCGTAGACGCGATTCCTGTTCGATCGGTTCGCTTCCCTTGTCCCAACGCGACGGCACGGCGTGCTGCCGACGACTGCTTTCGTCGCTTTCGTACCACCCCTCCCTTCCTGTACAGTTCAACGACTATGAAAATCATTTCCATCGGGACGGTCGGAAGCCTGCTGGTGACTCTTGCCGCCTGTGCGGGCCCCGGTGGCGCGTCCTCCAGCGGTCCCACCGGGGCTCCCCCGCGCGCCGCTGTGGAGCTGACCAGCTGCGGCCTGCCTGTTCGCCTCACCTCACCGCCGCGGCGGGCGGTCTCCATGGAGCAGAACGCGACGGAGATCATGCTGACGCTGGGCCTCGCGGACCGGATGGTCGGTACGGCCTATCGGACGGACCCGGTGCTCGACGAGCTCAAGAGCGACTACGACAAGGTCCCCGTCCTGGCCGACCAGTATCCCGGCCGTGAGGCCCTGCTTGCCGCCGCTCCCGACTTCATCTACTCGATGCGCGCCTCCGCCTACGCCCCCGACGCCGGCGGCACACGTCAGGACCTGGCCAAGCTCGGCGTGCCGGCCTACCTGTCCGCCAACGACTGTGAGGACCGCGCGCTGATCCCGGCCTCGCTGTCGTTCGAGGCCGTCTTCGCCGAGATCGGTGACATCGCAAAAATCTTCGATGTCGAGGACCGCGGCCGCGACGTGGTGGCCGACCTGCGCCGACGTCTGGACACCGCCAAGGCCGCAGCTCACATCGGGACGAACACGAAACTGATGTGGTACTACTCCGGCACCAAGACCCCCGCCATCGCCGGTCGCGGAGGGCTCCCCGATACCATCAGCACGTTCCTCGGCGCCGAAAACGCGTTCCCCGACATCACCCAGCAATGGGCGGAGGGCGACTGGGAGACGATCGCCCGGCGCGACCCCGACGTGATCGTGCTCGCCGACCTCACCCGTGGCGGCGAGGGCGACAGCGCCGAGACCAAGAAGGCGTTCCTGCGGTCCGATCCCGTCGCATCCGAGCTCACCGCCGTCAAGAACGACCGCTTCATTGTCGTGCCCGGCTCGGCCATGGATCCCTCGATCAGAAGCGTCAGCGCCGTGGAGCAAGTCAGCAAGGGCCTGCAGGACCTCTATCGCTGATCTGCGGCGGAGCCCGCCTGCCGTACCCGCCCGGGCCGACGTCCGCGGAAGGGCCAGCCCGCGGCCCATCCGGCATCCCCCACCCTCGCCTTCCCCAGGAGACCCCGATGACCGTTTCCCTCACCCCACCGACCTTCGAGGACCTGCTCTCCCAATGGGAGCGGCAGCAGGCCGCCTACGTGGCCCACCGGGAGAGCCGCTTCCAGGTCATGCTGGACGTGCTCGACCTCCTCTGCCCGGCCGATCCCACGGTGCTCGACCTGGCCTGTGGGCCCGGGTCGATCGCCGACCGAGTGCTGCACCGATTCCCGGGCGCGCGAGCGGTGGCCACCGACTACGATCCGGTCCTGGCGCAGATCGCCCGGTCCGTGCTCGCACGGCACGACGGTCGCGCCACCGTGGTCGAAGCCGACCTGGTGAGCGCCGACTGGTCATCAGCCCTGTCGGCGTGGACCTTCGACGCCGTGCTCAGCTCCACGGCGCTGCACTGGCTGTCGCCCGGGCAGTTGCTGGCCCTCTACACCGAGCTCGCGCGGCTGCTGCCGCCAGGGGCCGTGCTGCTCAACGCCGACCACCTGCGCTTCGGTGGGGACCGGCAGGTCCTGCGGCGGCTGTCGGCCGAGCACGACTCCGCCGTCCAACGGGAGGCGTTTGCCGGCGGCGCCGCCACCTGGGAACAGTGGTGGGAACTGGCCGCCCGCCACCCCGAGCTCGCCCCCCTGCTACCCGAGCGCGAGCGGCGCTTCGCCGACCGCCCGCCACAGCCACTCGCACCGCTGGAGTTCCACCTCGCGGCCCTGCGGACCGCCGGGTTCACGGAGGTGGGCACCGTATGGCAGTACCTGGATGACTACGTCGTCTTCGCCCGGCGATGATCTCTCACGCACCCCCGCGAACCACAGGACCCGGCCCGGCGGCGCCAGGCACCGCCGGGCGCGGCAGGCGGTCGGGCGCGGTCTGGCTGGGCGGCGCCGGCCTGCTGGTCCTCCCCATGTCGGTGGCGTTCGCCGTGACCGTCGGCGCGGCGGGCCTGTCGATCGGTGAGGTGTTCCGGAGCGTCGCGGCGCACCTGGGCCTGCCGGTGACGTCGCTCCCCCCGCTGCAGGACGCGATCGTCTGGGAGTTGCGCCTGCCGCGCGTGTTGCTCGCAGCGCTGGTCGGCGGCGGCCTTGCCGTGTGCGGGGCGGTTCTCCAGGCGTTGACACGCAACCCGCTGGCCGACCCCTACCTGCTCGGTATCTCCTCCGGCGCCTCTACCGGGGCCGTGGCGGTCCTGATCCTCGGCCTCGGATCCGCCGCCCCCCTGACCACGGGGGCCTTCGCCGGCAGCGTCGTGGCCTTCTGCTGCGTTCTCGCGTTGGCCGGCGCGGGGATGACGAGTTCCGTCCGCGTCGTCTTGGCCGGGGTCGCGGTGTCGCAACTGTTCAGCGCGGTGACCAGCCTGATCGTCATCTGGGCCGGCGACGCGCAGAGCACGCGGAGCGTGACGTTCTGGCTGCTGGGCTCGCTCGCCTCGGCGAGCTGGGGCGGCGCCGCCCTGTGCGCGGCGGCCGCCGGGATCGCCCTGGCCCTCTGCTGGGCCGCCGCCCCCGCCCTGGACGCCTTCGCCTTCGGGCGCGAAGCCGCCGCCTCCCTGGGTGTCTCCCCGGCAAGGACACAGCTCACGCTGCTGGTCACCACCGCGCTGAGCACATCGGCTCTGGTGGCCGCGAGCGGAGCGATCGGGTTTGTGGGTTTGATCGTGCCGCACGCCGTGCGATTCGTGGTCGGCTCCCGCCACCGCATCCTGCTTCCGGCCTGCGCCGTGTACGGGGCGATCTTCTTGCTGTGGGCCGACACCGCCGCGCGGGCGCTGTTCGCCCCTCGGGAGATACCCGTCGGCGTACTCACCGCGCTGATCGGCGTGCCCGTCTTCGCGGCCGTCATGCGCCGAAGGAGCACCGCGAGATGAGCCTGGACGCCCACGACCTCACCTGGAGCGCCAACGGCACGCCCATCATCGACGGAATCACGCTCTCGATACCCCAAGGTCGTCTCACCGGGCTGCTGGGCCCCAATGGAAGCGGGAAGTCGACCCTGCTGCGCCTGCTGGCCGGGCTGCTCCGCCCGCGCACGGGAACGGTCCTGTTGGACGGACGCCGGCTCAGCGCGTTACCGCGGCGCGAGGTCGCCCGCCGCCTGGCCGTGGTCGCGCAGGAGACCTCCACCGACGTCGACATGACTGTCACCGACGTTGTGCTGCTGGGTCGCATCCCGTACAGGACGGGGCTCGCCCGGGTGAGCCGTGACGATCCCGACGACGTGCTGGAGGCCGAGAAGGCCCTGACCTGGTGCGGCCTGGCCGGTTGGGGAGAGCGCCGATGGTCGACGCTGTCCGGCGGGGAGCGTCAACGTGTCAACATCGCCCGCGCCCTGGCCCAGCGGCCCACCGAGTTGCTCCTGGACGAGCCGACCAACCACCTCGACATCCACCATCAGCTCGACCTGCTGCGGATGCTGGCCGACGCCCCGACCACCGTCATCGCCTC
This sequence comes from Acrocarpospora catenulata, assembly GCF_018476525.1. Classification (GTDB taxonomy): domain Bacteria; phylum Actinomycetota; class Actinomycetes; order Streptosporangiales; family Streptosporangiaceae; genus Acrocarpospora; species Acrocarpospora catenulata. The sequence continues at coordinate 48,205 of NZ_JAHCST010000019.1, forward strand.
GCTGCATGATCTCAACCTCGCAGCCCAGTATTGCGATCATCTGCTCTTGATGGAGTCCGGGCGCCTGGTCGCCTCCGGTCCGCCGGCCCAGGTACTGACCGAACAGTGGATGGAACGCGTCTACCGTGTCCGCGCGACGGTGAGCATGTTACCCGATGGCCGCCCCCACCTGCGCTACACCTCGCTGGACGCCGCCTCTCCTGCCTCCCCGGCGGCGACGCGCTGACGGTGCCTGTGATGTTGTCGGCGATGTCATACCGTCGGAGATGATCCGGCTTGGACGATGCCTTCTCGGGCTGGGTCGTGGGTGTGGGCGACCGGGGGTCGTGGCCTTGCTGATGTGTCAGGCAGAACATGGGGCCGGTCATTGTGGCCGGCCCCATTGTTGTGTCAGCTCGCGTACGCCTCCAGTTCGAAGATTCGGGCGGCGGTGTCGCTGTCGCTCGTCGGCGTGATCACGTTAAGTCGGATATATCTGGCCGATGTCGGTGTGAAGGTATGCGTCGTGGTGCTGGCGGTGTTGTTCCGGACCTGGGCGACGTTTGTCCAGTTAGTGCCATTGGTGCTGATCTGGAGGTCGAAGTCCTTGGTGTTCCAGGACGTCTTCTCGCCACCCGCGCCCGAGTGCCGGAGGACCACCTTGCCGACCGTGGTGGCGTTCTGGAGGTCTACGCGGAGCCACTTGGAGGTACCGAGGGAGCACCACTTGTCGGAGAGGCCGCCGTTGTAGGTGCCGTTGACCGCCTTGGCCGGGCCTTCGTTGGCCGCGCACTGGCTGTCGGCCGTGGCGGGCTTGTTCAAGGCCAGGTTGGGGTTGGTGGTCTGCGGGACGTACAGGCGGAGGTCGGTGAGGCTGGCGCTGCCTTCGTAGACGTTGGTGTAGAGGTCGCCGATGACGAAGTAGTCGGGGTAGGCCGATCCGGCCGGCCACTGGTTGGGCCAGGTGGTGCTGCCGTTGGGCTCGTTCTGGACCAGGCTGGCGTTGTAGCGGCCGTCGTACTCGCCGGGGGTCACGTTGTAGTGCCAGATGGGGGCATTGTTGACGATGAACGGGCGGTGCATGCGGATGGTGCGCTGGCCGGAGCGGGCGAAGTTGCCGGTTACCTCCAGGATGTAGCCGGTGGCGTCACGTTCGATGGCGAAGGTGTAGTACTGGTTGGGCATGAGCTCCGGCTGGAGTTCGGCCGCTGAGGAGAGTTGCTGTTCGGCCACGCCGCCCGAGCACGGGGTCATGAACCACTGGGAGTTGCCGGCCAGGCCGCCGGGGCCGGGGGTCCAATTGGGCAGGCCGCTGATCCACATGTTGACCGTGTTGAAGTTGCTGTCGCGGTAGTTGTAGTACGTGTTGTTGGCCGCGTTGCAGACCCGGCCGCCGGTGCCGGAGCCGACGCGGTCGGGGTGCTGGGAGAAGGAGTCCATCAGGACCTTGCGCCGGTAGTGCCAGAAGTGGTTGTTCCGGGGCGCGGGGTTGGCGAAGTCGACGACCGCCATGAAGTGGAAGCCGTTGTAGCCGTACACGCCGGACCGTACGTCCTGCCACTCGCAGTACAGGACCGAGGCGTTGCCGGACCAGCCGGGTGAGCGGGAGCCCTCACCCCAGGGGTGCTGGGTCTTGCAGCCGGTGTTGCTGTAGCCGTTGGTCCGGTTGTTGTAGGTGATCGAGCCGTTCCGCTTGCCGCCGAAGTCGAGGGTCTTCAGTTTGTACTCGACCCGGTACCGGTCGGGCAGCGCGTTGGTGGGGCGGAGGATGACGCCGCCGGTGTGATCGGGCACGTTCATCACGGCCACGCTCTCCGAGCCGAGTTGCTGGGTGGTGAGCGTGGGCGGGTTCTCGATGACCCCGTCCTTGTTCCAGTCCCTGGCCGACAGGGAGGCGGTCAGCCAGCCGTTCTGGCCGACGGGGAACTCCTTGCGGTAGGTGGAGAAGGAGTTGAGCGCCGTGGTCCAGGCGGGGCCGTAGTCGTTGCGGTACCACTGTCCTGGGTCGTCCATGATCGTGTCGAACGAGGTGGCGTAGGTGTCCCGGGTCCACCCGACATTGCCGGGGTTGAGCGGCGCGGTGAAGGTCTCGTTGTAGAGGAGGGTCCAGCCAGGGCGGGTCGGGTCGTCGGCCACCGCGGGGGAGCTGGTCATGGTGAGGCCGGACAGCACGAGGGCCGTGGCCAGGGTCGTACGGCGTGCGACTCTCTTTTTCATTTTTCCTTCTTGAGGGGGTTGGGGGACTGGGTGGCGTCGCCGTCCGCCACCCAGTCACGAGAAGATCAGAAGCTGCCGTCGGGGTTCTGGAACTGCGCTGCGTTCTCCTTCGTGACTCGGGGGGAGGGCACCACAGTGTCCTTCTCGACCTGGGCGCCGCTGAGGATGTCCACCGCGCGGTCCAGGCCCATGGCGCCGATGATGTCGGCATCGTTGAGGCCGGTGACCAGGTAGTTGGTGCCGTCCAGGATGGCCTGCAGGGCCTCGGCCTGACCGTCCACGCCGGCGATGATGATCTGCTCGGACTTGCCGGCGTCCGCGATGGCGCGCTGCGCGCCCAGGCACATCGCGTCGTTCTCGCAGAACACCGCCTTCAGGTCGGCGTTGGTGGCGAGCAGGCTCTCCATCACGGTCAGGCCGCCGTCGGAGCCCCAGTTGCCGAAGTCGGGGGCCTCCACCAGGGTGATGCCGGGCTTGGTGGACAGCACCGACTTGACGCCGTTGGTGCGGGCCAGGCCGATGCTGTTGTCGGCCGGGCCGCCCTTGATGATGCCGACCTTGCCGCCGTCCGGGAGCTTCTCGGCCAGGAACTCGCCGTTCTGGCGGCCGATGGCCTCGTTGTCGGGGCCGATCCAGCTGGTGTACTCGCCGGTGGCGAACTTGCGGTCCACCAGCACCACCGGCTTGCCGGCCGCCTTGATGGAGTTGAGCACCGCCGGGGCCGACTCCAGCGGCCCGCCGGAGATGATGATCGCGTCCACGTTCTTGCTCAGCAGGTCCTCCACGTTGGAGGCCAGCTTGGCGGCGTCACCACCCGCGTCGGTGCTGAGGATGTCGATGTTGCCCTTCTTCTGGGCCTGGGCGGCGATGGCCTTGTCCATGCCGCTGAAGTAGGGGCCGCTGAGCATGAAGTTGGCCACGCCGATGGTGTGCTTGCCACCGCCGCCGGCGGCGGTCTCCGGTTCGGAGGAACAGCCGGCCAGTACCACGGCGGCGGCCACCAACAGGCCCGCGAGCCTCTTTGTGATCATGGTATTTCTCTCCCGGGGGGTCAGCCGCGCACCCGGTTGGTGCGCTGGACGAGAATGACGGCGATGATGATCAACCCCTTGAGCACTTGCTGCCAGAAGCTCTGGACCCCGTACAGGTTGAGCAGGTTGTTGATCAGAACCAGGACCAGCACGCCGCCGAAGGTGGCGCGGGCCGAGCCGCGCCCTCCGGCCAGGCTGGCGCCGCCGATCACGCAGGCGGCGATGGCGTCCAGCTCGAAGGCCACCCCCACGCTCGGCTGCGCGATGCCCACCCTGCTGGCCAGGATCACCCCGGCCAGCCCGGCGCAGGCGCCGCTGATCGTGTACGCGAGCGTGAGGTGTCTCGGCACGCTGATCCCGGCCAGCCGTACGGTCTCGGCGTTGCCGCCGATGGCCGTGATGGCGCGCCCGGCCGGGGTGCGGGTCAGGAAGACGCCCCCGACGGCGAAGACGGCCAGCATGATGAGGGTGGCGACCGGGACAGGCCCGGCCATCGCGGAGCCGAGCGTGAAGAAGGCCGGGTCGTCCGGCGCGATCGGCACCTCGGAGTAGACGAAGGCCAGGCCGCGGATGGTGGTCAGCGAGGCCAGCGTCACCACGAAGGGGGCCAGCCCGAACCGGGCCACCAGCACGCCGTTGACCGCGCCGAAGGCCACCCCCGCGAGCAGGCCGACCAGCATGGCCACCGGGATCGGCAGTCCGGCCACCAGACCGGCGGCGAGGATGCCGGAGAAGGCCACCACCGAACCCACCGACAGGTCGATGCCGCCGGTGAGGATGACCACCAGCATGCCGAAGGCGAGCAGGCCGGTGGTGACCATCTGCTTGAGCAGGTTGGTGAGGTTGACCGGGGTGAGGAAGGTGTCGGAGGTGAACGCGGCCACCGCCACCAGCGCCAGGATGAGCGCGACGAACGCCGCCGTCACGGTGACGTCCCGCCCCCGGACGACGAGGGCGGGCTTTCTGAGGAGTTGCCCGGTCATGCGGCCTGTCCGATCGCGTACGCGAGGATCTCGTCCTCGGTGGTGGAGTCCGAGCGCAGCTCGCCGGCGATCCGGCCCTGGCGCATCACCAGCACCCGGTCGGTGGCGCCGAGCACCTCGGTCAGGTCGGAGGAGATGAGCAGCACCGCCAGGCCCGCGCGGGCCAGGTCGTCGACCATGCGGTAGATGTCGACCCGGGTGGCCATGTCCACGCCCCGGGTGGGTTCGTCGAGGATGAGCACCCTCGGCCCGGCCAGCAGCCACTTGGCCAGTACGGCCTTCTGCTGGTTGCCGCCGCTCAGCGCGGCCACCGGTATGGTGGCGCACCGGGCCGGCTGGATGCTCAGCCGCTCGATCATCTCGCCCACCCGCTTGCGCCGGGCGGTCATGTCGAGCAGCGGGCCACGCCGGGTGGCGCCGAGCGTGGCCAGCGCGATGTTGTCCAGGACGGTCATGCCGAGCACCAGACCGGAGCGCTTCCGGTCCTCGGTGACCAGGGCCAGCCCGGCCGCGATGGCCGCGGCGGGGGAGCGGTAGCCGCCGGTCCCCTTCGACGGCGGTTCGGCGCCGAAGACGCAGCGGGCCAGTTCGCTGCGGCCCGAGCCGACCAAGCCGAACAGGCCGACGATCTCCCCGGATCTGACCTCCAGAGAGACGTCCTGGAATTCGCCGTCCCGGGAGAGCCCTGTCAAGTGAAGCCGGGTCTCCGAGGGGGCTTCCCTGCGGGCTGGGTAGATCTGCTCCAGCAGCCGCCCGGCCATCAGGCCGATCAGCTCGGTCTCGCTGGTCTTCGCCGGTTCGGTGGTGGCGATGATCTGGCCGTCCTTGATGACCACGATCGAGTCGGCCAGCTCCAGCACCTCGGCCAGCCGGTGCGAGACGTAGATCACCAGCACGCCGCGCTCGCGCAGCCGCCGGATCAGCGCGAACAGCGCGTCCAGGTCGGCCCCGGCCAGCACCGCCGACGGCTCGTCCAGGACGAGCACCCGGACCTCCCCGGCCAGCGCCTTGGCGATCTCCACCATCTGCTGGCGGGCCACCGGCAGCCGCCCGGCCGGGGTGCGCGGGTCGATGCCGCCGAAACCCGCGTCGTCCAGCAGCCGCCGGGCCTGGCGGTGCGCCTCCGGCCAGTCGATCAGGCCGCCGCGCCGCCGGGGGTAGGCGCCCAGCAGCAGGTTCTCGGTCACCGAGAGCTCGGGCACCAGGGAGAGCTCCTGGTAGACGGTGCGGATGCCGCGCGCGTGCGCGTCGTGCGGGGAGCGCAGCTCGACCGGCTCGCCGTCGATGCGCAGCTCGCCAGAGGTCATCCGGTGCGCCCCGGCCAGCACCCGGATCAGCGTGGACTTGCCGGCTCCGTTGGCGCCCACCACGGCCAGCACCTCGCCGGGGCGGCCGGTGAGGTCCACGCCGTGCAGGACCTCCACGTCGCCGTAGCTCTGCCGTACGCCCCGGAGTTCGAGGCTCATGCGAAGGCCTCCATCACGATGACGCTCTTCTGCCGGGTGAAGTCGAGGACCGTCTCGTGCAGGCCCTCGCGGTAGCCGCCGGTGTCCTTGGTGCCGCCGAAGGGCAGGTTCTCGGCGCGCAGCGCGGTGGAGCCGTTGATCACCACGCCGCCCACGTCCAGCTGCCTGGCCAGGGTGAGAGCGCGCGAGATGTCCCGGGTGAAGACGGCGGCGTGCAGGCCGTACGGGGACTCGTTGGCCATCCGGACCGCGTCCAGGGGGTCGGTGAACCGGGCCACCGGGGCCACCGGGCCGAAGATCTCCTCGGCGAAGGCGGGGCTGGCGGTGGGCACGTCGACCAGCACGGCCGGGTCCACGAACGCGCCGCGTCGGGTGCCCCCGGCGGCCAGGGTGGCGCCGTCCTGGACTAGGCGGTCCACCGCCGCGATCACCCGCTCGGCCGCCTCCTCGGCGATCAGCGGGCCGACGTCGGTGGACTCCTGGAGCTGGTCGCCGACCACGAGCTTGGCGGCCTGGTCGAGCAGCGCGCCGACGAACGCGTCGTGGATGCCGTCCTGCACGTACACCCGCTTGACCGCGCAGCAGATCTGGCCGTTGCCCCTGGCCAGCCGCCCGAGCACCACGGCCTCGGCGGCCTTCTCGGCGTCGGCGTCGTCGCAGACGATCAGCGCGTCGTTGCCGCCGAGTTCCAGGAACACCTTCTTCAGGGTGGCGGCGGCCAGTTCGGCGACGGCCCGCCCGGCGGCGGTGCTGCCGGTGAGGCTGACGGCGGCGATCCCGGGCAGGGTGGCCAGCGCCCGGGAGACCGCCACCCCGCCGGTGACCAGCTGGTGCGCGTGCGCGGGCAGACCGGCCGTGGCGATCAGCTCGGCCACCCTGACCAGGGCCAGCGGGCAGCGCGCGGGCGGCTGCACCACCACGGCGTTCCCGGCGGCCAACGCGGCGGCGGCCTTGTGCGCGTACAGTTCGACCGGGTAGTTGAACGGCACCAGCGCGGCCACCACGCCGAGCGGCTCGCGCATGGTCACCGCGAGGTGGCGTTCCAGGCCGGGTACGGCGTCCAGCGGGATCTGGCGGCCGAACAGCCGGGTGGCCTCCCCGGCGTAGCCCCGGAAGATCCGGATCGCGGCCTCCACCTCGCCCCTGGTCTGCGGCAGCGGCTTGCCGTTCTCGGCGGCCAGCAGGCGGGCGAGCTCGGGCAGTTCGGCCTCGATCAGGTCGGCGACGCGGAGCAGCAGGCGGGCCCGCTCGTGCGCGGGAAGCGCGGCCATCGCCGACTGACCCTGCCGGGCCCGGTCCACCGCCTCGGCCACCGCGCTCGCGTCGAGGTCGGGCACCTCGCCCAGGTGTTCTCCGGTGCCGGGGTTGGTGACGGCGATCGGCGGCATGTGTTCGCTCCTTGTCACGGCCGGCGGCCGTTCTGGTTGGGGCCGTAGCCCAGGCGGTGGCTGATGTCGGTGGCCATGGCCAGCGCGGTGGGGGCCAGGCGGTGGCAGTCCTCGAGGCCGAAGCGCCCGGCCGGGGCCGAGACGCTGAAGGCGCCCACGGCCTGACCCGCGGAGTTGCGGATGGGCAGGCCGACGCAGCGCACGCCCTCCTCGTTCTCCTCGTCGTCGATGGCGTAGCCCTGCCGCCGGATCAGGGCCAGCTCGGCCAGCAGGGCGTCCCCGGTGAGGGTGTGCGGGGTGCGGCGCTCCAGCGGCCCGGCCAGCACCTCGGCCACCGTGGGGGCGTCGAACAGGGAGAGCACGGCCTTCCCCATGGCGGTGCAGTGCAGCGGCGCCCGGTTGCCGATCCTGGAGACCAGCCGGACCGACTTGGCGCTCTCCACCTTGTCGATGTAGACGATCTGGTGGCCGACCGGGATGCCCAGGTGCACGGTCTCGCCGCTCAACTCCACCAGCTCGGCCAGGTACGGCTGGGCCGCCGCGCGCAGCCCGTCCTCGTCCAGGTACTGCCCGGCCAGCATGATCAGCCGGACCCCGAGCCGGTAGCAGCCCGCCTGGTCGCGGTCGAGTACCCGGAGTTCGAGCAGCGAGGTCACGTACCGGTGGGCGGTGCTGACGGCGACCCCGGCCCGGGCCGCGAGGGCGCCCAGGGCGATGCCGGAGCGTCCGGCCTCGGAAACGGCGGCAACGATTTCGAAAGCCTTGTCAACACTCGACGACTTTCGCCCGCTTCGCATTCGAGTTACTCGAATCTATTTTCATATTTCTGCAACACAATTGCGAGAGTTCCACCAGGCTTTGGACATGTCAAGACTCCAGGACAGGTGGGGTAGATGCCCTTTTCCTGTCCTGGAGCACCAATTAGTGGACTTTTGCGAAAATGTTGGCTATTTGCGGGCGTTGGCTACGCTATGCTTGCTTAGATTCTGATAGATTCTTGCGCGATAGTTTGTCTATCTTGCGGCGGCGCTGCGCTGGGTGAGCAGGGACTCGCGGATCTCGCCGGCGCGGATCGCGGTGGTGGAGAGCAGGGTTGAGGTGATGCCGTGCGAGTGTTCGGTGCCGCCCTGCAAGTAGATGCCGGCGCTCACGCCGGGGACGGTGAGCACGTGGTGGTCGCGGCTCACCCGGAGGGCGTCCTCGTCGTCGCGGAGGCAGAGCTTGCCGGTCGGGCCGAGCAGGGCGGTCAGGTCCTGCGGGCGGTAGCCGGTGGCGTGGACCAGGAGGTCGGCCTCCAGGACCTCGTGCTCCCCGGTGGGCAGGTACTCCACGGTGACCGTCAGGCGGTCGCCATCCTCGCGTACGTCGCGGATGCGGGAGACGTTGAGCATGCGCAGCCGCTCCCGGCCGTGCACCCGCTCCCGGTACATGGTCGCGTAGAGCGACTCGATCAGGTCGGCGTCCACCGCCGAGTAGTTGGTGCTCCGGTGGTAGTCGAACAGGGACTGCTTCACCTCGGCGGGGGCGCGGAAGTAGACGTCCACCGCCTCCGGGTCGAAGATGCGGTTGGCGAACGGGCTGTCGTCGGCGGGGGTGTAGCCGTACTTGGCGAAGACCGCGCAGACCTCGGCGTCGGTGAAGACGCGGTGCAGGTAGTCCACGGCCTCGGCGGCGCTCTGCCCGGCGCCCAGCACCACCGCCCGCCGGATCGGGGCGCCGGTCAGTTCGGCCACCCGGGGGATGAGCTCGCTGGTGTGGCAGACGCGGGAGGACAGCACCGTGCCGGGCGGCAGGTGCGGCTCCAGACCGACGGCCAGCACGATGTTCCTGGTCCGGCGTACCAGCGTGCCGCCGGGGCGCGCCGGGTCCCTGCTGGTCACGTCGAACCACCGGATCTCGCCGTCCTCGGCCCGTACCGGGTCCACGGCCAGCACCTCGGCGTCGTACTCGACCAGGTGGGCCATGCGCGCGGCGGCCCACTCGAAGTAGTCGTGGAACTCGGCGCGGAGCGGGAAGAGCGTCTTCTGGTTGAGGAAGTCCACCAGGCGGCCGCGGTCGCGTAAGTAACACAGGAAGCTGAACTCGCTGGCCGGGTTCCGCATCGTCACCAGGTCCTTGGGAAACGAGACCTGCATGGTGGCGTCCTCCAGGAGCATGCCCCGGTGCCAGCCGAAGCGCGGCTGCCGTTCCAGGAAGCCGGCTCTGATCGGGTCGCCTGTCGCGTTGTGCTCCTCGATCGCGATGGCTAGCGCCAGATTGGACGGCCCGAAGCCGATCCCCAGCACGTCGTAGACAGTCTCCGGCCCGGTCCGCAGCATGGTCACCGCGTCATCGCCTCCTTTATCGCTCGTATGGTAAATAAGGTTAGCCTTACCTTGCAACGACCCCTCCGGAGAGGATCCCCCCATGCGGGTTGTCATGTTCGGCCACCAGACCTGGGGCCACCGCACGCTCCGGGCGCTGCTGGACTCCCGGCACGAGGTGGCGCTGGCGGTCACCCATCCGCGCAGCGAGCACGCCTACGAGCGGATCTGGGACGACTCGGTGGCCGACCTCGCGGCCGAGCACGGGGTGCCCGCGCTGCTCCGCACCCGCCCCACCGACCAGGCCCTGCTGGACGCGGTACGGGACGCCGAGCCGGACCTGATCGTGGCCAACAACTGGCGGACCTGGCTCCCGCCGGAGATCTACGACCTGCCCCCGCACGGCACGCTCAACGTGCACGACTCGCTGCTCCCCGCGTACGCCGGGTTCTCGCCGCTGATCTGGGCGCTGATCAACGGCGAGCCGGAGGTCGGGGTGACCGCGCACCGGATGACCGAGGACCTCGACGCGGGCGACATCCTGGTCCAGCGGGCGGTGCCGGTCGGGCCGACGGACACCGCCACCGACCTGTTCTTCCGTACCGTGGATCTGATCGAGCCGATCGTGCACGAGGCCCTGGACCTGATCGAGTCCGGCAAGGCCGACTGGACCCCACAGGATCGCGGCAAGGCCAGCTTCTTCCACAAGCGCGCCATCGAGGACAGCCGCATCGACTGGACCTGGCCCGCCGAGGACCTGGAACGCCTGGTACGCGCGCAGTCCGACCCGTACCCGAACGCCTTCACCCACTACCGGGGCGAACGCATCCGGATCACCGCCGCCGCCGTCTCCCAGGGCCGGTACGGCGGCACCCCCGGCCGGATCTTCATCAGGGAGGGCGACGGCGTGGTCGTGGTGGCCGGGGCCGACGCGCGCACCGGGCACCGGCACGGCCTGCTGGTCCGGCGGGTGCGCACCGAGGACGGCGCCGAGCACGCGGCCACCGACTTCTTCCGGGTGATGGGGGGTTACCTCACCGCGTGATGGTGGCGGCCGATCGGGATGATCAGCGGGGTGCCGCTGACCGGGTCGGTGGTCACCTGGCACCGCAGGTCGAAGACCTCCTCGACGGTGGCCGCCGTGATGACCTGGTCCGGCGGCCCCTCCGCCACCACGCGGCCCGCCTTCATGGCGATCACGTGGTCGGCGTATCTCGCGGCCTGGTTGAGGTCGTGCAGCACCATCACGACGGTCCGGCCCTCCCGCCGGTTCAGGTCGGTGATCAGATCCAGCACGTCCACCTGGTGGGCGAGGTCCAGGTACGTGGTCGGCTCGTCCAGCAGCAGCACGGGGGTGCCCTGGGCGACCGCCATCGCGATCCACGCCCGCTGCCGCTGCCCGCCGGAGAGCTCGTCCACCGCGCGCTCGGCCAGATCGGTGATGCCGGTGGCCTCCAGGGCGCCCCGCACCGCGGCCTCGTCGGCCGCCGACCACTGCCGCCACCAGGTCTGGTGCGGCGAGCGGCCCCGGGTGACCAGGTCGATCACGGTCAACCCCTCAGGGGCCACCGGGCTCTGCGGCAGGATGCCCAGCCGCCGGGCCAGCTCCCGGGTGGGGATGGAGCGCAGGGCCAGGCCGTCCAGGGTGACCGCGCCCTGGCGCGGGGCCAGCAGCCGGGCCAGCGCGCGGAGCAGGGTGGACTTGCCGCAGGCGTTGGCGCCCACGATGGCGGTCACCTTGCCGGGCGGCACGGCCACGTCCAGGCCGGTGACCACCGGCCGGTCGTCGTAGGCCAGGTGCAGGGCGGAGGCCCTCAGGTCAGGTTCGTACGTCTCGTACATGGGGGGTCAGCCTCCTGATCCCGCGCGGTTGGCGCGGATGAGCAACCAGAGCAGGACAGGCGCGCCGAGCACGCCGGTGACGATCCCGACGGGGAGTTCCATGTTGGGGATCAGGCGCGCCCCCGTCAGATCGGCGGCCAGCACCACCAGGGCGCCGGTCAGGCCGGAGGCGAGCGCGGGCGGCCAGGCGGCGCCGGCCAGCCGCTGGGCGATCTGCGGCGCGGCCAGCGCCACGAACGCGATCGGCCCCCCGGCCGCCGTGCCGAACGCGATCAGCCCCACCCCGGCCAGCAGGACGCCGAAGCGGACCAGCTGCACCCGGGTGCCCAGACCGGCGGCCACGTCGTCGCCGAGCTGCAGGGTACGCAGCTGGCGGCCGAGCAGCAGCGCGCAGGGCAGCAGCACGGCGCAGGCCAGGGCCAGCGGGAGCACCGCGTTCCAGTCCCGGCCGTTGAGGCTGCCGACCAGCCAGCCGACCGCGGCCTGGGCCTGGAAGAGGCCGCCCCTGGCGATCAGCCAGTCGGTGGCGCTGGTGCAGATCCAGGAGACGCCGATGCCGACCAGGATGATCCGGTAGCCGGTGGTGCCGCGTTTCCAGGCCAGCGCGTACACCAGGAGGGCGGTGGCCAGACCGCCGAGCAGGCCGATGGCCTGCACGCTCAGCCCGCCCGTCCAGCCGAGGGTGATGGCGGCCACCACGGCGGTGCCGGAACCCTGGGTGAGGCCGATCACGTCGGGGCTGGCCATCGGGTTGCGGGCCATGGTCTGGAAGAGCGCGCCGGACACGCCGAAGGCCAGCCCGACCAGCAGTCCGGCCAGGGCCCTCGGCAGGCGGAGCTCGCGGACGATGAGCAGGGTGCCGGGGTCGCCGACCCCGGCCAGCGCCTGGACCACCTCGGGCAACGTGATCGGGTAGTCGCCGACCGCGACCACCGAGCAGAAGGCGAGGAAGGCGGCGGCGGCCAGCAGCAGGCAGAGCGCCAGCATCCTCGGCCGGAACACGCCGGAGATCGGGGGGACGGCGAGCCGGAAGTAGGTCATGTCTCAGAGCTCCGCGAGGCGGCGTCGGCGGACCAGGGCGATGAAGAACGGGCCGCCGATGAAGGCGATCAGGACGCCGGCCTGGATCTCGGCGGGGCGGGCCGCCAGCCGTCCGGCCAGGTCGGCGGTGAGCAGCAGGATGGGCGCCAGCAGTGCGGAGATCGGGAGCAGCCAGCGGTGGTCGGGGCCGACCCCGGCCCGGACCGCCAGCACCCGGGCCACGTGCGGCACCACCAGGCCGAGGAAGACCACCGGGCCGATCACGGCCACCGCCGCGCCGGTGAGGAGCATGATCGCGATCACTCCGGCGGCCCGGACCAGGGCCGGGCGGCGGCCCAGCGAGGTGGCCACGTCGTCGCCGAGTGCCAGGCTGTTCAGTGCGGGCGCGCAGGCGAGGGCGATCAGCGTCCCGGCCGCCACGAACGGCAGGATCTGGAGCACGACTTCGCCGGTCTGGCCGGCCAGCGATCCGGCCGACCAGAAGCGGTAGCGGTTGAGCGACTCCGGGTCGATCAGGATGATCGCGTTGGTCACCGAGAAGAGCAGCGAGGTGACCGCGATTCCCGCCAGCGCCAGCTTCACCGGGGTCAGGCCGGATCTGCCGAGCCGGGCCAGCGCGTACACGACCAGGCTGGTGAGCAGGGCCCCGGCCAGGGCGAACCAGATGAAGCCGAACAGTGAGGTGACGCCGAGCAGGGCCATCGCGGCGACGATCGCGAACGCGGCGCCCGCGCTCACCCCGAGCAGGCCGGGGTCGGCCAGCGGGTTCCTTGTGAGCGCCTGCATGAGCGCGCCGGAGACGCCGAGTGCCGCGCCCGCCGCCAGGCCGAGGGCGGTGCGGGGCGCGCGGACCGACCAGATCACGTTTCCGGTCGTACGGTCCACGTCGTGGCCGGTGAGGGTCTGGACGACCTGGTCGAGGGGGATGCTGAGCGCGCCCAGGGCCAGGGATAACAGGCAGAGCAGGACCAGCAGGGCGCCCAGGCTGCCGATCAGCAGGGCCGGGCCTCTGTACCGAACCACCGGGGTCTTTCCTTCCTGCAAGTTAGGTTAGGCACGCCTTATTTCTTGGCTTGCGGCCTTCCCAAGTACTTAGGTAATGCTTACCTTAGTACGCGGAAACGATCGCGGCCCCTGTTGGGGGTCGTTTGTCATGTTCTGAGAGGTTTGGTGTTTGGTGTCCGGCATTGGGGAAAAGACGGCGACCCTTGCACCCGCCGAGCGGCAGCGCATCCTGACCGAATGGAACGACACCTCCCATGACCTACCCTTACGCACCTGGCCTGAGATGTTCGCCGACCAGGTCCGGGCCCGTCCCGACGCCGTCGCCCTCGTCTTCGAGGACGTCCAACTCACCTACGCCGAGCTCGACGAACGCGCCAACCGGCTGGCCCACGCGCTGATCGCCCGAGGGGCCGGGCCGGAGCGGGTGGTGGCCCTGGCCGTGCCCCGGTCGGCGGAACTGATCATCGCCGAGGTGGCCGTGCTCAAGTCGGGCGCCGCCTACCTGCCGGTGGACGCCGACTACCCACCTGACCGGGTGGCCTACATGCTGGCCGACGCCACACCGATCTGCCTGGTCACCACCACGGCCGTGGCCCGCGACCTCGCTCCTGGCCTGGCTTCTGGCCTGGCTTCTGGCCTGGCTTCTGGTCTCGCTCCTGGTCTCGCTCCTGGTCTCGCTCCTGGTCTCGCTCCTGGTCTCGCTCCCGGCCAAGCCGCCGCCGATGTCGGCTTGGCCGGTGAGCTCCCTCGTGATCAGGGCGCCTCCGATGGTGGCCTGGCCGGTGACCTTGCTCGCGATCAGGTTGGCGATTCCGGTCGATCGCCTGGCGGGGTGCCGCTGCTGCTGCTGGACGCGCCCGAGAGCCTGGCCGAGTTGGCCTCGCGGCCGGTGCATGATCCGGACCGTGGCGGGCTGAGCGTGCTCAACGCGGCGTATGTGATCTACACCTCGGGGTCCACCGGGCGGCCCAAGGGGGTCGTGCTCGCCCACTCGGGGGTGGCCAAGCTGGTGGCCACCCAGCAGGAGCGGTTCGGGATCGGGCCGCAGAGCCGGGTGCTCCAGTTCGCCTCGCCCAGCTTCGACGTGGCCTTCTGGGACCTCTGCCTCGGGTTGCTCTCCGGCGGGCGGCTGGTGGTGGTGCCGTCCGAGCGCCGGGTGCCGGGGGCGCCGCTGGCCGACTACGCCAACGCGCACGGCATCACGTTCATGATCCTGCCTCCGGCCCTGCTGGACTCGATGCCCCCGGACATCCAGCTGCCCGCCACGGCCACGCTGCTGGCGGGCACCGAACGGGTTTCCCCCGAACTAGTGGCCCGGTACGCCTCCGGCCGGATGATGTTCAACGCGTACGGGCCGACCGAGGCCACCACCAACTCCACCCTCGGGCTGTGCGACCCCGGGATCGCGCCCGGATCGATCGTGCCCATCGGGGGGCCCGATCCGGGGACCCGGGCGTACGTGCTGGACCACCGCCTGGAACCGGTGCCCGCCGAGGTGACGGGGGAGCTGTACCTGGGCGGGGAAGGGCTGGCGCGCGGGTATCTCGGGCGGCCGGCGCTGACCGCCGAACGTTTCGTCGCCGACCCCTTCGGCGCGCCGGGGGAGCGGCTCTACCGGACCGGTGACCTGGTCCGGTGGACGGAGGACGGGCGACTGGAGTTTCTCGGCCGGGCGGACAGCCAGATCAAGATCCGGGGCTTCCGGATCGAGCCCGGCGAGATCGAGTCGGTGCTGCGCGGGCACCGGGCGGTCGACCAGGTCGCGGTCATCGCACGCGAGGACCGCCCTGGCGACCGCCGCCTCGCGGCTTACGTCGTCCCCTCCCTGACCGCCGAGGCAGACAGGGTCGCGGACTGGAAGGACCTGCACGACCTGCTCTACGAGGCGGCGGCCGAGGAAGGCTTCGCCGGGTGGAACAGCATGTACGACGGCCTGCCGATCCCGTCCGACCAGATGCGCGAGTGGCGCGACGCCACGGTCGACCGGATCCTGTCCCTCGCTCCTCGCCGCATCCTGGAAATCGGCGTCGGCAGCGGCCTTCTCCTGTCACAGATCGCCCCCTCCTGCGAAACCTACTGGGGAACCGACCTCTCCGAATCCGCCATCGCCGCACTCCGCGACCAGGTCACCCGGATGTGGCCCCACACGCGACCCGACCATGCCGACCGGGTTGTGTTGCGTGCGCAGCCGGCGCATGACACAACCGGACTACCGGTCGGGTACTTCGACACGATTGTGATCAATTCGGTCGCCCAATATTTCCCGAGCGCCAACTACCTGACCGACGTGCTCCGTCAGGCCACCACGTTGCTCGCGCCCGGAGGCGTGATCTTCGTGGGCGACGTCCGTAACCTGCGCCTGCTGCGCTGTTTACGCGCGGCGGTCGAATCACGCCGGTCGCACGAGGACAAGCAGGCCCTGCGCGCCGCCGTCGACCGGTCGGTGGCCTGGGAGGGCGAACTCCTTCTCGACCCTGACTACTTCGCCGCGCTCCCCGACTTCTCATCAGAAATCCAGATAAAGCGCGGCAAGCACCACAACGAGCTCACCCGATACCGCTACGACGTCACCTTGCGACCTGTCCCTGCCGATGCGGATTCACGACCCACGGATTATGAGTCCGACGCTCTGAAGTCCGTAGGCTATGCGGTTCGCTTCGTCGACGAAGTCTCCGGGCCCGACCTGGCCAATTCTGAAGCACCGTCGGTGTCGAAGGGGGAAACCCCTGACAACTCGTCTGAAGCGCCGTCGGTGTCGGAGGGGGAAACCTCTGACAACTCGTCTGAGGCGCCGCCGGTGTCGGAAGGGGAGACCTCCGGCAAATCGACTGAAGACCTCACGCCGGAATTTCCTGGCGGACATCTCATCGGCGAAGTGGTGTGGGACGGGCTGACTGAGCTGGTGGCTCGGTTGGAGCGGGGGCCGGATCGGCTGCGGGTGGTCGGTATGCCCAATGTTCGGCTGGCGGACGATTTGGTGGCGTTCTCTGCCATTCAGGACGCCAGTCATTCGGGGTGTCCCGGGGTCGATCCCGAGGAACTGTATGCGCTTGGCGACAGGCTGGGCTACCGCGTGGCCGTGACCTGGGGCGCGGAGGCCGACGCTCTGGACATGGTCTTTTCACGCCACCGGTCGGATGTCCCCTCGCGTGAGGAATCCGGCGACTTCTCCCGTGATGGGGCGGGCATCCTCTCGCGTGACTGGGCGGGCGTCTTCTCCCATGACGGGGCGGGCGTCTTCTCGCGCGACTGGTTCGGTGCTTTCTCGCGCGAGCATTTGGGCGAGGTGTACCGGGCGAACGGTGGTGTGCCGCATGCCAACACTCCTGCGCCTTTCCGGGACATCACTGCGCTGATGCGGACCTTGCGGGTGCATGCGGCCGAGTTCCTACCGGACTACATGGTTCCGGCGGCGTTTGTGCCTATCGATCGGATTCCGGTCACCACCAGCGGGAAGATTGACGCTGCCGCGCTTCCCATGCCCGACTATGGCGCGCTCAGTTCCGGACGTGCGCCGCGTGACCCGCGTGAGGAGCTGCTCTGCGGCCTGTACGCGGAGGTGCTCGGGGTGGCTTCGGTCACCATCGACGACGACTTCTTCGCGCTGGGCGGGGACAGCATCAGCGCCATCCGCTTGCTTGTCTGCGCTCGGGAAGCCGGACTCCAGCTGACCTCCCGCGATGTCTTCCACCACCGCACGGTTGCCGCACTCGCCCTGACCGTCACCGACGTCACCGACATTCCGGAAATGTCGGAAGAGCCGTTGATGCCGCTGACCGACGAGGAGCGTATCCACCTCCTAGGCGCTCCGGCTGGAATCGATGGCCTCGACGGTTCAGGCCGGTCGGCCCGTCCGGGTGGTGTGGATGATCTGAGCGGTGCGGCTGGCTTCGACGGTCTTGACGGTTCGGGCCGGTCGGCCCGTCCCGGTGGTGTGGATGATCCGGGCGGTGCGGCTGGCTTCGACGGTCTTGACGGTGTAGGTCGGTCGGCTCGTTCGGCTGGTCTCGACGGTCTCGATCGATCGGCCGACCCGGCTGGACTGGCTGGCCCGGCTGGTCTGGGGGGATCCGCTGGGTCTGCTGGTTTGGAAGTGTCGGAGTTTCTGCCACTCACTCCCTTGCAGGAGGGGTTCTACTTTCACTCGCTGGTCGATGGGGCGGATGCCGATGCCTATGTCGTTCAGCAGGTCCTTGAACTCGGCGGGCCCGTGGACGGGAGCCGGCTTCGTCGGGCGGCGCAGCGGTTGCTTGATCGTCATGTGCCCTTGCGGGCCTGTTTTCGGCTTCGGCCGGATGGCGGGCCGGTGCAGCTCATCGCCGAGGGGCTGGAGTTGCCGTGGCGGGAGGTCGGTTCGGTCGGCGCAGAGGTGGAAGCGGTCGTCGAGCGGGTGCTCGGTGAGGAGCGGGCGCGGCCGTTTGATCTCGCCTGGCCGCCGCTGGTGCGGTGTGCGCTGGTTCGGGCGGGTGAGGATGGGAGCCGGTTGGTGCTCACCTTCCATCACATCGTGGCGGACGGCTGGTCGCTGCCGGTGCTTCATCGGGAGTTGATGGCCCTCTATGGGGAGGGCGAGCTTCCGGGTGTCACTCCGTACCGGACTTATCTGCGGCGGCTGGCCGGGCGCGACCGGGATGCGGCGCGGATGGCGTGGCGGGAGGCGCTGGCGGGGATCGATGAGCCCACTCGGATGGTCACGACGCCGCCGGTGGCGGGTGCTCCCGTTCCCGGTCAGGTACGGGTTGAGCTGCCAGAGCACGTCACCGTCCGGTTGACCGCTCGTGCCAGGGAGCTTGGCGTGACTCTGGGCACGATGGTTCAGGGCGCGTGGGGGTTGCTGCTCGGTCGGACGGTCGCACGGCAGGACGTTGTTTTCGGTACGACTGTCTCGGGGCGGGACGCTGACGTACCTGGGATCGAGTCGATGGCCGGTCTTTTCATCAACACCCTGCCCACGCGGTTCCGCTGGCGCCCAGGTGCGACCCTCGGTGAGCTGCTGACCCGGGTCCAGGACGAGCAGTCGGCTCTGCTCGACCATCAGCACCTGGGGCTGGGGGAGTTGCACCGGCTGGCCGGGCACACCGGCGGCGGCGACCTGTTCGACACTCTGATCGTCGTCGAGAACTACCCCTCGGAGGCCGGGCTCTCCGCTGACGGGGTGAGCATCATCGGGCACGAGTTCCACGACACCGTGCACTATCCGCTCGCCCTCATCGTCAAGCCAGGGCGGCGGCTGGACCTGCGCCTCAAGTACCACGCGCGCAGACTCGACCCCGACCAGGTCCGGGGGATCGCCGACCGGCTGACCAGGATCCTCCAGGCCATCGCCGCCGACCCGGGGCAGGCCGTGGCCAAGCTCGACCTGCTCTCCCCGGAGGAACTCGCCGAGGCTCACCCGGAAGGGGCACGTACGCAAACCCTCACCGGAACCCTGGTGGACCTGATCGAGGCCCAGGTCGCCCGAACCCCGTCGGCCACCGCCGTGGTCTACGAGGAGGAGAGCCTCACCTACGCGGAACTGGACACCCGCGCAGAGGCGCTGGCCCTGCGTCTGCGGGCCCTGGGCGCCGACCCGGAGCAGGTCGTCGCCGTGGCCGTGCCCCGGTCGGTGGATCTCATGGTGGCGCTGCTGGGCGTGCTGAAGTCCGGGGCCGCCTATCTGCCGATCGACCTGGACTACCCGGCCGAGCGGGTGGCGTACATGTTGGCCGACTCGGGCACCCGCACGGTGGTGACCACCCGCGCCGCCGCCGAATGCCTACCGGAGCACAACGCCACGCGCGTCCTCCTGGACGCACCAGAGGAAGTGCCGGGCAGCGTGGTGGACGTCGTCGGGCGGGGCGATGTTCCGGACTGTCGGGGGGAGGTGTCGTGGGGAGTGGTGGAGCCGGATCATCCGGCGTATGTGATCTACACCTCTGGTTCGACGGGGCGGCCTAAGGGGGTGGTGGTCAGCCATCGGGCGATTGTGAACCGGCTGGCCTGGATGCAGGGCGAGTATGGGCTGACCGGCGAGGATCGGGTGTTGCAGAAGACACCGGCCGGGTTCGACGTCAGTGTGTGGGAGTTCTTCTGGGCGCTCTGTGAGGGGGCGGCGGTGGTGTTCGCCAAGCCGGGCGGTCACCAGGATCCCGCTTACCTGGCCGGGCTGATCCTTGCCCGTCGCGTCACCACCCTGCACTTCGTGCCCTCCATGTTGGAGGCGTTCCTGGCGGCGGAGGAGGTCGCCGACGATCCGTCGTGGGCGGGGAGCCTGCGCCGGGTGTTCAGCAGCGGTGAGGCGCTGCCGGGGGCGGTCGCCGATCGGTGGCTGGCGTTGACCGGGGTGCCGTTGCACAACCTGTATGGCCCGACCGAGGCCGCGGTCGACGTGACCTACCAGTCATGTGCCGATATTTCGGAAATGTCGGTCGTGCCGATCGGGCGGCCGGTCTGGAACACGGGGTTGCGGGTGCTCGACCTGTGCCTGCGGCCTGTGCCCGTCGGGGTGCCCGGGGAGCTTTACCTGACTGGGGTGCAGCTAGCCAGGGGGTACCACAAGAGGCCGGGGCTGACCGCCGAACGGTTCGTCGCCGACCCCTACGGCCCGCCCGGCACCCGGATGTACCGCACCGGCGACCTGGTCAGCCGCCGCGAGGACGGCGTCATCGAGTATCTCGGCCGTACCGACCGGCAGGTCAAACTCCGCGGTAACCGCATCGAACTGGGCGAGATCGAAGCCGCCCTGACCCGCCTGCCGGGCATCGCCCGCGCCGCGGTGACCGTGCACGGCACCACGCTCGCCGCCTACCTCGTCCCCGTGGGTGACCCCCCGGCCGAGAGCAACGTGCGCGAAGCGCTTCAGGTCGTGTTGCCACCCGCGATGGTGCCCAACGCGTACGTGTTCCTGCCGGACCTCCCGCTCAGCCCGAGCGGAAAGCTGGACCGGGACGCGCTGCCGGCCCCGCGCGGCGTACAAGCGGGACACCGCAAGCCCGCCAACGCCGGGGAACACCTGCTGACCGGCATCTTCGCCGCCGTGCTCAAGCGACCAGAGGTTGGGGCCGACGACGACTTCTTCCTGCTCGGCGGCGACAGCATCAGCTCCATCGGGGTCTCCAGCCGGGCCCGCAGGGCAGGCCTGGACCTCAGCCCCCGGGACGTCTTCGAACACCGCACCCCCGCCGCCCTGGCGGCAATCGCCCCTGCTTTCACGAGCACGACCCCGGCGGCAGACACCTTCACGCTCACCCCGGAAGAGCTGGCCCACGTACGGCAACAGGGCGAGGTCGCCGACGTCTGGCCGCTCGCCCCCCTCCAGGAAGGGCTCTTCTTCCACGCCACGTACGACGACGGCGCGCTCGACGTCTACACCGTGCACGAGTACTTCGACTTCGCCACCCCGCTCGACGCCGACCGGCTCCGCACGGCGGTGCGCCTCCTGCTCGACCGCAACCCCAGCCTGCGCGCCGGGTTCACCAGCGACGGCCTGCGCCAGCCGGTGCAGTTCATCGTGGCCGACCCCGAGATCCCACTGGACGAGATCGACCTGTCCGCACTCCCGGACACCGAAAGGGAGACCCGCCTCGCCGAGGTGCTCCACGCCGAACGGCACCACCGCTTCGACCTGGCAAGCCCGCTGCTCTTCCGCCTGCTGCTGATCCGGCTCGGCGACCGCGGCGACCGCCTGGTCATCGGCCGCCACCTCCTGCTCTGGGACGGCTGGTCGGCGTGGCTGTTCTTCCAGCAGCTCTTCGCCCTGTATGAGTCCCCCCAGGCCGTACTGCCTCCGGCCGGAAGTTACCGCGACTACCTGAGCTGGCTGGCCGCGCAGGACACCGAGGAGGCCACCCGCGCCTGGCGGCGGGCGCTGAGCGGACTGGCCGAGCCGACCCTGCTCGCCGAGTCAGAAGGCCGGCCGGTCATCCCCGACAGCCTGGACGCGGAGCTGACCGCTGCTCTCGGCGACCGGATCAGGGAGACCGCGCGGAGCAACGGGCTCACCCTCAACACGGTGCTCAACGCCGCCTGGGGGCTGGTGCTCGCGGGGGCCACCGGCCGTACCGACGTGGTGTTCGGCACCACCGTGGCCGGTCGGCCCAGCGAGGTGCCGTACGTGGAGAACATCGTCGGGATGTTCCTCAACACGGTGCCGGCGCGGATCGCGTTCGACCCGGCGGAACCGGTGCTCGCGCTGCTCCGGCGGATCCAGGGGGAGCGGCTGGAGTTGCTGCCGTACGAGTACCTCGGGCTGGGGGTGCTCCAGGCCGAGTCCGGGCACCGGCGGCTGTTCGACACGCTCTTCGTGCTCAGGGACGGCGACACCGAGGACCGGCTCGCCGACCTGCACGACCGGTACGGCGCGACGGCCGTGGCCAACGTGGACGCCACCCACTACCCGGTCAACCTGATCGTCACGCCGGGCCGGCGGATCCGGGTCACCCTCGCGCACCGGCCCGACCTGATCGACGGCACCCAGGCGCAGTCCCTGCTCGACCGGTTCGTCCTGCTGCTCGACCGGCTCACCGCCGACCCGCACACCCCGGTGGGACGGATCGATCCGCTGCTGCCCGGCGAGCGGGCGGCGCTGGAGGTGGAGTGGGCCGCCGGCCGGGTGCCCGTACCAGGGGAGAGCATCGCCGACCTGCTGGCCGCGCAGGCCGCCCGCACCCCGGAGACGGTGGCGCTGGTGTTCGGCGAGCAGCGGGTCACCTATGCGGAGCTGGACGCGCGGATCAACCGGCTGGCCCGGCTCATGCTGGCCCACGGGGCTGGGCCTGAGCAGGTCGTCGCGCTCGGGCTGCCGCGCTCCATCGACATGGTGGCCGCGTTGTTCGCGGTGCTCCGGACGGGGGCGGCGTACCTGCCGCTGGAGCTGGACTACCCGGACGACCGGCTGGCCGTGATGCTCGACGACGCCCGGCCGGTCCTGCTGCTCACCACCGCCGCCGTGTCGCCCCGGCTCGCGGGATCCATGCCCCGCGTCCTCCTCGATGAGGATATTTCCGAAATGTCGGGCGAGGCGTTGACGGCCGAGGAGCGGCCGCCGTTCAGCCTGGAACACCCGGCGTACGTGATCTACACCTCCGGGTCCACCGGGCGGCCGAAGGGCGTCGTCACCCCCT
Organism: Acrocarpospora catenulata; assembly: GCF_018476525.1. Lineage (GTDB taxonomy): Bacteria > Actinomycetota > Actinomycetes > Streptosporangiales > Streptosporangiaceae > Acrocarpospora > Acrocarpospora catenulata. Next base: position 70,561 of record NZ_JAHCST010000019.1, read on the forward strand.
ACCGGGGTCTGACCAACATGCAGATCAACCACCAGCGGGAGATCTTCGACCCGGCGGTGGCCTCGGCCGGCGGGCGGCGGCTGCGGATCGCGCACACCGTGTCCTTCGCCTTCGACATGTCCTGGGAGGAACTGCTCTGGCTGGTCGAAGGCCACGAGGTGCACGTCTGCGATGAGGAACTGCGGCGGGACGCCCAGGCCCTGGTCGCGTACTGCGAGGCGCACCGGGTGGACGTGGTCAACGTCACCCCGACCTACGCCCACCTGCTCATCGAGGAAGGACTGCTGGAGGGCCACCGGCCGCCGCTGGTGCTGCTCGGCGGCGAGGCGGTGCCGGAGACGGTCTGGCGCAGGCTCCGCGACACCGAGGGCACCTACGGGTACAACCTGTACGGCCCCACCGAGTACACGATCAACACACTCGGCGGCGGCACCCACGACAGCGCGACACCCACGGTCGGACGCGCCATCAGGGGCACCCGAGCGCACATCCTGGACGCCTGGCTCCGTCCCGTGCCAGACGGGGTCGCCGGGGAGCTGTACATCGCCGGAATCGGCCTCGCGCGGGGGTATCTCGGACGGCCGGCGCTGACCGCCGAACGGTTCGTCGCCGATCCGTTCGGGGAGCCGGGGGAGCGGGTCTACCGCACCGGTGACCTGGTACGGCGTCGGGCGGACGGGAACCTGGACTTCCTGGGGCGTACCGACGGGCAGGTCAAGATCCGCGGGCACCGGGTGGAGCCCGGCGAGATCGAGACCGCGCTCACCCGGCGGCCGGATGTCGCCCAGGCCGCCGTGGTGGCCAGGGACGATCCGGCGGGCGGGCAGCGGCTGGTGGCCTACCTGGTGCCGGCCGAGCTGTCCGGCGCGGAGCGGGCGTCCGCCGAGCGTGCGCAGATCGGGGAGTGGCGCGAGATCTACTCCGACGAGTACGAGGAGATCGGCACCGCCGTCTTCACCGAGGACTTCGCGGGGTGGACCAGCAGCTACGACGGGGCTCCGATTCCGCTGGAGCACATGCGGGAGTGGCGGGAGAACACCGTCGCCCGGATCCGGGAGCTGCGGCCCCGGCGCATCCTGGAGATCGGCGTCGGTTCCGGGCTGCTGCTCTCGAAGCTCGCCCCCGACGCGGAGGCGTACTGGGCGACCGACCTGGCCGCACCCGTCATCCGGAAGATCGGCGAGGACCTGCGCCGCGATCCCGCCCTGGCCACGAAGGTCACACTGAGGTGCCAGCCTGCCCACGACTTCACGGGGCTTCCCTCGGGCTACTTCGACACGATCGTCATCAACTCGGTCATCCAGTACTTCCCCAGTGTCGATCACCTGACCGAGGTGATCAACGGCGCGATGGAGCTGCTCACGCCCGACGGGGCGCTCTTCCTCGGGGATGTCCGTAATCTCCGTACGGCGCGGACGTTCCACACGGCGATCAGCCTCGCCCGTGGCGGGTCGGCGGCGGCCGTCGACCGGTCGCTCGCGCTGGAGAAGGAACTGCTTGTCGACCCGGACTACTTCACCACCCTCGGCCATCCGCACGACCTGCGGACCAAGCCGGGTCGCCATCACAACGAACTGACCCGGTACCGGTACGACGTCGTGCTGCATCGGGGCACGCCCGACCTCGCCCTCGGCGACGTACCAACGCTGCCCTGGGAGACCCTGGGCGACATTTCCGGATATATCCGGGACCTGGGGGCGGACTGGCTGCGTGTGACGGGGATTCCGGACGCCCGTGCCTTCAGTGAACTCCGGCCGGAGGGTGCTACCGGTGGCGGTGTGGAGCCCGAGGACCTGCGGGTGCTCGGGGCCGCCGAGGGATACCGGGTGCTCACGACCTGGTCCGCCGAACCCGGTCACTTCGACGCGGTGTTCGTACGCGGAGAGTTCCGCAGCACCTCGGGCCTGTACTGGCCGGGCGTTGGCGTCGCCCCCTACGCCAACGCCCCCGCCGCCGGACGGCTGGCCGCCGGCGTGATCACCCGAGTACGGGACGACCTACGCCAGGAGCTCCCCGACTACATGGTCCCGAGCGCCTTCGTCGTCCTCGACCGGTTGCCGATGAACGACAACGGCAAACTCGACGTCCCCGCCCTGCCCGACCCGGAACCGGTGGCCACCTCCTCCAGCCGGGGCCCCCGCACCCCCGAGGAGGAGGTGCTCTGCCGCCTCTTCGCCGAAGTCCTCGGCCTGCCTCAAGCAGGAGCGGAGGACAGCTTCTTCGACCTCGGCGGCCACTCGCTCCTGGCCACCCGCCTGATCAGCCGGGCCCGCACCGAACTCGGCGCCGAACTGGCCATCCGCGACCTCTTCGAGGCGCCCACGCCCGCCGCCTTGGCCACGCGCACCACCCAGAACAAGCCCGCCCGCCCGGCGGTCGTCGCCGTACCCCGGCCCGAACGAATCCCCGTATCTCCGGCACAACGCCGCCTCTGGCTGGCCGAGCGGCTGAGCGGCGGGGACGCGTACCACTTCCCGCTGGTCGTCCGGCTGCGCGGCGGCCTCGACGTGGACGCCCTGCGGCAGGCCCTCGCCGACGTCGCCGGACGCCACGAGGCACTCCGCACCGTCTTCCCGGAGCACGAAGGCGCGCCCTACCAGCACATCCTGGACACCGGAAACCCGGCTTTCACCGTCGAGCACTGCCTGCCGGAGGACCTGGACCGCCGGGTCCGGGAGATCACCACCCGGGGATTCGACCTCGCGACAGAGCCCCCGTTGCGGGCGCACGTACTCCACATCTCCGACGACGACCATGTCGTCGCGATGGTCCTGCACCACATCGCCACGGACGAATGGTCGGACCGGCCGTTCCTCGGGGACCTCGATCGCGCCTACCAGGCCCGGGTACGCGGCCAGGCCCCCGACTGGGCGGCGCTGCCCGTGCAGTACGCGGACTACACCCTCTGGCAGGACAGACTCCTGGCCGAGGACGGGGCACGGCAACTCGCGTACTGGACCGAGGTCCTGGAAGGGCTGCCGGAGGAGATTCCGCTGCCGCTCGACCGGGCCCGCTCCGTGGACCCGGACGGCAGGGGCGGGCTGGTCCGGGCCGAGGTGCCCGCCGCCACCGCCGCCGCGTTGCGCGGGATCTGCGCCGAGACGGGGACCAGCATGTTCATGCTGCTCCAGGCCGGTGTCGCGGTGTTGCTGCACCGGATGGGCGCGGGCGACGACATCCCCCTGGGTGCGCCCATCGCGGGACGTACCGACGCGAGCCTGGACGACCTGGTCGGTTTCTTCGTCAACACGCTGGTGCTGCGGGCCGACCTGTCGGGCGACCCCACGTTTGAAGAGGTCCTCGGGCGGGTCAAGTCCGCCGACCTGGCCGCCTTCGACCACCAGGACCTGCCGTTCGAGCGCCTGGTCGAGGCCGTCAACCCGCCCCGCGTGCCCGGACGTAACCCGCTATTTCAGGTCATGTTGGGGTACCACTACCGGCCCGACGGAGACCCGGACGTGCTCGGCCTGCCCACCGAGTGGTGGCCGACCCGGATCGAGACCGCCAAGTTCGACCTGGACTTCACCTTCGTCGACCACGTCACCGACCTCACCCTGCTCCTGGAGTACGCCACCGAGCGCTGCGACCAGAACACGGCGCAGACCCTGGCCGACCGCGCCGTCGCCCTGCTGACCCAGCTCGCCACCGGCATCGAGTCCCCGATCAGCCGCCTCGAAGTCCTCACCGACGAGGAACGCGAAGCCGCCACCGGCACCTGGAACGCCACCACTCGGCCGATCGAACCCAGAAGCGTCCCCGAACTCTTCGCCGAAGCCGCCCACACCCGGCCCGACCACATCGCCCTGGTCACCGGCGGGCGCACCCTGACCTTCGCCGAACTCGCCGCCAGGGTCGACACCATCGCCCGCCTGATACGCCACCAGGGCTCGGCGGAGGGCGCCCAAGGCGAGGGACCCGTGGTCGCTTTGGCGCTCCCCAGGTCCGAGATGGTCCCCGCCGTCCTCGGCGTGCTCACCGCCGGGGCGGCGTATCTGCCTCTCGACCCCGCCCACCCGGCCGACCGGCTCCGCCACATGCTCACCGAAACGGCCGCCACCTGCGTGCTCACCACGGCAGCCGTTACCCTCCCGGACGGGGTGACCGGCATCACCCTGCCGGAGTGGGGCGAAGCAGGCCAGGCCGGTCAGCAGGAGTTGGGCGGGGCAGGTCAGTGGGAGGCCCCGTCTCCGTCCGCCGCCGCTTATGTGATCTATACCTCGGGGTCCACCGGCACTCCAAAGGGTGTCGTGGGGACGCATCGCGGGTTGACCAACCTGTTCGGCTCCCATCGCACGGACCTGATCGAGCCAGCGGTACAGGCCGCCGGGCGGGACTCGCTGCGCGCGGTGCACGCGGCCTCGTTCAGCTTCGACGGGTCGTGGGAGCCGCTGCTCTGGCTGCTGGCCGGGCACCAACTGCATGTTGTCGATGAGACGACCATGTCCGACCCGGCGGCCCTGCTGGCCTACCTGGACGAGCAGAAGATCGACTTCGTCGACCTGACCCCGACCTACCTGCGGGAACTCATCCACCATGGCTTCCTGGACGAGGACGTGTACCGCCCGGGGGTGATCGCGGTGGGTGGCGAGGCGACCTCGCCCGAACTCTGGGCCCGCCTGTGCGCCCTCCCCGGCACCATGGTCCACGACCTGTACGGCCCGACCGAATGTGCCGTGGACGCCTACGGCTGGCATGGCGGCCCGCAGCCCTGGGCGGGACCCATCGCCAACACCCGGGCCCACGTTCTCGACCGTACGCTCCGACCGGTCCCGGTCGGTGTGCCCGGTGAGCTCTACCTCTCCGGCGAAGGGTTGGCCCGCGGCTACCTGGCCCGTCCCGCCCTGACGGCGGAACGCTTCGTCGCCGACCCCTTCGGCGTTCCCGGCTCCCGCCTCTACCGCACCGGCGACCTGGCCCGCCGCCGCACGGACGGCACCCTGGAGTTCCTCGGCCGCGCCGACGACCAGGTGAAACTCCGAGGCTTCCGAATCGAGCCCGGCGAAATCGAAGCCGTGCTCCGCAGACACCCCACCGTCGCCCAGGCTGCCGTCATCGTCCGCGAGGACACCCCCGGCGTACGTCGCCTGGTCGCCTACGTGGTCCCGGACGCCCCGGGGCTGGACCCCGCGGAGTTGCGTGCGTTCGCCGCCGGCAGGCTGCCGGAACACATGGTTCCCGGGGCATTCGTTGAGCTGGACGCGCTGCCCCGGTCGATCGCCGGGAAGCTCGACCGGAGCGCGCTGCCCGTGCCGGTGGACGGCGTGGTGACGCGCGAGGCCAGGGACGCGCGCGAAGAAATCATGTGCGGGCTCTTCGCGGGGGTGCTGGGGGCCGAGCGGGTCGGGGTGGACGACGACTTCTTCGCGTTCGGTGGGCATTCGCTGCTGGCCATGCGCCTGGTGAGCCGGATCCGGTCGGCGCTGGGAGCCGACGTCTCGCTCCGTGAGGTGTTCGAGGCCCCGACACCCGCGCGACTCGCTCGGCGACTGCGGGCGATGGGGGAGCGGCGGCGTGGTCCGGTCAAGGTCGCCGAGAGGCCGGAGCTCGTTCCGCTGTCGCACGCCCAGCAGCGGTTGTGGGTGGTCCATCAGCTGGAGGGCGGCGACGCCGCCTACAACATCCCGATGGCCTGGCGGGTGTCCGGCCGGTTCGACGTGGCCGCGTTCGAGGCGGCCGTCCAGGATGTCGTGGCACGGCACGAGACCCTGCGCACGGTGTTCCCCGAGCGGGATGGGCGGCCGTACCAGCGGGTTCTGGAGGATGCCCGCATAGCGGTACCGGTCGCGGAGGTCGGCGAGGACGAGCTGGCCGCGCGGCTGGCCGAGGCGGCGGGGCAGCGGTTCGCGCTCGACCGGGAACCTCCGCTGCGGGCGCGGGTGTTCCGGCTCGCGCCCGACGAGCACGTGCTGCTGCTGGTGGTTCACCACATCGCCACCGACGAGTGGTCCGACCGTCCGCTACGACGCGACCTGGCCGAGGCGTACCGGAGCCGGGTGGCGGGGGAGGCCCCCGGCTGGGCCGCGCTGCCGGTGCAGTACGCGGACTACACGCTCTGGCACGAGGTCGAGGACGGCCATCTCGACTACTGGCGGCAGGCCCTCGCCGGGCTTCCCGACGAGCTGGTGCTGCCCGTGGATCGGCCACGCTCCGATGATGGAGGTCAGCGCGGGGGAGTGGCCGGACTCCGGATCGGCCCCGAGCTGGCAGGCGGTTTGCGCGGGCTCGCCCTGGCCAACGGCGTGAGCATGTTCATGGTCGTCCAGGCCGCGGTGGCGGCGTTGCTGCACCGGCTCGGCGCGGGCGACGACATCCCCCTCGGCACGCCGATCTCCGGACGGGACGAGGAGAACCTGGAAGACCTGGTCGGCTTCTTCGTGAACTCCCTGGTGTTGCGTACGGACGTGTCCGGCGCGCCGAGCTTCGAGGACCTGCTCCGCCGGGTACGCGAGACCGACCTGGCCGCCTACGACCACCAGGACCTGCCCTTCGACGTCCTGGTGGAGGCGCTCAACCCCGAACGCTCCCTCGCCCGCCATCCCCTCTTCCAGGTCATGATCGTCTACCTGACGGGCCAGGACGCCACCCTCGACCTCCCGGGCCTGACCGTCACCCGGCAGCCCGTCGGCCAGGAGGCCGCCAAGTTCGACCTGAGCTTCGACTTCATCGAGAGCGAGGGCGGCCTGGACGGTTGGATCGAGTACAGCGCCGACCTGTTCGACCGGACCACGGTCGAGGGCATGGCCGAGCGGTTGCTCCGGCTGCTGGAGCAGGTCGTCGCCGTTCCGGCCGCGCCCATTCGCGACCTGGACATTCTTGCCGAGGACGAACGCGACCAGGTGCTCACCACCTGGAACGCCACCAGCCATGGGGTCCCGGCGACCACCCTTCAGGAGCTGTTCCGCGCCCAGGTCGCACGCACTCCTGATGCGCAGGCACTGGTCTTCGAGGACCGCCGCCTCACGTACGCCGAACTGGACGCCGAAGTCGAACGCGCCGCCCGCGCGCTGGCCGGAATGGGCGCGGGCCCCGAGCGTACGGTGGCCGTCGCGCTGCCCCGATCGGTCGAACTCGTGGTCGCCCTGCTGGCCGTGCACCGGACGGGGGCCGCGTACCTGCCGCTCGACCCCGACTACCCGGCCGACCGCGTCGCCTTCATGATCGAGGACGCCCAGCCGGTCCACGTCGTCCGCGAGCCGATCGTCGGCCCGCCGGGCGAGCTGCCGGATATTTCCGACCCCCGCCACCCCGCGTACGTGATCTACACCTCGGGCTCCACCGGCCGCCCGAAGGGGGTCGTCGTCCCGCACGAGGGCATCGTCAACCGGCTGCTCTGGATGCAGGACACCTACGGCCTCACGCCGGACGACCGGGTCCTCCAGAAGACCCCCTCCAGTTTCGACGTGTCGGTCTGGGAGTTCTTCTGGCCGCTGATCACGGGCGCGACCCTGGTGGTGGCCCGGCCCGAGGGTCACCGGGACCCCGCGTACCTGGTCGAACTCATCCAGGCCGAGGGCGTCACCACCACCCACTTCGTGCCCTCGATGCTCCGCGCCTTCCTGGACGAACCCGCCGCCGGCCGCTGCGGCAGCCTGCGCCAGGTCATGTGCAGCGGCGAAGCCCTCCCCGCGCCCCTGGCCGCCCGCTTCCACGAGGTCCTGGACGCCGAACTGCACAACCTCTACGGCCCCACCGAAGCCTCAGTGGACGTCACCGCCATCGAGATCCCGGCCGGATCGGCGGGCGTGCCCATCGGGCGGCCGGTCTGGAACACCCGCGCGTACGTCCTGGACGCCGCGCTCAACCCCGTCCCGCCCGGGGCCACCGGGGAGCTCTACCTGGCCGGACGCCAGCTCGCGCGCGGCTACCTCGGCCGCTCCGCGCTGACCGGCGAACGCTTCGTCGCCGACCCGTTCGGCGGGCCGGGCGCGCGTGTGTACCGCACCGGCGACCTGGCCCGCTGGACTCGCGACGGCATACTCGAATTCCTCGGCCGCGCCGACGACCAGGTCAAGATCAGGGGCTTCCGGGTCGAACTCGGCGAGATCGAGACCGCCCTCACCCGGCACCCGTCGATCGCCCACGCCACCGTGCTCGCGCAGGGACAGCGCCTGGTTGCGTACGTGATCGGCAGTGGCGGCGCGGTCATGCGTGGCGATGTTCCTGTGCGCGATGGCGGGCCCATCGACCCGGCCGCACTCCGCGCCCACCTGGCGGCCACCTTGCCCGAGTACATGATCCCCGCCGCCTTCGTCGAGGTGGCGGCCTTCCCGGTCACCCCCAACGGCAAGCTCGACCGCCGTGCCCTTCCTGCGCCCGACTTCACCGCCGAAGTCGGCACCGCCCTGCCGCGCACGCCGCGCGAAGAGCTCCTGGCCGGCCTGTACGCGACCGTGCTCGGCCTGGACCGGGTCGGCACCGGGGACGACTTCTTCACCCTCGGTGGCGACAGCATCATCGCCATGCAACTGGTCAGCCGCATCCGTGCGGCCGGACTCGCCCTCACCCCGAGGGACGTCTTCCGCCACCGCACCGTGGCCGCCCTCGCCGAGATCGCTTCCGAACTCGACGTACGTCTCCCCGTCACGGGCACGCTGCTCGAACTGACCGACGCGGAACGCGCCGAACTCCCACCCGGCTGCGACGTGCTCCCGCTCGCGCCCCTCCAGGCCGGGCTCCTCTTCCACGCCTCCTTCGATACCGGTCCTGACCTCTACAACGTCCAAATCTCCTACGAAATATCAGGACCACTGGACCCTGACCGGCTCCGCACGGCCGCCCAGCGACTCCTGGACCGCCACGAGAACCTACGCGCCGGATTCCGCTACCTGTCCACCGGCCGACCGGTCGCCGTCATCCCCCGCGAGGTCATCCTCCCCTGGCGCCAGATCGACCTGACCGACCTCGACGAAGACCGCTGGCAGCACTACCTCACCGAGGAACGCCGCCGCTTCCACCCCGACACCCCACCCCTGCTCCGCATGCTCCTGGCCAGGACCGGTCCTGAGAGCCACCGCCTGATCCTCACCCACCAGCACATCCTGCTCGACGGCTGGTCCCTGCCCCGGCTCATCGACGAACTCGCCACCCTATACGCGGGAACGACCGACGACGGCCCCCGCCCGTACCGGGACTACCTGACCTGGCTCGCCCAGCAGGACAGGCCGGCCGCCGAGACCGCTTGGTCGGCAGCGCTACAGGGACTGGACGGCCCCACCCACCTTCCGCGTGGCGACTCGGGTTCCACTCGCCTGGTGTCCGCCGACCCGGCTTCCCGCGACTCGGCTTCCCGCGACTCGGCTTCCCGTGACGCGGCTTCCCTTGAATCGGTTTTCCCTGACTCCGGCCCCGCCCATCCGGGGGTTCCGGAGACCCTCACCCGGGCGCTCACGCCGGAGCTCACGAACGCGCTGACCGCCCTGGCCCGTGCTCATGGCCTCACCCTCAACACGATCATCCAGGCCGCCTGGGCGGTGGTGCTCTCCCGCCTGACCGGTCGCGACGACGTCGTTTTCGGCGCGACCGCCGCCGGACGCCCGGCGGACCTGCCCGGCGTCGAGGAGATGATCGGCCTCTTCATCACAACCATTCCCGTCCGGGTCACCCTCCGGGAACGGGAGACGGTGGCCGACCTGCTCGCCCGCCTCCAGCGGGAGCAGGCCCAGCTGATCGAGCACCACCACCTCGGCCTGGCCGACATCCAGCGCCAGGCGGGCTTCGGCGACCTCTTCGACACGCTGCTGGTCTTCGAGTCCTATCCGGATCCCGGCCTCGCCGCCGAGCGGAGCCCTCGCATCACCGTCCTGGACCACCAGGACGCCACCCATTACCCGCTCACCTGGGCGGTCGAACCCGGCGAACGCCTCACCCTGACCGCCGAGTACCACCCCGACCGCATCGACCACCCAGAACGGCTCACCACCGCCCTGGTACGGATCCTCGAAGCGATCACCGAGAACCCGGCCCAGCTGGTCGCCCACCTCGACATCCTCACCCCGGAGACCCGCCACACCCTGCTGGAGACCTGGAACGCCACCGCGCTCCCTGCCGAACCCACCACCGTCCCGGCCCTCTTCGAAGCCCAGGCCGCCGCGACCCCGGACGCCACAGCCGTCGTCGCGGGCCCGGTGAACTGGACGTTCGCCGAACTGAACGCCCGAGCCAACCAGCTCGCCCGGTGCCTGGCCGAGCACGGCGCCGCACCCGAGAAGATCATCGCTCTCGCACTGCCCCGGACGGCTGACCATCTGCTGGCCATCCTCGCGGTGATGAAATCCGGTGCCGCCTATCTCCCCATCGACCCTTCCCTACCCGACGCCCGCATTCGCGAGATGCTCGCCGACGCCCAGCCACTCCTCGTCCTGACGGTCGGGGAGACCCCTGACTGGGACACCCCGGTGCTCCGGCTCGACCATCCGACGCCGGATACGGACACGGACACGGATACGGACACCGGCAACCTGACAACGGCCCTGGACCCCAGCCACCCGGCGTACGTGATCTACACCTCGGGTTCCACCGGCAAGCCCAAGGGCGTGGTGATCAGCCACGGTGGCGTCGCCAACCTCTTCCACAGCCACCGGCACATGCTCCACGACCTGGCCAAACGCCGTACCGGCCGCCGTCACCTGCGAGTCGGGCACGCCTGGTCGTTCGCGTTCGACGCCTCCTGGCAGCCGCAACTCTGGCTACTGGACGGCCACGCCCTGCACCTGATGGACGACGAAACCCGCCGTGACCCCGATCTCGCGGTCGCCGCGATCCGCGCCGGGGGACTGGACTTCATCGAGGTCACCCCGTCCTTCCTGAGCCAGATGATCGACTCTGGCCTGATCGAGGACGGCGCCTGCCCGCTCGCCGTCGTCGGCGTCGGCGGCGAGGCCGTACCCGACGCACTCTGGACCCGCCTGGCGGCCCTCCAGACCACCGAGGCCTTCAACCTGTACGGCCCCACCGAGGCGACCGTCGACGCCCTGATCGCCAGAATCGGCGACACCCCGGCCCCCGTCGTCGGCCGCCCGGTCGCCAACACCCGCGCGTACGTCCTGGACGCGGCCCTCCGCCCCGTTCTCCCCGGCGTAACCGGCGAACTCTACCTTTCCGGCCCCGGCCTGGCCCGGGGCTACCTCAACCGCCCTGCGCTGACCGCCGAACGCTTCACCGCCGACCCGTACGGCACGCCGGGCGCCCGCATGTACCGCACCGGCGACCTGGCCCGCTGGACACCGAACGGCCACCTGGAATACCTCGGCCGCGCCGACGACCAACTCAAGATCCGCGGCTTCCGGATCGAGCCCGCGGAGATCGAAGCCGTCCTGGAAGGCGACCCGTCGATCGCCCAAGCGGTGGTGGTCGGCCGGGAGGACCACCCAGGGCTCAGACGGCTGGTCGCCTACGTGGTCCCAGCCACGACAACGGTCCCAGCAACGGGTACGGCGCTCCCGGACGGAGCTACGGCGCTCCCGGACGGAGCTACGGCGCTCCCGGACGGGGCTGCGGCGATGCCGAACGGGGCTGCGGCGATCACGGACG
>NZ_JAHCST010000019.1:82172-157594 GCF_018476525.1 Acrocarpospora catenulata
TGCGGCGCTCACGGACGGGGCTGCGGCGATCACGGACGGGGCTGCGGCGATCACGGACGGGGCTGCGGCGATCACGGACGGGGCTGCGGCGATCACGGACGGGGCTGCGGCGATCACGGACGGGGCTGCGGCGATCACGGACGGGGCTGCGGCGATCACGAATGAGGCTACGACGGCCCCGAACGAGGCTACGGCGATGCCGAACGGGCCTGCGGTGATCCCGGACGGGGGTATGGCGGCCCACGGCAGGGGCGTGCCGGATCCGGAGCGGCTTCGCGCTCTGGTGGCGGCGGTGCTGCCCGACTACATGGTCCCGGCCGCCGTGGTCGTCCTGGAGTCGTTGCCGTTGCTGTCCAATGGCAAGCTCGATCGGGCCGCGCTCCCCGTTCCGTATATTTCCGGAAATGTCGGGCGGAAGCCTGAGGGGGCGCTGGAGGAGCGACTGGCGGCGGTGGTCGCCGACGTGCTCGGGATGGACGAGATCGGGGCCGACGACGACTTCTTCGCCCACGGCGGGGACAGCCTGCTCGCGATGCGCCTGGTCAGCCGGGCTCGGACGGCCGGGCTCACGCTGACCCCCCGGGAGATCTTCCAGCACCGCACGGTCGCCGCGCTGGCCCGCGCGATCACCACCGAGGGGAGGAGCTCCGCCACGTCCAACCGCGCAGCCGTCGCGCAGGCTCACGAGGCCACCGGCGAGGAACTCGTCCCGCTCACGCCGATCATGCACGACCTGCGCGAACGCGGCGGCCCGATCGACGGTTACCACCAGTCCGCCCTGCTCCAGACCCCGCCCGGCCTGGACGAACCCACCCTGACCACCATCCTGCGCACCCTGGCCGAGCGTCACCTCATGCTCCGCGCCCGCCTCGACCGATCGGACAACTGGTCCCTCCTGGCTCCGTCCGGCCCTGACGCGGCGACCTGGTTGACCCGGGTCGAAGCGGCTCCGGACCCTGCCATATCCGGCCCCGACGCGGCGACCTGGCTGACCCGGGTCGAAGCGGCCCCGGACTCTGCCCTGATCCGGCAGTGGGGCGAGCGGGCGCAGGCCGAACTCGACCCCGAAGCCGGGCGCATGGTCCGGGCGGTCTGGTTCGACGCCGGACCCGGCACGCCCGGCCGGCTGCTCCTGGTGATCCATCACCTGGTCGTGGACGGGGTCTCCTGGCGGGCGCTGCTCCCGGATCTCGCGGCGGCCTGGCGGGGCGAGCCGCTGGCCCCCGTGGAGGTGCCGTTCTCACGCTGGTCGCGGGCGCTGGCCACCAGGGCTGTCGATCCGGCGACCGTGGACGAGTTGCCGTACTGGACCTCGGTCCTGGCGGGCAGGACCACGCTCGCCGTCGATCCCGCGAGGGACGTGTCGGCGACGGCTCGTGAGGTGAGCGTGAAGCTCGGAGCGCGGGAGACCGAGGCCCTGCTCACCCGGGTGCCCGCCGCCTTCGCGGCGAGCGTCAACGACATCCTGCTGACCGCCCTCGCGCGGGCGATGGGCGACGGCGTCCTGGTCGACCTGGAGGGCCACGGCCGCGTGGGCGAGCTGCTCGGCGACGCCGACCTGTCCCGTACGGTCGGCTGGTTCACCAGCGTGGTCCCGGTCCGGCTGGACACCGGGCAGGGCACCCTGCCAGAGGCGGTCGCCCGCATCAGGACCCAGCTCGCCGCGCCACCTGCGAGCGGCATCGGATACGGCCTGCTCCGCCACCTCAACCCGGCCACAGCGCCGGCGCTGGCCGCGCTGCCCCGCCCCGGCGTGCAGTTCAACTACCTGGGCCGGTTCGGGGTCCCCGAGGCCACCGACTGGTCCTACGCGCCGGAAGCGGCGGACCTCCCCGACCACCCCGACCTGCCGCTCTCCCACGCGCTGACCCTGACCGCCCTCACCGAGGACGGTTGCCAAGGCCCCCGGCTCACCGCCACCTGGTCCTACGCCTCCCGCCTGCTCACCGAGGAGGAGGTACGGACCCTGGCGGACCGGTGGCTCCAGACCTTGCACGCCCTCGTGGACCTAACCGACAAGAGAGGAAATTCCGCATGAGCACCAACCCCTTCGAGGACCCCGACGGCGTCTACACCGTCCTCGTCAACGACGAGGGCCAGCACAGCCTCTGGCCCGAGTTCGTCGCCGTCCCACCCGGTTGGACGGTGGCGCACGGCCCGGGCGCACGCCAGGACTGCCTCGACTACATCGAGACGAACTGGACCGACCTCCGCCCGAAGAGCCTCCGCACCTGACCACACGCGCACCGGTGCCGGACGACACTTGTCCGGCACCACACAAAAGGGCCAGGCGGCAACCGCCTGGCCCTCTTAATATGCCGAAAAATCAGGATGTGGGCTGCTCGACCTCGGTGGACTTGTCCCCGTCCACCGCCTTGGCCAGCTGGGGCACCAAACGCTCGATCACATAAGGCAGGCTCAGCACCGTCACGAACGAGAACGCGATCCCGTACGGCGTGGACTCGCCCACGAACACCTCACGCCCCTCGGTGACCACCTTCATGTCGCCGTAGAGCTTGTCCTTGTGCAGGGCCGCCGGATCGGCGGTCAGGTCGGGCACAGTCCACACGACGGCATCCTGGTCCAGCAGATCGGCCCGCTCCCGGCTGATGCTGGTCCCGAACTTGTTCCCGATCACCTCGTCCAGGTCGGCGGGCATCACGAAGCCCAGCGAGGTCAACGTCCGGGAACGCGCGTCCTGGCTCCCGTACACGAAGAAGCCCTCATAGGGGGTCGCCACCACCGCGGTCTTCCCGGCGAACTCCGGGTGCTCGGTCCGGGCCGCGGCGAACTTGGCGTCCACCTCGTCGACCAGCGCCTTCGCCTCGGCCTGCTTGCCCAGCGCCTTCCCGGTGATCAACGTGGAGTCCTGCCAGGGAATGCCGTAGTCGTCGTACTGGGCCGGCTGCGCCACCACGGGCGCGAACTTGGAGAGGGTGTCGTACTGCTCCTTGGTGAGCCCGGAGTACAGGGCGAGGATCAGATCCGGCTTGAGCGTGGCGATCTTCTCCACCTGCGGGCCGTTGCCGGTGTCCTTGAGCAGGGTCGGCACCGGCGCGCCGTTCAGCTTGGGTGTGGCCCACGGCCCGATGGCCCCGGGGAAGTCGCCGAACCAGTCGGTCGTCCCGACCGGTACGGTGCCCAGCGCGAGCACCGCGTCCTGGTCGGTGAGCCCGACCGTGAACACCCGCTGGGGGGCGGCCGCGATCGTGGTGCTGCCGTACTTGTGCTCGATGGTCACCGGGAAGGCGCTGGGCGCGGCCGTCTCCGCGGGGGGTGCCGAGGAGGCGGCCGGGGCGGCCGTGTCGGGCGTGGTGCCGCAGGCGGCGAGCATGACCAGGGCGGTCGCGAGCACGGTGGCCCGGCCGCCTCTCAAGGAGCGGAACATGAAGGATCCTTCGATAGGGGATTGTCGGGGTCGGATGGTCTGAGACCGGCCCAAGCCGCCCACAGGGTGGCGTACCGGCCGCCGGAGGCGCGCAGGTCGTCGTGGTGGCCGCTCTCCACGACCCGGCCGCCGTCCAGCACGACGACCCGGTCGGTGGCGGCGGCCTGGGCGAGCCGGTGCGCCACGACCAGCGCGGTCCGGCCGTCCACGGCCCGGTCGATGGCCTTCTCCAGCACCCGCGCCCCGGCGCTGCCCGCCTCCGCGGTGGCCTCGTCCAGTACGGCGACCGCCGGGTCGGCCAGGATCAGCCGGGCCAGGGCCAGCTGCTGCGCCTGGGTCGCGGTGAGCCGGTGGCCGCCCTCGCCCACCACGGTGTCCAGGCCGAGCGTCTCGGCCCAGCCCAGCGCGTCCACCTGGTCGAGCGCGGCGCGCAGCTCCGCGTCGGTGGCCTCGGGCCGGGCCAGCCGCAGGTCGTCGGCGAGGGTCCCGGCGAACACGTGCACGTCCTGGGTGACCATGGCCACCGGTCCCGCGACCTGGACGGCGCCGGTGGCGGGCTGGTGCACCCCGGCGACCAGCCGGGCCAGCGTGGTCTTCCCGGCGCCGCTGGCGCCGACCAGCGCCACCCGTTCGCCGCGCCGTACGGTCAGGTCCACGCCGTGCAGCACCGGCCGCCCCGGCTGGTAGGCGTGCGCCAGCCCGGACACCCGCACCGCGTCGCCGGAGTCGGCGGGCGCCTCGGCGGCGCGCGGGGCGGACGCGGGCAGGTCGATCACGCCCACCAGCCGGGCCAGGCTCGCGGCGGCCGACTGCGCGTCGTCGATCAGCACCAGCGCGGTGTTGACCGGGCCGAACAACCCGTGGAAGTACAGCGCGGCGGCGGTCGCGGCGCCGATCGACACCGTGCCCGAGCGCACCATGAAGAACCCGGCCACCAGCACGGCCGCCAGGCCGGCGTACTCGGCCACGTGCAGGCGGCTGTAGAAGCGGAGCACCAGCCGCACGCCGCGCAGCGTCAGCTCGACCGCGTGCGCGGAGCGTTCGGTGACCTCGGCCAGGTGCTCGTCCTCCAGCCGGAAGGCCCGCACGGTCGCGGCCCCGCCGATGCTCTCCAGCAGTTGCTGCTGCTGGGCGCCCCCGGCGATTCGCTGCCGCGCGTACAGGGGGACCGCGTTCCGCACGTACCAGCGCGCGGTGTAGGCCTGGATCGGCACCGCCACCAGCGCGGCCAGCAGGAACCGCCAGTCCACCACGGCCAGCGCGACCAGGGTGAGCACGATCACCAGCACCGACCTGGCCAGCTCGGGCAGCGCGGTGCGCATGGCCTCCGCGACCTGGGACACGTCCCCGGTCACCCGTGCGGTGAGATCCCCGGACCCGGCCTTCTCCACCTGCTCAAGCGGAAGCCGTACGGCACGGGCGACGAAACGCTCCCGCAGCCGGGCCAGCATGGTCTCCCCGAGCCGGGCGATCAGCGTGAGACCGTACCCGGTGGCCAGGCCCTGCGCCAGCGCGACCACCGCCAGGGCCAGCACCGGCGGGGTGAGCGCCTCGGCCGGGTTTCGCTCGGCCACCAGGTCCACGATGTGACCCAGCAGCGGCTGGGTGAGCAGCCCGGCGGCGGTGCCGGCGACCAGCACCGCGAAGCCGGACAGGCCGAGGGCGCGCTGCGGCCGGAGCAGGCCGAGCACGACCGTCCAGGTACGCCGGGGGCTCGCGGTGGGGAGCAGTTCGCTCATGTCAGCACCGCCGCCCGGTAGCCGGGGTTGCGCCCGCACAGTTCGGCATGGGTCCCGGCGTCGGCCACCCGCCCGCCCTCCACCAGCACCACCCGGTCGGTCACGGCGAGCAGCGCCGGGCTGGTGGTGACCAGAACGGTGGTCCGCCCCGCCCGTACCGCGCGGATCCCCGCCGCGATCCGGCCCTCGGTGACCGTGTCCACGGCCGTGGTCGGCTCGTGTACGGCGAGTACCGCGCGATCGGCGGCCAGCGCCCGGGCCAGCGCCACCCGCTGCCGCTGCCCGCCGGACAGCGACCGCCCCTGCTCGATCACCGGCGCGTCGACGCCCTCGGCGAGACCGCGCGCCACCTCGTCCACCCCGGCGGCCACCAGCACCCGCTCGTCGCCGCCGCCGATGTTGCTCCGCAGGGTGCCCGTGAACAGGTCGGCGTCGTGTTCGGCGACCAGCACCGCCGTCCGCAGCGCCGCCGGGTCGAGCTCGCGGAGCGGGACGCCGTCCAGCTCGACGGTCCCGGCCTCCGGGTCGGCCTGCCGGTTCAGGCAGCGCAGCAGCGCGGTGGCCTGGGCCGGCTCGGGGACGACCACACCGAGCAACTCGCCCGGCGAGATGTCCAGATCCAGATCGCGGAGCCCGTCGTGGGTGACCCCGCGTAAGCGCATCTCCCCGCGCGGATCCGCGGGCGGCGCACCCCCGGTGACCAGCGGCGGCATGGCCAGCACGCCCGCGATCCTGGCCGCCGACGCCCGCCCCTGGGCCAGCTCGGCGTTGACCCAGGAGAACACCTCGAGTGGGCCGAGCAGGAAGGCCGCCAGCCCGACCGCCGAGACCAGCTGTCCCAGCGTGATGTCGCCCTGCGCGGCCAGCCGCCCGCCGACCAGCGCCACCACCGCGATGAAGACGCCGGTCAGCGCCAGCACCAGGCCGTACTGCCAGGCCTGGGCGCGGGCCGCGCGCAGGGTGGCGGCCAGGGAGGCGCGGCTGGTCCGCTCGTACCGGGTCACCGCCGCGGCCTCGGCGCCGATGCCCTTCAGCACCCGTAAACCGGCGACCAGGTCGGCCGCCACCCCGGAGGCGTGCGCGGCGCGTTCCTGCTGGGCCTCGCTCCGGCGCTCCAGCGGTCGGCTCAGCAGGTGCCCGGCCCAGAGCAGCAGGGGAGTGCCGAGCAGGACCAGCAGGCCGAGCGACCAGGAGACGCGGAGTAGCACCACGGCCGTGACCAGCACTCCGGCCAGCGCCGACACCCCCGACATCACGGCCATGTTGACCGCGCCCACCCGTTTGGCGTCCTCGGTGGCGATGGTGGCCAGTGCGCCGGGCAACCTGCCCCGCTCGGCGCCGCCGCCCGGGTGCAGGACGCGGCGGACCAGTTCCAGCCTCAGCCGGTGTCCGGCCTGTTCCGCCGCCCGTTCCCCGGCGCGTGCGCCGTACCGGAAGCTGAGGGACAGGGCCAGGTAGACGGCGGCGAGCGCGGCCAGCCAGCCGATCAGGGCGGTGACGTCGCCACGGGCGACGGCCTGGTCGATCACGAGGCCGATCAGCACCGGGACCATGACCTCCCCGGCCTGGTGACCCGCCCCGAGCGCCGCCCCGAGGGCCACGTCCCGTCGCTGGCCGTTGATCGCGCGCCAGAGCACATCCCGTCCCGACGGACCCACCCTTGCCCTCCAAGATCTTAGGTAAGCCTACACTAACTTAGGTCGCCCTAATTAGGCCACCCAGGGTGGGCGTATGACTGCGCGTTACCGGCTGCGGATCACCTTTCTCCATCCGAAGATCGCCGGTGAAACGCGCTCCGTCCGATGTCATGGGCTCAATCGTTAGTAAAGTTTCCTATTGACATGGTCTGCTGGGCACGTGTTATATGCGGGTTAATTTAAGAAGTGAACTTCTTAGGGAGAACCCCCATGCGCCTCCGCCCCCGATTAGCGCTCGCCTGCACGGCCGCGCTCGCGCTCGTCGCGACGGTCCTCACCGCCAGCCCCGCCTCGGCCGCCGTCGGCCAGATCACCGGATACGGCGGCAAATGCGTGGACGTGGCCGCCGCCAACCCGGCCAACGGCACCCAGATCCAGCTCTACACCTGCAACGGCACCAACGCCCAGCAGTGGACCACCGGTACCGACGGCACCATCCGCGCCCTCGGCAAGTGCATGGACGTGGCCGCCGCCAACAGCGCCAACGGAACGCGGGTGCAGCTCTACGACTGCAACGGCACCGCGGCCCAGGTCTGGACCGCCCAGGCCGACGGCACCCTGCGCGCCCTCGGCAAGTGCCTGGACGCCACCGGTCCCAGCTCCGCCGACGGCACCCCGCTCCAGATCTGGGACTGCTACGCCAGCGCCAACCAGCGGTGGACGCTCCCGGCCGGGAGCAACCCGCCGCCCCCGGCCGGGAAGATGCCGGGCGCGCCGTACCTGTACATGGGCTGGGGCAGCCCGCCCAGCGCCACCTCGGTGATGAGCTCCACCGGCGTCAAGTCCTTCACCATGGCGTTCATCCTGTCCAGCGGCGGGTGCAACCCGGCCTGGGACGGTAACCGGTCGCTCACCGGGGGTGTGGACCAGCAGACCATCAACGCCGTCAAGGCGGCCGGGGGCAGCGTGCAGGTCTCCTTCGGCGGCTGGTCGGGCAACAAGCTCGGGCCCAACTGCTCGACCCCGACGGCGTACGCGAACGCCGTACAGCAGGTCATCAACGCGGTCGGCCCCGCCGTGGTCGACTTCGACATCGAGAACACCGACGAGTTCTCCAACTACACCGTCCAGGACCGCATCCTGAACGGGCTGAAGATCGTCAAGCAGAACAACCCGAACGTCAAGATCGCGGTCACCTTCGGCACCGGGCTCAACGGCCCCACCGGCGACGGCATCCGCCTGATCAACCAGTCCCGGGCGCTGAACGTGCCGATCGACAACTACACGATCATGCCGTTCAACTTCGGCGGCCACGGCAACATGTACCAGGCCACGGTGAACGCCTCCGAGGGCCTGAAGAACGCCCTCAAGTCCGCCTTTGGCTGGACCGACGCCCAGGCGTACGCGCGGATGGGCATCTCCGGCATGAACGGCTCCTCCGACCAGGGCGAGATCACCACCACCGGGGTCTGGACCCAGATCCGCGACTGGGCCAAGTCCAAGGGCCTGACCAGGTTCGCCTTCTGGTCGGTCAACCGGGACCGCCCCTGCTCCGGCGGCCTGAACGACACCTGTAGCGGAACCCCCCAGGCCAACTGGGACTTCACCCGAATCACCGCGGGGTTCTGACCCATGGCCACCAGGCACATTCTCGCCGCCCTGGTGGTGGTCGCGGGGTCGCTGACCGGGCTCGCCGCCCCGGCCGCGGCGGCCCCGCCGACCGGTTTCACCACCGTGGTCAACCGCGGCAGCGGCAAATGCGTGGACGCCCGCGCCGCCGCCTCCGCCAACGGCACCGCCGTGCAGCAGTACACCTGCAACGGCACGGCGGCGCAGAGCTGGCAGTTCCAGGCCACCAGCGGTGGCTACTACCGGGTCAACAGCGCGCTCAACGCCGGCCAGGTCTGGGACGTCACCAACGTCTCGACCGCCGACAGCGCGCCGATCCAGCTCTGGCTGTACGGCGGCGGCAACAACCAGCAGTGGCAGGCGGTGGAGGAACCCGGCGGTTTCTACCATTTCGTCAACCGGCACAGCGGCAAATGCCTCGACATGCCGGGTGCCGCCACGGGAGACAGCGTGCAGTTCCAGCAGTACACCTGCAACGGCACCGCGGCCCAGTCCTTCAGCCTGGGCACGCCGCCGCCGACCGGGTCCAACCCCGACCTCGGGCCGAACGTGAGCATCTTCGATCCGTCGATGCCCGCCTCGACCATCCAGTCGGGGCTGAACACGGTCTTCAGCCAGCAGCAGACCAACCAGTTCGGCGGCAACCGCTTCGCGTTGCTGTTCAAGCCGGGCGCCTACAGCGTGGACGTGAACGTCGGGTTCTACACCCAGGTGCTGGGGCTCGGGCTACTGCCCGACCAGGTCACCATCAACGGGCCCGTACACGCGGAGGCCGACTGGTTCCAGGGCAACGCCACCCAGAACTTCTGGCGCGGCGCCGAGAACCTGTCGGTCACCCCGCCCGGGGGCAACGACCGGTGGGCGGTGTCGCAGGCGGCGCCGTACCGGCGGATGCACCTGCGCGGGAACATCCAGCTGGACGACGGCGGCTGGTCCAGCGGCGGGCTCTTCGCCGACACCAAGATCGACGGGCAGGTACGATCCGGCTCCCAGCAGCAGTGGCTGACCCGCAACACCGAGATGGGCAGCTGGACCGGCTCCAACTGGAACATGGTCTTCGTCGGGGCCACCAACGCCCCGGCCGGGAACTTCCCCAGCCCGCCGTACACGCGGGTGGCCACCGCCCCGGTGGTCCGGGAGAAGCCCTTCCTGTACGTCGACCAGGCCGGCAACTACCAGGTCTTCGTACCGGGCGTACGCACGAACTCCACCGGCACCAGCTGGTCCGGCGGCAACCCGGCCGGGGCCTCGCTGCCCCTCAGCCAGTTCTTCATCGTCAAACCCGGCCACACGGCCGCCAACATCAACGCCGCCCTGGCCGCCGGGCAGGACCTCCTGGTCACCCCGGGCGTGTACCACCTGAACGACACGATCAGGGTGACCCGGGCCAACACCGTCGTGCTCGGGCTCGGCCTGGCCACCTTCATCCCCGACAACGGCGTCACCGCGATGACCGTCGCCGACGTGGACGGAGTCAAGATCGCCGGAGTGCTCTTCGACGCCGGCACCGTCAACTCGGCGATGCTCCTGCAGGTCGGCCCGTCCGGTTCCACCGCCTCCCACGCGGCCAACCCCACCTCCCTCCACGACGTCTACTTCCGCGTCGGCGGGGCGGCGGTCGGCAAGGCCACCCAGAGCCTGGTCGTCAACAGCAACAACGTGATCGGCGACCACCTCTGGATCTGGCGCGGCGACCACGGCACCGGCATCGGCTGGAACTCCAACACGGCGGCCAACGGCCTCACCGTCAACGGCAACGACGTCACCATGTACGGCCTGTTCGTCGAGCACTACCAGCAGTACCAGACGGTCTGGAACGGCAACGGCGGCCGCACGTACTTCTACCAGAACGAGATGCCCTACGACCCGCCCAACCAGGCCGCCTGGATGAACGGCACCACCCAGGGCTACGCCGCCTACAAGGTCGCCCCCTCGGTCACCACCCACGAGGCCTGGGGCCTGGGCAGCTACTGCTACTTCAACGTCAACCCCGGCGTGGTGGCCGCCCGCGCCTTCGAGGTCCCCAACACCCCCGGCGTCCGCTTCCACAACATGGTCACCGTCTCCCTCGGCGGCGTCGGCACCATCCGCAACATCATCAACACCACCGGAGGCCCCTCCAACTCCACCACCAACGTCGCAAACCTCGTCAACTACCCCTGATCACCACCAAACACATCCTGCCCGCCGCCCGAGCGATCCTCGCGCGACGGGCAGGATGCCCAGATGAAAGACTGGTCGGTAGCGGCGCGCCCTGGCATCGGTGGCGGCCGGGGCCGTGGGCGCGGTCGGTGAGCTTCGGTCGCGCGGAACGAGGTCCTTCAAATGGATCGGATCAATGACGAGGTCGCCGGGCTGCTACAGGAGTACGCCGACCTGATCGCGATCACCGGGGGTGACGCGTTCAAGGTCCGGGTGTACGAGAAGGCGGCACGGTCGGTCGGCGGATACGCGCAGGACATCGCGCACTTCGATGAGGGGGAGTTGCGCCGGATACCCAACGTCGGCGCGTCGATCGCGGGCAAGATCGAGGAGTTCCTGCACACGGGCGTGATCCATCAGCTTGAGGAACTCCGGTTGAAGGTGCCGGCCGGGGTCCGGCGGCTGACCACGATTCCCACACTCGGGCCGAAAAGGGCGATGGTCCTGTACGAGGAACTCGGGATCGGCTCGATCGGCGCCCTCGCGGAGGCGATCCGGGCCGGGAAGCTGCAGGGCCTGCGCGGCTTCGGCGCGAAGACCGAGGAGAACCTGCTGCACGGGATCGACCTGATGCAGAAGACCGGCCAGCGGGTCCACACGGACGTCGCGATGGGCGTCGCCGAGGAGATCGTCGCGGAACTGTCGACGGTGGGCGGCTGCGCGCGGTGCACGTTCGCCGGATCGCTGCGCCGGATGAAGGACACGATCGGCGATGTCGACATCCTGGCGACGGCCGAGAACTCGGCGGCGTTGATGGCGGCGTTCAGCGGTTCATCGCTCGCGGCCGAAGTGATCGCCGGCGGCGGCACCAAGAGTTCGATCCGCACCGCCGGTGGCCTGCAGGTCGACCTCCGCGTGGTCCGTCAGGACGCGTGGGGGGCGGCGCTGCAGTACTTCACCGGTTCCAAGGCGCACAACATCCGCACGCGCGAGATCGCGGTGCACCAGAAGCTGAAACTCTCCGAGTACGGCCTGTTCGAGGTGGAGACCGGAGAGAAGATCGTTTCCGCCGACGAGGCGGAGGTGTACGGCAGGCTCGGCCTGCCCTGGATCGCCCCGACGCTACGCGAGGACAGCGGCGAAATCGAGGCCGCGCTGCGCGGCGAACTGCCGGAGCCGGTGACCGAAGCCGACCTCCGCGGCGACCTGCACACCCACACCGATCTCACCGACGGGCTGGCGCCGCTGGAGGAGATGGTCGCGGCGGCGGCCAAGCGCGGGTACCGCTACTACGCGGTGACCGACCACGCCCCCAACCTCTACATGCAGCGGATGACCGATGAGAAGGCGCTCGCCCAGCGGGAGAGGATCGACCGGCTGCAGGACTCCTACCCGGGGCTGCGGCTGCTGCACGGCACCGAGCTGAACATCGATCCGGAGGGGAACGTCGACTGGCCGCCGGAGTTCCTGACGGGCTTCGAGCTGTGTCTCGCTTCGGTTCACTCCCACTTCGGCCTGCCACGGGCGGAGATGACCCGGCGTATCGTCCGGGCCTGCGAGAATCCGCACGTCAAGATCATCGCCCATCCGACCGCCAGGATCATCGGCAGGCGTGAGCCGGTCGACGCCGACTGGGACGAGGTGTTCCGGGCGTGTGCCCGCACCGGCACGGCGCTGGAGATAGACGCCTTCCCGGACAGGCTCGACCTGCCCGCCGCGCTGGTCCGGCGAGCCCTCGGGTTCGGCGTGCTGTTCTCGATCGGCAGCGACGCGCACGCCGTACCGCATCTGGACAACATGCGGTACGGCATCGGCACCGCGCAGCGCGGCTGGCTCACGGCCGATCGGGTCATCAACACCTGGCCGATCGACCAGCTGACGGATTTCCTGCGGCGGTGACCACGAACTTTTGCTGTGGCTTTGCCCCGATTCGGGCAGGAGGTTCGCACAGGGAAGTCCGCTAGCGGGAGGCGCGACCATGAACGACGTCATCGTCGTGGGGACCGACGGCTCGCCGGACGCCGATGCCGCCATCGCGTGGGCAGCCGCCGACGCGGCGCGCAAGGAGCTCCGGCTTGAGCTCGTGCATGTGATCGAACGTGGCCCCTACGACCTGCCGCGTTACCCGGTCCCCGGCCTGCTGGAGGTACTCGGTGAGGCGGCCGAGGCGATGCTGGCGGAGAAGGTCAGCAGGGTCATGGCCGGCTGGCCCAGCGTCGAGGTCGCCACCAGAGTGATGGCAGGGTCGGCGGTGGCGGAGTTGCGGAAACAGGCGGAGTCGGCCACCGAGCTGGTGGTCGGCTCGCGCGGCCGGGGCGGATTCGCCAGTGCGCTGCTCGGCTCGGTGAGCCTGGGAGTGGCGGGTCACGCCCACGGCACGGTCGTCGTGGTCCGGTCGGCGCCGGTCGAACGCGGGCAGCTCGTGGTGGGCCTGAGCGAGAGCGATTCCTCCGAACCCGCCCTGGCCCACGCCTTCGCCGAGGCGTCCCTGCGCCGGGTGCCGTTGCGCGCGGTCTACGCCTACGCCGTCCCCATCCACGTGGTCTCGCTCGACCCGGACCGGCTACGACGGGCCCAGCGCGAGTTCGCCCGCGACCGACTCGCCCCTTGGTGGGAGAAGCATCCCGAGGTCAACGTGATCGTGGACGTCACCTCCGTGCATCCGGTGGCGGCGCTCACCGAGGCGTCCAGGGACGCGGACCTGCTCGTGGTGGGCAACCGAGGGCATGGCGGCATGGCGGCCGCGGTGCTGGGCTCGGTCAGCCACGGCGTCCTGCACCACGCTTACTGCCCGGTCGCCGTGGTCCGCTGCCAATGATCGATTCGCTCGGCCTGTGGCCTCATATCCGGCGACGCCCCTTTCAGGCCGCCCGGCCGAAAGCGGCGAGCAGTTGGGTTTGGTGGTCGGCGTCCGGTGGGACGTCGACGCGGTCGCCGATCACGCCCGATGAGCGGTAGGCGTCCTCCTCCTCGGGGAACCAGGTCAGGCAGGCGTCCACCAGGGCCGGGTCGAGGTGGGTGTCGCCGCCGGTCGCCTTCGCCAGGTCCCAGGTGTGGATCAGGAAGTCGGCGGAGAGCTGCATGGCGTACTCGGTGCCGGGGACGTCGCCGAAGGACAGGTGAACGGTGTGGTCCAGCACACCGGGTTGCCGGGCGGCGGCCAGGGCTTCCTCGGCCGAGTCGTCGAAGGCGCGGACGGGATCGTCGCCGAGCAGGTCGCCGTCGAGGGCGTGGCCCACGTCGGCGATGGTCATGCCGGCCAGTATGGGGGGAATCCAGCGGTTCTCGCCGGTGAGGTGGTTGACCAGGTCGCGGACGTTCCATTCGGTGCAGGGGGTGGGCAGCGACCACTGCTCGGACCCGACCTCGTGGACTCGGTCGGCGAAGCCGTGCAACGCCCGCGCGTACATCTCCTGCGCGTCCATCGGAGTGTCTTTTGCATCCATAGGGGTGGCGCTCCCCGGGAGAAACCCCCGCTTATCCCCGCAAGCGGGCAAGACTGCGCAATCGACGTAAGCAGGAGTGATTCGATCTTGGGAGTTGCGCGATCGGGACCGGGATGGAAGGGTCGTCACCACGAGTACTTGTCAGGCTCCAGAAGGTAGGCACCCCCATGCAGGCTTTCACGCTGCCCGACTTCTATCTGCCCTACCCGGCGCGACTCAGCCCCCATGTGGAACGTTCCCGCGCGCACAGCATGGCCTGGGCCAGGGAGATGGGCATGCTCGACGCCGCCACTCCGGACGGCGGCCTGATCTGGGACGAGGAAGCGCTGGCCCGGATGGACTATGCGCTGATGTGCGGCTACACGCACCCGGACTGCGACGGGCCCACCCTCGACCTGATCACCGACTGGTACGTCTGGGTCTTCTTCTTCGACGACCACTTCCTGGAGACGTTCAAGTACTCCCGCGACCTGGCGGGCGCCCAGGCCTACCTGGACCGGCTGGAACTGTTCATGTCGGACACCCCGCCGGAGGTCACCAGCCCCGCCGAGGCGGGTCTCAAGGACCTCTGGGAGCGGACCGTGCCCGCCATGTCGGAGGACTGGAAACGCCGGTTCATCGTCAGCACCCACAACCTGATGGTCGAATCCATGTGGGAGCTGGAGAACATCGACCGGGGCCGGATCGCCAACCCCATCGAATACATCCAGATGCGCCGCCGGGTGGGCGGCGCGCCCTGGTCGGCCAACCTGGTGGAGTGCGTGTCGGCCGAGATCCCGCCCGGCCTGGCGGGGGAGCGGCCGATCACCGTGCTCACCGACACCTTCTCCGACGCCGTGCACCTGCGCAACGACCTGTTCTCCTACCAGCGCGAGGTGCGCGAGGAGGGCGAGAACTCCAACGCCGTGCTGGTCTTCGAACACTTCCTCGACTGCTCCACCCAGGAGGCCGCCGACCTGGTCAACGAGCTGCTCACCTCCCGGTTGCAGCAGTTCGAGAACACCGCGCTGACGGAGGTCCCGGCCCTGCTGGCCAAGCACGGCAGTCCGCCGGACGAACAGCTCGCGGTCGGGGCCTACGTCAAGGGGTTGCAGGACTGGCAGTCCGGCGGCCACGAGTGGCACGCGCGGTCCAGCCGGTACATGAACGAGGGGGCGGTCACCCCCGCGCTGAAGCTGGCCCCCAGCGGGCTGGGCACCACGGGTTTCCTCACGCCCGGCCGGCTCGGGCTGCGGCGCAGGGTCAGCCAGCACTCGCATGTTCCCCACCGCCCCGTGGGCCATCTGCCGCTGCCCGACTTCACCATGCCGTACGAGGTGCGTACCAGCCCGCACCTTGAGGCGGCGCGGCAGCACTCGGTGGACTGGTGCCGCGCGATGGGCTTCTACGACTCGCTGCCGGGGGTGGAGGCCGGCGGCGTCTGGGACGAGCGACGCCTGCGCGGCATCGACCTCGCGCACTGCGCGTCCATGATCAACGCGGACGCCACCCCGGAGGAGCTGAACGTCTCCACCGACTGGCTGGCCTGGGGCACCTACGGCGACGACTACTACCCGATGATCTTCGGGACCGTGCACGACCTGGTCGGCGCCCACCTGTGCGGCGAGCGCCTCTCCCTCTTCATGCCGATCGAGGACGGCACGCCGGTGCCCGTCCCGGCCAACCCCCTGGAGCGCGGCCTGCTGGACGTCTGGCTCCGCACGGTCGCGCCGATGACCATCGAGGCGCGGCAGCTCTTCCGCGCCGGGATCGAGCGGATGGTCGCCAGCTGGGAGTGGGAGCTGGCCAACCAGGCCCAGAACCGCATCCCCGATCCGGTGGACTACGTCGAGATGCGCCGCCGCACCTTCGGCTCGGACCTGACCACCGCCCTGGCCAAGCTCAAGACCCTCGACGTGGTTCCCGGCGACATCTACCAGACGCGGGTCTTCCGCGAACTGGAGACCGCCGCGTACGACTACGGCTGCTTCACCAACGACCTGTTCTCCTACCAGAAGGAGATCGAGTACGAGGGCGAGGTGCACAACATGGTCCTGGTCGTGGAGAACTTCCTCGGCGTGGACCGCATGACCGCGCGCGACTTCGTGGCCGACCTGATGACCGCCCGCATGGAACAGTTCCAGCACCTGGCCGACCACGAGCTCCCCGCCCTGCTGACGGCCGCCGACCTCTCCGACGAGGCCCGCGCCGCCATCACCCGGCAGGTCGACAACCTGAAGGAATGGATGTCCGGCGTCCTCGAATGGCACCGCCGCTGCGTCCGCTACACCGAACCCGAACTCCGCCGCCTCCGCGCGGCCCCCGACCACCTCCCCACCGGCCTGGGCACCTCCGCCCTGCGCGTCCTGCTCGGCTGAGCCGGGGCCTGGGCACCTCCGCGCTGCACGTCCTTCTCGGCTGAGCCGGGGCCTGGACCACCTCCCCGGTGCCGGAACCAGCGGCACCGGGGAGATCGTCCGGCATACTGGCGGGCACTATGCGATGGATAATCTTCGACTTCGCGGGCGTCGTCGGCCGGCACCAGCCCCAGGCCGCCCGCGACGCGATGGTAACGATCTCCGGCGCCGGCGCCGACCCCTTCTGGACCGCCTACTGGACCCACCGCGACCCCTACGACCGCGGCCTCGTCACCGCCGAGGACTTCTGGGCCAGTACCGCCAAGACGCTGGAAACCGACTTCCCCGCCGAGGTGATCCGTGAGCTGATCCGCCTCGACATCACCAGCTGGCTGCACCCCGACCCCGCCACCCTCGACCTGATCAGCCGCCTCAAGGCCCATGGCCACGGCCTGGCCCTGCTCTCCAACGCGCCCCACGAACTGGCCGACGCCCTCGACGACGTCCCCTGGATGGAGCCGTTCCGGCACCGCTTCTTCAGCAGCCGCCTCGCCTGCTCCAAACCCAGCCCGGAGATCTATCAGAGCGCGCTGGCCGCCCTTGGTGCCACTCCGGAGGAGTGCGTCTTCATCGACGACCGGCAGCCGAACGTCGCCGCCGCCGAGGAGCTGGGCCTGCGGGGGCTGGTGTTCACCGGTGCCGGGCGGCTGGCGGCCGAGCTGGACGGGCTGCTCGGCTGAGGCGTCCTGCGGTGGTCGCTGCCCGGTCAGGGTGTGGGGCAGGTGCCGAGCATGGCATAGAGGGCGGATTTCTCGCGACTGGTGACGGTTAGCCGGTAGTGGTGCTTGACCGTGATCCAAGCCCGTGCGTAGGTGCACCAGTACTCGCGGCGTGGGGGCCGCCAGTTCGCCGGGCTGTGCCCGCCTTTGTCCAGATTGGCGGTTTCGCTAACGGCGACCAGCTCAGGCCGGGTCAGGTCATTGGCGAAGGCATGGCGCTTGGCCGCACTCCAGGTGTTGGCTCCCGAGATCCACGCATTGGCCAGCGGCACCAAGTGGTCCACGTCGATCTGACTCGCGTTGGTGAGTCGGCGCCCGTCGTACGGGCTGTACCAGATCCCGGTCGTGACGCGGCAGTCGGCGTTGGGGCGGACCCTTCGCGCGTCGCGTAGCAGCACGATCTCGCGCGTATCGCACGGGTTGTCACCGTGCCCCCACTCGGTCATGAACTTGTCGCGTTCGTAGGTGGAGAGAGGGCGCGGCGTGGCCACTCTCAGTTGCCGCAGTTCCGCGCGGGCGAGGGCGAGGGGGTTCGGGGTGGGCAGCTGGGCGGGTGCGGCGTTCGCCGGCAACGGGTACGCGACACCCGGCAGCAAGAAGATGGTCGCCAGTACGGAGGCCGTGCTCCGTGGCCAGATGGGGGTCATGGCACGGGCATACCCGATTGTCACTTAGTGTAGTCAAACAACTTCGTAAAGTGATATCGGGAAGGTGTGCGGGTGGTCGGCGCGCGGAAGCTCGCCGATGATCTCGCGGGACGTCCGGGCTACCGCATGGCGCAGGACTCGGCTTCCGTCCAGCGGTCCCCGCGCTGCCCCGTGCTGACCAACCGTATCGGAATGCTGCCGGATGGTTATCCACAGGGTGGATCCGGGAGGGGCGGGGGTTGCGTAGGGTGGGCGCGTGATTTCCCCCGAGGGCGGGCCGGTGGACGAGGCCGAGGAGTCGGCGACCACGGGCAGTGCCGCTACCCAGGTGTTGCGCAGGATCTTCGGCTACGACACGTTCCGGGAGGGACAAGGCGAGATCATCGAGCATGTCGTCGACGGCGGCGACGCGCTCGTCCTGATGCCCACCGGTGGTGGCAAGTCGCTCTGCTACCAGATCCCGTCGCTGGTCAGACCGGGTGTCGGCGTGGTGATCTCGCCGCTCATCGCGCTCATGCAGGACCAGGTGGACGCGCTCACCGCGCTCGGCGTGCGGGCCGGCTTCCTCAACTCGACCCAGGGCATCGACGAGCGCCAGGCGGTCGAGGCGTGCTTCGTGGCCGGGGAGATCGACCTGCTCTACCTGGCGCCCGAGCGGCTCCGGGTGGAGTCCACCCTGCGGCTGCTGGACCGGGGGAAGATCTCGCTGTTCGCCATCGACGAGGCGCACTGCGTCGCCCAGTGGGGGCACGACTTCCGGCCCGACTACCTGGCCCTGTCCACGCTGCACGAACGCTGGCCCGAGGTGCCCCGGGTGGCGCTGACCGCGACCGCCACCCCGGCCACCCACGCCGAGATCGCCTCCCGGCTCAACCTGGAGAACGCCCGCCACTTCGTGGCCAGCTTCGACCGGCCCAACATTCAGTACCGGATCGTCCCCAAGAACGAGCCCAAACGTCAGCTGCTCGACCTGCTCCGCAACGAGCATCGCGGAGACGCGGGCATCGTCTACTGCCTCTCCCGGTCCTCGGTGGAGAAGATCGCGGACTTCCTGACCCAGAACGACATCCCCGCCCTGCCGTATCACGCGGGCCTTGACGCGGGCACTCGCGCCGCCAACCAGTCCCGGTTCCTCCGGGAGGACGGCCTGGTCATGGTGGCCACCATCGCCTTCGGCATGGGCATCGACAAGCCCGACGTGCGCTTCGTCGCCCACCTCGACCTGCCCAAATCCGTCGAGGGTTACTACCAGGAAACAGGCCGCGCCGGCCGCGACGGCCTGCCCTCCACCGCCTGGCTCGCCTACGGCCTACAGGACGTGGTCCAGCAGCGGCGGTTGATCGAGACCTCCGAGGGCGACGACACCCACCGCCGTCGCCTCGGCACTCACCTGGACGCCATGCTCGCCCTCTGCGAGACCATCGACTGCCGCCGCGTGCGCTTGCTCGACTACTTCGGCCAGCGCGCCCGCCCCTGCGGCAACTGCGACACCTGCCTGACCCCGCCGGAGTCCTGGGACGGCACCATCCCCGCCCAGAAACTCCTCTCCACCGTCTTCCGCCTGCACCGCGAACGCCGCCAGAAGTTCGGCGCCGGCCAGGTCGTCGACATCCTGCTCGGCCGCAAGACCGACAAGGTCCTCCAGCACGACCACGCCTCCCTCACCGTCTTCGGCATCGGCACCGACCTCCGCGAGGCCGAATGGCGCGGCATCGTCCGCCAACTCCTGGCCCAGGGCCTCCTCACCGTGGAAGGCGACTACGGCACCCTCGTCCTCACCGACGCCAGCGCCGACGTCCTCCGCGGCCAACGGCAGGTCCTCTTCCGCCGCGAACCCGAACGCAAGCCCAAACCCTCAGCCAAGTCCACCGCCAAGTCCGCTGCCACTTCCACCACCCCCCGCACTGCCCCCACCGCAGCCGATCTCTCCCCAGCCGCCCTAGCCACCTTCGAACGCCTCCGCACCTGGCGCGCCACCACCGCCAAGGAACAGGGCGTCCCCGCCTACGTCATCTTCCACGACTCCACCCTCCGCGAAATAGCCACCCGCACCCCCACCTCCCTAACAGAACTAAGCCAAATAAACGGCATAGGCGAAAACAAACTAACCAAATACGGCCAACCCGTCCTAGACGTCCTCCACTCCTAGCACCTCCCATCCCAAATCCCGGCGGCGGACAAACCAATCCGCCGCCCACACCCTCCAGAGGCGCCCACAACAGCCCACAGAACTCCGGACTTTTAATCCGTAGGTTCAGGGTTCGAATCCCTGGCGCCCCACCACCTTTGCCCCGATTTGACCTGTCGATTCCTCCCGTTTTGAGCCCTCGACACCGAGGCGAGATCACAAGGTGTTGCTCGTTGGTTGCTCATGGGCACGATGTGGGCACGCGAGGGGCCGATCGTGAGTGGCAAAATGCCCGGATTGTCGGCCCGCGATCAGGCTCCCGGGACCCGGAATGGGGTTCAGGCCACGTTCATCCCATGCGACAGTCAAGGATCATGCAACCCCAAGCGTCGCGAGGCGATGGTGTCAAGCCTGTGCCGTGCCAAAACTCGCGCACCGGCTCCAACCTGGTGTTTTACAAGATCCCTAGGCTGCTCTCCGGTACTCGTTTATCAACCCTCCGACAGCCTGTCTGCGCTGGATCGGAGCGGTCAGGTCGATCACCAGGCCGACTTCATTCATCGGCGGCTTCTGGTCCAGGGCCTGATGAGGGCGATGATCGTTATAGTGCCGCGCATACTCGGCCAGTACAGCGCGCAGGTGCCGTTCTCCGTAGATCAGCAGTCGGTCGAGGCACTCACGGCGTAGTGTTCCCACGAACCTCTCCGCGTAGGAATTCGCACGCGGTGAGCGGGGCGGGGTCTTGATGATCCTTATGCCACTGCCGGTGAACACCTCGTCGAAGATCCGGGCGAACTTGCCATCCCGGTCTCGGATGAGGAACTTGAATCGGCCGGCTCGCTCGGCCAGGTCCATCACCAGATTCCTGACCTGCTGGGCGGCCCATGCCGCGGTCGGGTTGGCGGTGACACCGAGGATGTGGACCCGGCGTGTTTCGATCTCCATCACGAAGAAGACGTACAGCCGCTTGAGGAACACGGTGTCCACGTGCACGAAATCGCACGCCAGCAGGCCAGGGGCCTGGGAGACCAGGAACTGTCGCCAGGTCGGTGAGTCCCTGCGTGGCGCCGGGCCGACCCCGGCCGCGGCCAGGATCCGGCGGATCGTCCCCTCTCCTATGCGATGTCCCAGCCCGGCCAGTTCACCCTGAATTCTTCGATAGCCCCAGCGTGGATTCTCCTTCGTCAAACGTATGACCAGTTCACGCACATCGTCAGGTACCGGCGGCCGACCCGTTGGGTTCGGATATCTCCAATGTCGGCGGACCAGTCTGCGATGCCAGGCAAGAAAAGTGCCCGGCGTCACGATCCGATGCGCCCGGAGCCGACGTGGAAGGTGTCGCGCGAGCGCTGCCAGGATCGCTCGGTCGGCCCAGTCGAGCCTGGGACGAGCGACCTGACGGCGCAGTACCGACACCTCATGCCGAAGGACAAGGATTTCCGCTTCCTTGGAGGCGTCGCTGCGAGCCAGCAACATCAGCCAGCCCGCACCCCGAACAAAGATCAGATACAGCAAGCGGAAGCACACGAGAAGCGAGGATAAGCCGCAGGTCAACAGGCCTGTGCCGAGTATTGGCACAGCACAGGCTACCTCGACCAGCACGGCCGCTGCCACCGCACGGACGTGATCCCGCCCATCGACTTCTGGACCGCGGCCGCCGTCCACGCCCACCCGGGCGATCTGGCGGCGCTCGGGCGCGCCACCTGGGACCGCGGCCTGTACCGCGATGGCGCCCAGCTGCACAAACATGCCACCGCATACGGAGACGCCCACGCCGCCTTCGACAACCCGTCCGCCGTGGCCAGTCTGCTGGAAAGCCTGCGGAGGGTCGGGGCGCATGGCCAGCACACTGCACTGCTCGGCCGACTTCCTGGCGCGGGGCATCCAGGGCCCCGAAGGCGTCCCTTGCTAGGTAATGACTGTTCTTGTAGTTTATTAAGCTAATCAGAGCAGAAATCTGCATGGAGGTGTCAAGTGTCGTTCGTGGCTGAGGAGATCGAGAGTCAGCCTGTCTGCTGGGAGCAAGCCGTCTCGTTGGCAGACGCTGTGGAGGTGCTGCCCGAGACCGGTGAGCGGGTGGCGGTGGTCGGCTGCGGGACGTCGTTGTACATGGCGATGGCTTACGCTGCGCTGCGGGAGGAGGCCGGGCTCGGGGAGACCGACGCGTTCGCCGCGTCAGAATTCCCCTATCACCGGAAATACGAAAAGGTAGTGGCGATCTGCCGGTCCGGCACCACGACCGAGGTCCTCACGCTGCTCCAGCGGATCGACGCGCCGAGCGTTGCGGTGATCGGCAGCTCAGGCACACCCATCGTCGATATTGCCGACGCGGTGGTCTGCCTGGACTTCGCCGATGAGAAGTCGGTCGTGCAGACGCGGTTCGCCACGACCGCGTTGACGATGCTCCGTGCCCACCTCGCTCGCAGCGTGCCGTCGGTTCTGCCCGCCGATCTCGTGGCGCAGTCCGAGGCCGCAGTCGTGGCGCCGTTGCCTCCGGGGGCGGTGCTGCGGTCTCAGTTCACGTTCCTCGGCGCGGGTTGGACCAACGGCATCGCCCACGAGGCGGCGCTGAAGGTGCGCGAGGCGGCGGGAGCGTGGACCGAGGCGTACCCGGCGATGGAGTACCGTCACGGCCCGATCAGTGTGACCGACGAGCGGAGCTTGACCTGGTTCTTCGGGACGCCGCCCGGAGGTCTGGACGAGGAGGTCGCCGCTACCGGTGCCCTCGTGTCGGTGTCTGGGCTCGACCCCGTCGCCGACCTGATCCGTGCCCAACGGCTGGCTGCGGCGATAGCCGAGGCCAAGGGCCTCAACCCCGACGAGCCTCGCAACCTCACCCGATCGATCATCCTGTCGTGAGGACGGCATCCGGGATCGAGGCCGACCGATGATCCTTACGGTGACGCTCAACACGGCCCTCGACGTCACCTACACCGTCGACAAGCTCGCGCCGCACACCTCGCACCGGGTCCGGTCGGTTCGGCGCAGGGCAGGCGGCAAGGGCGTCAACGTGGCGAGCGTACTGCAGCGGCTCGGCACAGAGGTCCTGGCCACCGGCCTGTGCGGCGGATCAGCGGGAATTCACTTCCTCGCCGACCTCCACGAACGTGGCATCCCCAGCGCTTTCCTGCGGACGGCGGGAGACACTCGGCAGTCCATCGCCGTCATCGACGGTGATGCCACGGTGTTCAACGAGCCCGGCCCCGAGGTGACGCCTGCGGAATGGGCGGCCTTCCAGGATCACTTCCGTGAGCTATGCGCCGGTGCGGACGTGGCCGTGCTTTCGGGTAGCCTCCCGCCCGGGCTAGGCGGGGACGCCTACGCCGTACTCATCGCGCACGCGCACGCCGCCGGGGCCGCAACCGTCCTCGACGCGAGCGGCGCGGCATTGCGCCTCGGGGCCGCGGCCGGGCCCTCCGTCGTCAAGCCGAACGCTGCCGAACTCGCCGGCTCCGGACTCGACCCGCGCACGGTCACCGGCCTGCTCGCCGTCTCTCGCGGCGCCGCCGGCCTGACGGCGGTAACACCGGCAGGCTGCTGGCTGGCACGCCCCCCGGAAGTCGTCGAAGGCAACCCCACCGGTGCCGGCGACGCTGCCGCGGCAGCGCTCGCGCTGGCCCTGGCCTCGAAGACCTCGTGGCCTGATGCACTGTCCGACGCAGTGGCGCTGTCGGCGTCCGCGGTTGCCACGCCCGTCGCCGGCGAGATCGACCTCCCCCTGTACCAGCGGCTCAGGCCGCACGTCATCGTGAGGGAAACTCCATGCCCCTGGTGAAGACCGCTTCCCTCATCGCCCCCGGCCGAGGGGTCGCCGCCTTCAACGTCATCACCCTCGAGCACGCCGTGGCCGTCATCTCCGGCGCTGAAGCGGCGGGCGTCCCGGTCATCTGCCAGATCAGCGAGAACGCCGTGGCGTTCCACGGCGGACGCCTGGCCCCGATCGCGGCCGCCACCGCGGCCGTCGCGCAGGCCTCCACCGCCCGCGTCGCGCTTCACCTCGACCACGTGATGGACCTCGATCTTCTCCACCAGGCCGCCGACCACGGCTTCAGCTCTGTCATGTACGACGGCTCCCGCCACCCCTACGACAAGAACCTCGCACGGACCGCCGAAGCGGTCTCGTGGGCCCACGCCCACGGTTTGTGGCTGGAGGCCGAACTGGGCGAGGTCGGCGGTAAGGACGGCGCCCACGCTCCCGGAGTCCGTACCGACCCCGCCGAGGCGCGTGCCTTCGTCGAGGCCACAGGGGTTGACGGCCTTGCCGTGGCCGTCGGCAACTCCCACGCCATGACCGACCGCTCCGCGACACTCGACCATGACCTGATCTGCCGACTACGCGACGCGCTCTCCGTCCCTTTGGTCCTGCATGGCTCCTCCGGCGTGCCCGACGACGAGCTGCGCCGGGCCGTCCGCTCCGGCATGACGAAGATCAACATTGGAACCGCTCTCAACATCGCCTTCACCACCGCCGTCCGCACCCACGCTCCCACACACGTCGACCCGCGCGCCTACCTGGCGCCTGCACGCGATGCGATGGCCGCGACCGTCGCCCACCTGCAGACCGTGATCGCAGGCGCATGAGGGGCGCAATGCGACATTCGAACGTCTCAATTCTGAGCCGTCGCGATCCTCGCTGCCCAGCGCTTCACCGACCCCCCGTCGGCAGAACCACTACCGCGCGATCGGCGGTCGCTCCG
Organism: Acrocarpospora catenulata; assembly: GCF_018476525.1. GTDB lineage: Bacteria > Actinomycetota > Actinomycetes > Streptosporangiales > Streptosporangiaceae > Acrocarpospora > Acrocarpospora catenulata. The sequence continues at coordinate 106,741 of NZ_JAHCST010000019.1, forward strand.
GCGGCGCGCACCCCTTAGAGCAGAGGTCGCGCCATCACGCGCGAACCACGTTGACGCCCGCGTTGGCGAAGGGCTTGATCTGCTCGGGGGTCGCGGTCTGGTCGGTGACGAGGGTGTCGATGTCGCCGACGGGGCAGATCCGGAAGAGCGCCCGCTTTTCGAGCTTGGAGCTGTCGGCAACGATGATCAACCTTTTGGCGCGGCGGGCCATGAGAGCGTTGATGGCGGCTTCGCCGTCATTGTGGGCGCTGGCGCCGTGATGGGTATCGATCGCGTCGACGCCGAGGATGGCGACGTCGAGGGCGATGGCCTCCAGGCTGGCGGCGGCGATGGGTCCGACGAGCTCGTATGACTGGGTGCGGGTCATGCCGCCGGTGGTGACGAGCCGGATGTGCTGCCGGACGACCAGTTCGGAAGCGATGTTGAGGGCATTCGTGACGATGGTGACGGCGGCGCGGGGGTCGTCGTTGAGATCCGCGCGAGTGGCCAGCGCCCGGGCGACCTCGGTGGTCGTGGTGCCGCCGTTGAGGCCGACGATGACTCCCGAGTCGACGAGTGCCGCCGCCGCGGCGGCGATGCGCTGCTTCTCCGGCGCATGTCGGGCGACCTTGAAACGCAGAGGGAGGTCGTAGGCGACGCTGTGGGCGCAGGCGCCGCCGCGAGTCCGGGTGACGAGCTGCTGGCTGGCGAGTTCGTCAAAGTCGCGGCGAATGGTGGCGGTGGAGACTCCGAGGACCTCAGCGGTGGGTTCGATCTCGAGCTGGCCGTCTTCGGCGATCATTTCTAGCAGCTTGGTCCACCGCTCGTACCTGTTCACGCCACTCCCGAGCACGCTCGTGTCATCTTCTGCTCATTACTCTCCCCTATCATGCACTATCTGCACTGATTCCTGACACTGGGCGCAGTATTGAGATGTCGCGGAATGATTCGGCCACGTCAATGGGCGTGGACATCGGTCCAGATGGTGCTCCGCCAGGCGTCCAATGCGCGAAGCCGTTGTTCGTGCCCCGCCAGGCGCCGGGTGAAGTCAGTGTAGGCGGCCGGACTGCCCGACCAGGCACGTTCGGCGAGTGCGCACAGCCGCGGATAGGCCTGGTGGAGGACGTGATCGGTAGTCGGCGCGTGTTCGGTCCAGAGGGAGGCCTGGGTGCCCAGCACACCTGGGGCTTCGCCGCCAGGTTCGACGGCGGGCAGACCGCCGGCGAGCGGGTCCCAGCGGTACACGTCTTCCAGGGTGGTGACAAAGCCGGGATGGCCGCGGTGCTCGTGGGCGTTGTTCGTCTGCGGGTAGTCCAGATAGGTGGTCAGGTGCGGGGTCATGAGCACCTGACGGCCGCGGCGTACGGCGGCCACACCGTGCTCGGCGTCGCGCCAGGCCGCCACGATCGCGCCCTTGGGCGCTTCGCTTGCCGAGTGGCCCGTCTCATCCCAACAGATGGCGCGGCGGCCGAGTTTCGCAAGGTGCCCGCACATCTGCTCCAGAAACCAGCCGTGCAGCTGCTCGGGACGTTGCAAGCCGAGCTCCCGTACCCGCTCGGCGGCGGCCGGACTGGTCGACCACCGACCGGTGGGGCACTCGTCGCCACCGATATGAATCACGGGCGAGGCGAACACGCCGACGGTCTGCTCGAGCACGTCACGGCAGAACTCCAGGGCCTGGTCGTGCACCCCGAGGATGTCGGCGCTGACGCCCCACCGGTTCCACACGGTCAGCGGCCGGGCGGGATCGTTGCCGAGCTCTGGGTAGGCGGCGATCGCGGCGCGCATGTGGCCGGGCATGTCGATCTCGGGGATCAGGGTGACACCCCGGGCTGCGGCGAAACGGTCGAGTGCCCGCAACTCCTCCTGCGTGTAGAAGCCTCCGTGCGGAATGTCGTCGATCCATCCGGTGTCGGGGTGGCCGTGCATGGAGCCGACGCGCCAGGCGCCGATCTCGGTCAGCCGGGGACGGCCGTCGATCTCAATCCGCCAGCCCTGGTCATCGGTCAGGTGCAGGTGCACCACGTTCAGTTTGTGGAACGCGGCCTGGTCGATGAACCGGTAGAGGAAGTCCAGCGGCATGAAATGGCGTGCGACGTCCAGCAGGACACCGCGCCAGCCGAGCAGCGGTCCGTCGGTGATGCTCACCGCGGGCCAGCGCCAGGTGTGATCGGCGGCGGCTCCATCGGAAAGGGCGTGGGCGGGCAGCAGTTGGCGGAGCGTCTGGACACCGCGCAGCAGGCCGCCGAGCTTCCCCGCCACCAGGTCGACGCGCTCGGGGGCGATCTCCAGCTGGTAGGACTCCGGGCCGGTGATCTCCGCGGAAAAGGCCAGTCGGATCTGGGGTCCATCAGTGGTGCGAGGTCGGCGCAGGTAGAGCGCGAGCAGTTCGGCGGCCGGTTCAGCGCCGGGATCGGCGGTCAGGTGGACGGCCGAGGGCAGAGCGAACTCCCCTGGCCGCCGGATGCAGACCGCGGGTGCGGGAATGATCACGCGTTGCCTTTCCGAGGCGGGAGGGTCAGCCTTTGACGGCGCCGGCGGTCATTCCGGCGACCAGCCGCCGCTGGATGATCATGAAGAAGATGATGACTGGTGCGGAGAACAGCGCGGATCCGGCGATGAGGCCTCCGTAGTCGGTGCCGGTGGAGGTGGAGAACGTGCCGAGCCAGACCGGGAGGGTGTATTTACTCTGGTCCTTCATGAGCACGTAGGCGTAGACGTAGTCGTTCCAGGCGGTGATGAAGGCGAACACGCTGGTCGCGATGATGCCGGGTGTGATCAGCGGGAGCAGGATCCGGCGTATGACCGTTGCCCGGGATGCGCCGTCGACCATCGCGGCCTCCTCCAGTTCGACCGGGATGCCGACCATGAAGCCACGCAGCGTCCAGATCGCGAACGGCAGGACGAAGCCGACGTAGGTCAGGCAGAGGCCGACCAGAGTGTTGAGCATGCCGAGCGACTTGAGGCTGAGGAAAAGCGGGATAAGCAACGCCGGACCCGGAATCATCTGGACGACGAGGATGCCGATGAGGACGGCCCGCCGCCCGGCGAACCGGAATCGGGTGACAGCGGTGGCCGCGAGCACCGCGATCAGGAGCGACACGACCACTGCCACCCCGGTGACGATCAGGCTGTTCCACAGGTAGGTGCCGAACAGAGGCTTGCCGATCGCGGAGCGGAAGTTGTCGAGACTCAGCGGGAACGGCAGGAACCGGGGTGTGGTGGTGAGGATGTCGCCATACGGCTTGAACGCGGTGTTCACCATCCAGTACACGGGGAACAGCCACAGGGCGCAGAAGGCGATCGCAACGGTGTTGAGCGCCGCTCGGCGTGTTGTCTTGTTCTTCACAGCGCTTCTCCCGCGCGGATGAGCCGCCGTACGTAGTAGCCGGTCATGGTCATGAGGAGCAGGACCGAGGCGATCGCGATCGCCGCGCCCTGCCCGTAGTCCTGGGCGGCGAACGCCCGCTGGAACGACCAGATGCCGATGGTCGTGGTGGCGTCGCCGGGGCCGCCGCCGGTGAGCAGCCAGATCTGGTTGAACACGTTGAAGTCCCAGATCACCGACAGGATCCCCACCAGCAGCAGGATCGGCCGTAGGCACGGAAAGGTGATCACTCGTAGCCGTTGAAGGGCGTTGGCGCCGTCGCAGGCCGCCGCCTCGTAGTACTCACGCGGGATCTGCGAGATCCCGGCGTAGAGCGTCAGCGCGACGAACGGGACCGCCTGCCACACCACCAGCAGCCAGATCACCGCGAACGCCTCATTCGGGTCGCTGAACCAGGAGTGCTGCTGGTAGTCGCCGATCCCCACCGCGGTCAGCAGCCAGTTCACCACTCCGTAGGTCGGCTGGAACAGCCACTGCCATACCAGCGTCGAGGCGACGTTGGGCATCGCCCAGGCCGAGATCAGGCTCAGCGTGACCGCGGTCCGCATCCGAGGCCCAACCGCCGCCATCAGGTGGGCGACGGCCAGACCGATGAGCAGGGTCCCGGCTGCCAGGCTTCCGGCGAACACCAGCGTCCTGACCAGCGTGGAGACCAGCGCCGGGTTGAGCCAAAGCTCCTGGTAGTTCGCCGCCCCGACACTTTCGGGACGGCCGGTGAACAGGGCCCGCAGCCCGTAGCCCTGTGTGGAGATGACACCGAGCCGCACCAGCGGGTATCCGACGACCAATGCCAGGACCAGCAGCGCCGGCACCAGCAGCGCGTAGGGCAGGGCGCTGGGCCGCCGCCCTCGCCGCACCTTTCGCGGAGCGGAACTGTCCGGTGGGACTGACGGCACGGTGCGGTGTTTCGCGTGGACCATCGACATGGGCCGTTCCTCACAACATCGGGAGTCATCGGTCCGGGTGCGGGCCGCGGCGAATCGCGGTCTCGCACCCGGCGGCGGACAGACCTACGGCGCGGCGTTGAGCACCCGGTCCAGGTGGGCGTCGAAGTCCTCAGCCGCATCTCGCGGGGTCTTGCGCCCGGTGGCAATGTCGGCGAAGAACTGGCTGAGCGACTTGTCGCCCTCGATCGTCGACCAGCCGGGCGCCGCCGGCGTCGACATGGAGATCTTGGCGGCTTGGGCGAAGCCCTGCTGGAGCGGCGAGATCGAACCGGCGGTCTGGTCGATCAGCTCGGTGGACACGGGTGTCCAGCCGTCGACCCCGACGACGAACTGCTTCTGGACTTCGGGGCTGGCGGCGGCCTTCAAGTAGGCGAGCGCGAGGCCGAGATTCTTGCTCTTGGCGGGGATCACCAGGTCGGAGCCACCGAGGAAGACCGGCTGGGCCTTACCGGACTTGCCGGGCAAGGGGAAGGTGCCGAGCTCGTCCTTCAGCGCGGGGTTGGCCTTGAGGATCGGGCCGACCGAAGTGGTGAGGATCGAGGCCGCCTTGCCCGAGGCGAACAGCGCCGCCGAGTTCGGTGTGAGGTTGTCGGTGTCCTGTGATGCCGGGACCGAGTAGGCGTTCTGGAAATCCTTGAAGTCCTGCAGGCCCTTGATCGCCTCAGGTGACTCCAGGGCCCCGGCCCATTTGCCGTCGCTCTGCGTGGCGATCTGGCCACCGGCATCCCAGAGGAACTGCAGCGGCTGGTGCCAGTCCTTGGCGGGCAAGTAGAAGGCCGAGAAGTCGGGGGCCTTGTTCTTGGCCTTGATCTTGTCGAGGGCGGCGGTGAACTCCTCGTAGGACTTCGGCGGGGCGGTGACACCGGCGGCGGACCAGATCTTCTTGTTGTAGACCACCGCCCGGTTGCCGGCGAAGAGCGGGGCGCCGTACAGCTTCCCGCCGATGGTGGCCGGACCTGCCAGGCCGTCCAGCCAGGTCTGTCCCGCCGACAGCTCCTGCTTGTAGGCGGTGATGTCGACCAGGCCGCCGGACGCGGCGAACAACGGCACATTCGAGTTGCCCATGTCGATGACATCTGGCGGGTTGTCCTGCGCGAGCGTGGTGGACAGCTTGGTGTTGATGCCGTCCCACTGCTGGATCTCCACCTTCACCTTGGCGCCGGTCGCCTTCTCGAAGGCGGTGTTGATCCCGGTGACGGTGTCGTCGGTCAGGTCGCCCTCCATGTACCAGACGGTGATCGTCTTGCCCGTCCCGGTGCCAGGACCGGCGATGCCGGTGGCAGCCGACGGCGTATCGGAGGAGTCGGAACCGCCGCACGCCGTCGCGGTGACGGCCAGTGTCAGGCCGGCCGCAGCGGCGGCTAAGGGGATACGGATTCTCATGTAAGGACCTCTCGGAGGGGAGTCGCGCCCTGATCACCTGTGATGTCTGGTGATGAAGGCTCAGTTTCATAAGCGATATTGCAACTGTCAACACATCGATGCGGAAATGTTGCATCTTCTGGGGAGTGGTGCCAGGAGGCGAGATAGGAGCTGATTTACCTGTTCAGCTGGATGCTCAACCGCCTTACCGCTGCGCCGCAAACGGGGCCGGGCGTTCGGAGAATGCCGATTTCAGGATCAAACTCTGGCTGTTTGCTCAATAAGTTGCATGATCGTGCATATCTGGGAGCTTGGTTGGTGGCCGGGGCCAGCGGTGGGTCCGCCGGCCCCGGCCGTGCGTGGAAGGTCACCTCGTCCAGGATGCGGCGTGGACGGTGTCCAGGCTGTACGCCCAGTAGTAGCCGGGAGCGAGGATCTTCTCCGGCACGAAGATGACGGTGTAGGGCGCGGTCAGCGACTCTGTCGCGGCTGTGGCCGTGCCCGCCGAACCGGTGATCTTGCTGAACTTGTTGCCGGCCGCGCCTTCCCAGTGCCCGAGCACTCGCGCTCCGGCGACGGGAACGCCGGTCACAGCATTGACGACCTTGACCGTCGCGGAAGTGGAGGAGCTGCCGTCGGCGAAGGTGATCGAGGTGATCCGCAACGGCGTCAGACCGGCGCCTGCGGGCGTGGTCGCCGATACCTGCGGGGAGGCCAGGCTACGGTTGCCGGAGCCGTCGACGGCAACGACCTTCCAGTGGTAGCTGGTCGCGGGCCGCAAGCCCCAGTCCTGGGCCCAGTTGAACGGCGTGGAGCTCACCATGGTGGAGGGACTCGGAGTGAAGCCGGAGGTCGCCGAGCGGTGGACCTCGTAATGGTCCACAGTCGTGTCGTCAGGGCTTCTGGTCCAGTGCAGGTCCACGCGCTGCCAATCGAAGACCGCGGCGGAGGGATCGCCGGGCGCACCCGGGGCGGAGTCGTCGGAGACCGCGGGTTGCCAGTGCGTACCGCCCGGTGCCCAGACGGTGGGCAGCTTCCGGTAGGCGTCGTAGTGGTGTACCGCGACGCCGAGGAAGGCGGGCGATCCTGCGAACGCGGCGTACACCTGGCCGAGTTCGGATTCCATCGCGGTGCGGCCTTCCTCCTGGAAGGAGATCTTCTCCGGGTCCCCGGTCGCCGAGATCTGGTCGGTCTCAATTCCGATCATGACCTTCTTGCCGGTGGAAGCCGCGTAACCGATCTCGTCTTCGGCATGCGCGATGATCCCTGACGGGCCGGTGGCGACGTCGCGGTAGTCCATCAGCGATATGTAGTCGGTGGTGTCGATGACATGCCGTGCGCAGTTCTGGGTCTTGCCATGCCAGGTGATGTTGGAGCATTCACTGTTGGAGTCCAGCCAGCGGGGGATCGCAGGACCGATGTTGAGGTTCTGCCCGGATATCTCCTTGCGGCCCATCATCGACGCCAGCATGTCGAGGTACTGCGTCTGCACTGTGGGCTTGGTCGGCCATTCGGGCAGCCCGTGCGGCTCGATGTCCACGTTGACTCCGTCGAACCGCTCGTCCGGCGCTGATGCCAGGTTGTAGTTCAGAACGGTCTCAACCAGTTGTACGGCCTTGCCGTGGTAGCGGCTGTAGGCCCACATCGGCGCCATGTACAGGCTCGACCCCAGGAGGGCGTGTACGCGATAGCCGCGGCTGTGCGCCCACAGGATCAGTGATCGGTAGCGGGCCGGGTTGTCGGCCAGCGCGAAGGCGCCGTCGTACCGGTCGGCGTAAAGATAGATCGTGGATCGGCGCTGCGGAGACAGGGTGGTGTCGTCCATGAACTGCCCGAGAACCGTGCGGGCACCGGGGTTTTCCAGCAGCTGGTAGGCCGCGGGCTCCCAGATCCACAGGGCGCGGTCGGACTGGAGGACCGCTGGAGGTTCGCTGGTGCCCGCGCCGGTCTTCACGTAAGTCGTCGGGGTCGTGGTGATGTTTCCGTCGGTATCGGTCGCCCGGGCCTCGATCGCGTGGGTCTTGTCCTGGCTCGGCACCGGCCAGGGGTACACGTAGGCACCCGGTCCCGATGGTGTGGCGGTCTGCCAGGCGCCCCAGTCCACGCGCACCTGCACCGAGGCAAGACCTTGAGGATCAGTGGCGGCAACGGTCACCGGAACGGTGCCCGAAGCAGTGGTGCCCTCCCCAGGCGAGGTTACCGCCACGGTGGGCGGCTGGTTGGTGGGGATGTCGACGTTGACGGTCACCGGGGCGCCCCACCGGTAGTAGCGGTCGTCTACGGAAAAGCACCGCACCGTCACCTCGACCTGCCCCGATAGCCGGGGTGAGGACGGGTCGAGGGTGTAGGTCCAAGTGCCGGCGTCGTCGCCGTCCGGGTCGGCCATGCGTGTGTCGAAGATCGTGCCGGCGTTGAACGCCACCTGCACCTTGTATGCCTTGCTGTAGGCGCCGGTGATGGTGATCGGTCCTGTGACCGTGGCGCCGGGAGCCGGGCCGGTCACCGAGCAGCTCCCGCCGGCCGGAGGGACCGCCGCGGCCGGGGAGTGTCCCAAGACGAGAGCGGCCAGGACGAGAAGAAGGGTGATCAGGGGGTGTGATCGCCTGCTGTGGCGGCGAATGAGCATGGCCTCTCCAAGGCGAAGGTGGACGATGAAACTCCCCGATGGCTCCCCCGAGCGGCCGTCCGGTCGGGTGTGTCGGCCCCCTCCTGGCGGCACGCCCGATCGGACGAATCCGTGAGACCGCGGTCGGTCAGGGCTGGGTGGCGTTGGAGGCGTGGGTGTTCTTCACGCCGCGGGCCGGAGTGATCCGGAGCTTTAGACCGGTGTTCTCATCCGGTTTCGTTCATGCGGTAGTCGTAGCGGCACGGCAGGGGGTGCTCACGACGGATGCGGACGCGAGCGGCGGGGTCAAGGACACCCCTGCCAGCTGCGGCACGTTTCTCGTGGTAGGTCCACCACAAGGTGTCGAAAATTTCCTCGCCCTCGCGCAGGTCGTCGACAACGATGCCGGTGTCGAGCAGGATCTTGGCTCGGCGGAGGTCTCCGAGGTCAAGGGCGGCGCGGCATTCCAGAAGCCGGATCCTTCCGTGTCGGCGGTCGTCGAGGTCGAGGCGGTCGATCAGGGCGAGGGCGTCGGCGGGCCGGTCGGCGGCCAGCAGCGCCACGAGGGCTTCCACCGTGAGGGGCCGCAGCCTGGGTGCTAGCCGGTGAGCGCGGTGCATGCGGTCGGCCGCAGTGGCGTGGTCGTCGGCCAGCTGGTCGAGCACGGCGAGGTTGCGCAGCGCCCAGGCGTTGGGTACCGCCTGAACGGAACGTTCCCAAGCCTCGCGTGCACCGGGCAGGTCCTCGGCGTGGTACCGGTTGACTCCCAGGTGCAGCCAGGTGAACCAGGTGCCGCCCTCGGTGGCGATGTGCCTTTCGAGTAGGTCGCGCCAGCTCGCCCCTACCGTGTAGGAGGACGGCGGCAGGCTCGGCGCGGGAGTGGCCATGGCACCGGTGGTGAGCAGGCTCAGCCAGGAGTTCTGGTCTCGGCCGATGGTCGAATCGTCGAAAGGCGTGCCCGACAGGTCGAGCGAGGTGTCACCATCGCGTTCGCGCATCCGGCGGGCCAGCGCGCCCCAGCCGCTGCCGCGGTGCAGGTGCCTGGCAGGAGGAGTGACTGCCCACTCCTGTGCCCCCGCGAGCTCGGCGTCCAATGCGGCGCGCGGAACCATGTCCGCCAAGGTGTCCGCGACGGAGCGGATGGCCGCGGCCCAGTCGCGGCCGTGCACGGCCGCTTTCTCCGCGGTGCATGCCCCATAGGCTTCGATCCACGACCACACCGCGCCGGGCGGCATGCGGAGGTGCTCCAGCTGGGTGCGGGCCAGCCCAGCCTGGATCTCCAGGTAGGGATGGGCGTGGCCGGAGAGCCAGTCCTGCCAGTTGGTGCCGCCGGTGCTGGTGCCCCAGCGGAAGAGCTTGCGGCCTCGCTGGCCGTCGGTCGAGGTCTGGACGATGCCGAACCCGTCGTCATCGAGGGCGGCGATGAACCTCCTGCTGCCGTCGGGGATGTCGTAGAAGAGGTCGGCGGCCGTGTCCACCCGGCCGGGATAGGTATCGTCGACGCCGCCGCGTTCGGGTACTCCGACATATCGGAGGGTGCCGTCATATCCGAAGTGATAGGCGTGGTCGGCCGGCACGATGACGCGAGTGCCGGGCGTCTGCGGCACGGCGATGTTCGACCACCAGTACAGCGGCGTATCGGTGGTGTTCGGATTCACCACGCGGACGTGGACCAGCAAGGCGCTTGCGTCCGCGGGCAGCCACGCGTCGATCTGAAAGACCAGCTCCCGCAGTCGCTCGAATTCCCACATCCGCAACATCGGCGTGCCGTCGGGGCGTTCCACGACAGCGGCGTGCAGCGGGGCACAGGTCAGCGGCGAGTGGCCGATCGTGCCGATGTTCCACTCGATCCCACCGGCGAACCAGGCGTTGCGGAGTCCCAAGTTGGCGGGCTGCAGGATCGGATTGCAGTGCAAGAGCTCACGGCCAGACGGCTTGTGCACGAGTGACCACAGCCGCCCCCCGAAGTCGAGCAAGAACTCCGCCCGAAGGACTTCGTTCTCCACGACCGCGGTCTTCACCGGCTGTGGCGCCCGGTCTCGGCCGTAGCCGTCCTGCAGCGTGTACGGCAGCAGTGACCCGGCGTGGCCGTACACGAGATTTTCGGCCATCTCCGCGTCGGCAATCGCGGCGTCGAGCCCGGCATGGAAGTCACGCAGCGGCAGCAACGGCGGCAGCGGGTTCTCCCGCCCGACCGGCGCGGCCTCGACAATACGGCTCGACACGAACACCGAGGTCATCCGGATCCTTACCACCCCTCCGTGATCTGGCAGGAGGGCACGAGGCCCCTGCCTCGCTAGCCACCCGGCCGGCTGGCTGCTAATGACTGCATAGCCTGTGGGGCAATCTTGCAAAAGTCAACACTCTTTAGCAGAAGTTGCGGATTTGGGCGCCAGCCGGTTCAGGCGCGTACGACCTTGACGCCCGCTTCCACGAAAGGGCGGGTCTGTTCCTCGGTGACGGTGCTGTCGGTGGCCAGGGTGTCGACCCGGCCGACCGGGCAAATCCGGGCAAATCCGGGCAAAGGCACGTTAGCCCAGCTTGGAACCGCTCATCGAAGTCGCGCCGGATCGTGGCCGTGCTGACCCCTGGCGTGGCGGCGGTCTCATCGATGTGGAGCTGCCCGGTCTCCGCAACCATCTCCAGGAGCCTGGTCCCACGTTCATACCGCTTCATGCCCGCCTCTTCACTTGCACATGACCGTCCAGTGGAACTACCTGTTCGCGGCCTCGGTGGTCGCCATCCTCCCGGTGATCGTCCTGTTCTCGTTCATCGAACGGCACGTCGTCTCCGCTGACCGCGGGTTCCGCCAAGCAGCAGAGCGCACATCACGCGACTGCCTGTTAAATTCTGTATGAAACCTTGTAATTAAGAGCATCTTCTCTCAAACTTGGCGCAACCCGGACGAGCCGGTCCGGACGCAAGGCTCCAGTGAGAAGGACTCGTATGAACCAGAAGAGAAAGCCTCGGCGCGTGTCGCTGCGGCGGATCGCGGCCACCGTGGTCCTCGGCCTCTGCTCGTCGTTCACGGTCGCCATGTCCGCCACGACCCCTGCCTCCGCGGAAACCGTCCTTTTCTTCGACGACTTCAACGGCACCTCGATCGACACCACGAAGTGGGTTCCGGGCCTGCACCAGTGGGGCGGCGCCAACAACGGCGTCGTGCCGGAGAACCTGTCGGTACGGACGGTCGATGACAACGGCACGAACATTTCGGTGCTGCGCGCTCAGGCGAATGGCAACCAGTACACCGGCTCGATCCGCGGTGTGAAGAGCACCGACGCCTCCTACCCGATCGGCGACCCTGCCCGCTACACCCGACAGAGCACCGGCCAGCTGACCGGGGGCCTGGTGTGGACCAAGAACCGCTTCGGCGCCGGCCGCTACGAAGTGCGGATGAAGAACCTGCCGCAGCCGGGCGGCTGCTCCTGTATCTGGAACTACTACGAGCCCGGCGGCAGTGACTACACCGAGATCGACATCGAGATGCCGGCCAACGGCACCGCGAGCCGCTCGGACTGGTCCCGCTGGGCGGGCCTGAACAGCTACACCGGCCCTGATGACGCCCACGCCACCTACCAGAACGTAGACCTCGGCTTCAACAACAACGACGGCAACTTCCACACCTACCGGTGGGACTGGTACGACGGCACCAACGGCGCCAAGCGCATCGAGTACTACGTCGACGGCGTCCTGCGGGCCACCCAAACCGCCACCATCCCGGTCTCCGCCGCCCAGCTGTGGGTCGGAAACTGGCCGGCCTCCTGGTCGGGCAACTTCAACTACGCGACCCAGTACCAGTACATCGACTGGGTGAAGATCAGCACCCTGGGAGGCGGCGGCTCCGACACCCAGGCGCCCACCGCGCCGACGGGCCTGACCTCAACGGGTAGGACCTCGACCAGCATCGACCTCGCCTGGAACGCCTCCACCGACAACGTGGGCGTCACCGGCTACGACGTCTACCAGGGCTCCACCAAGCTGACCTCCGTCACCGGCACCACCGCGACCGTCAGCGGCCTCACCCCCAACACCGCCTACACCCTCACCGTCAGGGCACACGACGCCGCGAACAACACCTCCGCCGCCAGCAACGCCGTCACAGTCACCACCGACGCCTCCGGCGGCGGCACCAACAAGGTCGTCAACGGCGACTTCGAGGGCGCGACCCTGTCTCCGTGGAACTGCGTCGGTACCACCGCCAAGATCGCTGGCCAGGGCGTCGGCGGCAGCGCCGCGGTCCGGCTCACTCCGACGCAGTCGACGACGGCGCGCTGCCAGCAGACCGTCTCCGGCCTCACACCGGGCCAGACCTACACCCTGAAGGGCCAGCTTCACGGCGACGGCTCGAACTACATCTACCTCGGCCAGACCGTGAACGGTGTCACCACCGAGCGGGGCGGCAACCTCGCGTCCTACACCGCGGTCACCGTGCCTTCGTTCACGGCGCCGGCCAGCGGCACCGTCACGATCTACGTTTCGGCGTGGAGGCAGCAGACCGGGGCCACGTTCGCCGACAACGTGACTCTGTCCTGACGCTTCGGCTCCCAGAACTCGGCTGCCGGGAACGGCCCTCCCCGTCCCCGGCAGCCGGACCCTGTGGAGCATGAGGCGGTTCTGCCAGGAAAGACATCGAGTTTCTCAAGACAAGGGATGGCATGAGCGCACCGGTCGTCGCGATGGACGTCGGCGGCACCTTCATCAAGGGAGCGGTCGTCACGGGGATGATCACGGCCGGGCGGCCGCCTGCCGTCCGCCGGTGGGCGACCGGCGCGGACGGAGGGGTCACCGGCGAGGAACTACTGGGCCGGATCGCGGCCGTCGCCCGTGAGCTCATCGGCCGGTGCCGAGAAGAGGAGGGGGCGGCACCGGCCGCGGTGGGCGTCGCGATCCCCGGACTGGTGGAAGAAGAACGCGGCCGCTCCGTGCGTTCGGTGAACCTCGGCTGGCGCGACCTCGAGGTGAGGCAGCGCCTGGAGAAGGATCTTGGCATACCGGTACGGGTCTGCCACGACGTCCGGGCCGGCGGCGTTGCCGAGGCCCGTGCGGGCGCGGCCACCGGCCGCGGCACGGCCGCTTTCGTCCCCGTCGGGACGGGGATCGCCGCCGCGCTCCTTACCGGAGGTCGGCCGATGCCCGGCGCACATTTTGCAGCGGGTGAGATCGGCCACCTCCCGGTGCGTGCCGGCACGATCCCCTGCCCATGCGGAAGGAAGGGATGCATCGAGGCCGTCGCCTCCGCGTCGGCGATCGCCCGCCGCTACCGGGAGATGACCGGGACCGACGCGACCGCCGCCCAGGTCGCGGATCTTGCCGCGGGCGGCTCCGATCCCGCCCGGCGGATCTGGGATGACGCCGTCCAGGCTCTGGCGGACGGGCTGTCGTTCCTGACCCACACCTTCGACCCCGAGGTCGTCGTCATCGGAGGCGGCCTCGCGAAGGCCGGCCCGCGGCTGCTGGCGCCGCTGCGTGAGGCGATGCGGGCCCGCGCGCTCGACGAGCACCACTTGCCGCAGGTGGTCCCAGCCGCGTTCTCCGACCACGCCGGCTGCGCAGGAGCGGCGCTCCTCGCCAGGGAGACCATCTGAATCATGCGTGGCGTGAGCAACTTTCATGCGCTACGCGACATGAGTGTGCACGACGAGCCGTCGTGCCGGTGAAGACGGGTTCTCTGTCAAGTGTTGCGTGTTGAGTTCCGAAGCAACCGAGAGACCCAGGAGACGGTCTTGCTTCTGTCCGCGGCTATCCGCGCGGCCCCGCGGATCTCTGCCGGCAGATCCGGGTTGTCGGCCAGGGGCCGCGGTCGCGGTGTGCAGCACCGCGCCGAGGGTGATCATCGCTGCGGCGATCGGCTCGATGTCCTCGGGTGTGGAAGCGAGCAACTCGTTCTCGACGAGGTCGGCCAACTCGATCAAGTCGGCATCGCTGGCCCGGCCGAGTAACGGCGCATTATGTGCGGGCCGAGCACCTTGCGGAGCATCGCCTGGGTCCGCGCGCAGTACTCCACGCATACGGCGAAGTTGTCGCGGCGGGGCAGCGCGTACCGGTCCAGCAGATCGCTGACCACCCCGCCGACCGCGAACCCTCGTCCGGCGTGGACGAGCAGGACAGGAGCTGGCGGCGGCGGGTCACCACCGTGCTGGCCGGCGGATGAGGTGGCGGGCGGCGACGTCGGTGGCCAGGCTATGGAGCCGGGCGGCCAGCCCGCCGTGTTCCCGCCGTCTGCCGGGGGGCGTCTGGGCCATGGTTTGACGGTACGCCGGGCCGGGACATCCACGACTGCAGAGTCGGTACGTCCTGGTCTGGGCTGTCAGGTTGCTTGGTCGGCGAGGTGGTCTTGGAAGTTGGCGTGGCGGAATTGGTAGATGGGGCCGACAGCGCGGAGTAGGCCGAGCCGGTGAGTGTCATCGAGAAATACCATCAGGTTGCGGGGCAGGAGCCCCGGCCGAGCCGGACCCGTTCCTGCCAGACCGAGCCAAGTAGGTCGCCTCGTGGTGAGGACTCGGGGATGGGGAGTCACCGCAGATCCGTCGGGTGAATCGATTGTGGTTCGTCAGGAGACCGGTGCCGTGATCGCGATCGTGTCCGAGGTCAGTGATCAACTACCCTCAGCGCTTGAGAGTCGATCTTGTGTTGGCGTGCGAGCAGCACCGGTGCCGATCAGTTCGTCCGCGGGGAGCCCGACTTCGTCGAGGATTTCGATCGTGTGTTCGCCGGGTAGCGGGGATGGGCCCGGTACGCCGTGGGCGGTCGCGGGGAACCGCGGGGCGAGGCATGGCTGGATGTGGCCGTCGTTGACCAGGACCGTGCGGCGTGCGAGCAGGTGGCTGTGCGCCATGCCTTCTCGCAGGGTCACTACCGGTGCCACGCACGCGTCGGTGGTGGCGAAGTGTTCAGCCCAATGGTCACGGCTCTTGGTTCGGAAGGTGGCGGCGAGCAGGTCCCGCAGGCGCGGCCACTGCGATCGGTCATGCTGGTCGGCAGCGTCGTACACGTCGGGCCCGATCTGAAGTTCCCTCAGCAGGGTGGCGAAGAACTTATTTTCGAGGGCTCCGACGGATATCCACTTCCCGTCTGCAGTCTCGTACACGGTGTAGAACGGGCTCGCGCCGTCGAGCAGGTTGGTGCCGCGCTGGTCGTTCCATCGGCCAGCGGCCAGCATCGAGTAGATGGCGGCCATCAAGTGTGCCGTCCCGTCGACCATTGCGGCGTCGACGACCTGCCCGCGGCCGGTGCGAGCCGCTTCCACCAGCCCGGCCAGCGCGCCGATGACCGCATAGGCGCCGCTCGCGGCGTAGTCGCCGATGAGCGGCGGCGGAACCTGCGGCGGGCCGTCGGCAGCTCCGAGCGACGCGAGCAGCCCGGTGACGGCGAGGTAGTTGACCTCGTGTCCGGCCGTTGGCGCGAGGGGTCCGTCCTGGCCCCAACCGGTCATGCGGATGAAGACCAGGCGGGGGTTGCGCTCGAGCAGCGTGCCGGGCCCGAGTCCGAGCCGTTCCATCACGCCCGGCCGGAACCCTTCGACGAGCACGTCGGCTGTGTCGATCAACCGCAGCAGCGCTTGGTGGCCGTCCGGATGCTTGAGGTCCAGCACGACGGAACGCTTGCCGCGGTTGAGCACGTCGCGTTCCGGCGGTGCGGTGGAGATCTCGGCCGGGACGGGGCGATCAATCCGGATGACATCCGCGCCCAGGTCGGCCAAGCTCATCGCGGCGAACGGCGCGGGGCCGATCCCTGCCATCTCGATGACGCGGATTCCGGCGAGCGGTCCGTGAGTGGCCGGCCGGTCATTCGCGGTTCCTGACGGAACGGTGGGAGTCATGTGTCGGTCCTCGGAGTATCGGACGGGGGGCAGCCCGCGTCAGCGCGGTGGCGTTGGGTGGGTGATCAGAGCCAGGACGAGGTGTTCGAGGATGCGCGGCAAGTCCGGAACAGCGCGCAGATGCGGGGTCCGGGCCAGGTCGTTGACGACGGTCAGCGCGGCTTCGACCCGGATCCGTCCCGCCGTAGGATCGGTCGACGTGCCGGACCGGCCGATTCCCTCGGCCAGGCTGACACACCCGTCGACGTACTCCTTGTGCGCCTGGCCGGCGGCGGCGCGTTGCGCTGCGGGCAGGTGCGCGGTCTCCCCGACCACGACATCGATCAGGTCGCCGTTCGTCAACGCGAACCCGACGTAGGAGCGGACGACGAGTTCGAGCGCGGTACGCTCGTCGGCTGCCTGCGTGCAGGCGCGCGCCATCTCGAAACGCAGCACCTCGATGCAGCGGACAGACGCGGCGGCGAGGATCTCATCCTTGCTCGTGTAATGGTTGTAGATACTCGGGCCCGCGATCCCGACGCCGGCGCCGATGTCGTCGATGCTGACGGCTCCATAGCCGCGCTGCGCGAACAGGCGGACGGCGGCGCGCAGGATGGCTTCGCGCCGCGACCGCATGCCGATCCCGGGTGGTTCCTTCGAATCCGGCTCGCCTCCCGCGTCGTCTGCGGAGGCGCCACCGACGACGGGGAGGCCGACCACGGTTTCCACCAGCTCGGCAAGCAACCCGACGTGGTCCGGGCGGGGCAGCTGTAGCCGGTGATACGAGCTGCTGTGCAGGACGGAGAACACCGACCAGGCGAGCAGCTCGACCATCGGTTCCGGCAGCCCGGGCCGAAGCGCTGACACGGTTCGCCCGAACCTCGTCACCGTATCGACCAGCTGCGCACGCAACTGCGCCCGTTGCTCTTCGCCGAGGTTGCGGCATTCCCGTTGCCAGAGCACCCCCAGCTCGCGCGAATCCAGGCTCGCGGCGGCGAGCGTCTCGAACAACTGCGCCGCCGGACCGCCGTCGCCGGCAGCGACCACGTCGGCGAAGACGCCGAACTGGCGCGCGGTGGCCGCCGCCAGCAGGGCGTTCTTGCTGGGGTAGTACCGGTACAGGGCCGACGGGCGGATGCCCACCTCGTCGGCGATGGCGCTCATCGCGACGCTGGCGAAGCCCCGCGCATGAAACTGCTTGATGCTCGCTGCCAGAATCTGCGCCTGCCGCACGTGGGACGGCTGCCTGCTCCGCGGCCGGACAACTGCCCCCTGTTCGCCGCCCATCGAAACTCCCTCCGGCCACGCTCGCCAGTATGAAACTAGTTGCCGTTCACATATTGCACCTAGGCATAGGTTAACTTACTCTCCTTCTCTATCGACTACTAGTGAATAGTCACTAGTTGGGGTCAGCCACGGTGTGGAACCCGCCGGTCACCGCCGGGAACGCTGTCGGCCCCGAAGGAGAGGTCAGCCATGACAGGTGACAGTAATGAGAGCACGAAAGAAGCCTTTGTGGGGGTGGACGTCGGCGGGACGCATACTGACGTCCAGGTCGTCCTCGGCGGGAAGCAGGCCCGAGGAAAAGCACTGACCACGTATGACGACTTCAGCCGCGGAGTGCTTGAGGCGGTCGGCGTCGCGGGGGAGGGGCTGGGGCTTTCGGCTCCGGAACTCCTGTCGCAGACCAGGATGTTCGTCAACGCGACGACGGTGGTCACCAACACGATCACGCAGTTGAAGGGCGCGAAGGTCGGCGTGCTGGTGACGAAGGGATTCAAGGACGAGTTCCGGTTCGCGGGCGGCCCGCGGCTGCGGCTGGTCGACGACCACCTGCAAACCAACGTCCCGGACCTGTTCGAGCGGCGCGACGTGCTGGAGATCGACGAGCGGATCGACTACCAGGGCACCACGCTGGTGGAGCTGAACCGCGAGCAGGTCGCCGCCGCCGCCCGGCAGCTAGTGGAGTCGAGCCAGGTCGACGCGATCGCGATCTGTTTCCTGTCCAGCTACGCCAATCCGGCGCACGAGCAGGCGGCCGCCGAGATCGTCCGCTCGATGTACCCCGACCTGTTCATCACCACGTCCGCTGCGGTCAGCGCGGTCCGCGGCGAGTATCGCCGCTGGATCACCACCGTCCTCAACTGCTTCGTCCACGAGCACGCCGAACGGTTCATCCACACGCTGCGGGCCAAGCTGCGTGAAGCGGGCCTCTCCGGAGCAGTGGCGTTCTTCCAGGGCCTCGGCGGCGCGATCAGTGGTGAACGCGCCGAGCAACTCCCCCTTTCCCTGCTCGGCGCCGGCCCCGCCGGCGGGGCCATCAGCGCCAACGAACTCGCGAGGCGCATGGGCTACAAGAACGTGCTCCTCGGCGACATGGGCGGCACGAGCTTCGACACCGGCATCATCTACGACAACGAGATCCACATCGAAAAGGCCATCCGGATCAACCGGTTCCGCACCGTGCTGCCCATGGTCGACGTGGTCTCGGTCGGCGCGGGCGGCGGCAGCATCGCCTGGATCAGCGAACGCGGCGGGCCGCAGGTGGGCCCGCAGAGCGCGGGATCGACACCGGGGCCAGCGGCGTACGGGCGCGGCGGCACGGAGCCCACGGTCACCGACGCGATGGTCTCGATCGGGCTCGTCGACCCCGACAACTACTTGGGCGGACGAGTCCAGCTCTCGGCCGAACTCGCCCAGGGGGCGCTCCGCAAGCGCATCGCCGAGCCGATGGGCTGGAGCCTCGACGAGGCGTCCGGCGCCGTTCATGACCTGGTCGTCGCCAACATGGCCACCGCGGTCCGCGAGGTCAGCGTCAACAAGGGCCACGACCCGCGGGACTTCGTCTTCCTCGCCTATGGAGGCACGCTGCCGGGCTTCGCCTGGCAGATCGCCGCCGCCCTGGGGATCTCCACGGTCGTCATCCCGGACAACAGCCCGGTGTTCTGCGCGCGCGGGGTACTCATCTCCGACTTCGTCCTACGAGCCGACCGGACCGTCGAGTCGCCGATGCTGACCGAGGAGCAGGTCCAGCAGGTAAACGACGCCGCCCGCGAGCTGACGGCCGACGTCGTCGCCCAGATGCGCGAGGAGGGCTTCACCGACGACCAGCTCGAGATCGCGCACAGTGGAGACTTCCAGTACATCGGGCAGGTCCACGCACTGCCCATGTCCCTTCCGGAGAAGACGAAGCTCGAGGACGTCCCCCGGCTGCAGGAGCGGTTCACCGAGCTCTACGAGCGCACCTACGGCCCCGGGACGGCTTGGCCGACCCCGCCGCAGCTGCTCAACTACACGGTGACGGTGACCGCGAAGGTTCCGCACCCCGAAGTGGCGCCGCATCCCCTGCAGCCCACCGGGATCGACGGAATGCGTAAGGCCGATCGGGAAATCTACCTGCCCGACCTGCGCGAGCGACGCACCGTCCCGATCCTCGACGAGGCCCGGTTCACGCCCGGCAGCCGCGTCAAGGGGCCGTGTGTCATCGAAGCGGTGGACACCACCGTATACGTCCCGGCCGGGGTCCGCGCAACCCGAGACGAGCACCGCAACATCGTGATGACGGCGAGGTAGAACTGACATGGCCGCGAGTTCCTACGACCCGGTTGCGGTCGAAATCAACCGGCGCGCGCTTGAGGACATCACCAACGAGATGGCCACGACCCTGACCAAAACCTCGGGCTCCCCCGTAATCTACGACGTGCAGGACTTCGCCACCTCCCTGCTGGACACCGACGGGGAGCAGTTGAGCTTGTCAGCCACCGCGCTGTTCCACTCCGGCTCCTCGCTCATGGGCACCCGGTCGATCATCGAGGCGAACGGCGAGGACGAGGTGCGACCCGGCGACGGCTGGATCGTCAACGACCCGTACGCGGGCGGGGCGATGCACCAGGCGGACGTCGCGATCATCACGCCGCTCTTCGCCGGAGGCAAACACATCGCCTGGGCCTTCTCGAATGTGCACGTGGTCGACATCGGCGGTTCTGGGATCTCCGGATTCGCACCGAGCGCGCACTCGATCTTCGAGGAGACGCTGCGGTTCCCGCCGACCAAGATCATCCAGGACGGCCGGATCGAGCGGGGGTGGGAGCGCTACATCGCCGCGAACGTGCGCATGCCGGACCTGGTCCTCAACGACATCCGCAGCATGATGGCCGCCAACAACGTCAGCCAGATGAAGCTCGTCAAGATCATCGATGAGATCGGGCTGGAGCGGTTCACCGAGTACTCCTCAATCAACAAGGCGCTGAGTGAGAAGACCTTGCGCGACCGGATCGCGCACATCCCGGACGGTGTCTACGAGACCGCGGACTGGGTCGAGTTCGACGGCCACGGCGAGGAGTTGCTGCTGGAGCTGAACTGCCGGATGACCGTCGACGGCACGCAGCTGAATTTCGATTTCGCCGGCAGCCCGCAAGTCGACGCCTCGGTCAACGGCACGCCGGGACTCGTGCACGGCTCGCTCATGGCCACGATCCTGACCTCGCTGGCCTACGGCGACATCTCGTTCAACTCCGGGCTGTGGCGCCCGATCACGGTCGGTCTCGACGCGGCGGGCAGCATCGTGAACGCCACCGCGCCGGCTCCCGTCAGCGGCGGCCACACCATAGTCGGCACCCGGGTGAGCAAGGCCGCCAAGGACGTGCTCACCCAGGCATTCTCGCTTAGCGACAACGCCCGGCTCCGGGGCCGCGTCGCCGGGCAGACCTGGGACGCGACCGGGGCGAGCCCCCTGGCCGGCACGGGGCACGGGGGGCAGCCCACCGTGGTGTTCTTCATGGACCACGTCAGCGGCGCTGGCGGCGGGGCGCAGTCCGAGTTCGACGGCATGGACCTGTACGGCATGACCATCAGCCCGGGCGTCGGGTTGCCGAGCGTCGAGATCAACGAGAGCCAGCAGCCCGCGCTCTACCTGTGGCGCACCCTCAACAAGAACTCCGGCGGACCAGGCATCCACCGCGGCGGCCTGTCGATGGAGAGCGCCTGGGCCGTGTACGGCAGCGATGGGCTCGGCGGGGCCGTGACGCTGGGCTGCGCCGAGGTGCCCGCCCGCGGAGCGGGGGGCGGCGCCCCCGGGTCGGCCGGGACCTGGAGCACCGTGCACGGCACCAACCTGGACGACCTGCTGGCGGACGCGCAGAGCCCGGTCGCCGAACGGCTGGAGGGCGAATACCCCTTCCGCCCGTCCCACATGGGCGGCCTTCGCCTCGGGAGCGGCGACGTGCTGCGAATGAGCAGCGGCGGCGGCGGCGGTCTCGGCGACCCGCTGCTGCGATCGGCCGATGCCATCGCGCACGACCTCCGGAACGGCTACATCACGGCAGCGCACGCCACGGCCGTCTACGGCGTCGTCCTCGACGCCCAGGGCGAGATCGACTGCCAGCGGACCACCCAGGCACGGGCACGGATCCGGTCCGAGCGGCTCGGCGCACCACCCGCGCGGGTCCAGGAACGGCCGGAAGACATCGGCATCTCGGTGACGATCGACTGGTCGGACGCTGTCCCCCAGTGGCGGTGCGCCTACTGCACGGCCTGCCTGGGGCCGACCGACCGGAACTGGCGCGAGCCCGCCGTCAGCCACGAGGTGCCGGCCGCCGACTACTACGCCGTCCGCGGCATGTTCGTCCGCGTACGGCGTGACCCCCCGCGGATCATGGTGCGTGAGCACTACTGCCCGGAGTGCGCGGGGATGCTCTGCGTGGACGTCTATCCCGAAACGTTCGGCGGGTTCCCCGCACCAGCGCTGAGGAAGACGGCCGGCGGTACCGGTGGCTGATGGAGCCCCGGCGCCGGCGACGACCTCCGGCGAGCCGATGAGCATTCTGGGATTCCGCACAGGCAGGGGAGAAAGATCGTGGCTAGGACGCTTGAGATGTCGGAACGGGCGCGTATCCTGCGCGGCCGCGTCCGCGAGTTCGTCGACAATGAGGTAATCCCGCTGGAGCCGCTCCTCGGTTCGCACTGGGTCGGCCGCGGCTCGCCCGAGGCGGCCCGCGCGATGGAAGAGCTGCGCGCGTCGGCGAAGCGCCAAGGCCTGTTCGCCCTCGGCCACCCCGAGGAGCTTGAGGGCGGCGGGCTGTCGTTCAGCGAGTACGCGTACATCAACGAGGTCATCGGCCGTTCGCTGCACGCGATCCACGCGCTGGGCACGCTGACGCTCCAGGACTCGATCATGCTCAGCAAGTACGCCACGCAGGAGCAGAAGGACCGCTGGCTCAAGCCGCTGGCGCGCGGTGAGATCCTCATGTCGGTCGGGCTGACCGAGCCGGAGGCCGCCGGCTCCGACCCGACCCAGATGCGCAGCCAGGGACGCCTCGAGAACGGCGAGTGGGTCATCAACGCGCACAAGTGGTTCACCACGCTGGCCCGGCACGCCGCGTTCACCACAGTCTGGGTGAAGACCGATCCGGACGCGCCGCCGCACAGGCAGTTCTCGACGTTCATCGTGCCGACCGACAGCTCCGGCTACGAAGTCGTGCGCGTCATCCCCTCGATGGGCGATACGGGCGGCGAGCACGCCGAGATCCGGCTGACCGATGTGCGGGTACCCGAATCGGCGCTGCTGGGTCGGCGTGGGGATGGCTTCCTGCTAGCCCAGACCCGGCTGGCGCCAGGCCGGATCTTCCACTCCATGCGCTGGCTGGGCCAATGTCAGCGCGCGTTCGAGATGATGTGCGAGTACTCGAAAAACCGTTGGTCCCACGGGTCGCTGCTGCGCGACAAGGGAGAGATCCAGCGCTACATCGCCGAGTCCGCGGCGGAAATCCAGGCCGCCCGGCTGATGACACTTGACGCGGCGCGGGCGATCGACGAGGGTTCTCGCGCCCGCATCGAGATCTCCATGATCAAGTTCTACGGCGCCCGGGTCCTGCACAACGTCATCGACCGGGCTCTGCAAGTGCACGGGGCACTGGGCCTGACCAGTGACACGCCGCTGGAACTGATGTACCGGGAAGCCCGGTACGCCCGGATCTACGACGGGCCCGACGAGGTGCACCGGATGGTGGTGGCCCGCGAAATCCTCAAGGACGCGGAGAACGCACCGTGGACGTCGTGACCGCCGCCGGCCCGGCCGACGAGGAGGGGCAGGAGCGGATCGTCGGGATCCTCGACTGGGAGTTCGCCCGTCCCGCAGACCCGAAGCTCGACATCGCATGGGTGCTGGCCAAGTCCAAACAGCTTTCCGACGACTATCGGCGGTCGGTCCTCATCGCCAGCACCGTCGGCGGCTCCGGTCGAACGCATGACACATGACACGAGAACACAAGGAGGTCGGTCCATGACAGGGCGAGTGATTGTGGCCGGAGTCGGCATGGTGCCGTTCTCTACACCGGGCCGGAGTCAGACCTATGACGTGATGGCCGGGGACGCCATTCGCAATGCACTGAGTGATGCCGGCGTGGACCTGTCCGCGGTCCAGCAGGCCTACGCCGGGTATGTGTACGGCGACTCGACGAGCGGTCAGCGGGCACTGTATGGCGTCGGGATGCCGGGGATCCCGGTGGTCAATGTCAACAACAACTGCTCGACCGGTTCAAGTGCGCTGTGGCTGGCCCGTCAGGCCATTGCCAGCGGTGCCGCGCAGTGCGTGCTGGCGTTCGGGTTCGAGCAGATGGAGCGCGGCGCGCTGCAGATGAAATGGCCCGACCGTCCCAGCCCCTTCACCGACTTCATGGCGGCCGTCGAAGACAAGCACGGGGCCAGTGACGCCCCGTTCGCGGTCCAGATGTTCGGGGCCGCGGGCGCGGCCTATGCCGAAGAGCACGGCACCGACCCGGCTACGTTCGCGATGATCTCGGTCAAGGCCCGCCGGCACGCGAAGAACAACCCGTACGCGGTCTTCCGTGACGAGGTGACCGTGGAACAGGTGCTCGAATCGCCCCATATCTTCGGGCCCCTCACCCGGCTCCAGTGCTGCCCTCCGACCTGCGGCGCGGCGGCGGCGATCATCACCAGTGAGGACTTCGCGCGGCGCCACGGCTTGCGAACCGACGTCGTGATTGCTGCCCAGGCGATGACCACCGACCAGCCCGACACGTTCGAGAGCATGCCGAAACTCGTCGGTTTCGAGATGGCCCGCCGTGCGGCCGACCAGGTCTACGAGGCCTCCGGCGTGTCGCCGGAGGACATTCGGGTCGCCGAACTCCATGACTGCTTCACCGCGAATGAACTGCTCAGCTACGAAGCGCTTCGGCTGACTCCCGACGGCACGGCGGAGAAGTTCATCCGCGACGGCGACAACACCTATGGCGGACGCGTGGTGACCAACCCGTCCGGTGGCTTGCTGTCCAAGGGGCACCCGCTCGGCGCCACCGGGCTCGCGCAGTGCGTCGAGCTCACCTGGCAGTTGCGCGGACAGGCAGGCGCGCGCCAGGTCGAGAACGTCTCCTTGGCGCTCCAGCACAACATCGGCCTGGGCGGCGCCGCAGTGGTCACGTTGTACGAGAAGGCGGGCTGATGGCCGTCGACGTGGAGCGTGCGCTGGCGCTGGAACTACCGAGCTTCGAGGTCACCGTCGAACGGGGACGGTTGCGGTTCTTCGCACAGTCGATCGGCGAGACCGACCCGATCTACATCGACGTGGACGCTGCGCGAGCGGTCGGCCATCCGGACCTACCGGTCCCGCCGACGTTCATGTTCAGCCTTTCCTTGGAAGCGCCGGCGCCGTTCGGTTACCTCGAAGAACTCGGCGTTGATCTACGCACCGTGCTGCACGGTGAGCAGCGGTTCGACTATGCGACGCTCTCCTTCGCCGGGGACACCCTCGCTCTCAGTGAACGGATCGCGGAGGTCACCTCCAAGCGTGGGGGTGCGATGGAGTTTCTAACCAAGGAAACCGTCATCACGCGGGGGAACGAGTACATCGCACGCGCCACCTCGGTTGTCGTCGTACGCAATTCGGTGGTGAGCGCATGAACGCCCAGACACTGCGTGTGGGCACGACACTGCCACCACTACCGCTCGCACCTATTTCCCGGACGACGCTCGCGCTGTTCGCCGGCGCCAGCGGGGACCACAACCCCATCCATATCGACCTCGACAACGCCCGCTCGGCCGGGTTCGAGGACGTCTTCGCTCACGGCATGTTGAGCATGGCCTACCTCGGGCGGTTGCTGACCGGCTGGGTCGACCAGAGCCGGATCCAATCGTTCTCCGTCCGGTTCGTGGCGATCACGCCCGTCCATGCCCAGCCGACCTGTACAGGTGTCGTCACGTCCCTCACTGAGGACAGCGTGACCGTCGACGTCGCGGTCACGCTGGCTGATGGCACCACGACTCTCGAGGGCCAGGCCGTGATCACCCTGCCCGCCCCCGCTGAACAGGACACAGACTCATGAATAAGCTTGCTCACAAGGTCGCGATCGTGACCGGCTCCGGACGCGGCATCGGGCGCGAGATCGCCCTGAAGCTTGCCGCTGATGGTGCCGCGGTCGTGGTGAATGATCTCGACGCGACCCCGGCCACCGAGACCGTCAGCGAGATCGTCGCCGCCGGCGGACGCGCCGTGGCCTGCCCGGGCAGCGTTACCGAGGACGGCTTCGCCGAGCGCTTCGTGCAGACCGCCGTAAACACCTTCGGCGGGCTCGACATCATCGTCAACAACGCCGGTTACACCTGGGACTCGGTCATCCAGAAGATGACCGACGAGCAGTGGGACGCGATCCTGGATGTCCACCTCAAGGCCCCGTTCCGGATCCTGCGTGCTGCTCAGCCGGTCATCTCTGCGGCGGTCAAGCAGGCTCGCGCGGCAGGGGAGCCGGTGCCGTGCCGCAAGGTCGTCAACATTTCCTCGATTGCCGGTCTCGGCGGGAACGCCGGCCAGGCCAATTACGCCGCAGCCAAGGCCGGCGTCACCGGCCTGACCAAGGCACTCGCCAAGGAGTGGGGAAGGCTCAACGTCACCGTCAACACCGTCGGCTTCGGGCTGATCAAGACCCGGCTCACCGAAGCGGTCGCTGACGGCTCCAGCACCATCGACGTCGCTGGCCGTGAGATCAAGGTCGGGGTCAGCAGCGAGCTGATGGATGCGATGCAGGCCAATATCCCGCTCGGCCGCGGTGGCACCCCGGCCGAAGCGGCGGGCGCGGTTTACCTGTTCTGCATCCCAGAGTCGGACTACATCAGTGCCCAGACCGTGGTCTGTGGCGGCGGCTTCATCATGTGAGGGAGCGATGGAGCGTACCTCGTTGTCCTATTTCGGACGGGCAGTCGGTAGAAAGGATACGTCGTGGACTTCGCGATTGAACGGGCGGCGCACGAGCCCGGTACGGATCCACTGTGGCGTGAGAGCTACTACTTCGAGTTCTTCGATGACGATGCCGGCATCGGACTTTTCCACTCCATGGGAGAGCGGCCTGCGAAGAACCACTCTGGCGTCTTCAGTGGAGTCTGGGGAGACCAGCGCGCTGTTCTCGTCGACTGGGACAAGGTCGGACGTTACGACGACGGAACTGTCCATCGGTCGGCTGGCTTTGAGTACAAACAGGACCCGCTCACGGGCATCTGGCATATGACGTTCTCTGGCGCCATGGTGCGGGTTCCCAACACGGCCGGCGACACGCCTGGAACGCGTGTTCCTCACGAGTTGATGCTCCCGCCGCGCAAGCAGGTCGAGAGCGGCATGGAACCCGACCTGGTCCCGGCGAATTGGGACATTGCGTTCACCCCATGCTCACCGGCTTACCGCTACGAGCCGGTGAGCCCTCTCTGGTCGACGGTCTTCGACGTTCACTACGACCAGTTCGGCATCTTCTCGGGGCACCTCACCATCGGCGACAAGACTTATGAGGTCAACGCGAAGGGGATGCGCGACCACTCGTGGGGAGTGCGTGACTGGGCCAAGGTTGACGAATGGCAGTTCGGATGGTTTCACCATGCGCCCGGCCAGTCGGTGGCATGGTGGGAGCTCACGATCGGTGACACCACGGTGTGGGATGGTGCCGTCCACCGAGGTGACGCGAAGGGTGCCAGCGTTGTCAGCGTTGACCGCACCATTCGCTTCCGCGGTGACCGCGCTGAGTCCGAGCCGACGACCGCAGAGTTCGTCGTGCACACCTCCGATGGCGAGGACATTCGGATCGAGACCCAGATCGTCGACGTCGTGCCCGCGAGATTTGTCAAGACGGACCACGAATCCCAAGAAGTGAACACCACGATCGTTGACCACTGCCTTGCTCGGCATCTCGACATCGTCGGCGTCACGCGACACGGGCAGTACGAAATCACCCGTACATCCAGATCACCTCTCGCTCGTGAAAGGAGCGGGGAATGAAACCAAATCTCCTCGGGCAGCGGACGACCATCAATCGCGTCCTCGATGGCGAGTGGAAGCGTGATCGCACAGCTATCGACTTCGGCGGGGCCAGCCTCACCTACGGCGAGGTTCGGAGGTGGGCCGAACGGATCGGTGACTTCCTAGTCGCTGCGGGTGTCAAGCCGGGGGATCGGGTCGGAATTCTTAGCCTGAACTCCTTGGAGTGGCTCCCGACCTACTTCGCCATCGCACGCATCGGCGCGATTGTCGTCCCCCTCAACATCATGCTGCCGCTCGCCGAGCAATCCGAGATCGTGCGACGGAGTTGCCCGCGGTTGATCTTCGTCGACGAACGGGATCCGAAGTTGAGCTCGCAGGCAAAGGATTTGGGCGCGGTCGTCGGCCGGGACCTTCCCGTGGCGTGTGCGCGGATCGACCTCGATGAGGTTCGCTTCCTCACCGAACAGCCCACGCAGCTTCAAAGGCGTGAGGATGACCGGTCGGCGTTGGGAGCCGTGCGCTCTGGAGACGTCCTGCAGATCATGTACACGTCGGGAACCACCGGCCTCCCGAAGGGCGTCGTCTACACCCACGAGTCCGCGCTGTGGAACGCCGCCTTGCAAGCGATCGACGTTTCCATCACGGCTGCGGACACCTACATGCTCACACCTTCCGTGTGTTGGGCTGGTGGTCTGCACGACTTCGGGTTCCCCGTCCTCAGCCAAGGCGGCACGGTTCTGGTTATGCCCAGCGGCGCCACGATCACCGAGCTCCTGGACACGATCGAGCGGCGTCGTCCGACGATTACGTTGCTGGTCCCGACGCTCATGAAGCGCCTTGTTTCGCAGACAAACATCGAGACTCGAGACCTCTCTTCTCTCCGGGCGATCATCTCGGGCGGCGAGGTGCTGCCTGTCCCCGTCATCGAGCAGTTCGTCGCACTGTTCCCCTCGATTCCGCTGTGTCAGGGATGGGGAATGTCCGAAGGCCCGACCATCGCAACCCTGCAGGAGATCGGCGGACCGCGGAAGTTGGGATCGGTCGGACATCCCCTCCCCTTCGTCGAGATTGCCGTCGTGGATGCCTCCGGAACCCATTGTGCGCCGGGTATTGAGGGCCACATCCTGCTGCGCAGTCCAGCTGCCGCAATCGGGTACTGGGAGGACGAGGACGCAACGACGCAGGCGCTCTCAACGGACAGGGCTTGGTTCAATACCGGAGATACCGGTTATCTTGATGAAGACGGGGAGCTCTTCTTCCTCGGCCGAGCAAAGGATATGTTCGTCAGCGGCGGACTGAACGTCTATCCGGCCGAGATCGAGACCGCGCTGCTCGCGCATCCCGACATTCGCGAAGTGGCCGTCGTCGGGGAGGCCGACGAGAAGTGGGGCTTGGTCGGCCACGCGCATCTGGTGTTGCGCGACGAAGCAGCCGACGCACGGAATGCTCTGGATCTCTCCGAATGGCTCAGCGGCCGAATCGCCAAATACAAGATCCCGAAGAAGTGGACCGTTCGAGACACAGGGCTGCCACGTAACGCGTCCGGAAAGGTCGTGAAGACGGAGCTCGCGCGTGGGTGACCCCGATACCGGCTCGCAGCAGTCCGCGTGCCGATTTGATATCCAGGAGATCGGGGGGTACCTTGCTGATCTCCTCAGCATGGAAAAGGCCCCGAATGAGGTCACTCAGTTCGGCGGAGGTTGGTCCGATGTCACCATTCGCGCCGCATGGGATGAGGTTGCGGTAGCAGCCAGGTTTCAGCGATCGGCCGGCCTGTTCCGGAACAATGTCCTGGACCTCGAAGGACAAGGCGAAGTGTTGCGGATCCTTGCCGAACGGCAGATCCCCTCGCCCCGAGTGCGCACCTTCGCTAGGACGACGCCGATCGCGGGAATGCCCGTGTTGGTGACCGACTGGCTCAGTGGCTATTCCCCCGTGGTGTGGTCGCCTGAGGGTCAGGCGTTCTATGCAGCAGTCGGAGACGGACGCGGCGGTGAAGATTTCGTCGACGTGCTCGCCGCCATCCATGCCATCAATGAGTCTCATCTCGACCCCGAATCGCACTTGGCGCGCACCATGGCGAGCAGGACGACTGCCCAGGAACTCAGCGAGTTCCGACGGATCATCGAATCTGGTGCGGGAGGTGCGCACGAGCCCTTGTTTCGCGACGCGCTGCGATGGCTGGAGTCCAACGTTCCCGTGGAGACGGAGGATGGCCGGTCACTCGTCCATGGCGACTATCAACCTGGGAACCTGATCGTCGACAAGAGCAGCGGCCGGATCCTTGCCGTTCTGGACTGGGAGATGGCCCGGCTCGCTGACTACCACTACGACCTCGGCTGGATAGCAAGTCGGTTCAACCGGGTCGGTAGCGATCGGTTCGCGTTCATTGTGCGGCCGGAGATGTTCTTCGAGTCGTATGAGAGACGCTCGGGGCGCGTCATCGACATGGCACGCCTCGAATATTGGAAGTCTTTTCAGCACCTCCGGCACATCATGATGTTTCTCTCGACCCGCGACAGTGGCGAGACGAGCGGCATGACCGCGGACATAAGGCTGACGCGAGGGTTGTCGAACATCTCCAACCTCGCGGTGATGCTCGCCGAGCAGTTCGGCTACTAGGAATGAGAGGCGCGATCCAGTGAGTGGCGAACAGGTGACGATTGAGGACACTGGAAGGTACCTGTCCCGGCTTCTCGACAAGAAGATCGATGTCGTCGGTATCAAGCGAGCGGCGGTTGGCTGGTCCGACGACGTGTACATGATTTCCGGAGCAGACGAACTCGGCCAACCCCTCGAACTCGTCGCGCGAGTCACCCGTGAAGCGAGCGCGTACCCGCTGGTCGCGGAGCCACGAAAGCACTTCGAGACGCTCCGCGCGCTACAAGAAACGCAGGTTCCCGGCCCAATAGCCCTGGCTTTCGATGAGTCTTCGAGCCTCTTCGGGGCACCCACCATCGTGATGCGGCGCTCGAACGGGGTAGCGCCCATACCGTGGTCGCCCGAAGGAAGCGCATTCCTCCGTCGAGCGCGTACTGGCGTCGAGGGGCGTCAGTTTGCCGCTGTTGTGGCCGCCGTGCACAACGTCGACGCGACCGCCGTTGGCCTCCGCGATCTGCTGGCTGACGTTGAGCAAGAGCACCCGCGAGGGGAGCTGGCGGGCATGGTGCGCGTCTATGGCGAGGTCGCAAACGTCTTTCGCTCGCCCATCGTCGAAGATGCTCTCCACTGGCTCGACCAAGAGGTGCCGGCGAATCTGTCGCCAGGTCTCGCGCACGGCGACTACCGGCCCTCGAACATCCTGTTCGATGGGTCGGGACTGTCGGTGTTGCTGGATTGGGAGTTGGCGCAGTTCGCAGATCCTCACTACGACCTTGCATGGGCGATGTCACCGTTCAATCGCACCGTTCCCGGCACCGTGGCCGACATCGTCGATGTCACAACGTTCCGCGAGGTCTATGAGTCGGAATGCGTAACGCGGATCGACGAGTCACTGCTGCACTACTTCACGGTGTATGTCCATGTTCGCCAAGCCATGATTTTCGCCAGCGCCTTGCAAGGGGCAGTGAAGGAATCGATGAAAGACCTGAGGATGACCCGCGCCGCCGCAGCTCTCTCGCGCACCGAGGCCCTAATCCTGGAAAGTCTCTCGGGATGATGGACAACACTTCGCGCGGCAGTGCCGGAACACTACGTGAGGGGACGCTCGGTCTGAGCTTGTACTGCTCGTATGAGGACATCGCGGAGATCGCGGTGGCCGCAGAGCGGCGCGGCTTCGAAGCGCTGTGGGTCAGCGAAGCCGGTGAGAGCGCGATCATTCGGGCGAGTGCAGCGATCCATGCATCTTCGCGAATCGAGGTCGGCACGAACGTCGCACTGGCCTTTCCGCGCTCGCCAACCGCCATGGCCATGGATGCGTGGGACCTTTCCGGGTTGTCCGGTGGACGATTCTCGCTTGGCCTGGGCAGCCAGGTGCGCCGGATCATCGAGGACCGCTACTCGTCGAGCTTCAGCTCACCCGCCGCCCGCATGGCGGAGTACCTACAGGTTCTGCGGTCGGCTTGGGCGATGGAACGCGGTGATTCGTCGACGTTCACCGGGCAGCACTATCGTCTCCTTTTGCCCAGCGTCGCTGGTCTTGGCTCCTCCGACCGGAAAGATCCGCAGGTCTACGTGGCCGCGGTTGGCCCGCTGATGACCAAAACCGCCGTGCGGTACGCCGATGGGATTCTCGGACATCCCTTCACCTCGGATCGGTTTCTGCGTGACACCTTCGTCCCGCGAATCGAGTCCCTCTTGGAGCAGGAGGGCCGACCGTCAGCCGGCTTCCGTTTCTGTCAGGGTTTCATCGTGTCGGCGGATGACGACGGTGATCGAGCCAGACGCGCTGCCAAGCTCCAGATCGCCTTTTACGGAACCACCCCGAACTATGCCGGCGTATTCGCCTCCTACGGAGATGAGGATCTGTGCGGCCGGCTCCGCGGTGTCTGGAAGAGCGCTGACGGCTCAGACCTCTGCCGCGCGCTCGTCGATGCAGTGCCGGATGAGGCGCTTGATCGCTATGCGATCGCCGGCGAACCCGCGGAGGTGCGAACCCGTGTCGACCGGGTTCGGCCGCTGTGCGATCAGTTGATCGTCTCACCACCGTGGTTCGCCGCAGGGCCGAAGGAGATGCGTGAGCGAACACTCAAACTTATCGAGGCCCTGGGGCCGGATCGCCAAATCAGCTGAGTCAGCACGGGCGACCAGATCGCTGAGATACGAGCACTAGTAGTAGCCGGGCCGAATAACTGTGGAGGATCTGTGGATATCACGCCAATGGATGAATACATGCTGCACCAGACGATCGAACCGGTGGCGCATGTCTCCCAGAACGACCCTTCGTGGGCAGAGCGACTCTTCGTCGGCTTCCATGAGCCAGGCAACTTTGCACTGCACACCGGTCTGTCGCTCTATCCCAACAACGACACCGTTGAGGCATACGCGTGCTTCATCGACTGGCGTGACCTTGGCAAGCAGCATTCACTCCGCATGAGCACAGATCTTGCCAACGGGCGCCATCCGCTGGGCGCCGGGTCCATCCGGGTTGATGTGCTCGAACCCATGAAGCGGTTCAAGATGACCTCGACCGACAACGACCTGGGCCTGGCATACGAACTCGATGTCGTCGCAAGAGGAGAGCCGCACGCTGCAGAGTCGGTCAAGCGATATCGCAAGGGCCGTCTCGCATACGACAACATCGTCGTGTTCCAGCCGGTCACGGTAAGTGGCACGGTCGAATTCAACGGGCACTCATTCGTGGCCCACGACATCCTCGGCCACCGGGACCGAAGTTGGGGAATCCGCACGAGCGGTGAGGGACGGATTCCCCGTGGGCTCTACCTCTTCGCGGGCGGTGAATTCGAGGACTACTCGATCATGGTGTTCCTTCAGGAGCGATTCAACGGCGACATCGTCCGTCATACGGGTGCGGTGACCTACGCCGACAGCGGTCGAACTGTTGAGTTTGTGGAGATCACGCACGAACTGGACATCGACGCGGATGCCAGGGCCCTCCGATCGGGCAGGCTCACGATGCTTGATGCCGAGGGCAAGTCCTGGATCATGGATGTTCAGCCGGAAGCGATTTTGTATATGGCTGGCGCTGGCTACACCTCAATGCCCGACCGCCGCGGCAAGCTCGGCCGTCCGTCGTGGCACGCAACGTGGGACCTCAACGATCGAGAGACAGTCCGGAAGATCGATGGTCTCAACGACCACCTCTGTTCGGCCACCCTCAACGGATCAATCCACGGGCGGGCGATGGTGGAGCCCCTGTATGGGGAGTACACGCGGTACGGCCTCCGGGCCGCGGAGGGGGCGACCTTCGATGAGTCCTGACAGCCCATCTTGTGGTCAGGAAGCAAGCTTGATCGCTCACCCACCTCGCTGTGCCTCCAACGGCGCGAAAGGAAACCACCGATGATTGATGACGCTAGCGTGAGCCAATGGCTCGATGCAGTCAGTCGAGCGCTGAAAGAGCAGATCATTCCTGCGCTCGATGACGACTACCTCAAGGAGCAGGCAGTCGCCGCGTACGTTCTCTCCCGCATGGCGCAGCGTTACGTTTCGAACATGGACGGAGGCTCCCCGCGGGAACACATCACAGCGGCTTTCATGCGCGAGGGGGCTGCCGCTGCCGTGGCATGCCTCGGTCCCAGCGCTGGTCTCGGGCTTGGCGAAGCCGGGGACCCTGACACCGGCGACGCCAGCACTCTGCAATCCGCAACGCGGCAGACATCTGCAGTCGTGGAGGCCTTGTGGGCAGCTCGCGATGAACTGACCGAGGATGAGTTCCGTGCAGCCAGGAGTGCGTTGCACGCGTCCTGGCGCCGGGCCTTGGAGTACGACCAGGTCGTCTACGGTCGTAAGCCCGCCGCGAGTTAGACCTCGGCGGTCCAGCCAGCGCGAGCGTACGCCCTTTCGTAGCCGCTGACGCAGCCCGCTGGATTGCCTGGGGGTCAAGGGGTCGCAGGTTCAAATCCGGTCGTCCCGACACTGTGATGTCGATCGTTATCTAGGGTTGGAGGACCCTTCCAGCAGGTCAGAGGACGATGATCTCTTCTTTCACGTAGGCCAAGTTGGAATCCTGGTCGGTCAGGCTTCTGCAAGGAGTCTCGGGAGTTCGCGCATGTCGTCGAAGACCGTGGTGTTCGGTCCTTCGAGCCATTGCGCGGGTGTGAGTCCGCCGGCGTAGCCAAGGGCGCGCATGCCGGCTGCGCGGGCTGCCTGGATCCCGTATTGGCTGTCCTCGACGACGATGCAGGCCGAGGGGTGGACGCCCATCTGCTTGGCAGCGTGCAGGAACAGGTCGGGGGCCGGTTTGCCGCGGGCGACCTCGCTTGCGCTGAAGATGCGGCCTTCGAAGTATGGGTAGATCCCGGTGTGACCCAGCGTGTGGCGCATCGTGTCGTGACTGCCGCCAGAGGCGACGCAGCTGGGATGCGTGAGGGTGTCGAGGACTTCGAGGATGCCGTCGACCGGGGTGAGTTCGGCATCGACGGCCGCACGGTGGAGTCGCTCGAATCTCTCCCACCAGAGCGCGGCCCGGCTCGGCCCTACTCGGAAAGTGATTTGTTCACCGTTGGACACGAGCGACCGGCCGATGAACTTTTCGATCACCTCGGCTTCGGTCAGCGGCCAGCCCAGCTCGGCGCCCACAGCGACATGGGCGCGGACGGCTATGCGTTCGCTGTCGACGAGCACGCCGTCGCAGTCGAAGATGACGAGCTCAATCGGAGTGATCATCTGGACAGGCTAGGGAGAAGTGGTCGTCCGTGTCAGCTGCATGATCCGATGGCCGGTGCGTGGCGAGTGGGGAGACGGACGCCGCGGGTCGAAGTATCGGCGACCCGATGGGATCCCGGAGTCCTGATCCAGACGGGATCACGGCTGGGGTGTCTGATCGAGTTCGTCGGCGAGTAGATGCTCGGCGACGGCGGAGTATCTGGCTGCGGTGCTGTGGGAGATCCCGAAGACCAGCGACAGGTGAAGCGGATCGGCTCCTCCGGCGAGAGCCTCGTGCAGGATGCGGTCCTTGCGTATCCGGTCGACGCTGCATCCGATGCGATTCATCCGCAGCGTCACGAACGCCTGGCTGATTGGGCCAGCACCGTGGCCAGTCTTGTTGCTGATGAGCACGTGGGGATTGTTGGTGTGCGGCCAGGTTGTGCGGCGGTAGCGGAGCCAGCGACGGAGTGCTCGATGGGTGAGGTCGCCGAGTCGCTGGCGGCGGCCTGCGAGGATGATTCGCCGGTTGGCCAGATCGAGGTCGTCGAGTGTCAGATGGCTCCGGTGCTAGCGGCGTTCTCGGCAGCCAGGGCGATGATGACTCGTCCGGCGAGGTCCTCGGCCTGTTGCTCGATGGCCCGAATCTCCTCATCAGCCATCGGAAGCAGGGCGAAGTCCGCCGGGCGGCCCTTCAACCTGATCGTCGGGTTGGAGAAGATCAGGCCGCGCTTCTTGGCGAACCCGAACAGCGATCGCAGGGAGCTGATCGTGGTGGCGCGTCGTGAGCCGCTGAGCGGTCCAAGCGCTGCGTGGATGTCGGAGCGGGTGACCTCCCGCAGATGGTCATAGCTCGCCGCCCAGTCATCGAGGAATGGCCGGATGGCCCCGAAGTAGACATAGATGCTGGATGCGGACCGGGGCCGTGCCCTGGCGTCGCCGTTGAGCAGGATCAGCAGCCACTGCCGGACGGGGATGATGAAGCCGGGTGAGAAAGGACTTGTGACCCGGTCGATCCAGGATTTGATCGCCGGATCGGAGTCATCGTGGAGCAGGTCCAGGTCGATGAGCACGTCGATCAGCCGAGGTCGCGACACCCAGCGGTGCGGCCGGGCTCGAACCTCGCTGAGCGAGACACGCTCACCTGCGGGGAGGCCAGTCAGCACCGTGACGAGCCCGTCCAGCACGCATCTGGTGGTGGAGGGGTTCCAGCCGCCGATTTGGCCGAGTACCTGGGCGTGATGTGCCGCTGCCCGCAGCACCGGATCATTTGCTGTCAACGCCGGGTGCTGCCAGCGCGGTGGGACCGGCTGGCCGTTCTTGCGCCGATGGTAGGAGGCTAACGCTGAGCAGGAGTTGCTGCAGTAGACCTGATCCCGGCGTCGTCTCTCCGGCAACGGGGTGCCGCAGTGTGCGCAGTTCATCGAGGAGGAAGCGACCGCCCGGCCCCGGTGCGCGGGGTGACCTGCCGATCTTGGCCAACCGCCGTGCTCTGGTCATCGTCGTGGTGCCGCGGCTCGGCGACAGCCTCGGGTTCGGGGATCAGCAGTTCGTCGACGCCGCAGCCCAGCACGGTGCAGATGACGTCGAGCTCGTCGAGCTTGACCACGTTGGGGCTTCCCGACCACAGTCCCGACATCTTGCCGGCGCTGATGATCAGGCCACGTTCGGCGAGCATCCGCTGGAACTCACTGGCCTTCCAGATCCCGCGGTTCGCGGCCGCCAGGCGCAGGTTCCATTTCATCGGGTGAGTCCTTTCCATCGGTCGGCGACGCGGCGCTGTCCGGTGACCCAGGCGTCTTCGACATGGGTGGCATGGACGTGGATGTATCGGGCCGTGGTGCCGGTCCAGGCGTGGCCGAGCAGTTCCTGGATCGCGAACAGGTTCATCCCGGCCAGGTAGAGCTGGGAGGCGCAAAAGTGCCGCAGCACGTGTGGTGTCAGCCGTCCCGACCATGTCGGTAGATGACGGTCGACGGGGTCGATCAAGGCGCGGCGAAACACGTCCGCCGTGGCGCGGGTGCAGGTGCCCTCGGCGTTCTTCCGCTCAGAGGGGAACAAGGGCGTGCGGTGGCTGGACAGGTCGAGCTCGAAGAGCCCGAGGACGTCTTCGATGAACCAGCGCAGGCTGCGGTCGGCGCCGTTGATCAGAGGCACCAGCCGTGGCTTGGGCCCCTTGCGGCGAGACCCCTTCCCGTGGCGGATGTTCAGCTTGCCGAACCGGCCCAGCTCCCAGCGCACGTCGTCCAGGTCGAGCATCCGGGCCTCGTTGATCCGTAGCCCAACATCGGCGACCAGCCGGGCCACGGCGTAGTTGCGGGCGGCCGGAGCGAACTTGCGGCAGCTCATCAGCTCTTCGCGCCACCCGGCGAACAGCTGCTCGATCTCCTCGGCAGTCGGCGGAACGCGTAGCTGCGGATCCACGGACAGCCGTGGTCGGTTGACCTCATCGAGAGGGCATTCGACGACCCGGCCGGTGAGGTTGTGCAGCTCAACCTTGTGCCTGAGCTCCAGAAACCGGAAGAACACCGTCAGAGTAGCCGCTCGCCCGGTGCGGGTGGAGGGCTTGGCGTCTCGCAGCACCTTGCCGAAGTAGACGTCACCGTCTTCGGGCTGCATCTCCCACAGCGGCCGGCCGAACCAATTCCGGATCAGCTCCAGATGATTGGCGTCGTTGCGGATGGTGCTGTCGGTCAGCCCTGCCGACGCGCGAGCCAGCACAAACCCCGACAGCACGTCGGTCTCGAAGGCGACGAGATCTTCTTCGCTGCCGGGGGCTCGGTGCTCGCGCAGGTCTCGGACGACTCCCAGCGCCAACCCACACCTCCCGACTTCACCAACGCTGCCACCCCGTCACTCCTGTGACAGAAGTCTCACGGAGGGTGAAGTTACTTCGATGTGTGGTGATCGATCCGGCAAATGGGAGAAGACGCAGTTCGCAGGCAGGGTGCGTGCAGGGTGAGGAGGATTCAGCACCCTCAACTCAAGAACTGTTGCTTACCCAGGTAGCCCTGGTCGACCTGCTGCAGCCGGGCCCGGGTCAGCGCGGGAACGTTCGGTTTCTCGATCGGGACCAGGCCGACGTTGCAGGCCTCGGCCACGATCAGCGCGGCCAAGCTCATCGGGAAGTCCTCCATCGCGGTGTCGGAGCCGGATCGAACAGTACTATTGCAATGTTACGTCGCATGTGCCAGGGTTCCCGCATGGCAGGCAACGCAAAGGGATACGGGCCCGCGGCCTTGATGATCGAGGCCGTCGACGCTCACGCCGAGGGCGAGCCGGGTCGGTTGGTTTTCGGTGGAACCGGTCGGCTCGCAGTTCCTGGTGCCACGATGTTCGAGAAGAAGATGAACATGGAGCGTGACTTCGACTGGTTGCGCTTGTTCATGCTCAAAGAGCCGCGAGGGCTGCCGTCGACGTGCATGAACGTGATCTTGCCGACGACGGATCCGCGGGCGGATTTCGGCGTGGTGATCATCGAGCAGACGCCGTACTACCCGCCGATGTCCGGCAGCAACACGATGTGCATCGTCACCGTGATGTTGGAGACCGGTCGCCTGCCGATGGTCGAACCCCAGACCCATCTGGTCATGGAGACGCCGGCGGGGCTGGTCGAGGTCACGGCAGACTGCCACAACGGCCGGGTCACTCGGGTCACGTTCGACAACGTACCGTCGTTCGCGACACACCTGGACGTGAAGATCGATGTGCCAGGTCTTGGTGAGGTCATGGTCGATGTCGCTTACGGCGGCATGTTCTACGTGATGGCGAACGCCGATGAACTCGGAATCGACCTGGTGCCAGAGAACGGTGACACCATCGCGACGGCAGGAGAGCGTATCAAGGCGGCCGCCCGGGACCAACTTCAGGTGGTGCACCCGCTCAACCCCGAGATCAACGTCATCGAGAACGGGATCCTCTACGGCGCGCCAAAGGACCCCGCGAACTCAGCACGGAACGCCGTCATCGTCAGCACTGGAGCGATCAGTTCGGA
Source organism: Acrocarpospora catenulata (assembly GCF_018476525.1). Taxonomy (GTDB): domain Bacteria; phylum Actinomycetota; class Actinomycetes; order Streptosporangiales; family Streptosporangiaceae; genus Acrocarpospora; species Acrocarpospora catenulata. Next base: position 145,337 of record NZ_JAHCST010000019.1, read on the forward strand.
CCCGGAGATCAACCGGGCCTCGATCGACCGGAGTCCCTGCGGCACAGGTACCTCAGCTCGTCTGGCCGTGCTGCGCGCCAAAGGTCAGATCGAACCCAGGGCCGAGTTCAGGAACGAGAGTCTCCTGGGCGGGATCTTCACGGGAACCGTCGTCAGCGAGTCCGAGGTCGGGGACTACGCGGCGATCGTCCCGCGAATCTCCGGGAGGGCCTGGATCAGTGGCTATGCCACCTACGTGTGCCAGAACGACGACCCATACCCGCTCGGCTTCACCGTCGGTGACATCTGGGCTCCCCAGGAGTGAACATGGTCCAGCCAATCGAAACCGTGCTGAGCGCGCGAGGCCTCATCAAGACGTTCGGACACGTCGAAGCGCTCCGCGGCGCTGACTTCGACGTGCGTCCGGGCGAAGTCGTCGCTCTGCTGGGTGACAACGGCGCAGGCAAGAGCACACTGGTCAAGACCTTGGCTGGGGTTCACCGGCCCGACGGCGGGACCATCTACGTCGACGGGACGCCCGTCGAGTTCGGCGACACGCGTGACGCACGCGCGGCCGGAATCGAGGTCGTCTACCAGGACCTCGCGCTCGCACCGCACCTGAATCCGAGCGAGAACGTGTATCTGGGGCGTGAGATCTTTCGTCCCGGCATTCTCGGCAAGCTCGGCGTCCTGGACAAGTCGGCGATGGCCAAGGAGGCCCAGCGAGGGTTCGCCCAACTTGGGGTAAAAATCCGCGACCATCGAGCCCCGGTCAGGTCCATGTCCGGGGGCCAGCAACAGGGCGTCGCCGTGTGCCGGGCCGCGATGTGGGCGAAAAAGATCCTCTTCATGGACGAGCCGACTGCCGCCCTCGGTGTTGTTCAGACCAAGGAGGTCCTTGATCTTGTCCGCCGCGTCCGTGACACCGGTGTTGCGGTCGTCTATATCTGCCACAACATCCCAGAGGTCATGGAGATCGCCGACAGTATCGAGGTCCTCTACCTCGGGAAGCGCATCGCGTCGCTGAAGGCGCCCGACACAAGCATGGCCGAGATCGTCTCCGCGATGACCGGCGCCTACGAGGGGGGTCAGAAATGACCCCCCTCGGCGACACGCTCACCACCGACTCAGTGTTCGAACCGCGGGCATTGTTCCGCCGTTCCGTGTCCTCCTCCTCGTTCTGGCTGGTCTTGATCCTGGCCGCGCTCATCATCGGGTTCTACGCGCACAGTTCCGACGCCTTCGGCTCCACCACGAATATCACCAACATCGCCCTAGACGCCTCTGGCCTGCTGGTGATTTCGGTGGCGATGACCTTCATCGTCATCACCGGCGGCATCGACCTGTCCCCTGGTGCGGTCCTGGTGTTCTCCCAAGTCATCGGTGCCAAGGTCATGGTCGCGATGCCGCAGGACAACACCACGTTGGCGATCTCTGCTGGGATCGCTGCGGCCCTGGCTACAGGGGCAGCCTGGGGGGCGCTCAACGGTTTCCTGATTGCCTACGCCCGTGTCCCGGCGCTCATCGCGACCCTCGGCACCATGGGCATGGCGTTGGGCGGATCGCTCATCATGACCAACGGCCTCAACGTTGCCGGAATCCCGTCGCAGATCACCTCGATCGCCACTGCCGACCTCCTCGGGCTGCCTCTCATCGTCGTGATCGCACTGCTCGTGGCTATCCTCGGCGGAGGATTGCTCAAACTCACCCGGTTCGGGAAAGTCACGTTCGCAATCGGCTCCAACATCGAAGCAGTCCGCCGTGCCGGACTGTCCGAACGGCGCCATCTGCTCACCATCTACCTGTCGATGGGCGTCCTGGCGGCTTTTGCCGGCCAGCTGGAGATGGCTCGCTTCGGAACCACGGCCGTCAACGGCCACTCGACCGACGCACTCCAGGCGATCGCAGCCGTCATCATCGGCGGCACGAGCCTGTTTGGTGGCGTCGGATCACTCCTAGGCACTGTCATCGGCGTCTTCATCCCTGCGGTTCTCCGCAACGGATTCCTCATCGTAGGGATGGGGGCCTTCTGGCAGCAGGCGGTTATCGGGGCCGTCTTGATCGCCGCCGTCTACTGGGACCAACTCAAGCGACGAGTTGACATCAGGTGACGCGGCTTCACACCACCACTCAAAGTACGGAGTCCAAGCATGAAGAAAACCTCGATGGTGGCCCTCGGACTGGTCGGCTCACTTGCATTGACCGGCGGCTGCGGGTCCGGCGGTGAGGCGAGCAGCGGCAACTCGGCCAACATCGAACTCGTCCTCGGTCGACTGGGTGATCCGTTCACTGCCCAGATCGCCTGCGGCGCCGAGGAAGAGGCCAAGAAGCTGGGGTACAAGGTGTCGGTCAGCGGGCCAGGTGTGTGGAGTGCCTCGGATCAGATGCCGTTCCTCAACGCCGCCATCGCGAAGAACCCGAACGCGTTGCTCGTCGAGGCTACCGACACGAAGGCCCTCAACGCTCCGCTGAAGACCTACGCAGACAGTGGCAAGCCCCTGATCACCGTCGACTCCGGCATCGACCAGGACTTCACCTTCGCCGCCATCGGCTCGAATAACTACAACGGCGGGAAGCAGGCCGCCGAAGCTTACGCCAAGGCGGTCGGCGGCAAGGGGCAGGTACTGATCGTCAATGTCGCCCCCGGCATCGGGGTCACCGACGAGCGGCAGAAGGGCTTCGAGGACGCACTCAAGAACTACCCGGACATCAAGTACCTCGGTACCGAGTTCGCTGGTGACGACGCCGGCAAGGTAGCGGAGATCATCCACGCCAAGAAGGCCGCCAACCGCGACCTCAACGGCATCTTCGCCACCGCCACCCTGGTGGGCGAGGCTGCCGGTTCGGTGGTGAGTACGGACAACCTGAAGGACATCTACCTTGTGGCGTTCGACGCCAGCCCGAAGGAGGCCGAACTTGTTCAGGCGGGGAACATCGACGCGCTGATCGTTCAGAAGCCCCGTCTGATGGGTCAGCTCGGCGTCCAGGCAGCTGCGGCCGCGCTCAAGGGTGAGACATTCACCGCAGAGTCCGAGACCGGCTACGCCGAGATCACTCCCGAGAACATCAGCGACCCCGACAACCAGGCACTGCTGTACAGCACAGAGTGCTGACCACAGCACCGCATGCCCCCGAAGAGAGAACCAGATGAGTCTCAGAGAACAGGCGATCGAACTCGCCCGCGAGAACCTCGCGATGCTCATCGACGGAAGCCTCGTTCCGGAGGGGCGAGGCGGCGAGATCGCGAGCATCGACCCCGCGACCGGCCAGGTGATCACGACCATCCCTGAGGCAGACCATCTCCAGGTTGACGAGGCCGTCCGCGCAGCAGCAACGGCGATGCTCGGCCGCTGGGGCTCAGCCAGAGCTGAGGAACGAGCTCGCGTGCTCTTCGACATCGCAGATCGACTCGACGCCGACGCGCATTCGTTCGCGCTCCTGGACACGCTGGACAACGGCAAGCCGCTGACGACAGCGACCGAAGACATCGCCGCCGCGATCGAGACGTTCCGTTACATGGCCGGGTGGGCCACTAAGATCAACGGCCGCACGATGTCCATGGGCGAGAACGGCGCCTTCCACGCTTACACGCTCCGCCAACCCAGCGGGGTGGTCGGTCAGATCATCCCGTGGAACTTTCCGATCGTCTCGATCGCCTGGAAGCTGGCGCCGGCGCTGGCCGCAGGATGCGCAGTGGTGCTCAAGCCAGCCGAACTGACCTCGTTGAGCGCGCTCCGGTTCGCGGCCCTGGTGGCCGGCCTCGACATTCCGCCGGGAGTGATCAACATCGTCACCGGCACAGGCCCCGGCGTCGGCGCCGCGCTCGTCGAACACCCCCTCGTCGACCGTGTCTCGTTCACAGGTTCTGGCGTGACAGGGCGCTGGGTCGCCCAGACTGCCGCAGCGACCATGAAGAGGGTCACCCTCGAACTCGGTGGCAAGTCGCCGGTGGTCGTGTTCCCGGACGCTGACCTCGACCACGCCATCGAATCGGCCGCAAACGCGATCTTCTTCAATCAAGGTGAGGTGTGCACCGCAGGTTCGAGACTGCTGGTCCATCGCGACGTGTTCGATGCTGTCATCGACGGAGTTGCCGAGCGGGCCAAGCGACTCAGCGTCGGAGACGGGTTCGATCCGGAAACCGAGGTGGGACCGCTCATCTCCGAGGCACACCTGGGCAGGGTGTCCCATGCGGTGGAGGCTGCGATCCGGGACGGTGCCGAACTCCTCTGCGGCGGTCCCGTCAAGCGGGACTCCGGGTTCTTCTACGGCCCAACCGTCCTGGTCGAGAACCGGCGAGACGCCAAGGTTTCCCGTGAGGAGATCTTCGGGCCCGTCCTGGTTGCCCAGAGCTTCGATGGGGACGACCTGCAAGCAGTGATCGACGACGTGAACGACACCCTCTACGGTCTGGGCGCAAGCATCTTCACCCGGGACATCACGCGAGCTCACCGGTTCGCCATCGGGGCCAAGTCCGGAACCGTATGGGTCAACACGCACCTGGACCACGGCCAAGACGTTCCGTTCGGCGGTTACAAGCAGTCCGGGTACGGCCGCGAACTCGGCGAGGAAGCAGTCCTGTCCTACACGGAACTGAAGTCAGTGAAGGTGAGGCTCTGACATGGGGGAGAACACAGTGGACGAGTACGACTACATCGTCGTGGGAGCCGGTTCCGCGGGTGCAGCCGCGGCTGCACGCTTGACCGAGCTCGACGGCGCCACCGTGCTGCTCATCGAAGCAGGTCCGCGTGACTTCGACCCGAACATCCACAGCGTCACCGGACAGCTCGCGACATGGGGCACCGAGGTCGACTACCAGTACAAGTCAGAGCCCCAGCGCCACACCTACGACCGGATCCTCGACCTGCCGGCAGGACGAACCCTGGGCGGATCGAGTTCGATCAACGGCATGATCTTCGTCCGCGGAAGCCGCGAGGACTATGACGGATGGGCCTACCTCGGCTGTGAGGGGTGGGACTACGAGTCGGTGCTGCCGGTCTTCAAGAAGATGGAGGACTGGGAGGGAGGGGCCGACGAGTACCGCGCCACCGGCGGTCCCCTCAGGGTCTCGATCAACCACCAGATGAACCCGATCATGGAAGCGGCTGTCGAAGCGTCGGTCGAAGCAGGCTACACGTTCAACCCGGACTACAACGGCGCTGAGATGCTCGGTGTGGCACGACTTCAGCACACCATCAAGGATGGGCGTCGCTGGTCCTCCAGCGCGGCTTACCTTGGCACTCCTCGACCCAACCTCAGTATCCGCGCCGACACGCTCGTCGAGCGTCTCGAGGTCAAGGCCGGACGTTGCGTCGGCGTCACAGTTCGCGATTCCGACGGCCAGCGCGAGACCATCAGGTGCGCAGGCGAGGTAATCGTGTCCGCGGGCGCTTACGAGTCCCCGAAGCTTCTCATGCTCTCAGGCATCGGGCCGTCAGATCAGCTGGCCAGTCACGGCATCGACACAGTCAACGAGCTGGCAGGAGTCGGACAGAACCTTCACGACCACGTGCTGTGCGGGGTCGTCTTCGAAGCCAAGAAGGACATCCCGCCCCAGGTCACCAGCTTCATGCAGACGGCCCTTTTCCTGAAGAGCGACCCGACGCTCAAGGGCCCCGACCTACAGCCCGTCTTCAAGCACATTCCGTTCTACCAAGCCGGTGAAACCGGCCCCGAACGTGCGTGGACGATGAGCGCCGGTCTCATCCGCCCCGACAGCCGCGGCACCTTGACGCTGCGCTCCTCAAACGCCGCGGACCACCCACTTATCGACACCAACTACCTCGCCACCGAACACGACGTGCGCCGACTCGTCGAATGCGTCGAGATCGTCCGAGAGATCGCCCACCAGCCGGCATTCGACGAGTGGCGGCTTCGGGACCTCTACCCGGCCCCGGACGTCACCACCTACGAAGGGCTGCGCGACTACGTCAAGCGCACCTATGGCACGTACTACCACCCTGCGGGCACCTGCAAGATGGGTTGGGACGAGGCCAGCGTCGTTGACCCTCGTCTCAGGGTGCACGGCATCGACGGTCTCCGCGTGGCCGATGCGTCGATCATGCCGATCGTCATCGGCGGGAACACCAATGGGCCATCCATCATGATCGGTGAGCGGGTCGCCGAGTTCATCAAGGCAGACATCGCGGCGAAGAGAACTCCGGTTGGGGCCCTGTCGTGACGGTCACGGTTCTGCGTGGCGTTCAGGTGCTCGACGTCGAGACCGGCGAACTGAATCCGCGGGGCAACCTCGTCATCGAAGGGGAACGCATCGCTGACCCAGCAGCTCGCACCTACGATGGGGACGCCGAGGTGTTCGACTTCGACGGCGCGGTGGTCATGCCGGGGCTCTTCGATTGCCATGTCCACCTGACGGCAGTCTCCGCCGACCTCATCGGGCTGACTGACGAGTCTCCGCAGTACGCCACTGCCTACGCGATCGGCACGATGCGCGAGATGCTCCGCAAGGGCTTTACCACCGTCCGAGATGTCGGCGGCGCCGACTTCGGCCTTGCGCAAGCGGTCCAGGACGGCCTCATCCCAGGTCCTCGGGTCCTGTTCGGCGGGAAGGCGATCTCGCAGACCGGTGGCCATGGTGACATGCGCAAGCGGGGCCGCAACGTTCATGATCCTCACCCGTGTGGTGCCGGCATCGGCATGGTGTGCGATGGCGTCGACGAGGTCCGTCGCGGCGTTCGCTCCATGCTCCGCACGGGAGCAGACCACATCAAGATCATGGTGTCGGGGGGCGTCGCCTCGCCGACCGACCGGATCGACTCCACACAGTATTCCGACGAGGAGATCTCTGCGGCCGTCGCAGAGGCTGCCGCAGCCAACCGCTACGTGGCTGCGCATGCCTACGACTCCAAAGCGATTAACCGAGCTGTCCGCCTGGGCGTTCGAAGCATCGAGCATGGCAACCTGCTCGACGAGTCCTCCCCACCCGTGTTCCGCGAGCACGGCGCCTACTACGTGCCGACGATCATCGCCACCACCAGCTACCTGGACGGTGAAGGCATCAACGAGGTCGAGCCCGAAGTGCGCGAGAAGATCGAAGTGGTCGCGTACAAGGGAATAGAGGCCCTGCGGATCGCTCACGAAGGGGGCGTCCAGATCGCCTTTGGAACCGACCTCCTCGGTGCCGCGAACAAGGTGCAGATGAAGGAGTTCGACCTGCGTGCGCGTGTGCAGGACCCCATCGACATCATCCGCTCCGCGACCCAAATCTCTGCCCGCCTGGTGCAACGCGACCACGAACTCGGCCTGATCCGCCGGGGCTACGTCGCCGACCTTCTCGTTCTCGAGCGAGACCCCAGGGGCGACATCACAGCAATCAGCGCTACCTCGCCCGTAGCCGTCTTCACCCGAGGCCGACGAGCCACCTGACCGGGCCGCTCCACGAGCGCGAACCCCGCCGCGCAATGTCACGCCTGAGATTCGAGTCGAGAAAGGCATCACGTCATGAGTGCAACCAAGAAGATGGACCTCGGCGGAGTCATCGTAGCCACGACCTTGGCGTTCCGAGAGGACGTCAACGCGCCTGCCGAGCTCGCAGTCGACTACGACGCCTTCGCAGCACACTGCTCCTATCTGATCGACGAAGGATGCCGAGGAGTCGGGCCGAACGGGTCCCTCGGCGAGTACTCGTCATTGACCGACGAAGAGCGCCGCACCGTCGTGCGGGTCGCCCGGGAGGCGGTCGGAGATCGTGGCTTGGTCGTTGCCGGCGTCCACGGCGTCGGCTGGCACCAGGCTGTCTACTGGGCCGAGCAAGCGGCCGAGGACGGCGCCGACGCTGTTCTCGCCCTGCCACCGACCATCTACCGAGCCAACCGAGACGAGGTCCTGGCCCACTACCGCGAACTCGACCGGGTCGGCCTGCCGATCATGCTCTACAACAACCCGATCGACACCAAGGTGGACCTCACCCCCGACCTCATCGCCGAGCTCGCGCAGCTCAACAACGTAGTCGCGGTCAAGGAGTTCTCCACCGACATCCGGCGGGTGCTCGAGATCAGGGACCTGTGCGACATCGACGTCGTCGCGGGCGCCGACGACCTTCTTTTCGAGTCCCTGGTCGACGGTGCCGTCGGCTGGTTCGCCGGCTACCCCAACGCGTTCCCCCGCGAGGCCGTCCTGGTGTGCTCGCTAGTCGAGCAGGGCCGCATATCTGAGGCACGCGACCTGTACGCAGCGATGCGTCCGGTCTTCGGATGGGACTCCAAGACCGAGTTTGTGCAGGCGATCAAGCTGTCGATGGACCTCGTCGGCCGCACATACGGTGGGCCGACCCGTCCCCCGCGAGGGCCGTTGTCGGCTGAGATCGCCAGCCAGATCGAACGTGACACGCACCGCGCTCTCGAAGCGGCCCGTTCGGTGAGCTCACTCGTATGACCACTGCAAGCAACGCCGGCACGATCCTCGATGCTGCGCTCCTAGCCCAAGACCTGCCCGAGTTCGTGAACGACTCGTCGCGCGCGGCCGCACTCCGGTCGCTCGAGCAGGCCCTGGCCGGGCATGCTGACTCGCTGGTTGCGCTCGCAGCCGATGAGACAGGCCTTGGCATCGAACGGCTCACGGGCGAACTCGTCCGCACTCGTTTCCAGCTGTTGCTCTTCGCCGACATGATCGCCGACGGCGGGCACCGCCGGCCCGTCGTAGACGCGGCCGACCCTGCCTACCCACCAGCTCCGCGCCCGGACCTCAGGCGGGAACTGGAACCCCGCGGTCCGGTGCTGAACTTCGCCGCAAGCAACTTCCCGTTCGCGTTCTCGGTCCTGGGTGGCGACTCCGTGGCTGCCCTGGCTGCGGGATGCTCAGTCATCGTCAAGACCAGCCCGGGACATCCCGAGCTCTCAGCTCGGGTCGCCCACCTGGCGCAGGACGTATTCGCCTCACTCGGGCTGTCGTCCCAGACGATCCAGATCGTGGACGACGAGCAGGTGGCCCGTGACGTACTGCAGGAGCCGCGGCTGAAGGTGGCCACCTTCACCGGATCGACCTCCGCGGGATCAGCGTTGGCGCGTATCGCCGCGACACGGCCCGCACCGATCCCGTTCTACGGCGAACTCGGCAGCATCAACCCCGTCGTGGTCACCCCGAACGCAGCCCATGCCCAGGCCACCGAACTGGCCAAGGGTCTGGTCGGGAGCGTCTCAGGCTCGGCTGGCCAGTTCTGCACGAAACCAGGTGTTGTGTTCGTTCCCGACAACGCCGACCATTTCGTGAACACGGCGATCGAGCACTTCGAGGACGTGCCGAAGCACCGCATGTTGAGTCCCCGGATTGGTGAAGGCTACCTCCGTCATCGCGACCAGATCTGCGACACCGACGGTGTCCGTGTCCTGGCGGCCGACGACGCCTCCCGCAAAGGACTCAACTTGTGGGTCACTCCCACACTCGCCGAGACCACCCTGGATCGCGTCCTGGACGACCCGACCCTCGTGCGTACCGAAGTTTTCGGTCCGTTCTGCCTCTTCGTGAGGTACCGGACCCTTGTCCAATTGGTCGATGCCTTCCCGAAGCTGTTCATCGGGAACCTCACCTCGACCATCCGGCACACTGCCATCGATCTGGACGAGGTGGAGACCCTGGATCACATTCGTGCCTTGCTGTCGGCATGTGCGGCCACATCGGGCCGAGTGCTTCTCGACGGATGGCCGACGGGCGTTTCCGTCACCGCCGCCATGCAGCACGGGGGACCGTGGCCCTCATCTACCGATGCCAGTACGACCTCGGTTGGCCCAAACGCCATCAACAGGTTCCTTCGACCGGTGACCTACCAATCGGCACCGGACGTGCTACTCCCTGAAGGCCTGCGGAAGACTGTGTAACTCTGAAGCAATCTCACTTTGCATACGACGACGTAGAAAAGGCAGCCCGTGGAACGAGGAGTCATGAAGCTCCCGTCGATTCCGATCGAACGGCGGAGCGTCAGGGAACGGGTCACGATCGCCCTCAGGGCAGCCATCGTCTCCGGCGACATGCAGCCCGGAGCGATCCACTCCGCCCCCGAGCTGGCGTCCCGGTTCGGAGTGTCAGCGACGCCAGTTCGAGAAGCAATGATGGACCTAGCGCGTGAGGGCATGGTCGTCACACTGCCGAACCGTGGGTTCCAAGTCACCCAAGTTTCCCACGAGGACATCGAAGAGATCACCGAACTCCGTCAGATCATCGAACCGGCCGGCTTGAAGCTGGCAGCGCCTCATTTCACTGCGGCAGATCTTGATGCCATGCACGCGATCGCGCGGGACAACGTCCGAGCGGCAACCGAAAAGGACATCGCCCGGTACCTCGAGTCCGATCTGGATTTTCATTTACGGATACTGGACGGAAGCGGAAACAAGCGCCTGGTCGAAACGGTCCAGCGGCTTCGTGCGCAAACCCGCCTGTTCGGAGTGATCGCGCGAGCAGAGGAGGGCACTCTCGCAGACTCGGCAGCCGAGCACATCCGACTCGTCGACCTGCTCCTGGCCAATAAGGTGAACGAGGCGATTGAGCTTTTGTCGGTTCACATTGGGCACACCCGAGATATATGGCAGTAGGGCCAACTCGTAGGTCGAACTCTTCGTGGGCAAACTCGAGAGCCCTAATACTCCAGTAGCACATCGGGATGCGGGCTGAGATTCGGCTGGGCAGGGACAGCACGGAGCGATGGGCAAAGTGCTTGTCCATGCTTATTCCTACTCGTCTGTGCTCGTTCACACTTGTTCCTGCTCGTACCCGGGACGAAAGGCAGACTGCCACCGCTGGATCATTCAGGTGTGATGGAACTGAAGATCATGCGGTGGCCGCGATGGCCAGATTAGAACACCTCGATACCGCCCGTCTGCGGGGCCGGGCTGGATGACGCGTTCGCGCTGGTCGCGGGCCGGTTCAAGCGACGGAAGGTACGGCTGCGCGCCCATGCGCCGGGCGCGGCGGATCGAGGAGCTGGTGCGCGGGCACGCCGCCGTCATGGACTGCTAGGACCCGCAGTGGGCGGTCGGTCTCGCCATCGATGAGTGGGGCACATGGTGGGACGTGGCGGAGGGTAGCAACCCCGGCTTTCTGTACCAGCAGAACACCATGCGCGACGCGCTCGTCGCCGCGGTCCACTTCGACGTCTTCCACCGCTTCGCCGGGCGCGTTGTGATGACCAACATCGCGCAGACCGTCAACATCCTTCAGGCCGTGCTCCTCACCGACGAGACCACAGGGACGCTGGTGCGCACGCCGACCTACCACGTGTTCGCCATGAACACCGGGCACCAGGACGCCCAAGCACTCGCCGTGCACTGACGCGGCGACCTGCCCAGCGTGCAGGTCGACGGCGCGGAACTGAGCACCCTGTCCGCTTCGCGTCCACCAGGGGCGACACGGCGCTGATCTCGCTCACCAACCTGCACGCCGACCAGGCGCGGACAGTCGTCCTGCACCTGCGCGGACGCGAGGTCGCAGGAAACGAGTCGCACGTGCTCACGGCGACGGCGCTAAACGCGCACAACACCGCCGAGAACGGCGACACGGTCATCCCGAAACCCACACCGACGTCCGGACGTACACCGGCGGGCTGGAGATCACCGTGCCTTCGCACGCCCGTCACCGTACGCCTGAATCTCCGCACATGACGATCATCCGGACCCGGCGGCGGCATAGGTGAAACCTGTGCGGATCCGCGCACGCAACCCTACGGTGCCGTATTGCCGGTAGGTTGCGGCGCTGCTCACATCGCGAGGCCGCCGTCCACCGGCAGTACCGCTCGTCCCGGCAACTCGCCAGGCGCCCGAGGCTGCTCGACGGGAGAACCCGGCGAAGCCGGGCTGCTCATCGCTCTGGCAGGAGCCATCCGATTGGGGATGACGATTGCCTCGTCGAAATGCCACCGACATGGCATTCGTCAAGCCTGGAGGACTTGATAACCCGGGACGACCGTGGGGGTCCTTGTAGGCACAGTCGTCCCGGGCGAGAATCACCGGCTGATACTCGCCTGCGGCCCGGCGAAGGTGCTGGGCACCTGAGAGGCCAGGTCCAGACGGTAGGACTAGAAGCTCGAAGGGTGAAGGCCGAGCCGTCCGTGGTGCCGGTGCAAGTCATGCGGCGCACGCATGCAATTCCCTGGTCTGCCCCTCGGCGATCGGAGGAATCTGTGATCAAATTCCCACGTGTGTTAGCCTGGATCTTTCGTGATCTTCCCGTGGTCGGTTGAATGGTCCGGCTGAGCGTTGATTGCGTGATCGGGTCAGTGTTGTGGCCCGGCTGTCGTGCCGGGTTGACGGGGATCCACGGGCCCGCGGTTGT
>NZ_JAHCST010000002.1:0-267811 GCF_018476525.1 Acrocarpospora catenulata
GAACTGACGGCCGACGTGGTCAGGAGACGTTGATGCGCGACGAATTCGAGCGGAACCTGGAGTCCGGCACCGGCAGCAACACCGCTACCATCTACTACGGCACCTCGTGGACCACGGCGAACATCCACTATCAGCCGTCGGGTGGGTCCTGGACCGCCGTACCGGGCGTCGCCATGGACGAGACCGCCTGCACCGGATGGAAGAAGAAGACCATCAACCTCGCAGCGGCGACCAGCCTGAAGGCCGCCTTCAACAACGGCGCCGGCACCTGGGACAACAACGGCGGCGCGGACTACACGATCGGCACCGGGGTCAGCCGGGTGAGCGGCGGCACGGTGACCGCCGGCAACCCGTGTGACAGCACCGGCGCCGTCTCCGCCACGTTCAACGCCACCGCCACCACCTCCTGGGGCCAGAACGTCTTCGTGGTCGGCAACCTGGCCGCCCTCGGCTCCTGGAACCCGGCCAACGCCGTCCCGATGTCGGCGACCGCGTACCCGACCTGGTCGGCGGCCGTCTCCCTGCCGGGCAACACGGCGGTCGAGTACAAGTACCTCAAGAAGAACCCCGACGGCTCGATCACCTGGGAGAACGGCGCCAACCGCACGTTCACCACGCCGTCCGGCCCCGCCTCGATCACCCGCACCGACACCTGGCGCTGACCACGATCTCCTGCCCCGGGCTTCCTGACCTCGCCCGGGGCAGGCCCTCACCTGACCTGAGGACCCGTCATGAAACATGTCCGGCTTGCCATACTCGCCGTGATCGCCCTGTTACTCCCACTCATTCCGGCCATCGCCTTCGCGGCCAACAGCGCGACCGTCTTCTACCAGAGCTCGTGGAGCACCACCAACATCCACTACGGCATCGGCGGAACCTGGACCACGGTGCCCGGCCTGCCGATGGAGCCCGCCTGCACGGGGTGGGTCAAGCGAACCGTCGACCTCGGCACCGCGACCACCTTCCAGGTGACCTTCAACAACGGTTCCGGCACCTGGGACAACAACAACGGCGCCAACTACACCCTCGGCACGGGGAACGTGACCGTGGCCAACCGGGTGATCGGCTCCGGTGATCCCTGCACCGGGACCAACGCGGCCGAGGTCTACTACTACACGCGGACCCGCGGGTGGACCACGACCAACATCCACTACGGCATCGGCGGGACCTGGACCGCGGTGCCCGGCGTGCCGATGAACGAGTCCGCCTGTGCCGACTGGGTCCGGCGCACGGTCAACCTCGGCACCGCGACCACCTTCCAGGTGACCTTCAACAACGGTTCCGGCACCTGGGACAACAACAACGGCGCCAACTACACCCTCGGCACCGGCCGCACCACCGTCCGGGACGGCGTGGTGACCGGGTCGGCCCCGAACCCCTGCCCAACCGCCTCCCCGTCCCCCAGCCCGTCACCGTCACCCAGCCCGTCACCGTCACCGAGCCCGTCACCGAGCCCCTCCCCGTCCCCGTCCCCCAGCCCCTCGCCGTCGCCCACCGCGCAGCCCGGTACGCCCCTGGGCGGCGATCCTCGCGAGGACAGCATCTACTTCGTCATGACCGCCCGCTTCAACGACGGCGACAGCGGCAACAACCGGGGCGGCAGCCAGCACGTCAAATCCGGCAACGCCGCCAACGACGACCCGATGTTCCGCGGCGACTTCAAGGGCCTCATCGACAAGCTCGACTACGTCAAGGCCCTCGGCTTCTCCGCAATCTGGATCACCCCGGTCGTGCTGAACCGCTCCGACTACGACTTCCACGGCTACCACGGCTGGGACTTCTACCGCGTCGACACCCGCCTGGAGTCCCCCGGCGCCACCTACCAGGACCTCATCAACCAGGCCCACGCCAAGGGCATCAAGATCTACCAGGACGTCGTCTACAACCACAGCTCCCGCTGGGGCGCCAAGGGCCTGTTCGTCCCGCCCGTCTACGGCGTCCGCGACAGCCAGTGGAGCTGGCTCTACTCGCCCAAGGTCAACGGCCGCGCCTACGACCCGATGGTCGAGCACCAGGGCGACGACCCCGCCCTCACTCCGGCCCAGAACGCCCTCGCCAAGGGCAGGCCGTACAACGGGGACCTGTGGTCGACCGAGGAACCGGCCGGGAACACCTGCCGGAACTGGGGCCAGCCCACCCAGTACTCCAGCCCGGAAGGGTTCCGCATCTACAACTGCCAGTGGCCGAACCCGACCTCGGGCATGTTCCCCGCGCAGTACTACCACCAGTGCTGGATCGGCAACTGGGAGGGCGAGGACGCCCGCAGCTGCTGGCTCCACGACGACCTGGCCGACTTCAACACCGAAAGCGCGGCCGTGCAGGAGTACCTGATCAACGCCTACAACAAGTACATCGACATGGGCGTGGACGGCTTCCGCGTGGACACCGCCGTGCACGTGCCCCGGGTCACCTGGAACCGCCGGTTCCTGCCCGCGCTGCGCCAGCACGCCGTCGAGAAGTTCGGCCCGGAGAAGGCCAAGGACTTCTACGTGTTCGGCGAGGTGGCCGCGTTCGTGCACGACAAGTGGAACCGCGGCTCGGTCAACCACTCGGCCCAGTTCTTCACCTGGAAGGAGCGCCGCGACTACAGCCCCGACGACGTGACGGCGGCCATCGAGCAGTTCAACTACGAGAACCTGATGGGCACCGCGAACCAGCCCACCAGCGACAACGCCTTCCTGCGGGGCAACGCCTACCACGCTCCCGACCACACGAAGTTCAGCGGCATGAACGTCATCGACATGCGGATGCACATGAACTTCGGGGAGGCGTCGAACGCGTTCAACAACGGCCGTGACTCCGACAACAGCTACAACGACGCCACCTACAACGTCGTCTACGTGGACTCGCACGACTACGGTCCGAACAAGTCCACCGTGCGGTTCGCCGGCGGCACCGACGCCTGGGCCGAGAACATGTCGCTGATGTGGACCTTCCGCGGCATCCCGACGCTCTACTACGGCTCGGAGATCGAGTTCCAGGCGGGCAAGCCGATCGACTGCGGCCCGACCTGCCCGCTGGCCACCACCGGCCGCGCGTACTACGGCGACAAGATCGCCGGAACCGTCACCGCGACCGGCTTCGGGGTGGTCGGCAGTGCGTCGGGGCCGGTGGCGACCACCCTTGAGCAACCGCTGGTCAAACACCTCCAGCGGCTCAACCAGATCCGCCGTGCCGTCCCGGCGCTGCAGAAGGGCCAGTACTCCACCGAGGGCGTGTCCGGCCAGATGGCCTTCAAGCGGCGGTTCACCGAGGGCGCCGTGGACAGCTTCGTGCTGGTGACCGTCTCCGGGTCCGCCACCTTCACCGGCATCCCGAACGGCACCTACACCGACGCCGTCACCGGCGACGTCAGGACGGTGAGCAACGGCACCCTCAGCGTCTCGCTGTCCGGCAAGGGCAACCTCCGGGCGTACGTGCTGAACTCCACCGTCGGGAAGGTCGGCGCGACCGGCCCCTACCTTCGCTGACCCGTCCGTCGAAACGATCAGGGCCACTCCGGCTGCCGGAGTGGCCCGCTGACCTGCCAACTTTGAGAGGTCCTTGAGAATGTCACGAAGGGATCATGGGATCGCCGTGAGTAGCCTCAAGGGATGTCCCTCCCCTGGTGGCGTACCCGGTCGATTCGCGGGCGGCTGACCCTTGGCGCGATGGTGATCGCCGTTCTCGTGCTCATTCCCATCGCCATCGCCGCCGATCTTGCTGTCCGCTATTACATCTCCCAGCTGGCGTGGGACGAAACCACCACCGCCGCCTCCGGGGTCGTGTCGAAGATCCAGAGCGGGCATCTCACCACCCCGATCCCGGCCAACGGCCCGATCAACTTGATCCAAGCCGTGGCGCCCGGCGGGCGGATCGTGGCCACCACCAACGCGGCCCGCGACCTGCCCGCGCTGAGCCCGGTCTGGCCGAGCCCGCAGAACCGGATCCAGATGCTCGTCTCCTGCCCGTTGCCCGGTGACGGCTGCATCTACGTCACCGCGATCCGCGCCGACGTCACCCCCGGCTCCCTCGTCGTGTACGCGGGCCGGGAGACCCCGCTCATGGTGCGCAGTCGCGTGCTGGCCGCCGCCCTCACCGCCCAGGTGCTGCTGCTGACCGCGTTCATCGGCTGGGTGGCCTGGAAGATAGCCGGGCGGGTGCTGCGCCCGGTGGATGACATCCGCCAGGAGCTGGCCGAGCTGACCGAGCGGAACCTCAACCGGCGGGTGCCCGTGCCGGCCGGGAGCGACGAGCTCGCCAGGCTGGCCATGACCGCCAACCGCGCGCTGGACCGGCTGGAGGACGCGATGGAACGGCAGCGCCAGTTCGCCGCCGACGCCTCGCACGAGCTGCGCACGCCGATCGCCGGCATCCGCGCCCAGCTGGAGAGCGGCCTGCTGCACCACGAGGACATGCCGGACGCGATCCGGGCGGCGCTGCGGGACACCGCCCGGCTGGAACTGATCGTCAACGACCTGCTCTTCCTGGCCAGGATCGGCTCCTCCCGGGCCGAGGCGCCGGAGGAGGTGGACCTGACCAACCTGGTCACCACCCATGTGGCCAACCGTCCGGCCCGGCTGCTCCCCAAACTCACCGCCGACCAGGACGTCCGGGTCTACGGGGTGGAGTCGCAGCTGGCCAGGGCCCTCACCGAGCTGCTGGTGAACGCCGACCGGCACGCGGCCGGGTCGGTCTCGGTGGAGGTGCGCCGCCGCGGCGGGGAGGCCGTGGTCGTGGTGGCCAACGACGGGGAGCCCATCGCCGCGGCCGACCGGGAGCGCATCTTCGAACGCTTCACCCGGCTGGACAGCGCGCGCAGCCGGGACCGCGGCGGCACCGGTCTGGGCCTCGCCATCGTCCGGGAGGTGGTGGAGGCGCACGGGGGCACGGTGGCCGCCGAGAGCGACGGCCAGGGGGTGCGCTTCGTCATCCGGCTGCCGCTCGCTCGGCTGCCGCTTGCCGCCGCCGAACTGCCTCAAGACCGATGAGGTCGTCCGGCGGCGCGTCCGGCACCTCGGCGTCGAACCTGGCCAGCCGCCGCACCCGCAGTCCGGTGAGCGCGATCACCGCGATGGCCGCCGCGAACACCAGGTAGAGCAGGGCGGTGCCGCGGCCGGGCCCGGTGCCGATCACCGCGCCGACCGTCCCGGCCAGCGCGCCGCCCTCGGCCAGCAGCGGTTCGAGCAGGGCGCTGCCGTACGGGGCGACCAGGCCGAAGGCGAGCGGCAGGGTGGACCAGGCGATCAGCGTGTTCAGCGCGATCACCCGGCCGTGGAAGCGCTGCGGCACCTTGACCTGGACGATGGTGGCGTAGATGCCGTTGACCAGGGTGAGCGCCAGGGACATGCCGAACGCGCCGATCCCGATCACGAGCAGGTCCTGGCGCAGCCCGGTGACCAGGCAGAAGACCGACAGCAGCAGGGTGGCCAGCAGCACGCCGCGCAGCCGGTGGCGGCGCGGGCCGCCCCAGACGGTCATCGCCAGGCCGCCGAGCAGCACCCCCGCGCCGCCGGCGAAGGAGACCCTGCCCACGTCGGTGAGCGTGGCGAAGGCCAGCACCAGCGGGCTGATCAGCAGGAAGAGCGGGGACAGGAAGATGTTCAGGCCGGCGAAGAAGAAGAGCATGGCGCGGAAGTTGCGGTTGCCCCAGGTGTAGCGGAAGCCTTCGGCCATCTCGGCCACCAGGGTTTCGCGCCGCCGCAGGCCCAGGGTGGCCGGGAAGCGGATGAGCAGCACCGACAGGAAGGCGAAGGTGTAGCTGGCCACGTCCAGCACCAGGATGCCCTCCAGGCCGATGGCCGCCATCAGGCCCACCGCGACCAGCGGCACGATCAGCTGGGCGGTGCCGGTGACCATTTGCACGATCCCGTTGGCGTGGCCGAGGTAGCGTTTCGGCACCAGCTGCGGGATGGCGGCGCCGTAGGCCAGGCGCTGGAAGGTGAGGGCCACCGAGAGCAGCACCAGCAGCGGGTAGATGTGCCAGAGCTCCAGGTTGCCGGTCCAGAGCAGCAGGCCGAGGGCGAGCTGGGTGCCACCCGCGCCGACGTCACCGGCGAGCATGACCTTGCGCCGGTCGTACCGGTCCACCACCACCCCGGCGAGCGGGGCCACGAGCATGCCGGGGACCAGGGCGATGACCGAGAAGAGGGCGAAGCTGACCAGCGAGCCGGTGGTGACGTAGATCCAGAGCGGGATGGCGAACTCGGTGAGCGCGGAGCCGACGATGGAGACCAGCTGCCCGGCGGCGACCGCGCCGAAGCGTTTCAGGCTGGGCCGGACGGCCGGTTGGCGCTCCTCCGCCTCGGTGGCGGTCCCGTGCAGCCACCAGGACCGCTCCGGCGCGCGTTCGATCGGCCCGGTACGGCCGTCAGCGATGGCCGCCCGGGTGCCGGTGACGATCTCGGCCAGTTCGGCGGCCCGGTGTTTGAGGAAGAAGTGCCCGGCCTCGTCCAGCACGACCAGGGCGGCCTCGCCGGTGAGGTGCAGCCATTCGCGGTAGCGCTCCTGGTAGAACTCGGTGGCCGGGTCGCGTTCGCCGACCACCGAGATGATGGGCGCGGCCAGCCGCGGGGTCTCCTGGGCGTACAGGCGGGTGAAGTACGCCTCCGCCTCCCGGGTCCCTTCGCGGCGGTTGCGGATGATGGCACGCAGCTGGTCCTCGTCGAGCTCTTCGACGTCGAGTCCGGCGGCGATGAGCGCGTTGGCCCAGACCCGGTCGCTGCGCAGCCGCTGGCCGAGGTCGCGCAGGGGCGTGAGCATCGAGGACGGGCGGGCGAACGGGAAGATGCCGCCCACGTGTACGGCGTCCACGGCCCGTCCGGCGGCCTCCAGGCGGCGGGCGATCTCCATGACCAGCATGACGCCCAGGCCGCAGTGGCCGTACAGGGTGACGGGGCCGGTGACGCCGGTGAGGATCTCCTGGACGCAGGCGTCGGCCACTTCGGGGATGGGACGGGTCTCCTCGTCCAGGCCCCACTCCTGACCGGGCACCGCGACCGCCTGCAGCGCCCAGCCCGGCGGCATGGCGTCGGCGAGCGGCTGGTAGATCGCGGCGCTGCCGCCCCCGTACGGCACGCAGACCAGCGTGGCCGTGGCCGCGCGCGGGGGCGTGAGCCGGTGGAGCATGCGCCGTGGCCCGTCATCGCCCCGGTTGGCCAGGGCCCGGACCGTACGGTGCCGGAAGATGTCCATGATGGTGACCGGCCGGTCCATGACCTTGCGGAGCTTGGCCACCACCTGCGCGGCCAGCAGTGAGTGGCCGCCGAGGGCGAAGAAGTCGTCCTCGGCGCCGACCCGGTCGAGTTCCAGGACGCGCGCCCAGACCTCGGCGACGGCCTCCTCCAAGGGGGTGGCCGGGGCCACGTACGCGTCTTCGGCGGCGCGCTCGCCGGACGGGTCGGGCAGGGCGGCCTTGTCCACCTTGCCGTGCGCTTTCAGGGGGAGCTCGTCCAGCCAGACGTAGCGGGCGGGGATCATGTACTCGGGCAGGAGTTCGGCCAGGTGGGCGCGGAGCGAGGGTTGCTCGCCGGTGCCGACCAGGTAGGCGACCAGCTTGTCGCGGCGCAGGTCCACCACGGCCTGGTGGACGGCCTCGTGGCTGGTCAGGGCGGCTTCGATCTCGGCGGGCTCGACCCGGTAGCCGCGTACCTTGAGCTGCTGGTCGGCGCGGCCGAGGAACTGGAGTTCGCCGCCGGCGAGGCGGCGGGCGAGGTCGCCGGTGCGGTACATGCGGGCGCCGGGTTCGCCGTACGGGTCGGGGAGGAAACGTTCGGCGGTGAGCGCGGGGCGGCCGAGGTAGCCGCGGGCCAGGCGGTCGCCGCCGAGGTGGACCTCGCCGACCACGCCGATCGGGGTGGGTTCGCCGCGCTCGTCCAGGACGTACACGCGGGCGCCCGGGAGCGGGCGGCCGATCGGCAGGACGGGGAGGGGGTCGGGGCCGACCTCGTGGGTGGTGACGCCGACCGTGGCCTCGGTGGGGCCGTAGTGGTTGAGCACCCGCAGGCCCGGGCGGGTGAGGCCGGCCGCCCAGGCGGCGGGGGCGGCCTCGCCGCCGAGCAGCAGCAGTTTGCGGGGGCGCACGTCGGCTTCGGGGAGCAGGGACGCCAGATGGGAGGGGGTGATCTTCAGGTAGTCGACGGTGCTCAGGGTCCTGGCGAGTTC
Source organism: Acrocarpospora catenulata (assembly GCF_018476525.1). Classification (GTDB taxonomy): domain Bacteria; phylum Actinomycetota; class Actinomycetes; order Streptosporangiales; family Streptosporangiaceae; genus Acrocarpospora; species Acrocarpospora catenulata. Next base: position 8,143 of record NZ_JAHCST010000002.1, read on the forward strand.
GGCGGCGGGGAGGCGGGGGTTGAGCAGGTGCAGGGTGCCGCCGGTCATCAGGGAGAGGTAGAAGATCGTGATGCCGAAGTCGAAGGAGAGGGACTGGAGGAGGGCGTAGCTGCCGCCCTCCTCGACGGCCAGGCGTTCCCGGGCTCCGGCGAGGTAGGTGAGGATCTGCCGGTGCTGCACGGCCACGCCCTTGGGCTTGCCGGTGGTCCCGGAGGTGTAGATCACGTACGCCAGATCGCCCGGTTGCGCCGGATTTATCGGGAAATTTCCGCGTTCGTCGGGGGTGACGGTGTGGGTGACCGGGAGGGACTCGGTGGTGATGGCCACCTGGATCCCCGCGTCCTCGATCAGGTACGCCAGACGGGCGGCCGGTTGGGCGGGATCGAGCGGGACATAGGCGCCGCCCGCCTTGAGCACGGCGAGGATGGCCACCGCGATGTCCACCGACTGTTCCAGACATATCCCGACCCGCACATCGGGCCCGACCCCCAGTTCGGCCAGCCGCCCCGCCAGCGCATCCGACCTATCTGACAAATCGCCATAGGTGAGCGAGGTGTCCCCGCAGGTCACGGCCACCCGCGACGGCGGCCCTGCCACCACCTCGTGCAGCAGCGCGGCCGAAGGCGTGGCTGCACCCGAGACGGCGAAGGCCAGCACCTCGGCGTGCTCATCCTCGTCGAGCAGGGAGAGCTCCGACAGCCGCCGCCCGGGATCCGAGGCGACCGCCTTGAGGAGGTTGGTGAAGTGCCGGGCGATCCGCTCGATCGTCGAACGGTCGAACAGGTCGGTGTTGTAGGCCAGCTGCCCGTGGAACCCCTCCACCGTCTCGTACAGGTAGAGCGACAGGTCGAACCGGCTGATCCCCGGTTCCACCGGGAACGCGCCGAGCCGCAGCCCCCGCCCGTCCAGCCCGGTGCGGAAGTTCTGCAACGCCAGGGTGACCTGCGCGATCGGCGACCGGCTGACGTCGCGCTCGACGTTGAGCTCCCCCACCAGCCGGTCGAACGGCAGCTCCTGGTGGGCGTAGGCGTCCAGCGCCAGCGAACGGGTCCTGGCCAGGAGCTCGGCGAAGGTCGGGTCCCCGGACAGATCCGCCCGCATCGCCAGCGTGTTCACGAACATGCCGACCACCCGGTCCAGCTCCGGCACCCCGCGCCCGGCCACCGGGGAGGCCACCGCGAAGTCCCGCTGCCCGGAGTACTTCCCGAGCAGCACCTGGAAGGCGGCCAGCAGGATCATGTACGGCGTCGCCCCACTCCCGGCCAGCCCCGCCAGGGACACGGGCACGGGGAACTCCAGCACCGCCCCCACATGGCCCATCTCAGGCGGCCGCGGCCGGTCGGTCGGCAGGTCGAGGGCCGGCACCCCGGCCAGCCGGTCCCGCCAGTAGGCGATCTCCCTGTTCAGGTCCCGGCCGCGCTGCCAGGCCGCGTAGTCGCCGTACTGCACGGCGGCCGGGGGCGGGGTCTCGCCCCGGAGGAGGGTGAGCAGCTCGGAGAGGATGACGTCGAACGACCAGCCGTCGGTGACCAGGTGGTGGGCGGCCAGGAGCAGCACGTGGTCGGCGGGGGCCAGCCGTACCAGCAGGGCGCGCAGCAGCGGGCCCGCCGCGAGGTCGAAGGTGCGCCCGAGCTCGGCCTCGATCAGGGCTCTGGCCTCCTCCGGCGAGGCGGCCTCGGCGAGCAGGAACTCCGGGTGCGCTTCCTCGGCCACGGTGACCACGGGCACGCCGTCCAGGTCGGCGAAGCGGGCGCGGAGGGCCTCGTGCCGGTGGGTGATCTCGCGTAACGCCGCCTCGACCGCGTCCGGGTCGAGGTCGCCCTCGATCCGGACGGTGAGGGGCACGGTGTAGGTGGTGGTGCCGGGGCGGTACTGCTCCAGGAACCAGAGGCGCTCCTGGGCCGGGGAGAGCACGAGGCCGTCGGCGGGGTCACGCGGCGGGATGACGCGGGTCTCCTCGCGGCGGCGCAGCCGCTGGGCCAGCAGCGCGCGCTTGTCTGCCGACAGTGTGCTCACGACATCCTCCGACAGGCTTATCTGTAAAGATACTTTACAGTTTGCAAGTGATCGCTAGTGTGACACGTTCCACAAACCTCGCACAACCACTGAAAATGAGGGGTTGTCGGGTCCCGGCCGGACATGGTTCACTGACGCCGTTCGGAGATCTGTAAGCAAACTTTCCAGTAACAAACTTTCCAGTTTGGCGGTTCTCCCGTGTCACAGCCGCTCTCGTACGGCCAGGAACGGCTCTGGTTCCTGCATCGGCTCGACCCGCTGGACCACTCCTACAACACCTGCCATGCCGACCGGCTGCGCGGCCCGCTGGACCTGGACCGGCTGGCGGCGGCGTTCACCGCGGTGGCCACCCGGCAGGAGTCGCTCCGGACCTGCTTCACGGAGGTGGACGGGACGCCGGTCGCGGTGGTCCGCCCGCCCGCGCCCGTCCCGATCGCCGTGGTGGAGGCCGCCGACCTGGAAGCCGCCCGGCAGATCGTGTCCACGGCCGCCAACACACCCTTCGACCTGGCCACGCCGCCGCTGCGGGTGACACTGGTCCGGCTTTCGCCGGAGGACCACATCCTGGCGATCACCGTGCACCACATCATCGCCGACGGCATGTCGGCCGCCCTCCTCGTCACCGAACTGGCCGCCTGCTACGCGGGCGAACAACTGCCGCCCCTCCCCCTCCAGTACGGCGACCACGCCCGGGCGGAACGCGCCAAAGGTGCCCCCGACGTCGGCCCGTGGGCGGCGGCGCTGGCCGGAACCCCGGTGCTGGAACTCCCCCTGGACCGTCCCCGGCCGCCGCAGCGCACCGGGCGGGGCGGCGAGGTCACCTTCACGCTCGACCCCGGCCTGGCCGCGGCGGTCGCCGAGCTGGCCAGGCGGCAGCGGTGCACGCCGTTCATGGTCTGGCTCACCGCGTACCAGGTGCTGCTGGCCCGGCACAGCGGGCAGGACGACTTCTGCGTGGGCTCGCCGGTGGCACGCCGGGACCGCACCGAGTTGGAGCCGCTGATCGGCCACCTGGCCGGAACCCTCCTGCTCCGCACCGACCTGGGCGGGAATCCAAGTTTCCTGGAGGCGCTGCGGCGCACCCGGCGCACGGTGATCGAGGCCATCGGTCAGGCGGACCTGCCGCTGGAGTTGCTCCTCGGGGCGCTGGACATCGAGCGGGACCTGAGCAGGACGCCGCTCTTCCAGACCATGTTCGCCCTGCACACCCAGATCGGTGAGAACGCCTCCGCCGGGCCGGTGCCGGGCACCGAGGCGACCCCGTTCGCGCCGGGCTGGCTGGCCGCCAGGACCGATCTGTCCCTGGACCTGTGGCCGGCCGCCGGGGGCGCGTTGCTCGGCTCGCTCATCTACAGCGCGGACCTGTTCGACCAGGCGACCGCCGACCGGCTGGCCGCGCGTTTCGCCGTGCTGGTCGAATCCGTCGTGGCCGACCCGGAGACCCGGGTGGGCGATCTCGACCTGCTGCCAGAGGAGGAACGTTCCTGGCTGCTGTCGCGGGAACGGCCCGCCGAGGTCCCGCCGGTGACCCTGGCCGATCTGTTCCTGGCCCAGGCCGCCACCACCCCGGACGCGCTCGCGGTGGACGACTGGACGTACGCGGACCTGCTCGGCCGGGCCCAGGCACTGGCCGCCAGGCTGCGCGACAAGGGGGTCGGCCGGGGTTCGCTGGTCGCCGTGCAGGTCTCGCGCGGGCCGGGCATGCTGGCCGCCTTCCTCGGGGTGACCCTGTCCGGCGCGGCCTACCTGCCGGTGGACCCGGAGTATCCGCAGGCCCGGGTGGACTACGTGCTCGCCGACTCCGGGGCCGCCCTGACGCTGACCGACGCCGACCTGGAGGACCCGTCAGGCGTGGGCACCCTCGACGCGCTGCCGGAGCCGGGGGACGTCGCGTACGTGCTCTACACCTCGGGGTCCACCGGGCGGCCGAAGGGCGTCGTGGTCCCGCACGGGGCCCTGACCAACCTGCTGCTGGCGATGAAGGAGCTGTTCGAGGCGGGGCCTGAGCACGCCTGGCTGGCGCTCACCTCCACGGCCTTCGACATCTCGGCGGTGGAGCTGTTCCTGCCGCTGATCACCGGCGGGCGGGTGGTGGTCGCCTCCGCCGACCACGCCAGGGACGGGGTGGCGGCGGCCGAGCTGATCCGGGCCACCGGGGCCACCCATGTGCAGGCCACGCCGTCGGGCTGGCGCATCCTGCTGACCGGCGACCTGCCCGAGGTGTGCGCGGTCACCGCCGGGGAGCCGCTGTCGCCCAAGCTGGCCAGGGAACTGCGGGCCCGCACCAACCGCCTGGTCAACGGCTACGGACCCACCGAGACGACGATCTACTCGACGGCCTGGGACGTCCCGGCCGACCCCGCCGAGATCACCATCGGCCATCCGGTGGCCAACACGGTCATTCACATCCTGGACAGAGCGGGGAACCTCGCCCCCATCGGCGTCCCGGGCGAGCTGGTCATCGGCGGGCTGGGCGTCACGAACGGCTACCTCGGCCGCCCGGAACTCACCGCCGAGCGTTTCGTCCCCGACGCGGACGGCAACCGCCGGTACCGCACCGGCGACCTGGCCCGCTGGCGCCCCGACGGCACCATCGAGTTCCTCGGCCGCACCGACAACCAGATCAAACTCCGCGGCCACCGCATCGAACTCGGCGAGATCGAGGCGGTGCTGGAGCAGTTCCCCGGCGTACGGCAGGCGGTGGCGGCCGTCCGGGACGACACCCTGGTCGCCTTCGTCGTCCTGGCGGAGGGCTCCCCCGAGGACGTGCGGGCGCACGTGGCACGGTTCCTGCCCGGATACATGGTGCCCCGGCAGGTCGTGGCGCTGGACGCGCTGCCGATGACCCCCAACGGCAAGATCGACCGCAAGGCGCTGCCCACGGCGGCGAGCGCCGCCCCCGCCGCCGCCCGGGTGGCCCCGCGGACCGCCACCGAACGGCTGGTGGCCGGGGTGTTCGCCGACGTGCTCGGCAGGACGGCCGGAGAGATCGGGGTGTTCGACGACTTCTTCGCGCTGGGCGGGCACTCGCTGCTGGCGACCATGGTCGCCGCGCGGCTGCCCGTACGGGTGCCGGTGCGGGAGGTGTTCACCCGGCCGACCGCCGCCGCGCTGGCCGAGTTGCTGGACGGGCCCGCCGTACCGGGGTTGGCGGGGCCGCGGCCACGGGAGGCCGGGACGGTTCCGCCGCTGTCGGCGGGGCAGGAGCGGCTCTGGTTCCTCAACCGGCTCTATCCGGAGACCGACGCCGCCTTCAACATGTGGGTGGTCCGGCGGCTGCGCGGCCCGCTGGACGCCGACCGGCTGCGGGCGGCGTTCGCCGGGGTGGCCGCGCGGCACGAGAGCCTGCGCACCCGCTTCCCCGAGGTGGACGGCGGGCCGGTGGTGGTCATCGACCTGCCGGGCCCGGTGCCGGTCGAGTACCTGGAGCACGCCGATCCCGAGGCGGCCGTGGCGGAACGGGTGAACACCCCGTTCCAGCTCGCCGACCGGCCGCCGCTGCGGGTCACGCTGATCCGGCAGGCGGACGGCGAGCACGTGCTCTGCCTGGTGATGCACCACATCCTCGGCGACGGCTGGTCGCTCAACGTGCTCCTGGACGAGCTGGCCGACCTCTATTCCGGCCGCGCCCTGCCCCCGGTGCCGTTGCAGTTCGGCGACGTGGCCGCCTGGCAGCGGGCCCGCGACACCGACGGGCTGCTGGCGTACTGGCGGGAACGGCTGGCCGAGCCGACCCCGCTCGACCTGCCCACCGACCGCCCCCGTACGGCGGGCAGCGCGGGCCGGGGCGCTACCGTCACCTTCACGCTGGACCCGGCGACCGCCGAGGCGCTGGCCGCGGCCGGCCGGCGGAACGGGGCCACGCTCTTCATGACCCTGCTCGCCGCCTACCAGGTGCTGCTGGCCCGGCACAGCGGCCAGGACGACATCCTGGTCGGCACCTCCAACGCGGGCCGGGACACCCTGGCCCTGGAGTCGGTGATCGGTTACCTCACCGACATCCTCGTGCTCCGCGGCGACCTCGGCGGCGACCCGCTCTTCAGCGACCTGCTCCGGGCCACCCGGACCACCGTGCTGGACGCCTTCGCCCACCAGGGCATCCCGTTCGAGGACCTGGTCAAGACCCTCCAGCTGGAACGGGACCTGACGCGCACCCCGGTGTTCCAGACGATGGCCATCCTGCACACCGAGGACTCCGGGCACGAGCCGAAGCCGTTCGACGGGCTGGCGGTGGCGGGTTTCCCCGGGGGGCACAGCCAGGCCAAGTTCGACGTGATGCTGGAGGCCTGGCACGACGACGGTGCGGAGCTGCTGGTGCAGCTGGAGTACGACACCGCGCTGTTCGACGCGGCGACCGTGGCGGCGATGGCGGACCGGTTCGCGCTGCTGCTGCGCGCGGTGGCGGCCGATCCTGACCGGCGCCTGTCGGCGTTGCCGATGCTGACGGAGCAGGACTCGGCCTTCCTGGCGAAGGTCTCCGAAGGGCCCGCGCTCGACGCGACTCCCCCGCGTTTCATGGACCTCTGGGCTTCCAGCGTCCTGAAATTTCCGGATTCGGTGGCTGTTAGTTGTGGGGATCGGCAGGTCACCTATCGTGAGCTGGCCGCGATGGTGGATCCCAGTGGTCCGGCGGGGATCCGGGAGGTGTCCCTGGAGCGGTCGCCGGAGGGCGTCGCGGCGTTGCTCAGCGCCTGGGCCTCGGGGGCCGCGTACCTGCCGATCGACGAGACCCTGCCCCCGGAGCGCGCTGGGTTCATGCGGTCGGAGGCGGCAGGCTTCACGGGTGAGGACGCCGCGTACGTCATCTACACCTCCGGTTCCACCGGCACCCCCAAAGGCGTGGTCGTCGGCCAGGACGCGCTGGCCGCCCGGATCGCCTGGATGACCTCGGCGTACGGCCTGCGGCCGAGCGACCGGATCGTGCAGTTCGCGGCGCTCAGCTTCGACACCCACGCCGAGGAGATCTTCCCCGCGCTGGCCGCCGGGGCCACCCTGGAACTGCTCCCGGACGGCGCGGTCACCCTGCCCGACGTGCTGGCCGTCCGGCCGGAGATCACCGTCCTGGACCTGCCCACCGCGTACTGGCACCACCTGGTGGGCCAGCTCGACGACATCGCCTGGCCGCCGGGCCTGCGGCTGGTCATCCTCGGCGGCGAGGAGGCCCGGCCGGCCGCCCTGGCCCGCTGGCACGCCCGGTTCGGCGACCGCGTCCGGGTGGTCAACACCTACGGCCCCACCGAGGCCACCGTCATCGCCACCGCGACCGACCTGACCCCGGGCGATCCCGAGGCTCGGCTGCCGATCGGCAGGCCCGTCGCCGGGACCCTCGTGCGGGTGCTCGACCAGGCCGGATGCCCGGTGCCGCCGGGCGCGCCCGGGGAGCTGTGCATCGGCGGTGCCGGGCTGGCCCGCGGCTACCTGCGCCGCCCGGAACTGACCGCCGAACGGTTCGTGTCCGACCCGTGGGGGACGCGGGGTGCCCGGCTCTACCGCACCGGGGACCGGGCCCGCTGGCGGCGGGACGGGCAGCTGGAGTTCCTGGGCCGGACCGACGACCAGCTCAAGATCCGCGGCTACCGGGTGGAACCCGGCGAGGTCGAGTCCCGCCTGCTCGCCCACCACCGGGTACGGCAGGCGGCGGTGACCGCGCTCGACGACCGGCTCGTGGGTTACGTGGTGGGCGACGCCGGGGGTGACGAGCTCGCGGAGTTCCTGCGCGGGGGGCTTCCGGCGTACATGGTCCCTTCGGTCTGGGTGGAGCTGGCGGAGCTGCCGCTGACCCGGCACGGGAAGGTGGACCGGCGGGCGTTGCCGTACCCGGAAATGGGCGGGCAGGGTGAACGGGTCGCGCCGCGCACGGACGCGGAGCAGCTGGTGGCCGAGGTGTACGGCGAGGTGCTCGGGCTGACCGAGGTGGGCGCGCTGGACGACTTCTTCGCCATCGGCGGCCACTCGCTGCTGGCTGCCAGGGTCATCGCCCGGCTGCGCGCCATCACCGGGGTGGAGGTGCCGATCCGGACCATGTTCGACGGGCCCGAGGTGGCCGCGCTGGCCGAGGCCGTGGAGAACCTGCTGGTCGCGGAGCTCACCGAGCTGTCCGACGAAGAGGCGGCGCGGCTGGTGCACGGCCGCGCCGAAGAGTGAGGAGCCGCCAATGGGGTTGACCACCGCCCACTTCGCCGGAACCGGTGTACGTAGCGGCCCGCTCACCATGGGCCAGGCCAACATGGTGCGCTGCGTCCGCACCGATCCCCCCGAGCACATGAACTACCAGGTCATCCGGCCGCTCCCGCAGGGTGTGACGGTGGCGTCCCTGGCCGAGGCGGTGGGCGTGCTGCTGTCCCGGCACGAGTCCCTCCGCACGCTCTTCACCGACACCACCCAGGAGGTCCTGGCCGAGGGCACGCTGTCCGTCGAGGTCTGCGAGGAGGCGGCAGCGGAGGTCGCGCGGCGGCTCCAGGGCGGGCGGTTCGAGGTCGAGTCCGAGATCCCGCTCCGGGTGGCGGTCATCACCGCCGGCGGGGTACCCGAGCAGGTGGTGCTGGTGACCACGCACAGCGCGGTGGACGCGATCGGGCTGGCGGTGCTGCTCGCCGAGTGGGACCAGCTGGTGCTGGGCAAGCCGTTGCCGCCGGTGACCGCGCCCCAGCCGGTGGACGTCGCGGGCACCGAGGCGAGCCCGGCCAGCAGGCGCCGGGCCGAGGCGGCACTGCGCTACTGGGAGACCCAGCTGCGCCGCATCCCCCACTCGACCCTGACCGTCTCGGTGGACGACACCGGCACCGACTGGCTGCTGCCCCGGCTCCGGGTGCGCTCGGCCGCCGCCGCCCGCGCGCTGCGGCGCATCACGGTCCGTACGGGGGTGAGCGGGTCGGCGGCGGTGCTCGGCGCGCTGGCCACCCTGGCCGGGCTGCGCGGCGGGGCCGATACCGTGCCCGTGCTGTCCATCTCCGCCAACCGGTTCCGGCCGGAGCTGCGGGAGTACGTGGGGCCGCTCGCCCAGGACGCGCTGGTGCCCGTCGAACTCGATCACGAGTCCTTCGACGGGGTGCTCGGCGGGGTGCGGTCGGGCACGCTGGCCGCCTACCAGAACAGCCGGTTCGACGCGGCGGCGCTGATCGAGATCATGGAGCGGGTGCAGCGGGAACGCGGGGTCTTCTTCGCCCGGGACGTCGTCTTCAACGACATGAGCGCGCCCGGGCAGGGGGCCAGGGTGGTCGCCGCGTCCGACCGGGACGTGCGCTCGGCCTGGCTGCCCGAGGCGACGCTGCCGACCAGGACCTCGCTCTGGGTGAACCGGCTGGAGGGCGAGTACGACGCCGTGCTCTGGGCCGACCCGCGCTGCCTGCCCCGGGAGGACGCCCTGCTCCTCGGCGAGGGCGTCGCCCGCCTGCTCATCGAGGCCGGGCGGCGGGACGTCCCGCTCGCCGAACTGCCGGAACTGACCGGGATCAGCCCGGTTCCCCGGGGCGCGGGCTGGGTGCGGTCCGACCAGAACTGGACGGAACTCGCCGAGGTCCGGCGGCTGCTGCCGGAGCCCTCGGAGGTGGTCGTGGAAGGGGCGCGGCTGGTGGCGTACACGGCGGCGGACACCACCCCGGAGGAACTGCACGAGACCTGCCTGCGGCAACTGCCCGGCCGGATGTCCGCCGTCACCCCGCAGCACTACGTCATCTGCGCCAGGCCCCCAGGACTGGGGGAAAGCTGGCCGGAACTACCGCGCCTGCGCGAGGGGTCAGGGCGGTAGCCTCATCAGCGTGATCGTCCGTCCCTCCGCCCGGGTCCTCATCCTGGACGACGCCGACCGCATCCTGCTCTACCGTGCGCTGAGCACGACCGAGAATCCGGATTACGCCTGGATCACCCCGGGTGGCGGGGTGAACCCCGGTGAGGACCTGGCCACGGCCGCCGCTCGGGAGTTACGCGAGGAGACCGGGCATCGGGTGGCGCCGGAGGACCTCGGGCCGGTCGTCGCCGTCAGCTCCGGACCCTGGGAGAGCGCCGAGGGTGTGCGGTTCTACGGCGAGGACTCGTTCTTCCTGCTCCGGGTGCCCCACCTGGAGGTGGATGTTTCCGGCATGGAGGAGCTGGAGAGCTCCCTGCTGGACACCTTCCGCTGGTGGACGCTGCCCGAACTCCGTGCCGCCACCGAACGCGTGCTCCCGTACCGGCTGGCCGAACTCCTGGAGACCCTGCTCCACCGGATCCCGGCGGAGCCGATCGTCCTCCCCTGGCACCTCTAGCCGGAACTGCCCATCAGCACCGGCAGCGCCCGCTCCAGCGCCCGGGTCCAGTACGGCCAGCGGTGCGTGCCCTCGCCGTAGAAGTCGGTGGTGACCTCGACTCCGGCGGCCTCGGCGGCCTTGGCGAAGTTGGTGTTCTCGGTCAGCAGGGACGCCTCGCCTCCGTCCCGAGAGCCGCCCGAGTCCAGCGGGCCCGGATCGCCGTTGCCGCAGGAGATGTACAGGCGCAGGCCCTTCAGCCCGGCCACCAGGTCGGTGGGGTTGTGCGCCCGCCAGTTGTCCTCCTGGGCGGGGAGCGGCCCCCAGATGTCGTCGGGCTCCGCGCCGGAGCCGCGCAGGAAGTCGCTGAAGCCGGGCGGATTCGAGCGGATGTCGAGCACGCCGGAGAAGGAGGCCGCCGCCTGGAACACCCCCGGGTACCTGGACGCGTAGCTCATCGCGCCGTGGCCGCCCATGGAGAGCCCGGCGATGGCGCGCCGGTCGCCCACGCCGTACATGGGCTCGACGAGGGAGCGGACCTCCTTCATGTGGAAGGTCTCCCAGGCGGGGCCGTTCACCCAGTCGGTGTACCAGCCCATGCGGCCGCCGTCGGGGAGGATGACCACCGCCTTGGCCTTCGCGGTGACCCGCTCGGCCTCGCCCGAGCTGAGCCAGCCGTCGCCCGAGCTGGCGCAGCAGCCGTGCAGCAGGTAGAGGGCCGGCCAGCCGGTGGAGCCCTCGGTCCAGCCCTCCGGCCTGATCACCCAGACCGTGCCCTTGCCGCCGAGGGCCGGGGACTCGATGGTCACCTCGTCGACCCGCCCGCTGAGGTTCTCTTTCCCGAGGACCCGCGCCTGTTGGAACGCCTGCGAGGAGGTTTGCCCGGGCGCCGGAGGCTCCGAAGGCGACTCGGCCGTGCAGGCCGTCAACAGGAGAGCCGTCAGAACGCCCAGTATTAAACGCACGCCCTACTTCTACATCAAGTGCGAGGTCTACCGGAGGGGGTGCGGCCACCGGGCGGGGCACGGTGCGTGACCGCCCGGTGGGGATGGCGCTCCCAGGTCCCTTCTGGCCGTACGAACGGCCCGAACCAACCGTCATCACGGTACGAGCGCCCAGATATGTATGTCAATCCAACAAACTAAGCCGATGAAAGTTTCACGCGGCGGGCTCGCCGGACGGATCCGGCGAGCCCGCCAACCCCTCTGGCGAGGGCTTGACGCCCCCGATACGAAGCGGTGATCGGGGGCGGTCCGTCCAGGCGATACGGGGGCTTATCGCGAACGGACGGTGTCATGGACGGAAACAATTCCCGGCCAAGTACGAAATTGCTCCCGCGAGATCATTTAATCGATTGCCGAAACCCGAAACCAGAGCCACTACCCGCCAATATCGCGCCATTAGTGGCTCTTTCGGATCATGCCCTGGATCTTGTGCTGGCCTGGGGGAGCATCCCGTACAGAACGGAAAGTTAAGCCGCAGGCTTCTCGTTGTTCAGCTTTTTCACCCCCTGCGGGATACCCTCATGGCTAGGTTTCCAGGCACCCCCGCTGCTCCGGGGCATGTTGTCGCAGGTAAGAGGAGTGTCAGGTGCGTGTGCTTGCCGTTGTCCCGGCGCGTGGCGGTTCAGTGGGGGTTCCACTGAAAAATCTGGCGAAGGTGGGAGGCACCCCGCTGGTCTCCCGTGCCGTGCTGGCCTGCGTGCGCGCCGAACTGGTGGACACCGTGGTGGTCAGCACCGACCACGCCGGCATCGCCGAGACCGCCGAGCACGCCGGGGCCCGCATCGTCGACCGCCCGGCCGAGCTGAGCGGCGGCACCGCCTCCAGCGAGTCCGCCGTGCTGCACGCGCTGGACGCGCTGGCCGCCGCCGACGGGGCCGAGGACCCGGAGATCGTCATCCTGGTGCAGTGCACCAGCGCCTTCATCGACCCCAAGGACCTGGACGCGGCCGTCGCGAAGGTCCGGGACGGCCAGGCCGACGTGGTCTTCTCCGCCATGGAGACCTTCGAGTTCGTGTGGACCGCCGACGGCCAGGGCATCAACCACGACCGGTCGTACCGCCCGCGCCGCCAGGACCGCGAGCCGCACTACCGGGAGACCGGCGCCTTCTACGTGATGCGCACCGCCGGGTTCCGCTCCAGCGGCCACCGCTTCTTCGGCACCGTCGCGGTGCAGCCCGTCCCCGCCGTGCACGCGGTAGAGGTGGACACCACCGAGGACCTGGAGATCGTGCGCGCGCTGGCCCACGTCGTGGACGTGCCGCAGCCCATCGACGTGGACGCGGTGATCACCGACTTCGACGGCGTGCACACCGACGACCGGGCGTACGTGGACTCCGAGGGCCGCGAGATGGTCGCGGTCAGCCGCTCCGACGGCATGGGCGTGGCGCTGCTCAAGCGCTCCGGGGTCAAGCTGCTGGTGCTGTCCACCGAGCAGAACCCGGTGGTCTCGGCGCGGGCCCGCAAGCTCGGGGTGCCGGTGCTGCAGGGCCTGTCCACCAAGCAGACCGCGCTGCGCGACTGGCTCACCATCGAGGGGCTCGACCCGGCGCGGGTGGCCTACGTCGGCAACGACCTCAACGACCTGGGCTGCATGAGCCTGGTGGGCTGGCCGATCGCGGTGCCGGACGCGCACCCCCGGGTGCGGGCCGCCGCGCGGGTGGTGCTCACCCAGGCCGGCGGGGCCGGAGCCGTACGCGAGCTGTGCGACCGGGTGCTGGCCGCCCGTCCGCCGCTGGCCGAGACCGAGCAGCCCCCGGCCCGGCCGCTGACCTTCCGCGCCCGCCAGGCCGCGGTGCCCGCCGTACGGATCGGGGAGCACCTGCTCGGCCCCGGCCACCCGGTGTACGTGATCGGCGAGATCGGCATCAACCACAACGGCGACGTGGACATCGCCCGGCGGCTGATCGACGTGGCGGTGGACGCGGGCTGCGACGCGGTCAAGTTCCAGAAGCGCACGCCGGAGATCTGCGTGCCGGTGGAGCAGCGCGGCCAGATCCGGCAGACGCCCTGGGGCGAGATGACCTACATGGAGTACAAGATCCGGACCGAGTTCGGCCGGGACGAGTACACCGAGATCGCCGCGCACTGCAAGGACCGGGGCATCGACTGGTTCGCCTCGCCGTGGGACGTGCCGTCGGTGGAGTTCCTGGAGGAGATGGACGTCATCACCCACAAGGTGGCCTCCGCCTCGGTGACCGACCACGAACTGCTCCGCGCGCTGGCCGCCACCGGCAAGCCGATCATCCTCTCCACCGGCATGTCCACCCTGGAGGAGATCGACAAAGCGGTGCGGATCCTCGGCACCCAGCGGCTGGTCATGATGCACGCCACCTCCACCTACCCGCTCCCCCCGGAGGAGGCCAACCTCCGCACCATCGCCACCCTCCAGGAGCGGTACGGGGTGCCCGTCGGCTACTCCGGCCACGAGCGCGGCCTGCAGATCTCGCTGGCCGCCGTCACCCTGGGCGCGGTCACCGTGGAGCGGCACATCACGCTGGACCGCACGATGTGGGGGTCCGACCACGCGGCCTCGCTGGAGCCCAGCGGTCTGGAGCACCTGGTCCGGGACATCCGCATCATCGAGCAGGCCCTGGGCGACGGCGTCAAGCGCGTCTTCCCCGGCGAGGAGGCTCCCCGGGCCCGGCTGCGGCGGGTCACCGTCTGATGATCACCCTCTCGGTCATCGTCCCGGTGAAGGACGGCGAGGCGTACATCGCGGACACGCTCACCTCGCTCGTGCGCAACGCGCGTGCCGACTTTAAGGTGCCGGACTTCGAGGTGATCGTCGTCGACGACGGCTCGGCGGACGCCACCGGGACGATCGTGGCCGAGTTCCGGGACGAGCTGCCCACGCTGCACGTCATCCGGCACAGCGAGCCCGCGGGGCTGGCCGGCGCCCGCAACGCGGGGCTCCGGCTGGCCTCCGGGCGTTACGTGACCTTCCTGGACGGGGACGACTGGCTCGGGCGGGGGTACCTGGCCGAGCTGGTGGCCGCCATCGAGGGCCTCGGGTGCGACTTCGTCCGGGTGGACCACGTGCAGTCGGAGGGCCGCCGCCGGGAGACCCACTGGGCGCCGGAGGCCCGGCGGAACACGGTGCTCGACCCCCGTGAGTCGATCCTGCCGGCGGATGCCAAGACCATGGTCGACTATCCGTACGCCTGGGCCGGGATCTACCGGCGGGAGCTCGGCGACCTGCTGAACTTCCCCGCCGGGTTACACACCGCCGAGGACCGGCCGTGGATCTGGCGGCTGCACCAGCGGGCCAAGTCCTTCGCGGTGGTCTCGCTGGCCGGGGTCTTCTACCGGCGCGGGCTGCCCGGCTCGCTGACCCAGATCGGGGACGCCAGGCAGCTGCACTTCTTCGACGCCTTCGACGTCCTGTTCGCCGAGGTCGAGGAACGGTTCCGGCCCAAGGCGGTGCGGACGTTCTGCGCGTTGCTCGCCAACCATCTGGAGCAGCGCGACCGGCTCACCCCCGAGACCGCCGCCGCGTTCGAGTCCCGGGGGGCGGAGATGCTGGCCCGGCTCCCCGCCGACCTGGTCACCGAGTCGGTCGAGACGCTGGACCCGAAGCGGCGGGCGCTGCTGGTCCCGGAACGGAGTGCGACGTGACCCAGTTGTTCCACGCCTCCCGGCTGTTCGGGGCGATGACGCTGGCCGCGGGCATCGACGCCGGGGCGTTCGGGCCGCCCGGGGAGCGGCGGGTGCTGCTGCTGACCAACAACGCCGACATTCCGGAGATCGCGCTCGGGCTGGACGAGGCGCCCGGGTTCGCGGCGTTGCGGTCCCGCTTCGACGAGGTGCACTCGTGGAACGAGATCATCGCGCCGTTCCATCCGGCCGAGTGGAAGCCGCGGACCATCGAGGTGCCGGTCTTCGGGCGGCTGCTGCTGCACCGTCTCGGGATAGACGAAATCACCGAGGTGGCGATCGAGTCCGTGATCGTGCCACCGTCCCGGCTGCTGCCCGGCCTCTTCAAGGACTGCGGCATCACCGTCTACTCCGACGGCCTGATGGCCCACAGCCCGACCCGGGACGTCCTACCCCACGAGATCTCCGCCCGCGTAACCCGCCTCCTCCACCTCGGCCTGGTCCCGGACGTCGCTCCCCTACTCCTCAGCGAACACGGCGTTCCGCCCCAACTGATCCCGGCCACCCACTTCCGCCAGGTGGTGGACGAGCTCTCCGCCGCCGGTCTCCCTCAGGGCGGTTCCCCTGATGGCCCGGTGTTGATTCTCGGGCAGTACCTCTCCTCGCTCGGCATCCTGTCGCTGGACGAGGAGCACCAGCTGCACGCGGGCATGCTCCGGGCCGTCGCTGCCCGAGGGCACCATGACGTGATCTTCCAGCCGCACCCGGCCGCCCGTCACAGCCAGGGCCGCGAACTCCGCCCCCTCGCCGCCGACCTCGGCCTCCGGCTGACCTTCACCCCTGAGGGCATTCCGGCCGAATCCCTCTTCGCGACCCTGAGCCCCGCCCTCGTGGTCAGCTGCTTCTCCACCGCGCTGACCACGGCCAAGGTCTTCTTCGACCTGCCGGTGGCGACCATGGGCACCGAAATGCTGCTGGAACGGCTCACTCCGTACGAGAACAGCAACCGCATCCCGGTCACGATCGTGGACGCGACCACCCCTCAGCTGTTCCCGGACGGCTCGCTCACCGATCCCCCGCCGGTCGACCTTCCCGGCCTGATCAACGCGGTCGCGTACTGCATGCAGCACACCGCCCACCCCGAACTCCGCGAACCGGCTCGTGACTATCTCGCGGCCAACGGCCCGGCCCGCTACTTCAAACGCCGCCGCCTGGAAACCCTCGACCTCGTCACCACCCCCGCCCCACCGCAGTCCCGCTCCGGCCTCTCCCGCCTCCGCTCCCTCATCCCGGGCCGCTGACGGGAACATCCCCCACCCTCAGATGGTTTACATTTCAACCAACTCGGGATTCATGGAGGGACTGGACATGGCTGACGTCACGGTGACGCCCGGCATCGACATCCGGCGGGCGGAAGACCGCTTCAAGACGCAGATCGGGTGGCTCGACTCCAAGCACTCCTTCTCCTTCGGCGGACACCACGACCCCCGCAACACCCACCACGGCGTGCTCCTGGTCAACAACGACGACATCGTCACCCCCGGGATGGGCTTCGAGACCCACCCCCACCGGGACATGGAGATCGTGACCTGGGTGCTGCGCGGCTCCCTCGTGCACCAGGACTCCGAAGGCCACTCCGGCGTCATCTACCCAGGGCTCGCCCAGCGCATGAGCGCCGGCACCGGCATCCTCCACTCGGAGAAGAACGACTCCTGGCGCCTCCAGGGCGACCCCCACAGCGACCCCGTGCACTTCATCCAGATGTGGGTCGTCCCCGACACTCCCGGCATCACCCCGGGCTACGAACAACTCGAAATCGACGACTCCCTGATGCGCGGCAAACTGGCCCCCGTCGCCTCCGGCCACCCCGACCACGACGCCGCCATCCGCATCCAGAACAAGTACGCCACCCTCCACGCCGCCCGCCTCTCCCCCGGCGACACCATCACCCTCCCGGAGGCCCCCTTCCTCCACCTCTTCATCCCAGAAGGCTCCATCACCCTCGAAGGCGCCGGCCCCCTCACCAAGGGCGACGCCGCCCGCCTCACCGCCGTCAGCGGCAACCGCGTAACCGCCACCGCCCCCACCGAACTCCTCCTCTGGGAAATGCACGCCACCATAGCCGCATAAAACAAGCGTGGCCCTCCGGGCACCCGCCCGAAGAGCCACGCATTGTAGAACTCGAAGGACTTCAGCTGAAGAGCTGATCTGCAGAGGTCACGGTCAACGACTTGTTCAGCCAGGCGTCAAGCTGAGCCAGATCGGTACAGGACATGATCCGCTCGCGATCCTCCTCCGACACTTCGATCTCCCGATTCCCGAGAAACCGCAGGATCGCGCGCCCCATGCCTTTTGCCCAGATCCTCTTGCCGGGTTCACTTAGGACGAGGCTCGAGAACTCAATCAAAGAGGTCCTCGACGGAGGTCACGTAGGACGCCTTCTCCAGCCACAGGTACAGCTGAGCTTCCTCGGTACACGCAAGAATTCGCTCACGAGCCGAGTCAGACACCTCGACCTTCCGAAACTCGAGAAGCCGCAGGACAGAGCGCGCTTCGCCTATGGCCCTGCCTTCGTCTCTTCCTTCGTCTCTGCCTTCGGCCCGAAGTTTCTGGGCGTATTCGCTCTGGAAGCGGTGGGTCTGTGCGGTCATGAGACGCTCCATCTCCTTCTGTGCACTTCCGGTCAGCGCCACGGTGACGAAATCAGCGTACTCCTGGGCCTGCGTCGAATCGATGCTGGCCAGGGCATCGACCAGGGTGGCGAGGATAATGTTGATCTCTGGGTGCTTGCTGTGGGTGATCGCGGAGATCGCGGCCAGGCCGATGTTGCCGACGGCCCGGGCAATGTCGGTGATCACGGGGGTGTTGTCGGGGCCGATGACCAATGGGGTCAGGGTCAGGCCAGGATGACCGGTTTCGATGGGAGCGGCGGCCCACTTGGCGGTTGAGCTGTCTTTGCAGATGACGACGAGGCAGGCGGGGCACTTGTCGCGAACGCGGACGTTGGCGATGTAGGCCAGCCAGGTGCCGTGCTTGTCCGGATCGCGCTTGAGTTGGACTTCCACGATCACGGCGAGCTTCCGTCCGCCATCCTCGGAGTACAGGAGCACTCCATCGGCCCGGTACTCGGTTGGCTGGATCTTCGTCAGATCTGGGGAGGCAACTACGGCATCACCGTCCTTGGGGATGTCTAGGTCGAACAGTTCTCGGAGGGCACAGGCGGTATTCACCGGATCCAACTTGGCGATACCGGCCAATCCCTCATGGAGGGGAGTAACCATGTGCGGAAGATTACCAAACGCAATCGAACACTAGCTCCAAGTTACCATATGTGATGAATGTGCAGGTTATGGCTTAGGTGCTATTTCGGGCTTTGGCGTATACCTAATGGGTATTTGTCGGGCAAGATTTGTCCTTTTTCGGCAGGCTTCGTGGGGTCGTGTGGGCGGAGTTGCTGGGAGGGTGATCTTGGTGGGGCGGATGTGGGCGGTCGTTGTGGCCGGGGTTGCGGTGGTGTCGGTGGTGGGGCCGGGTGCGGCGAGCGCTGATGTTGACGGCGGCGAGACCTCGGCCGTGGCGGGGGCGCCGGTGCGGATGGCGGGGAGTGCATGGTTCGCCGGGGGTGGGGTGCCGGTTTGTGGGAGTAGTACCGCCAAGACGTGTGATGGGCAGGTGCATGTGGGCGGGGTCTCGTCGAACTGGTGGCAGTGTGTGGAGTTGGCGCAGCGGTTCTACGCGCGGCGGGGGTGGCACAAGGGGATCTTCGCGGGGGTGGGGGTCGCGTCGCAGATCTATGCGAAGGCGACGGCGCTGGGGATGGCGCGGCAGCCGAACGGGAAGGTGCTGGATCTTGTCCCTGGGGACATGATCGTGATGAACCGGACGGGGCAGGCGGGGCATGTGGTGGTCGTCGAGAGCGTCACCGCCAACAAGGACGGCACGCGCAGTGTCATGACGGTCGGGCAGAACTCGAAGGTCGTCCGGAACGCGATGCGCTGGCATGGCGGGGTGCTGGACAGCTTCTGGGCCGACTACAGCGTCGCGGGTGCGGTCCGCTCTCCCCAGAACATCGGCATTCTCGCGTACGGCGGGGGTGTGGCGGAGTACGAGCAGGTCGTCAACGGGGGCGGGGTGCATGCGATCGGGTCTCGGCTGTTGTCGGTGACCTCGACGGGTGAGGCTTTCGGGGGGCCGGTCGTGCATCGGCGTCCGGGCGGGGTCGTCGGGAGGATCGTGGATGCGGCTGTTACTCCGTCGGCCGGTGGTTACTGGCTGGTGAGTTCGACCGGGCAGGTTTTCGCGTATGGGGACGCCAAGCCGTACCAGGTGGAGGTGGCGGGTGAGGTCACGGCGATCGGGGCGTTGCCGGATGGGGGGTATCTGCTGCTGGGGGCTGATGGGCGGGTGTTCGGGAAGGGGGTTGCGCGGCGGGAGCCCGAGGGTTTCTCGGGGAGTTTCGTGGACATCGAGGTAACGGAGACCGGGGAAGGGTACTGGTTGCTTACCTCGGCAGGTCAGATTTATCCGTATGGGGATGCGGAGCCCCGCTGGTACGGCAACGCCACGACCTTCGACAAGGCGATTGTGGCGATGTCCCGGACGCCCAGCGGTAAAGGTTATGTGATGGTGGATAAATCCGGGCATGTGTTTGCGTTTGGCGACGCGAAGCATCTGGGAGATCTGCCGCCTGGGCTTCCCGAGGCGACCGATATCGCCTACTCGCCGGCCGGAGACGGATACACGATCATCACCAAGTCTGGAATCCAGCGATCCTTCGGGAACGCTCCGGCTTCTGCGGTCACGGCCGGCTTCACCGGGATGTTCTGAGTTCGCGGTAGAGGTCGAGATGCGCTTGGGCTGCCGCTTTCCAGGTGTGACGGAACGCCAGTTCACGCCCTGCGGCGGCCCTGTCGGGATCAGGCTGCTCGATCGCGTCACGATATCGCTCAGCGAATCCGGAAATATCGTCCGCGAAGAGTGCTGAATCTCCAAAGACCTCCCGGAACACCGGAAGGTCCCTCGTGACGACCGGAACCCCCGCCGCCAACGCCTCCATAGCGGCCAGACCAAACCCTTCCTTCACCGAAGGAAACGCGAAAACCGCAGCCCCAGCCACCAACGCCGGCAACTCCTCATGCCCAACCGGCCCCAAAACCAGCGGCTCCACCCCGAGTTCCTTCGCCCGGATCTCCCATTCCGCCCGGTACCCACGATAATCAAACAACGTATCCCCACCGGCAACGACCAGCCGAACCCCCGAGGAGCCCCGCTCCTCCGCAAAGCGCGCATACGATTCCAGAAGATCCATGGACCCCTTACGCGGCTCAATCCCCCCGACAGCCAGGATGTAGGCCCCCAACCGCTCCTGCCACCGCCCCCTCGCCGCCACAGCATCAGGATCATCCGAAGCAGCGGCCGCGAACCGCTCAGCCTCCACCCCGTTCGGTATCACCCGAGCCGAAATACCCCACCCCTCGGCCAGCTCCCCCGCCACCGCCCGAGAAACACAAACATGCGCCCACGGCTCCACAATCGCCCGCTCATGACAAGCGGCCAGTTCAGGAGTACTGAACTGATCAATATGATGAACCGTCCGAACACATGACCCCACCGCATTCGCACTAATACAGTCCTGCGCATGAACAATGTCATACCCATCGGACTCAAAAGCCCCCCGCAAAATCATAATCGACCGAAGCACCCGCTCCCCAAACGCCTCCCCCTCAACCCCCAAATAGGGCACCACCCGAACACAAACCCGAGAATCAACCCTCCGAAAAAACGTCCGATCCCCACCCCTCCCCAACGCCCAAACATCAACCTCAACCCCCAACCCCACCAACGCCTCAGCCAACGAAAGCGTATGCACCACCCCACCCCGAGGCTTAGTAGAATAAGTAACCAACGCAATCTTCACCGACCCATTCCTCCTCGTCGCTCGTGGGTTCCTAATCGCGGTTGCCATGGCACTCCCACCCACCCAGCCCGTTGTTTGACCTTCGGCCGGACCCGCTTCGCCGGGGTGGCAACTGGGCGCGAGGGACACTGACATTGGCAGCCACGTCGGATCCCGGCTCCGCCAGGCAGGACGGCTTGCTGGGCAGGGTTTGTGCGGTCCGGGATAGGGATGTCGGATAGGCGGTGTGGTGGTCACGGTTTGGTCCGGTAGGTGTTCGGGCGGCGTTCGGTGATGTGTTGGAGGACTCGGCGGGCGGTGGCTATTTCGGTGGTTACGTCGAGTTCGGCGACGGCCAGGCCGGCTTTGGACCAGGTTCGGGCGAGGATTTCGCCGCCGGGGCCGACGACTTTGGCCTGGCCGAGGAAGCGCATGCCGCCCATGGCGCCGGTCTGGTTGGAGGAGGCCAGGACGACCTGGTTCTCGGCGGCGCGGGCGCAGTCGTACAGGTCGAAGAGGCGGGACTGGCGGTCCTGGGCCATGCGGGGGGCGCGGTTGGTGATGCTGGTGGGCCAGGCGGAGAGGCAGGCGATGATGTCGGCGCCGTCCAGGGCCAGGCTTCGGGCGGATTCGGGGAAGGTTTTGTCGTAGTCGATGAGCATGCCGACGCGGCCGACGGGGGTGTCGAAGGCGTCGAAGCGGTCGCCGGGGGCGTAGGCGGCGATCTCGCCTGCTGGCAGGTGGACTTTGCGGTGCCGACCGAGGACGCCGTCCCCGGTCAGGCAGACGGCCGCGTTGTAACGGCGGTCTCCGTCGGCCTCGCAGTAGCCGACGCAGACGACCATCTCGGCGGCCAGCCCGGCCACCCGTTTGAGCAGCGGGTCGTCAGGGCCGAGCGCGGGCGGCAGCGCGTCCGGGTCGGGGTGCCGCAGGTCGGCGAGGTAGCCGCCGAGAGCGGCGTCCGGCAGCACCAGCAGCCCGGCACCCGCAGCCCGTGCGTCGGCGATGAGTTTTGCGATGCGCTGGAGATCGAACTCCAGGTCCCGTCCAAAGTGCGCGGAAGCCGCCGCGATCCGTAGCGTCGCCACAGATCACGATCCTCCCACCGGGTACGCGTCCGCCTGCCGATCCCGGGATCCATCCAGGACGTCGGTATCCGGCTGCCGACCCCGCGAACCTCCCACACCATCCGCATCCAGCCGCCGGTCCGACGATCCCCCCACACCGTCCGCATCCGCCTGCCGGTCCCCGGGGGCATCCGTATCCGACTGCCGAGCCCGCGAACCTCCCACACCACCCGCATCCAGCCGCCGGTCCGGCGAACCTCCCACCGCGTACGCCTCCGGCCGTCGATCCCGCAGATGCCCCATCGACCGCCGGGCGGCGGTCAGCGACGCCCCTACGTCGACCTCGGCGACGGCCATGCCCCCATCCACGGGGGTGACCGCCAGCACCTCCCCACCCGGCCCGACCACCTTCGCCCGGCCGACGAACCGCAACTGCCCGAAGCTTCCCGACTGGTTGGCCGACAGCCAGACCACCTGGTTCTCCAGTGCTCTGGCACGATCGAACAGGTCGAAGCGGTGGGTCCACCGGTCGTCGGCGATGTCGGGGGCGGGGTTGGTCCGGCTGGCGGGCCAGGCCGATACGCACACCACGATCTCGGCCCCGTCGAGGGCGAGGGCCCGCGCCGACTCAGGGAACGCCTTGTCGTAGCAGATCATCATCCCGAGACGCCCGACCGGCGTGTCGAAGGCCGCGAAACGGTCCCCGGCCGCGTAGGAGCTGTGCTCGCTGAGGGGCTGGTGCACCTTCCGGTGGTGCCCGAGCACCCCGTCCCCGGTCAGGCAGACCACGCTGTTGTACCGGACCCCCGCCTCCTCCTCGCAGTATCCGGCGCACACCACGACGTCCCCGGCCAGCTGTCGCAGCCGCGTGATCTCGGGGCCGTCGGCGGCCAGCGCGGGCGGCCCTTCCGCGCCGCCGTCCAGGCTGGCCAGGTAACCGCCCAGGCAGGCCTCCGGCAGGGCGAGCAGCCGTACCCCCGAATCCCGCGCCCTGGCGAGCAGCCCGGAGATCCGCTCGAAGCATTCCTCCAGGTCCCGCCCGAAGGGCGCGGCCACCGCCGCCATGCGGATGTTCACGCCGCCCCCAGCCCGGTCACGCTCGCCCCCAGCACCTCGGTGACCTCCCCGTCCGGCCAGCGCAGCCGTACGCCGCGGGAGGCGGTCAGTTCCCCGCACCCGGCGCTCACGGCGGGCCCGGCCTCCAGCGGATCCGTGGTGAGCATGGCGTACCCGGGGAAACAGGTCAGCCAGTCCCCCATGGTGGCCCCGGACGGCCGGGGCACCCGGGCGACGTCCAGGGTGGCGCCGCAGCCGGAGGCCTCGGCGAGCATGCCGAGGGTGCCGGTGATCCCCGCCATGGACACGTCCTTGGCGGCGTCCGGCCGGGCCCGGGCCACGGCGCTGACCATGGCGTGGAGTTCGGCGGGCGTGCGGGTGGAGGTGGAGTCCCATTGCCGCCCGGTGTATCCGGGCCGCCAGCGTCCGCCGAGGTCGGCGGTGAGGTGCACCCGGTGGCCTGGACGGCCGCCCCCGCCCGGCACCGGCCGCGGGGCCCGTCCGAGCGCGGTCACCGAGAGCGCCGCGGGAACCCCCAGCTGGGTGTGCCCGCCGAGGATCGGCACCTCGTACGCGTCGGCGGCCCGGCGCAGCCCGGCCATCACCCGGGCGGCGAAGGAGGCGTCCCTGGCGCCGAGCGCGTCCAGCAGCCCGACCGGTACGGCCCCCATCGCGGCCAGGTCGTTGACGTTGACCAGCACCGAGCACCACCCGGCCCAGTCGGGGTCGCGCTCCACCATGGAGGGCAGGATCGCGTCGCAGGCGGCCACCAGCTCGCTGTCCGGCACGGGCGCGCCGTCGTCGCCGACGAAGCCGCGCCCGCCGACGGCCATCCCGCGCAGCAGCGGCCCGAGCGAGGCCTTCCCGGCGGCGGTGGCGGCGATGCGCCCGATCGGCCAGCGCATCAGCACATGCGGCACCCCGGCGATCCGGCTGGGCCGGACCGGGTGCCAGCCCAGCCGGACGAACAGTGACTCGTGCCGGGCCTGCACGTCGGCCTCGAACCGGATGACCCCGGCGTCCTCCGCGTACGCGCAGGCGGCCCGGACCAGCGCGGGACCCACCCCGGGCGCGCCCCGCTGCCCGGGGGCGACCACCAGCCGCCCGCCCCGCCACCAGCCGATGTCGGGCCCGTCGTCGGCGGGGCCCAGCCGTACCCCGCCGATCACCGTGCCCGCGGGGTCCCTGGCCACCAGGATGACGGTGCGCGGGTCGTCGTCCCGGAAGTCCAGGTCGGTGTCGGGGAAGAGCCCCTGGTCCTCGACGAAGACCCGGCGGCGGAGCAGGCGGTAGGCGTACACCGCGCCGCGGTCGGCCGCCCGTCCGATGGTGAACGGGCGGGGCAGCGCCCGGCGGCCGGTGCCGAGCAACGCGGGCACGTCCATCTCGCCGCCGCCCGCCCCGAAGCCCGCCCCGAAGGCGCCGGGTTCCGTGCCGAGCAGGGCGTCGCAGACGTCCCGCGTGGTGAACCGGTCCCAGACCAGCTCCCTGACCGAACTCACATTCCTCACCCGAACTCACCTGAGAAGACCACGCCAAACATCACCCGCCCGCCGTGGACAGCGCCCCGCACGCGCCACAGGCCGCGCACCCGGCCCCCTGCTCGGCCCCGGTCATCCGGGCGGCGCGCAGCAGCGCGGCCACCCGCTCGGTGACCTCCCTGACCAGCTGCTGCGCGGGACCCGGCACCCCGTCCCTGCGGGCCAGCGTGCCCGCCATCGGCCGGAACGGCACCACGAACGGGTACACGCCCCGGGCGATCAGGCGGGCGGCCCCGGCCACCAGCTCGTCCGAATCCTCGCCGAGACCGACCAGCAGATAGGTGGACACCCGATTCCACCCGAACACCCGCACCGCCTCGTCCCAGGCGGCCTCGTACGCCGCCAGCGGCACGCTCGCCTTGCCCGGCATCCACCGCCGCCGGACCGTCTCGTCCAGCGACTCCACGTGGATGCCGATCGCGGTCGCCCCGGCCGCCCGCAGTTCCCCGATCCAGGCCAGGTCGGCGGGCGGTTCGCACTGCACCTGGATCGGCAGCCCGGGCACCGCCGCGAGCACCGCCCGCACGCTCCGCGCCAGCACCCGGGCCCCCCGATCGGGCCCGCTGGTGGTGCCGGTGGTCATCACCATCTGCCGGATCCCGTCCAGACGGACGGCGGCCTCGGCCACCTCGGCCAGCTGGGCGGGGGTCTTGGCGGCCACCGTGGCCCCCGACCGCAGCGACTCCTCGATCACGCAGAACCGGCACCGGTCGGCCTCGCCGTACCGGACGCAGGTCTGCACGACCGTGGTGGCCAGCACGTCCGAGCCGTGCAGTTTGGCGATCTTCTCGTACGGCACGCCGTCCGCGGTGGCCAGGTCGTAGAAGCGGGGCCGCCGGACCGGCCGCACGGCCAGGCCCATGTCGGTGCCGCCCAGGTAGAGGCGGCCGTCCCGCACCACGTACGGACTGTCGGGGTTGAGGGGGATGGCGGCGTTCGCGCCGTCGACCACCAGGTGGCCGTCGTCGCTGGGCCCCGCTCCCCCCGCCCGGCGCACCGGCGCGTCGAGCCGGACGCCGCGGATGGCGACGTCGACCCGGGTTCCGACGCGGTCCATCAGAACATGTAGGTGGAGTTGATGATCGCGCCCTTCCGGGCATAGTGGATCAGCGCGTCCTGCACGTCCAGCGGATGGGTGGGGATGACCCCTTCCATCAGGTCCTCCTCGCGGGCCCCGTGCAGGGACAGGCCGAACCGGCAGCAGTACACCTTGCCGCCCTCCGCGATGAACGTCTTGAGCGAGTTGTTGATGTTGTGCTCGCCGGGGAAGGCCGAGTTGCCGGTGGTCGGGAAGCCCCGGGTGGCCAGGCAGTTGAGCGAGCCGGGGCCGTAGAAGTAGATGGCCGACTCGAAGCCCTTCCGGAGCGCCCGGGTGGCCTGCAGGATGGCGACGAAGCTGACCGAGGACTCGTGCGCGATGCCGTGCACGAGGGTGAAGTAGCACTCGCCGTCCTCGGCCTTGTAGTCGGGGAAGACCTTGGTGTCGCCGTACAGGCTGGAACCCTCGGGCAGGGACGGGTGCGGGATCTCGGCGAGGCTGGCCTGCTCCAGCTCGGTGAGGTCGGCCATGGGGGGTTCTCCTATCCGTAGAGCTTCTCGAAGGTGTCGCGGAAGACCAGCCGGGCCAGTTCGCCGTCGCCGACGGCGGCGCGCAGCCGGGCGTGCTCCCCGGGATGGTCGCCCCAGGGTTCGTCGCTGGCGAACAACAGCCGGTCGTGGCCGAGGCCACGGCGGCCGATCTCCTGGACCAGCCAGCGGGGGGTGAATCCGATGGCCCAGGAGAGGTCGGTGTAGACGCGTTTGCCCGCGTCGAGCCAGTCGAAGAAGCGGTGGCCGGCCAGCTTGATGTGGCCGCTGGCGCCGCCGCCGAAGTGCACCAGGTGGATGGCCACGTGGTCCCCGTACCAGTCGACCAGCTGCCCGATCTCGTCGATGTCGCTGGCCGCCCCCGGCGAGGTGTGCACGTGCACGACCAGGTCATGTTCCCGGGCCACCGCGAAGATCCGGTCGAGTCCGGTACGGCAGGCGGGGTCGCCGGCCCGCCCGCCCAGCAGGAAGCTCAGCTTCAGCGCCCGCACCCCCGGCTCCCCGGCCAGGGCGAGCGCGGCCTCGGTGCGCTCGGCGTCCTGCGGCCGCGGCGAGACCCATAACCCGCACCGGACGCGGTCGTCCCTGGCGGCGGCCTCCAGGCAGAGCTCGTTGAAGGAGAACGCGACGGCCGGGTCGGGCACCCCGTAGTTGGGGATGACCAGGGCGCGTTCGGTGCCCTCGGCGTCCAGGTCGGCCAGGAGTTCCGTCACGGTGGCGCGGGCGCCGATGTCGGGATTGACCGGCGGGCCGCCGTAGAAGGGGTAGGCGGGCAGCACCCCGAGGTGCCGGTGCGCGTCGGCGAGCATCACGTCCCCAGCAGTTCGGGATGGACGAAGTACCCCGACCCCGCCCGTACGGGACGGGCGACGGCCGCGATGTGCCGGGCCAGGTGCTCGGCGTCGGCCCCGACCCCGACGAATCGGCCGGAGCCCCAGGTGTGCTGCCAGGGCAGGCCGAGGAAGTACAGGCCCGGCCAGCGGGTGACGCC
Source organism: Acrocarpospora catenulata (assembly GCF_018476525.1). GTDB lineage: Bacteria > Actinomycetota > Actinomycetes > Streptosporangiales > Streptosporangiaceae > Acrocarpospora > Acrocarpospora catenulata. The sequence goes on from NZ_JAHCST010000002.1 coordinate 35,117, forward strand.
GCGCTCGTGCACGGGGTAGCCGGTGCCGTCGAAGACGGGGATGCGGATCCAGCGGTGGTCGCGCCGGTAGCCGGTGCACCAGACGACCGCGGCCAGACGGCCCGCGTCCAGCGACGACTCCCCGTCCGGGGGCTCCCAGACCGGGACGTACCGCTTCTCCACGGGGGCGTCGAGACCCTCGCGGTCGATGTAGGCGTCGATGGAGTCCTTGACGCTCTCCGCCACCGCGTCGGCGTGGTCGAGGTTGCGGCGCAGGTCCGCGGCGAAGCGCAGGGTGGTCCCGGTGACGGCGGCGAGCCTGCCGTGCAGGCGCATGCCGTCCCGCGCGAAGGCGCGCAGGTCGATGTCGCGTCCGCCGTCGCGGCCGGTGACGTAGTGGTTGGCCCTGGCCCGGACCGCGTCGTGGTCGTCGAAGTCGGTGATCGGCCGGTCGTAGTAGCCCATCAGGTCCAGCCAGGCCACCACGTCCCGCCCCCGGTAGCGCCGCGCCACCCGGGGCGCGCCGCCCACCGCCAGGTGCACCCGCCGGCCCGCCAGGTGCAGGTCCTCGGCGATCTGGCAGCCCGACTGCCCGCTGCCCACCACCAGCACCTCTCCAGGCGGCAGCGCGTCCGGATTGCGGTAGTCCATCGCGTGCAGCTGCGGCACCGGGATGCCGCCGGCCAGCCGCGGCACCACCGGCTCCTGGTACGGCCCGGTTGCCACCACCACCTGGTCGGCGGTAACGGCGCCCCGGTCGGTACGGATCTCGAACCGCTCCCCCGCGGTCAGCCGGAGCGCGGTCACCCCTTCCCGGACCGGCGGCCGGAACGAGGCCGCGTACGCCTCCAGGTAGCCGACGATCTCGTCGCGGAGCATGAACCCGTCCTGGTCGTCACCCGGGTACGGGAACCCCGGCAGGCGGCACTGCCAGTTGGGGGTGACCAGGCAGAAGGAGTCCCACCTGCGGCTGCGCCAGGCCTCCCCGATCCGGCCACGCTCCAGCACCACGTGCTCGACCCCGCGCCGGGTCAGGCAGTGGCTCATCGCCAGCCCGGCCTGACCGCCGCCGACGATCACCACCGCGTGGTGGGAGTTCTCTGGCACCGCGCCTCCCCGGGGGAATCGGCCGTGTGCCTAAGAGTTCAGAGCGCTCCTGTGTCCGAACGGTTTCATCCGGAATAAAACGCCGTTGCCGGGGGCCCGCCTTGTTTCAGAAGGATTTGAGAAATTTCCGGGCCCGGCGCTTGGCGCGGTAGCCGTACCGGAGCACCCGGGGCGGGACCTCGATGCGGAGCCGGGCGCGGCGGCGGGCGGCGGCGTGCTCCCGTCCGTCCAGCAGCGAACGGGCCGGCTCAAGCCGCCCCTCGCGGGCGGCGGCCACCAGCGCGGAGATCCGGACCGCCCAGTCGCTGGCGGCGGCGTCGTGGAAGTAGTTGGCCTGGCACCACTCCGCCGTCGGGGTGCGGAAGTCGGCCTTGGCCAGGTCGTCCAGGGTGCCCAGGCAGCCGCTGCCCTCGAAGACCAGGTTGATCATCTCCGCGCTGACCCCGAAGTCGGACAGGATCATCAGCGGCACCCCCTGGGCGATGGCCTCCAGCGCGGCGGTGGAGCTGACCGTGACGAATCCGGCGGCGTGCGTCAGGTGCTCGTGCATCGGCCCGGCCGCGAAACGCACCGCGTCCGGCCGGACCCGGCCCTCGGCGGCCATCGTGTTCCACAGGCGCTCGTAGTGGTGCTTCTCGTTGTGGGTCTGCCGCTCGTCGTCGCGGGCCCGCAGCTTGACCACCACGTCCAGGTCGGGCCGGGCCTCGGCCAGCCTGGCCAGCGCCAGCAGCACGCTCTCCCGGTCCTCCCGCGGTTTCGGCACCTTGGCCTGGGTGGCGAAGATCACCCGATCCCGCGCCCCGTTCCCCGGCCCGCCCAGGTCCAGGTACGGCAGGCGGGCCAGCGCGATCTGGCCGCCGCCGCCCAGTTCCCGGGCGATCTCCCCGAACTCGCCGACCTCCCGCCCGCTGTGCAGCACGAACAGGTCGCATCCGCTGCGGTACAGCCACGCCTTCTCGGTGGCGGGCACCGAGATGCCCGGCAGACCGGTGGCCAGCACCGGCCGCGGCCTGAGCCCGGCCAGCACCTCGGCGGCCAGCGCGTCCACCACCGGACCGGTGCAGGACAGCAGCAGCACGTCCGGCCGGAAGCGCTCGGCGGCCCTGCGCAGCGCCCGCGCGCCGAGCACCGGCACCTCCGTGAACCTGGTCCCGCTCACCGCCGCCGCGATCTGGCCGGCCGAGGGGCTGATCGGCGTGCGCACCACGGCCAGCTCGGTGGTCCACACCCCCGGCGCCCCGTCCAGCAGGCCGGCCGCCCACTTCAGGTAGGAGTCGGAGTCGGCCACGGCGAGCACGCGCAGCGGGGCCGGGACCAGCAGGCGGTCCGGGGAGACGCGGGTCAAGGAGCAACCCTTTCGTGTGCGAAGAGTTGGAGGTGGGAGCGGAGCGAGGGGCCCGCCGAGGCGGTCCACCAGTCGTCCGGGACCTCGACCGTCTCGACCGAGACGCCCCTGGCCCGGAGCAGGATACGGAGTGAGGTGACCGCCGTCGAGGGCAGGCTGAGCACCCGCTGGTCGGGGCGGAGCCCGCGCAGGGTCATCTCGGCGGGCACGCCCGACTCGTACACGGTGACCCCGGAGATGCGCCGGACCCGTTCCAGGTCGCGCGGGTCCTCCCGGCGGTGCGGGTAGTACGCGATGGGCTCCTCGATGCCGGACAGCCACTTCACGTACGCCTCCCGCCGGATGAGCCCGTTGCGGACCAGGGAGGTGCCGAGCACCACGGTGCGCTCGTCGGGGGGCACGTCGCCGGGCTGGGAGCGGAGCCAGCCGAAGTCGTGCCGGACCAGTTCGGCGCCCCGGTCCCGCACGGCCTCGGCCAGGTCGTCGGGGACCGGGAGGGCGGTGAAGACGGTGAGCCTGCCGCCGCGCAGCCGGAGCCCGGCGGCGGCGCCCAGCACCGAGCGGGCGATGCCCGGCTTGGCCCGGGCGCGCAGCAGCGGGCGGCGGGAGACCAGCAGCTCCAGCAGCCGGATGGTGGCCAGGCCGTCGTCGACCAGGACCACCTTGCGGGAGGCGGTGGTGAGCAGCCGCATCTGGACCCGGCCGGAGAACGCGTCGCCGACCGCCCAGGTCCGCCCCGGCCGGGGCATCTTGGCGGACGGCTCGGCCAGTTCCAGCCCCGGGGGCAGGTCGAGCCGGGTCATCTCGGCGCGGGTGAGCCGGAGCGCGGGCAGCCCGGACCGCGGCACGACCCGGGTGGCCGGGCCGAGCAGGCCGGCGTGCTGTGCCTCGATCACGCACAGCAGCTGCAGCGGGGATTCCACCCACGCGACGGACTGACCGTCTTTACTCTCCAAGGACCCGTTCACGACGGGCTCACGGTAGCCGCCGGATACGACGCGTCAGGGAACAAACGGTGAACAGCCGACCACGGGACGGGGCCCGATCATTCACTGAACCTCCATCCGGCGGTGACATACCACAACGAATCCGGACACATCTCACCCCAGGCAAATTCCCTTAAATCCGGACATTTCCGATTTGTGGCCGGGGGGCCTGCCGGGGCTCACCCGGAGAAAACGACGGTGTCGATTTCACCACGGAATCCATGCGCGCGATAGCCGTGCTTTTCATCACGTTTCCACGGGGCGCGCGGCGGCAAGGATCTTTCCATGGGTTCCATGGGTAAATGGACGGTCTGGGGGGCAGTTGTCGCTTTGCTCACCGTATCGGCACCGGCCGGAAGCGCGGCGACAGCGACTGCACGGGAGGCCGCCGCGGCGGCACGTTCGGCACATCCTACCTGGTCAGGGCAGGGAGCACGAGCGGCGACGGAGAAGCCGAACATCATCTTCATCCTCACGGATGATCTTGATGCCGCGGATATCGCGAAGTTTCCGAATATTTCAAAGTTGCTCACCGCGCAGGGCACGACTTTCTCGCGATTTTTCGTGACAAATCCGTGGTGCTGCCCGTCGCGCTCGTCAATTCTGCGCTCGCAGTCCGTACACAACCACCAGGTCTCCTCCAACCGTTTCCCGAGCGGAGGTTTCCCGAAATTTCATCCCATGGAGGGTTCGACGGTCGGCACCTGGATGCGCCAGGCCGGCTACCGCACCGCCCTGCTCGGCAAATACCTCAACGAGTACCCGGCCGGGAAGGCCACCTACATCCCGCCCGGCTGGGACGAATGGGCGGTCCCCGTCACCGCCCTCTACCAGGAGTACGGTTACCGCCTCAACGCCAACGGTGGCATCGCGCCGCACGGCTTCGCCCCCGAGGACTACCTGGCCGACGTGCTGACCCGCAAGGCCGTCGACTTCGCGGCCAAGGACGGCCCGTTCTTCCTGTACCTGTCCCCGGTGGCCCCGCACCGCCCCGCCCACTACGCCCCCCGCCACGAGAACGCGTTCGCGGACGCCAAGGCCCCGCGCACCCCGTCCTTCAACCAGGAGGACGTCTCCGCCGAGCCCGAATGGATCCGCCGCCGCAAGCCGCTCTCCAATAAGGTCATCAAGGAGATCGACCGGCACTACCGGGATCGGCTGCGCGCCATGCTCGGCGTGGACGACATGGTCGGCACCCTGGTCAGCGAGCTGACGCGGACCGGCAAGCTGTCCAACACCTATATCTTCTTCACCTCCGACAACGGCTTCCACCTGGGCCACCACCGGCTGCGCCCGGGCAAGACCACCCCGTTCGAGGAGGACATCCGGGTGCCGATGATCGTCCGGGGCCCGGGCGTGCCGGCCGGGCACACCGTGCGCGAGCTCGGCTCCAGCGTGGACTTCGCGGCCACCTTCGCCGATCTGGCCGGGGGCAGGCTCCCGGAGTTCTGCGAGGGCCGCTCACTGGTGCCCCTGCTGTTCGGGGACGCCGTGCCGTGGCGGAACGCCGCCCTGGTGGAGTTCGTGCAGCCGGACTACGCGCCGGGCACCCCGCCGACGTACAACGTGCTGCGCACCGACCGGTACAGCTACGTCGAGTACGCCACCGGCGAGCGCCAGCTGTACGACCTGAGCGCCGATCCGTACCAACTGCGGAACCTGGCCGCGGTGGCCGAACCCGAACTGATCCGCCGCCTCTCGGAGTGGCTCGGCCGGCTGCGCACCTGCCAGGGGGCCACCTGCCGGACCGCCTCGGTCGCCCCGCCCAGTGGTACGTTGGCTGAACTTTCAACGATCAGGCCGGTGAACGCGGGCTGGAGCCAGAACCCGGTGCCGATGGCGCCGCTGATGCCCGCCACCCCGGACCTGTGGCGGCGGAAGAGCTGAGACACCGGCTTCGGCCGTCCGATCCGGACGGCGTGCGATCCTGAGCGCCCGGGTCCACCGGGCGCTCAGGCATGCGGCGGGGGACCCGCTCTGACCAGCGGCGGCCTGGCCCGCTGCCCGTCCAGGAGCGCCGGGAGCGGCCTCGCCTTCGTGAGATTGGGCACACCGAACAGGCGGTTTGTGCCCTATGCGAATGGGAGCGCTCCCAACTACTCGTATACACTTTTTGACCATTTATGTCCGTTTAGGCCCGTATAACCTGTCCAGGAGTAACAGTTAGGTTTCGGGAACTTGACGCTGGATTGCCTATGGTGGAACTCTTCGTGGGAGCGCTCCCAACGCGTGCGAACGCAGGGCCATGTCGTCGGGGACCGGCCCGGGAGACGCCCCCCAAACGAGATTCGGGAACCACCTGAGAGGGGTCCGGAATGATGAACAACACGCGCCGCGGCAGGCTGCTCGCAGCCGTCGCGGTCGGCGCGCTCGCCTTCTCCGCAGCGGCCTGTGGGTCGGACGAGCCTGCCACCCCGGCCGCCGAGGGCTCCGGCGCCGCGTCGGCCCCGGCGGAGAAGGTCGAGATCACCCTGCAGACCTTCGGCGGCGGCGAGAACTTCGCCTACGACGACGCGGTCGCCGCGTGGAACTCCAGCCACCCGAACATCCAGGTCAAGTACGTCAACCTGACCGACCGCTTCGAGGACACCTACCTACCGCAGGTGCTCCAGTGGCTGGAGGCCGGCAGCGGCGCGGGCGACGTCATCGCCATGGACGAGGGCGCCATGGGCCTCATGGCGGCCCGCCCGCAGTACTTCGCGGACCTGAGCCAGTACGGCCTGGACAGCCGCAAGGCCGACTTCCCCGAGTACAAGTGGAACACCGGCGTCAACAAGGACGGCAAGCTCTTCGCGCTCGGCACCGACATCGGCGGCATGGCCATGTGCTACCGCACCGACCTGTTCAAGCAGGCCGGCCTGCCCACCGAGCGGGACGCGGTCTCCGCGCTCTGGCCGGACTGGAACGCCTACTTCGAGACCGGCAAGAAGTTCAAGGCCGCGCTGCCCAAGGTGGGCTTCGTGGACGGCGCCAACACCGTGTACAACTCGGTGCTCGCGCAGGAGGCCGGCAAGAACGGCGGCCAGGTCTACTTCGACCAGAACCAGACGCTGATCGTGGACAAGAACCCGGGCGTCAAGGCGGCCTTCGACTACGTGCAGAAGCTCAGCGAGGGCGGTCTCACCGCCAAGCTGCGCTCCTGGACCGAGGAGTGGAACACCGCCATGCAGAAGGGCGGCTTCGCCACCATGGGCTGCCCGAGCTGGATGCTCGGTGTGATCTCCGGCACCTCCGGTGACGCCAACAAGGGCAACTGGGACGTCGCGGCGGTGCCCGGCGGCAGCGGCAACTGGGGCGGCTCCTGGCTGATGGTGCCCTCGCAGAGCAAGCACCCGAAGGAGGCCGCCGAGGTCCTCAACTACCTGACCGGTAAGGAGGGCCAGGTCGCCGCGTTCAAGGAGGGCGGCAACTTCCCCAGCAGCCTCCCCGCGCAGCAGGACCCGGCCGTCGCGGACGCCAAGAACCCGTACTTCAACGACGCGCCGAGCGGCCCGATCTTCTCCGCCTCGGTCGCGCAGCTGTCGCCGGTGTTCTTCGGTGAGAAGCACGCCCAGGTGAAGGCCGCCGTGGAGGAGGTCCTGGTGGGCGCCGACCAGGGCTCGGTCAAGTGGGCCGACGCCTGGACCCGGTTCGTGGAGGAGGGCGTCAAGGCCGCGGGCTGATCCCCCGGCCGCGAACGTCACCGGCCCCCGGATCCGGGGGCCGGTCGCCTCGACTAAGAGCGGCCAGGACGGGCACCCCTCGCCCCCTGGCCGCTCCTTCCACGAAAGGTGGCAGTATGAGCCTCCACGTCGACGCGGGCCAGAGGACCCGTCCGGTGCCGTCGTCACCACGGCGGCACGCCCGGCCTCCCGGACCCCGCCGCTGGTTGTCCTGGCTGGACCTGCGGGCAGCGCCGTACTTCTTCGTCTCGCCGTACTTCATTCTGTTCGCGATCTTCGGGATCTTCCCGCTCGTCTTCACCCTCTGGGTGTCGCTGCACGACTGGCAGCTGGCCGGCGACAAGACCTTCATCGGCCTGGAGAACTACACCGAGCTCCTCGCGGACGACAAGTTCTGGAACTCCGTGCTCAACACCGTGGGCATCTTCGTGATCGCCACGGTGCCGCAGCTGCTGCTGGCCCTGCTGCTGGCCAACGCGCTGAACAAGAAGCTCCGCGGCCGGCTGGTGCTCCGGCTGAGCGTGCTCGCGCCGCTGGTCACCTCGGTGGTGGCGGTGGCGGTGGTCTTCACCCAGCTGTACGGCCGTGACTACGGCCTGGTGAACTGGGTCGTCGGCCTGTTCGGCGGGGACCCCATCCACTGGCAGAACGCCAAGTGGTCGTCCTGGATCGCGATCGCCACCATGGTCGACTGGCGGTGGACCGGCTACAACGCGATCATCTACCTGGCCGCGATGCAGACCATCCCCAAGGACCTGTACGAGGCGGCGGCCATCGACGGCGCCAGCCCTCGACGGCAGTTCTGGGGCATCACGGTCCCGCTGCTCAAGCCCACCATCATCTTCACCGTCATCGTCTCCACCATCGGCGGCTTCACCCTCTTCGCCGAGCCGGTGATGTTCGGCGCCGGCCTGATGACCGGCGGCACCACGGGCCAGTTCCAGACGGTGGCCATGTTCATCGTCAAGGAGGGCTTCCGTGACTTCGAGTACGGCTACGCCGCGGCGGCGGCCTGGATCCTGTTCCTGCTGATCCTGATCACCGCCTTGATCAACTTCGTACTCGTCCGCGGCATCGGGAGATCACGATGACCACACTGACCCAGGCCCGGCCCCCCCGGGTCACCGGGGCGGGCACCTCCCGGCTCGACCCGTTCCGGGCCACCCCGCTCACCAAGGCGATGCTGGCCCTGGCGATCTTCCTGTCCATCTTCCCGATCTACTGGATGATCGTCATCGCCACCCGGAGCAACGAGGACGCGCACAGCATGCCGCCCCCGCTGCTGCCCGGCGGCAACCTCGGCGAGAACATCAAGGCGGTGTTCGACGCCGAGAACGCGCACTTCATGACCGGCATCACCAACTCGATCATCATCACCTCGATCGTCACCATCGGCATCGTGCTGATCTCCACGCTGGCCGGGTTCGCCTTCGCCTCGCTCACCTTCCGCGGGCGGAACCTGCTGCTGCTCTCGGTGGTCCTGACCATGATGGTGCCGCTCCAGCAGATGGGCATCGTCCCGCTGTACCAGATGATGGTCACCCTCGGCTGGACGAACACCCTGAAAGCCGTCATCCTCCCGTTCCTGGTCAACGGGTTCGGCGTCTTCCTGATGACGCAGTACACCCGGCAGGCCGTACCCCGGGAGCTGGTGGAGGCGGCCCGGGTGGACGGCGCGAACACCCTCCGGATCTGGTGGAATGTCGCCCTGCCGGCCGTACGGCCCGGCATGGCGGTACTGGCCATCCAGACATTCATGCTGATCTGGAATGAATTCCTCTGGCCCCTGATCATCCTGACCCCGGACAATCCGACTGTGCAAGTCGCTCTCCGGGCTCTCAACGACCGGTATTCCACCAACTACGTGCTCATTTTCGCGGGCACCACGCTATCGATCATTCCGTTGCTGCTCGTCTTCGTCTTCTTCGGCCGCCAGATCATCGGCGGACTCATGGAAGGCGCGGTCAAGGAGTGAACATCCACACATCCAGCGCCTCGGTCACACGGCCGACGAAGGAGGAGGACGCGTGACCACCCAAGACACAGAGACCCAGATCGACACCCCGGGTCTGGTGTTCCCCACCGGCTTCGTCTGGGGCTCCGCCACCTCGGCGTACCAGATCGAGGGCGCGGTCAGCACCGACGGACGCGGCAAATCCATCTGGGACACGTTCGTGCACCAGCCGGGCCGCGTCGTCAACGGCGAACACGCCGACGTCGCCATCGACCACTACCACCGCTACCGTGACGACGTCCGGCTGATGGCCGACCTCGGGCTGACCGCCTACCGGTTCTCGGTCTCCTGGCCCCGGGTGCAGCCGCTCGGCAGCGGCGCGATCAACGCCAAGGGCCTGGACTTCTACTCGCGCCTGGTGGACGAGCTGCTCAGCTACGGCATCGACCCGTGGCTGACGCTCTACCACTGGGACCTGCCGCAGGCTCTGGAAGACGCCGGCGGGTGGCCGTCACGCGACACGTCGAAGCGCTTCGCGGACTACGCGGCGGCGGTGCACGGGGCCCTCGGTGACCGGGTCAAGAACTGGGCCACCGTCAATGAGCCGTGGTGCGCGGCGTTCCTCGGATACGCCTCGGGCGAGCACGCACCGGGACGGCGTGAACCCGCCCGGGCGATCCACGCCGCGCACCACCTGAACCTGGCCCACGGCCTGGCCGTGGAGGCGATGCGGGCCCAGCGCACCGACACCCGGATCGGCGGCTGCGTCAACCTGTACGCGATGACCACCGCCACCGAGAGCGAGGCCGACCAGGACGCCGCCCGCCGGATCGACGGCCTGCAGAACCGCTTCTTCCTGGACGCGCTCATGCACGGCCGCTACCCGGCGGACGTGCTGGCGGACCTGAGCCAGCTGACCGGCCCGGAGTTCATCCACGACGGGGACATGGCGCTCATCTCCCAGCCGCTGGACATGCTCCTGATCAACTACTACAGCCGGTACACCGTGACCGGCGCCTCCGGCGGAGCCTCCTCGGCCACCGCCGCGCCCACCGACTCCGGCTCCCCGTGGGTGGGCAGCGAGCACGTCGGCTTCGTCAACGGCGGACGGCCGGTAACCTCTATGGGCTGGGAGGTGGACGGCCCCGGCCTGCTTGAGGTGCTGCACCGGCTGACCCGCGAGTACCCGTCCATCCCTCTGTACATTTCAGAGAACGGCGCCGCCTACGACGACGTGCTGACCGAGGACGGGGCTGTCCACGATGTGGAACGCCGCGCCTTCATCGACACCCACCTGCGGGTTTGTCACCAGGCCATCGAGGGTGGAGTGCCCCTCCAGGGCTACTTCGCCTGGTCCCTCATGGACAACTTCGAGTGGGCCTGGGGGTACGGCAAGCGTTTCGGGCTGGTGTATGTGGACTATTCAGCGCAGACGAGGATCCTGAAAGATAGCGCTCTCTGGTACGCCGAGACCATCCGGCACGGAGGCCTTCGGGGTCCGGCAGAATAGGCCCAATTGGATGAGGGGGCAGATTTGATGAACGGGGACCGACGCTTGGCTGCCCGGCCGACCCTCGAAGCGGTCGCGGCCAGGGCCGGAGTTGGGCGTGGCACGGTGTCACGGGTCATCAACGGCTCACCCAAGGTGAGCGAGAAGGCCCGCGACGCCGTGCTGCTCGCGATCGACGAACTCGGTTATGTGCCCAACCGGGCGGCCAGGACCCTGGTCACCAATCGCACGGACACCATCGCCCTGGTGGTGTCGGAGTCGGAACAGCGCGTCTTCGACGAGCCGTACTTCGCGGGCCTGATCCGCGGCATCGGCTCGGCGCTGGCCGAGACCGGCCTCCAGCTCATCCTGAGCATGGCACAGAACCGGAGCGAGCACGAACGGCTGGAGAACTACCTGACCGGGCAGCACGTGGACGGTGTGCTGCTCACCTCGGTGCACGGCGCCGATCCGCTGCCCGGGAGGCTGGAGAACCTCGGCGTGCCGACCGTGCTCGGCGGACGGCCGGTCGGGCTCAATCCGTACAGCTACGTGGACATGGACAACCGGGCCGGGGCCCGGCAGGCGGTCAAGTACCTGCTGGGCAACGGCCGCACCCGGGTGGCCACCATCGCCGGGCCCCAGGACATGGGCGTGGGTGTGGACAGGCTCGCCGGGTACCGGGACGCGCTGCTGGCCACCGGCACCCCGGAGCGGGTCGCCTACGGCGACTTCTCCGAGGAGAGCGGTTCCACGGCGATGCGCGAACTGCTCGACCGGCACGGCGACCTGGACGCGGTCTTCGCCGCCTCCGACCCGATGGCCGTGGGCGCCCTGCGGGTGCTCAAGGAACGCGGCAAGTCCGTGCCCCACGACGTGGCGGTGATCGGTTTCGAGGACTCCAAGGTCGCCCTGCACACCGATCCCCCGCTCACCTCGGTGCACCAGCCGACGGAGTCCATGGGCCGCCAGATGGTCCAGCTCCTGGTGGCCCGGATCAACGGCGAACCCCTGGAACAACCCGTCGTCATCCTGGACACCCATCTGGTGATCCGCGCCTCGACCTGAGGTTTCGGCCTGATTCGGGCGCCGGCCGCGTGGCCGGCGCCCGAGTCGTCTCTCAGCTCATCGCCACCAGGATGCGCCGGGCCCCGGTGAAGGGGCGGCGGCCGTGGCCGACCAGGACGTTGTCGATCAGGAGCACGTCGCCGGTGCGCCAGTCCACGTTCACGGCGTGCTCCAGGCCGCGGTCGCGGGCCTGGATGACGTGGCCGGCCGGGATGGGCGTGCCGTCGGCGAAGGCGACCGACTGGGGCAGGTCCTCGGGCGGCATGATCTCGGCCAGCATGGCGGCGGTCTCGTCGCCCAGCGAGGCGGGATGCCACTGGTCGGCCTGGTTGAACCAGACCTCGGCGCCGGTCACGGGGTGGCGGGTGGTGGCGGGGCGGACCTGGCTGACCCGGATGCCGCCGTCGGCACGCCACTCCCACTCGGCGGCGGAGGCGTCCAGGAACACCTCGACCTCCGCTCTGTCCTCGGTCTCGAAGGTGTCCTGCCAGCTCTTGCCCAGGCCCATGCCGCCGTGCAGGTTCTGGGTGTAGCGCACACCCTTGGCGAAGTCCTCCCGTACCCGCGGGTCCAGCGACTCCAGCCAGCGCACGCCGTCCACGACCGGGGTGGCGCCGCCGGTGGCGGCGGCCTGGGCGCAGAAGAACATGAGCCGGGACGGCCAGGCGGCCGCGTAGGAGAGCTCGTTGTGCATCGAGATCGTGTACTCGGCCGGGTACTCGGTGGAGGTGTAGAGGTTCTGCCCCACCTTGGTGCGGGGCGAGTTGCCGTGCACGTAGGCCAGGCGGTTGGGCAGCAGCAGGTCCATCGGCGCGTCGAGCGTCTCCTCGGTCACCCCGAAGCCACGGAAGACCAGCGCCTTCTCCTGGACGAGCAGGTCGTCCACGGGGTTGGCGCGCAGGTAGCCGGCCAGGGTCTGGCCGGGCCCCTCGGGGACGATCTCGTACGGCTGCCAGGTGGTCATCGATGTTCTCCTGTTGCGCTGAGGTGCTTTCTGAGGGCCAGGCGCTGCTGCGGGGTGAGGGCGGGACGGCCGCGCCGTACCGGGTCGAGGAGGCACTGGACGGCGTCGGCCGCGCCGCGCACACCCGCGGCGGGGTCGAGGTCGCCGGGTACCCGCGCGGCCAGGCCCCGGTCGGCCAGTACGCCGTCGAGCGCGGCGGCGGCCTCCCCCCAGCGGGCCGGGGGCAGCCAGGCGGCCAGCCCGAGCCGGGCCAGCCGGGCGGCGTTGTCGGGCCGGTCGGCGCCGTCGGCCAGGATCACCTGTGGGGCGCCCGCGGCCAGCGCGCGGGTGAGGGTGCCGATGCCGCCGTGGTGCACGATCGCGGCCACGCGCGGCATGACCTGCCGGAACGGCAGCCGGGGGAACCAGGTGACGCCGGGCGGCAGCGGGTGGGGCACCAGGTCGGCGTGCGGCACCACCAGCAGCGCGGGGCGGCCGGCGAGGGCGGCCACGGCGGCCTGGTAGAACCCGGCGTTGAGCATGCGGCCGGTGCCGCCGGAGATCAGCACCGGGCGCTCCGCCAGCGCCTCCTCGGCGCCGTCCGGCAGTTCCCCGCCGGCCTCGTCGGGCACGGCGAAGCCGGTCAGGCGGAAGCGTCCGGGAGCGCGGGCGCCGGCCTGGTCGAACCAGGCGGGCCACAGGCCGACGTCCAGGTCGGCTCCGGCGAACCACTTCTCCCAGTCGGTCACGGGGGCCAGCCCGAGTTCGGCGCGTACCTCGGCGAATCCGGCGGCCAGTTCGGTGCCGTACATGTGGGCGGCCAGCCGGGCGGACATCACCTGGATCGGCGAGACGGCCACCCAGGCGCAGGGCACGCCGAGTTGTTCGGCGGCGAAGCGCACCGAGACCGCGGAGGTGTGGCGGCCGACGAAGACCGTCTCCCCGGGCCGGTGGGCCGCGGCCAGGACGCGGCACTCCGCGCGCAGCTGGTCGAACAGGCCGTTGCGCTGGTAGAAGCCGAGCCAGCTTGACGCGCCCCGGGTGTCCATGAGATGGGCGGTGTCGGCCTGGTGGCGGGCGTACTCCTCGGCGGTGTCGACGGGGACGAAGTCCAGGTCGGTCCTTTTCCCGAACGGGGCGTGGCTGACCAGCGTGATCTCATGTCCGGCGCGGCGGAGCTCCTCCCCCAGGCGGACGAACGGCAGCACGTCGCCGTCGGTCCCGTGGGTGATCAGGATTATCCGCGCCACGGGCACCGTTCCGGGCTGATAATTCCACCTGACAGCGTGTTGGGCATGAAACTTTCATTTCCCTTGCGTCGTTGGCGTGTGTGGGTGATACTCCCATCCAGAGAGCGCTCTCTCAATCTCATCCCCGACCCCGGAATGAGAACAAAGAAGCAGTACGGAAGCGTTCTTGTCAACCGGTGATCCCGATTAGTGGAACGTTCGCGCACGACCTGCGCGTCCTAGTTGCCGTGACTTTTTTTAAGTATCATACTATCCTGGGGGCAGGCATCTGACCTGCACGAAGCTCCTTGGAGGTGGACGCGCTCCCACACCGTTTGCCTGTTACGGGCAACAACCATTCCGGCAGCCGTGTGACACGAATGCCGCGGTCGGTCTTGCGTCGGATGGGCCGTTCATTTAATCTCTTTGGGAGGCGCTGTGGGAGCGCTCCCACACTATTTTGACCACGCACCGGAAAAGAGCGGCACAGCCGCTTTTCGGCATGCGCTCGGGGTCGTCGTGTTCATCGCTCTCATAGCTCGCAGAGGAGAGGCCACTCAGTGGCAGTGACATCCACCTCCAGGTCTGATTCAGCGCCGCGCTCGTCGATCGGAGGGCTGTCTCCCCTCCGTCAGGCCGCCCTCGCCCGGCTGCTCACCCCACGCCAGAAGACCCCCATCACGCCGCTCCCCCGCGACGGCGACCCCCTGCCGTGCTCCTTCGAGCAACGGCAGATGTGGCTGGGCTCTCAGCTGGACGGGGTCGCCACCGCGCCGAACGCCACCCTCGGCCTGAAACTGGAGGGCCGGCTCGACCTGGCCGCGCTGACCGCCGCGCTGGACGGCCTGATCGTCCGGCACGAGAGCCTGCGCACCACCTACCAGGGCGACGGCGACGAACCCCGCCAGATCGTCCACCCGCCCTTCCCGATGCCCCTGGAGTACTGCGACGCCCCCGGCCTGGCCGAGGAGGTGACCGCGGAGGCCGCCACCCACCGCTTCGACCTGCGGAACGGTCCCGTGGTCCGGGCCACCCTGATCCGGCTGGCCCCCGAGGCGCACGCGCTGCTGGTGGTCTGCCACCACATCGCCGCCGACGGCTGGTCCATGGGCCTGCTCGCCGACGAGCTGGCCGTCAGGTACGCCGCCGCCCTGACCGGCCGCGAGCCCGAACTGCCCGAACTGCCCGTCCAGTACGCCGACTACGCCGCCTGGTCCCGGGCCGAGCTCACCCCCGAGGTGCTGGCCGCCCGGGGCGAGCACTGGCGCACCACGCTGGCCGGGGCCGGCGCGCTCCAGCTCCCGATGCGCCGCGAGCGCCCCGCCCCCGGCGGACGCCGCACCAGCACCCACTGGACCACCCTGCCGCACGCCCTGCTGGCCAGGCTCCAGGCCGCCGGCGGGCCGGGCACCACGCCGTTCACCGCGCTGCTGTCGGTCTTCACCATGCTGCTGGCCCGCTACACCGGCGAGCCGGACATCACGCTGGCCTCCACCAACGGCGGCCGCCGCCGGGTGGAACTGGAGAAGGTGGTCGGCTGCTTCGTCAGCGCCGTGCCGGTCCGCGGCGACCTGTCCGGCGACCCCTCCTTCCCCGAGGTGGCCGCGCGGCTGCGCCGGGCGGTGGGCGGCGCGCTCACCCACCACCTGCCGCTGTCGGTGCTGGCCGAGCAGGTCCCGGTGGAGCTGCCGGTGAGCTTCTCGCTGCGGGGTTTCCAGGACCAGCGCGGCGGCGAGTGGCCGGGGCTGACCGCCTCGATCTGGAGCCACGAGGTGGACGACCTGGGCTACGAGCTCTCCCTGCTGGTGCACCTGGACCGGGAGGAGGTGGGTCTGGACTTCGCCTGCCGCCGGGACGTGCTGGACGAGGAGAGCATCGCGCGGATGGCCGGGCACTTCCGCCACCTGGCCGAGCAGATCGCCGCGGCGCCCACACTGCCGCTGTCGGCGCTGGAACTGGCCACCCCCGAGGAGCGGGCCACCATTCTCGGCCCGTGGAACGACTCGGCGGCGCCGTACCCGGAGAAGGCGCTGCCGGAGCTGCTCCAGGAGCACCGCGAGTCGGCCGCCACGGCGGCCGTGTTCGAGGGCGCCACGGTCAGCTACGCCGAGCTGCACGCCAGGGCCAACCGGATCGCGCACCGGCTGCGGGAACTGGGCGTCGGCCCGGAGGCCACCGTCGGGGTGCTGCTGGACCGGCGGCCCGACCTGATCGCGGCGCTGCTGGGGGTCTGGCAGGCGGGCGGCGCGTACGTGCCGATGGATCCGGCGTTCCCGGAGCGGCGGATCGCGGACATGCTGGAGACGGCGGAGACCCGGCTCGTCATCACCGAGGAGAAATATGCCGATTTATTCGGCAATATCGAGATCCTCGACATCAGTGATCCCTCGATCGACGAGCAGCCCGCCACCCCGCCCGGGGTGCCCTACGACGTCGACCGCCTGGCGTACCTGATCTTCACCTCGGGGTCCACCGGGCGGCCGAAGGGCGTGCAGGTCACCCACCGGGGGCTGGTCAACCACGTCTGGTGGGCGGTACAGGAGCTGGCCGCGCGGGGCAGGGGCGGCGCGCCGCTGCTCGGCTCGGTCGCCTTCGACCTGGTGGTGCCCAACCTGTGGGCGCCGCTGGTGACCGGCCAGACCGTGACGATCCTGCCGCAGGACTTCGACATGGGCGAGCTGGGCGCGATTCTGGCACGCTCCGGACCCTTCAGCTTTATCAAGCTCACCCCCGGCCATTTGGAGATCCTCGGCCACCAGCTGGACGACGCGGCCGCCGCCGGGCTGGCCGAGGTGATCGTGGTGGCCGGGGAGGCACTGCCCGGCTCGCTGGCCGACCGCTGGCTGGAGATCCTCGGCCCCGGCCGCCTGATCAACGAGTACGGCCCCACCGAGGCGTCGGTCGGCACGTGTATCCATCCCGTCCTGCACCGGCAGCACCACGAGGTGGTCCCGATCGGCCGCCCGCTGCCCAACATGCGCATGTACGTGCTGGACCCGGCCGGCAAGCTGCTCCCCGCCGGGGTGCCCGGCGAACTCTACGTGGGCGGCGTGGGCGTCACCCGCGGCTACATGAACCGGCCCGACCTGACCGCGGAACGCTTCGTGGAGTTCGAGGGCGAGCGGGTCTACCGCACCGGCGACCGGGTGCACTGGCTGCCCACCGGCGACGTGGCCTTCCTTGGCCGGTTCGACGACCAGGTCAAGATCCGCGGCTACCGGATCGAGCTGGACGAGGTGCGCGCCGCGCTCCTGGACCACCCGAGCGTGCGCGACGCCGTGGCCGTAGTGCATGAGGACCGGCTGGTCGCCTACTACGTGGGCGCCGCGGGGCCGGTCGCCGACCTGGCCGAGCACTGCGCGGTGCGGCTGCCCGAGTACATGATCCCGGTGGTCTTCACCGAGCTGGACTCCATCCCGCTCAACGCCAACGGCAAGGTGGACCGCAGGGCGCTGCCGGAACCGGTGGCCGCGGCGGCCACCACGGACACCGTACTGCCGCGCACCGACACCGAACGCGCGGTGGCCGGGGTCTGGCAGGAGGTCCTTGGCCGGGACGAGGTCGGCGTGCACGACGACTTCGTCACCCTGGGCGGCCACTCGCTGCTGATGATCCGCATGATCGCCCGGCTCCGCCAGGTGCTGCCGGAACGGCCGGTGACCGTGCTGGACGCCATCGCCAACCGCACGGTGGCCAAGCTGGCCGCCCTCATCGACGGGGTGAGCACCGAGGAGGACGGCGAGTCCGAGGAGGAGACCGGCCGCGGCCTGCTGGTCCGCATGACACCCCCCGGCAAGGCCACCCTGACGCTGGTCTGCGTGCCGTACGGCGGCGGCAGCGCGGTCGTCTACCAGAGCCTCGCCGAGGCCCTGCCCGAGGGCGTGGCCCTGTACGCGGTGGCCCTGCCCGGCCACGAACTCGGCATCGAAGAGGAGACCCTCCCCTTCGCCGAGGCCGCCCAGCGGGTCGCCGCCGAGATCGTGTCCACCGTCAAGGGCCCCCTCGTGCTGTACGGCCACTGCGTGGGCAGCGCCCTCACCACCGAGATCGCCCGCCGGGTGGAACGCACCGGCCGGAAGGTGGAGGCGGTCTACATCGGCGGCAGCTTCCCGTTCGCCGCCCCCCGCACCGGCTTCGGCGGCGTGCTGGCCCGTTTCTTCCGGCGCAGCCGCAACGACAACGCCGAGGCCAACTGGCTCCGCGCGATCGGCGCCGACCTGGACGGCCTGGACGCCGAGCAGGTGGCCACCATCGTCAAGACCATGCGCGGCGACGCCCAGGCCGGCGAGGAGTACTTCTCCGAGCTGGTGGAGAGCGGCGCCACCAAGCTGGACGCGCCGGTCATCTCGGTGGTCGGCAGCCGCGACCCGATCACCGACTTCTACCCCGAGCGCTACCGGGACTGGCACGTCACCGCCGGGACCACCGCGCTGGTGGTGATCGACGAGGCCGGGCACTACTTCCTCCGCTACCGGGCCGAGGAGCTGGCGAAGATCGTCACCACCGTGCACACCGCGCTGGACGAGCCGCACGGGGCGCAGACCTGGCGGAAGGAGGCGGTCTCCCGGCAGGCCCTGGCCGCCGACGCCCGGCTGAGCCGCTTCCTGCGGGTGGCCGGGGGCCAGCTGGTGTCGATGATCGGCACCGCGATAACCGAGTTCGCGGTGCCCATCTGGGCGTACCTGAAGACCGGCTCGCTGCTGCAGTTCAGCCTGTTCGCCATCGTCGGCCTGGTGCCGGGCCTGGTGCTCTCCCCCGTGGTCGGCGCCCTGGTGGACCGCTACGACCGCCGTAAGGCGATGCTCGCCGGGGACGGCGCCTGCCTCACCCTCCAGGCGGTCATGCTCACCCTGCTGCTCACCGGCACCCTCACCATGCCCGCCCTGTACGGCCTCCTGGTGCTGCTGTCGATCTCGCTGACCCTGCAACGCCTGGCCTGGGGAGCGGCGGTGCCGCAGCTGGCGCCCAAGCACTACCTCGGCCACGCGGGCGGCGTGCTTCAGCTCGGCAACGCCATCGGCCGCCTCATGGTGCCGCTGTTCGCGGTCGCCGTCCTGGCCGCCATCGGCCTGGAGGGCATCCTCATCGGCACCATCGCCTGCTACCTGGTCGCGGTCACCGTCACCCTGCTCACCCCGTTCCCCCAGCGCATGGGCTGGTTCCGGCGGGAGACGGTGGGCGCGGAGATCCGCAACGGCTTCCGCTACCTGTGGCGGCGGCGCGGCCTGCGGGCCATGGCGCTGACCATGTTCGTCGTCAACTTCTTCCTGTTCACCGCGTTCGTGATGATCTCGCCGCTGGTGCTGTCCATCGGGGAGCTGGCCGACACCGGCCGGATCGCGGTGATCGCCGGCGTCGGCGCGGTGGCCGGCGGGTTCGTCATCTCCTTCTGGGGCGGGCCCCGGCGGCGGCGGATGTTCGGCATGCTCGCCTCGGTGGGGGTCGTGGCGGTGTTCGCCTTCTCGATGGGCCTGCGGCCCTCGCTGCTGCTGATCGCGGTGGCCGCGGCCGGCATGTCGCTGATGATGTCGATCAGCGACGGCATCTGGATCACCATCATCCACGCCAAGGTGCCGCAGCGTTTCCACGCCCGGGTGATCGCGATCAACCAGATGCTGGCCATGTCCACCCAGCCGATCGGCCTGGCCGTCCAGGCCTGGCTGGCCACGCTCATCTTCGAACCACTGATGCGCGAGGGAGGCGCGCTCGCGTCCACCGTCGGCGCCGTGATCGGCACGGGCGAGGGCCGGGGTATCGGCCTGCTCTACCTGATCTGCGGCCTGGCCATGGCGCTCACCATCGTCATCGCCCTTCGGCACCCCGCTCTAGCGCACTTCGACCGGGACACCCCGGACGCCGAACCGGACGACCTGGTCGGTCTGGCGGAGATCAACGCCAGGCAGTCTCGCTGAAAGGAACGTGTCACATGACCTCCCCCGATATGACCCCCACTGAGTCGGCCGTCGCCGAGATCTGGACCGAGCTGCTCGGCCAGGCGCCCCCGTCCACGCACGACGACTTCTTCGAGCTCGGCGGCCAGTCGCTGACCATGGTCCAGTTCCTGGCCAGGGTGGAGGAGCAGTACGGCGTGGAACTCCCCATCGACGTGCTGTTCGCCTCCGGGTTCACGGTGGCCGAGGTGGCCAAGGCGATCGACGAGGGCCGGCTGGACGCGGTCGGCGACGAGGAACTGGCGGAGCTGCTCAAGCAGCTGGAGGGCATGTCCGACGAGGAGATCAGCGAACTGCTGTCGGAAGACGCATGAGGGTTCTGCTGGCCCAGAACATGTTCCACCTGCCGAGCCACGGCGGGGCGAACAAGTCCAACCGGGTCCTGCTGGAGCAGCTGGCGGCGCGCGGGCACGAGTGCCACGTCGTGGCGCCGCTCTCCGGCGCGCTGCGGGCCACCTCCGTGCAGGCGCACCTGTCGTACCTGGAGGGCCTTGGCGCCACCGTCAAGGCCGTCTCCGAGGAGGAGGTCGAGTACACCTACCAGGGGGTCACCGCGCACGCGGTGGCCCTCCCGCCGCTGCTGGCCCGCCGGGTCGGCGAGGTGGCCGCCCAGGTCGGCCCTGACTGGACGCTGGTCCCCTCCGACGATCCCGGCCTGCTGATGCTGGGCGCGGCGCTGCGGGCCACCCCCGAGCGGGTGGTCTACCTGGCGCACACCCTCCAGCAGCTGCCGTTCGGTCCCGGCGCGTTCTACCCGAGCGCGGCCGGGACCCGCATGGTCAAGCGGGCGGCCGGCGTGGTGGCGGTGAGCAGGGCCGCGCAGTACTACCTGGCCCGGTACGGCGGGATCGACGCCACCCTGATCTACCCGCACATCTACGGCGACCCCCGGGAGCTGACCGGTGGCGAGCACGTCACGATGATCAACCCGTGCGGGTACAAGGGCCTGGCCATCCTGCTCGGCCTGGCCGACGCCCGCCAGGACGTGCCCTTCCTGGCCGTGCCCACCTGGGGGGCGACCCCGGCGGAGCGCGCCGAGCTGGAGCGGCGGCCGAACATCACGGTGATCGAACCGTCCGACGACATCGACGAGATCCTGGCCAGGACCCGGGTGCTGCTGATGCCCTCGCTCTGGGACGAGACCTTCGGCTACACCTGCGTGGAGGCGATGGCCAGGGGCATCCCGGTGCTCGCCGCCGACGTGGGCGGGCTGGCCGAGGCGAAGCTGGGCGTGCAGTACCTGCTGCCGGTGCGGCGCATCGAGAGCTACGAGTCCACCGGCCACGCCCGGCCGGTGCCCGTCGTCCCGGAACAGGATCTGGGCCCCTGGGCGGACGCGCTGGGCGCCGTGCTCGCCCACCCCGAACTCCACCGGGAGCTGTCCCGGCGCTCCCGCGCGGCGGCCCGCGAGTTCATCGCCGGGCTGGACGAGGACGCGCTGGAGAACCATCTGACCTCCCTGCGGCCGAACCGGCGGCAGGCCGCCCTGGCGGCTCTGGCCGCGCGGGCGAAGGAAAGAAACACGAAGGAGAAAGGCAGGATGGGCACCGCATGATCGGCGCGACAGAGGAGCGGGTACGGGACCTGACACCCGTGGCCGACGCGGACCTGGAGCGCATGCTCCGGATCCGGTACTTCGAACGGGCGCTGCTGCGGCTGTTCGAACGCGGCCAGCTCAACGGCACCACCCACACCTGCCTGGGCCAGGAGCACGTGCCGGTCGCGGTGACCGGCCTGCTGGACCCGGAAGACTTCGTGTTCAGCAACCACCGGGGCCACGGCCACTTCCTGGCCAGGTACGACGAGCCGCACGCGCTGCTCGCCGAGATCATGGGCCGGGAGGGCGCGCTCTGCAACGGGGTCGGCGGCAGCCAGCACATCTTTCACGAGCGTTTCCTGTCCACCGGGGTGCAGGGCGAGAGCCTGCCGGTGGCGGTCGGGGTGGCGCTGCGGCTGAAGCGGACGGCGCCGGGACGGCTCGCCTGCGCGTACATCGGGGACGGGACCTGGGGCGAGGGCTCGGTCTACGAGGCGCTGAACATGGCGCAGCTGTGGCGGGCGCCGCTGCTGGTGGTGGTCGAGCACAACCGCATCGCCCAGTCCACGCCGACCACCGTGCAGATGGCCGGGACGGTCGCGGGCCGGGCGGCGGCCTTCGGGGTGCTCCACCACCGGGTGGACGCGGTGGACGTGAACGTGATCCGCGCCGAACTGGCCCCGCTGCTGGCCAGGGCCCGCTCCGAGTCCCGCCCGGTGGTGGCCGAGATCGCCGTACACCGGCTGGGCCCGCACAGCAAGGGCGACGACACCCGCACCTCCGAGGAGCTGCGGGAGGCCGCCGAGCACGACTGGCACCCCCGGTACGCCGCGGCCTTCCCCGAGCAGTTCGCCCGGCTGGAGGAGGAGCAGCGGGCCTTCGTGGAGCGCGTCGTGGACGACGTCATGATCCGCCCGCTCTCGGCCTGGGAGCGGCCATGAGGGTCGCCGAGCACCTGAACGAGGCGCTGCACACGCTGCTGGCCGCCGACCCGTCCGTGCACGTGCTGGGCGAGGACATCACCGACCCGTACGGCGGGGCGTTCAAAATCACCAAGGGCCTGTCCACCAGGTTCGGCGACCGGGTCGTCTCGACCCCGCTGAGCGAGGGCGGCATCGTCGGCGTGGGCGCCGGCCTGGCGCTGGCCGGGGACCGGGCGATCGTGGAGATCATGTTCGGCGACTTCGCCGCGCTCGCCTTCGACCAGCTGCTCAACTTCGCCAGCAAGTCCACCGCCATGTACGGCCGCCAGGTCCCGATCCCGCTGATCGTGCGCTGCCCCACCGGCGGCCGCCGCGGCTACGGCCCGACGCACAGCCAGAGCCCGCAGAAACACTTCATCGGCATGCCCGGCCTGGCCCTGTACGAGCTGAGCCCCTTCCACGACGCGCACGCCCTGCTCACCGACATGTTCGCCCGCCAGGCCCCCTGCGTGCTCTTCGAGGACAAGGTGCTCTACACCCGGCGGATCTGCCGGGACGGCGTGGTGGACGACCTGTTCCGGTTCGAGCTGACCGGCGGCTGGGCCCGCGTGTACGCCGACGGCGACCTGCCCCCGGACTGCGTGATCATCGCGCCCGGTGGGCTGGCCGACCGGGCCCTGGAGGCGATGCGGGAGCTGCTCATCGAGCACGAGATCACCTGCGTGCTGCTGGTCCCCGGCCGCCTCTACCCGCTGGAGGTGGCCCCGGTGCTGGACCTGCTCCGCTCGGCCGGCACGGTCTGCGTGGCCGAGGACGGCACCGCCGGCGGCACCTGGGGGGCCGAGGTGGCCCGATTGCTCCACCCGGCACTGTGGGACACCCTGTCCGGCCCGATCCGGCTGGTCAGCGGCGCGGACTCGGTCATCCCGACCGCCCCGCACCTGGAACGCGAGGTCATCGTGCAGGCGGACACCATCAGGAAGGCAGTGCTCGCGTGATCGAGATCCGGGTGCCCAAGCTCAACAACAACGACACCAGCTACGTGCTGGTGGAGTGGCTGGCCGACGACGGTGCCGCCGTGGCCATCGGCGACCCGCTGGTGGTGGTGGAGACCTCCAAGACCGCCGAGGAGCTCTGCGCCGAGGACGCCGGCATCCTGCGCCGGGTGATCGCCGAGGGCGCCGACTGCGAGCCGGGCCAGCTGATCGCCCGCCTCCAGGCGCCGGGCGAGTCCGCGGAGATCCCTACGTCCGTGGAAGCGCCCACGGAGGCGGTGGAGGACGTCGTCATCACCGCCCCCGCCCGCGCCCGCATGGCCGAGCTCGGCGTGACGGCCGGGCAACTGGCCGTCCTCGGCAAGAAGGTGATCCGCCGCGAGGACGTGGAGAGCCTCGCCGCCTTGGCGGAGCAGGCCGCCGAGCCCGAGGACCCCCGCCTCGTCCGGCTCACCAAGGCCCAGCGCCTCACCGCCGAGGTGGTCAGCCTCTCGCACCAGACCGTCCCCGCCGCGTTCACCGCCGTCAAGGTCGACGTCACCGACACGGCCAAGCTGACCAGGGACCTGTCCCGGCACGCCCGCACCCTGATCGGCCTGTCCGAACTGCTGGTGAAGGCGGTCGCCGAGCAGCTGATCGAGTTCCCGCTGATGTTCGCCACCCTGGTCGAGCCCGGCACCGTACGGCTGGCCGAGGCGGCCCACGTGGGCGTCACCATCGACGTCGGCAAGGGCCTGTTCATCCCGGTGGTCAGGGACGCGCAGGCCCGCCCGCTGGACGCCGTGGCCCGCGAGCTCATGGACTACCGGATGACCGCGCTGCGCGGCAGCTTCCGGGAGCGTGACCTGGAGGGCGCCAACATCACGGTGACCCTGCACAACGACGGCGCGGTGACGCTGGCGGTGCCGATCATCTACCCCGGCCAGGTGGCCGCGCTCTCGCTGGCCGCCACCCAGCAGGAGGTGGTCCCGGCCGGGGAGGGCTTCGCGGTCCGGCAGGTGGTGCAGCTGGGGATCGCCTTCGACCACCGGGTGGTGAACGGGCGGGACGCCGCGCTCTTCCTGGCTGCGGTGAAACACCTACTGGAAACACCACGCCATTGGCTGGAATGACGCACCATACGGTATTTCTGCTCATACCACTCAGTACGTGAGCAACCGCTACACAATTACCAAGGAGACCCATGAACGCTCTGCGGTTCCCGAGCGACTTCGTCTGGGGCGCGGCCACTTCCGCGTACCAGATCGAAGGAGCGACCAAGGAGGACGGGCGGGGGGTGTCCATCTGGGACACCTTCGCCGCCACCCCGGGAAAAGTGCGGAACGGCGACACCGGGGACCCCGGGGCCGACCACTACCACCGCTACGAGCAGGACCTGGACCTGATGCGGGACCTGGAACTGCGCAGCTACCGGTTCTCGGTGGCCTGGCCGCGGATCCAGCCCACCGGGAAGGGCGCGCCCAACCAGAAGGGCCTGGACTTCTACCGGCGGCTGGTGGACGGATTGGTCGAACGGGGCATCCGGCCGATGGTCACGCTCTTCCACTGGGACCTGCCGCAGGCGCTCCAGGACGAGGGCGGCTGGGAGAGCCGGGAGACCGCGCACCGGTTCGCCGACTACGCCGAGATCGTCTTCGGGGCGCTGCACGTCCGGGACTGGCTGACCATCAACGAGCCGAAGACGGTGGTGGAGTGCGGCTACAAGACGGGCGTGCACGCCCCTGGCGTGGCCGACTGGGACCGGGCCCTGGTGGCCTGCCACCACCTGCTGCTGGCGCACGGCCTGGCCAGCCGCGTCCTGCACGAGCAGTACGCCGGCCGCCGGATCGGCCCCGCGCTCAACCTGCACCCGACCTACCCAGCCGAGGACACCCCCGAGGCCAGGACGGCGGCCTGGCACCAGGACGGGCTGGAGAACCGGCTCTACCTCGACCCGATCTTCAAGGGCGCCTACCCCGAGGGGATCCTGACCGACCGCAGCCACATCCACGAGGGCGACCTGGCCGCCATCAGCGAGCCCGTCGACCTGCTCGCGGTGCAGTACTACACGCCGGTCTTCGTCGGCTCGGACGGCGAGCGGGTGATCAAGCATCCGGTGCGTGCGGCGAGCTGGCTGGAGGACTACCCGGACGGCTTCCACGACATCCTGGTCCAGGTCAAGCGGGACTACCCCGAGGTCCCGCTGGTCATCACCGAGAACGGCCTGGCCACCGACGACGAGCCCGGCCAGGACGGCCGGGTCGCGGACCTGGACCGCATCTCCTACCTGCGCGGCCACCTGGCGGCACTGCACCGGGCGATGAAGGCGGGCGTACGGGTGGAGGGCTACCACGTCTGGTCGCTGCTCGACAACTACGAGTGGGCCGAGGGCTACGCCCAGCGGTTCGGCGTCGTGCACGTGGACTTCGCCACCCAGCACCGCACTCTCAAGGACAGCGCCCTCTGGTACCGCGACGTGATCAAGACCGGAGAAGTCCGATAATCCCAGCAAACCGCCCCCTTTTGTTGACTCTCCAACCTAAAGGACTAGGATTACCCATAGTAGTGGGAGCGCTCCCACAATCGCTCGGTTCCCCTCCGTAAACTGATCTCGTCCGGCCGCGCCGGTGTCTGGAGCTATGGAGGGAGGACACCGGCTGAACGCGGCCGGACCAGGCCAATGCCGGCCAACGTACGGTTCGGTTAATAAACACAGAGAGGACACCCCCCGTGTCTACGTACACCCTTCTTGGCGGTGGATATCAGGCGGATGTGACGGATGTCGGCGCAGCCGTGCATGGACTGCGTTTCGACGGACGTGAGTTGATACCGGGCTGGGCGCCGGAAGGGCCTCCCCCGTTCTTCAACGGCGCCGTGCTGGCCCCGTGGCCCAACCGGGTGGTCGGCGCGCGGTATGTCTTCGCCGACGAGTGCTTCGAGTTGCCGGTGAACGAGCCCGAGCGGGGCCACGCCCTGCACGGGTTCGTCGCCGCCGTGCCGTGGACCTGCGCCGAGTTCGCCTGCGTCGAGGACGACCACGCGTTCGCCCGGTTCACCCACACCCTGGAACCCCAGCCCGGCTACCCGTTCCGGCTCCGCCTGGAGACCCGCCACGACCTGTCCGCCGCCGGGCTCACCACCACCGTCACCGCCGAGAACATCGGCGAGAACGCCGCGCCGTACGGCACCGGACCGCACCCGTGGCTGCTGGCAGGACCGGATGTGCGGGAGTACGAGCTGGACCTGCCGGCCGCCAAGGTCCTCCTGGTGGACGAGCTGCTCGCCCCCCGCGCGCTGGAGGACGTCACCTACACCCCCTACGACTACCGCCAGGCGCGCCGGATCGGGGACACCGCCATCGACCACGCCTTCACCGCGCTGGCCGAGGGCCAGGTGCGGGTGCGCGGCCCGGAGGGCGGCCTGGAGATGTCCTGGGACGCGACCGTGCTGCCGTGGGTCCAGATCTGCACCGGCACCGGGCTCGACTACCACGGCCTGGCGGTGGAGCCGATGACCTGTCCGCCGGACGCGTTCAACTCGGGGACCGACCTGATCGTGCTGAAGCCGGGCGACACCCACCGGGCCGCCTGGACCCTCGCCGCCCTTTGACCCCCGAGACCCCTTTCAAACATGGACGGACATGGATAGCAGGACCAAGCGGCGCCTGACCGCCGCCGAGCTGGACGCCCTCGTGCTGGACGCGCTGGGGGTGGGCATGGTCTCCTCCGAGGAGCTCACGGACGGCTTCGCCAACGCCGTCTGGCGGCTCGGCCTGGAGGACGGCAGGGACGTCGTGCTCAAGGTCAGCCCGCCGCCCGACCTGAAGCTGCTCACCTACGAGCGGGACCTGCTCCGCACCGAGGCGATGGTCTACCAGCTGGCGGCCGACGCCGACCTCCCGCTCGCGGCCCTGCTGCACGCCGGCTTCGACGACCCGTTGATCGGCGGCGACTTCCTCATCCTGTCCGCCCTGGACGGGGTGCCGTGGAACCGGGCCACCGTGACCCCGGACCAGGAGCGGGTCATCCGCTTCGAACTCGGCGCCTGCCTGGCCCGGCTGCACACCATCCCCGGCCACGGCGTCTTCGGCTACCCGTACGCGGGACTGACCGGCCGCACCTGGCGGGAGGCGTTCCTGGTGATGGCCGGGGCCATCCTGGACGACGCGGTCCGGTACGCCACCCGGTTACCCGCCTCCATCGTGGAGATCGCCGGGCTGTTCCACCGGAACGGCCCCGCGCTGGACGAGATCGTCGTCCCCCGCCTGGTGCACTTCGACATCTGGCCCGGCAACGTCTTCCTCAGGGACGGCGGGATCGAGGCGCTGATCGACCACGAGCGGGCCTTCTGGGGTGACCCGATCGCCGACTTCGTCACCCCCACCATCTTCGGCGAGATCCAGGGCGACGACCCGATGCTGGTCGGCTACCACGACGCCGGGGGCGGGCAGGGCCTGTTCACCCACACCACCGAGGTGCGGGTCGCCCTCTACCGGGCCTACCTGTACCTGATCATGCTGGTCGAGGAGGCTCCCCGGCAGCACCCGGAGGAGGAGTACAAACAGATCCGCACCCTCGCCACCGAGGGCCTGGTCCGCGCCCTGGAGGTCCTCAGACGAGGCAGGTGAACGCCCGGCCTCCCGTCAACGCTCGGCGTCCTGGCAGCCGTCAGGCGAGCCGGGTGAGCAGGATCGGCGTGCTGGTCGGCTGCTCCGAGCCGCCGGCCGGTTCGACCGTCAGCCCGAACCGCCGCGCCCCGCCGGACACCGGCACGGTGGCGGTGCGCACCCCGCCGCCGTCCACCAGCCCCGCCGACCGCGTCCCGCCCGGGCCGATCAGCCACATCTGGTACGTCCGGCCCGCGGGCAACGCCGGCAGGTCGGAGGCGAACAGCAGCCGCCCCTGGCCCGCGGAGGCCACCACGGTCGCCGAACCGCCGCCGGTCAACGGCACCCTGCGGACCACCACGTCCGGCGCGGCCAGCAGGCCCGTGGTCTCGGCCAGGGTGCGGTCCCGCTGCCGCACGGTGGTCACCGCCAGCACACCCGCCGAGACCGCCGCCGCCACCGAGACCGCCACCAGCCCGACCGCGATCCGGCCGCGCCACCGGACGCGCGTCCTGGCCCGCTCCCTCGCCCGGCTCTTGGCGAGCTGGTAAGGCGTCGGCTCCGCGCGCACGGGCTCCGGCGGAAGCTGCCGCACCTGGGCGATCTCCGTCAGCACCCGGGGCCTCAGCCGCGGCGGCGGCCGCTCCGCCACACCCGCGGCCAGCGCCCCCGCGGTCTCCCGCAGCCCGAGCACCTCCCCCGCGCACGCCTCACAGCGCATCAGGTGTTCCTCGAACACCCCCTGTTCCTCATCCGGCAGCGCGTTCAGCACGTACGCCCCCAAGAGGGTGTGGAGGTCGTCGTTCATGTCCACCCCCCTTTCACACTGCGCTATTCGCGCACCGTGGCCCGGCGGATTGGCGAGCCGGCGTCATTTTTCCCGGCATTCCAGGGTAAGGGTCCGAAGTGGACACGACATGTGTGATCGCGGGCGGCGGCCCCGCCGGCGCGATGCTGGCCCTGCTGCTGGCCAGAGCCGGCGTCCAGGTGACGCTGCTCGAGAAACACGCCGACTTCCTGCGGGACTTCCGAGGGGACACCATCCACCCGTCCACCCTCCAGGTGCTGGACGAGCTGGGCCTGCTGGGCGAGTTCCAGAAGCTGCCCTACCACGAGTTCCCCTACCTGGCCCTGAACACCGGTGACCGGGTGGTCACGGTGGCCGACTTCCGGAGCCTGCCCGGGCGGTTCCAGAAGATCGCCATGGTGCCGCAGTGGGAATTCCTCAACATGATCATCTCGGCGGCCAAGGCCTACCCGGCCTTCAATCTGATCATGGAGGCCGAGGTCACCGGCGTGCTCAGGGACGGCGCCGTGATCCGCGGCCTGCGCTACCGGCACGACGGGCGCACCCACGAGATCCGCGCCGGCCTCACCGTGGCGGCCGACGGCCGCCACTCCGACGTACGACGGGTGCTCGGCCTCAAACCGGTCGACCTGGGCGCCCCCATGGACGTGGTCTGGTTCCGGCTGGAGCGCGACCCTGGCACGCCCGAGGACACCTTCCTGCGGCCCGGCCGGGGCGAGGGCATGGTGGCGATCAACCGGGACACCTACTGGCAACTGGCCTACCTGATCCCCAAGGGGAGCTACGGGGCGCTCAAGGCGCGCGGCGTGGAGTCGTTCCGGGCCGCCATCCGGAAGCTCATCCCGTTCGTCCGGCCGGACCGGCTCACCTTCGACGACGTGAGCGTGCTCACCGTGGCGGTGAACCGGCTCCGCCGCTGGCACCTGACCGGCCTGCTGGTGATCGGCGACGCCGCCCACGCGATGTCCCCCATCGGCGGCGTCGGCATCAACCTGGCCGTGCAGGACGCGGTGGCCGCGGCCAACATCCTGGCCGGACCGCTGGCCCGGGCGCAGCAACGGCGCCGGCCGGTGCTGGACCCGGTGCCCGCCTCGCTGCTGGCCAAGGTCCGGCGGCGGCGCATCTTCCCGACCGTCGCCACCCAGCAGCTCCAGATCATGGTGCAGAACCGGGTGATCCAGCCCGTGCTGGCCGGCGCCCAGCTCCCCCAGGACCTGGGCGCCGCCGCCGACCGGCTCCCGCTGGGAGTGAAACGGCTGGTCGGACGGGTGATCGGCCTGGGCTTCCTGCCGGAACACGTCCGATCTCACCAGGTGGACAAGAGATCGGTGACGACCGGGCAGGTGACATAACCTGGTGTCCCGTGAGCGCACTCAATCTCGACACCTGGCGTGACCTGCCCGCCGCCCAGCAGCCCGACTGGCCCGACCGTGCCGAACTCGACAGAGTGGTGGCCGAACTCAAGGGCCTGCCCCCGCTCGTCTTCGCCGGGGAGTGCGACCAGCTCAAGGCCGACCTGGCGGCGGTGGCCCGGGGCGAGGCCTTCGTGCTCCAGGGCGGCGACTGCGCCGAGACCTTCGCCGGGGCCACCGCCGACAACGTGCGGAACAAGCTGAAGACGCTGCTCCAGATGGCGATCGTGCTGACCTACGCGGGCCGGGTGCCGGTGGTCAAGATCGGCCGGCTGGCCGGGCAGTTCGCCAAGCCCCGCTCCAAGAACACCGAGATCCGGAACGGGGTGGAACTGCCCGCCTACCGGGGTGACATGGTCAACGGCTTCGAGTTCACCGCCGAGGCCCGGGTCCCAGACCCGGGCCGTCTGCTGCGCGCGTACCACTCCTCGGCCGTCACCCTCAACCTGGCCCGCGCCTTCACCAAGGGCGGCTACGCCGACCTCCGCCAGGTGCACGCCTGGAACCAGGACTTCGTGGCCGCCTCCCCCGCCGGGCAGCGGTACGAGCGGCTGGCCCGGGAGATCGACCAGGCGCTGGCCTTCATGCGGGCCTGCCGGGCCGATCCCGAGGAGTTCCACACGGTGGAGTTCTACTCCTCGCACGAGGCGCTGATCCTGGACTACGACCACGCGCTGACCCGGATCGACTCGCGCACCGGCCAGCCGTACGACGTGTCCGCGCACATGGTCTGGATCGGGGAGCGCACCCGGCAGCTGGACGGGGCGCACGTGGAGTTCTTCAGCCAGATCCGCAACCCGATCGGCGTCAAGCTGGGCCCGGCCACCACGCCCGAGCAGGCGCTGTCCCTGGTGGAGAAGCTCAACCCCGACAACGAGCCCGGGCGGCTCAGCTTCATCACCCGGATGGGCGCCGGCAAGGTGCGCGAGGCGCTGCCCACCCTGGTGGAGAAGGTGACCGCGAGCGGCGCCACGGTGACCTGGATCTGCGACCCGATGCACGGCAACACCTTCGAGGCGGCCGGGGGCTTCAAGACCCGGCGGCTGGACGACGTGCTCAACGAGGTGGCCGGGTTCTTCGAGGTGCACCACGCGCTGGGCACCCACCCCGGGGGCATCCACATCGAGTTCACCGGCGACGACGTCACCGAGTGTGTCGGCGGCGGCCACGCGATCGTGGAGGAGGACCTGGCGCTCCGCTACGAGACCGCCTGCGACCCGCGCCTCAACCGGGGCCAGTCACTGGACCTGGCGTTCCGGGTGGCCGAGCTCTACCGAGCTCAGTGACCACTATTAGGGGATATTTCCCCCGTGAACGTCGTATGATCGTTTCTCCGATTTCATGGGAGAGCATATGACCCAGCCGCCGCCACCCGGTGTCGACCCGAACGTCCCCAACGTCGCCCGGATTTACGATTACCACCTAGGCGGCAAGGACAACTTCGCCGCCGACCGGGCGGCGGCCGAGCAGATGACCGCGCTGTTCCCCGACGTCCGCAACGCCGCCCGGGAGAACCGGGCGTTCCTCGCCAGGACCGTGCACTGCCTGGTCGACGCCGGGGTGCGGCAGATCGTGGACATCGGCTCCGGGTTGCCCACCCAGGGCAACGTGCACGAGATCGCGCACGCGCTGGCCCCCGACTGCAAGGTCGTCTACGTCGACTACGACCCCGTGGTGGTGTCGCACGGGCAGGCCCTGCTCGGCCGGGGTGAGAACGTCGAGGTCGTCCGCGCCGACCTGCGCGACGTCGACGACCTGCTGACGGCGGTCAGCGGCGAGATCGACTTCGACAAGCCGGTGGCCTTCCTGCTCTTCGCCATCCTCCACTTCCTCCATGAAGCGGACAAACCTTACGAGGTGGTAGCGCGCCTGCGCGATGTCAGCGCCCCGGGCAGCTACCTGGCCCTCAGCCACGCCACCGAGTCCATGCCCGAGATCATCGGCGACGCCCTGGAGATCTACCGCAAGGCCACCGCCTCCCTGGCCCTCCGCAGCCACGCCGAGATCCTGGGCTTCTTCGACGGCTACGAACTCCTCGACCCGGGCTTGGTCTACCCCCGCGACTGGCGCCCGGACGCCGACGAGATCTTCCCGAACACCAGCGTCTCCATCGGCTTCGGCGGCATCGGCCGCAAACTCTAACCGTCCGCGGCGTTCGGCCACCCCGGCGCCCGCATTCGGGCCTGTGAAAGCGTTACGGGGCCTCCACCGAAATCCTCGGTGGAGGCCCCGTCTTCGTGAACGCCTTCGGTCGGACCCGGCTCCGCCAGGGTGGCCGGCCGCCGCATTGATGCGCGGAATTTGCTTGCCGTGGTCCTTCCGCCCTACCCGGTAACAGCCTCCGGCAGAGATCCGGTGGCGATACGCCACCGAAATCCGCCCCGGACCTCGGCGAAGGGCCGCGTCCCTACCTACGCCTGCTTGGCCTGCTTGTCCATCTCCGCGCTGATCTCGGCGCGGATGGCGTCCATGTCCAGCGCCCGCAACTGCCTGATCAGATCGTCGAGCGCCGCCCCCGGCAGGGCGCCCGGCTGGGCGAAGACCACGATGCCATCCCGGATCGCCATGATCGTGGGAATCGCGGTGATATCGAACCCCTGGGCCAGCGCCGGCTGCGCCTCAGTGTCGACCTTCCCGAAGGTGATGTCGGCGTGCTCCTCCGACGCCTTCTCAAAGATCGGGGCGAACGTCCGGCACGGCCCACACCACGCCGCCCAGAAGTCAAGCAGAACGATCCCGCTGTCCGCGACCTCGTTGAAGTTCTTCTCGGTTACCTCGACCGTCGCCACACACGACTCCCTTCTTCAGTGGACACAACCATGTGCCCCCGCGCGGCATTCCGTCGTCCAGTTGTCTACCTTCGGGGATGAAGCCCCCTACCTCGAGGAGAGGCCATGCTTCCCGGCTGCGGCTCGTGCAACTGCTCCGACGAGATCCTGACCACCCTAAACCCCCCACGAATCATCCAACTCAGCCAGAAATAGTCCCCACGCAAATGGGCACCCCCGACCATCGGAGGTGCCCATACCACTTACCCGACGAGGCGAATCATCCCCGCGTCCACGGGGAGCACCCAGTGGACAGAACCATGTCCCCCTGCCCAGCAGGACCACCCCCGCGTGCGCGGGGAACACGTGGCCAAGGTGGCCAGGATCTCGTCGCTGCAGGGACCACCCCCGCGTGCGCGGGGAACACACTCGCTAGCCTGGGCAAGTTACTGCCAGAGTAGCCGGAACCCACTAGCTTTGAGGAATTGGAGATTTCGGGCCATGTCGACAATGGGCTGTTAACTCGTGAGCATGGCTTCCGCTTGCCACAAAGCCCGATAGTATCCGGAGGCCTTTAGGAGCTGGGCATGAGTACCTTGTTGGATCACTTTGCCGTTTTCAAGGACAATGATTTCGTCGACTGCTTCCAGGCCGCGAAGCCGGTGGGTGACCAAGAGCGTGGTGCGACCGTGCGTGGCGTCCAGTAGGTCGGTCATCAGATCGTCTGCTGTGGCTTCATCGAGGGCCTCGGCGGGCTCGTCCAGGAGTAGGACACGTGGGTCGTAGAGCAGGGCGCGGGCCAGGGCGAGCCGTTGGAGTTGGCCACCAGAGAGGGTGCGGCCATCTTCGCCGAGTTCGGTGTCCCAGCCTGTGCGAGCCACCCAGGTTTCCAAATGCGCGGCCTGCACCACCTGCTCTAGACGCCCATCTGAGGCATCAGGCCCGGCAAGCCGCAGGTTGGCCTTAATGGATGCCTGGAATACGTAAGGATCTTGGGTGAGCCCACTAACCACCCCTCGGACATCGTCCGATGCGATATCCCGAACATCAATTCCGTTAATAAGGATTTTCCCGGACACATAATCAACTGTTCGCATCAATGCGGACAATAGAGTGCTTTTCCCCGCTCCGCTGGGTCCCACGACCGCCACCCGCCGACCAGGAGTGAGCGTGAGGCTGACCCCATCCAGTGCAGGACGGCCGGAGTGATGCACGGCCAGATCTTGGATCTCGATGGTGAGCGGTCCCGAGGGCATGGAGACCGGCGTCGAGGGTTCGTGCACCGCTGGGGGCGTAGCCTTGATCTCGCGTAGACGGCGTAGCGCGGCCAGCACGCCTGTCAACCGCTCTCCGGCCGCCGCCAGCGGCAGCACGGGCTCGAAGGCGACGAGCGACACCAGGGCCAGGACGGTGGTGGTGATGGTCCCGGCGGCTGCGGAGGTACAGATCCAGACCACGGCCACGACGGTGAGTCCCTGGGCCAGCACTCCGGCCATCATGGCCGTCGCCCCTGTCCGGGCTTGACGCCGCTCCAGTGCTGCCAAGCGATCATCGGCCGCCATCCCGGCCTCAAGTGCCCGCCCCTCGGCCCCGTAGGCCGCTAGGTCGGCCGCGCCATGGACCAGGTCCGCCACCCGGGACGCGAGTTCGGCCCGTGCCGGGGCAAGCCGGGCCGACCAGCGCCGGGATGCGGTGGCTGTGGCGAGCGGTAGCAGTACCCCGGCCATCACCAGACCCACCAGCAGCGCGACGGCGGCGGTGGGCAGGAGGAAGACGCCGATCACCACGGCCACCACGCCGGTGGCCAGGGCCGCGATGGCGGGGAGCAGGCAGCGCACCAGCAGGTCCTGGACGGCGTCGGTGTCGTCCACCATGCGGCTGAGCAGGTCGGCGCCCCGGTGGGTCAGTGGACCGGCCGGGATCAGGGACGTGTACAGCTCTTCGCGAGTCCTGGCCTGGGCTCGCAAGGCCACGTCGTGCCCGGCCAGTCGTTCGGCGTAGCGAAGGACTCCGCGTCCGGTGGCGAATGCCCGTACTCCGACGATGGCGACGGAAAGGACGGCCAGCGGGGGCTGCTCGGCGGCCCGGGTGATCAGCCAGGCGGCCGACGCGATCAGCCCGATTCCGAACAGATCCGCCGCGGCTCCGGCCAGCGCGGCGACCGTCAGCCGCCCGGCCATACCTTTGATCCAGGTCATCCAGGTCATTTCCACGTCATCCCGGTCATCCGAGTGCCCACAAAGTTCATCAGACGCCTCCCGCCCGGACCCGGTCGTCCACGATCTTTCCGGCGGAGACGCGGATGACCCGGTCGGCGAGGTCGATCATGGCAGGGCGGTGGGCCACGATGATCGCGGTGCGGCCCTCGGCGAGGCGGCGGGTGGCGTCGAGGACGGCGGATTCGCTGCGGCCGTCCAGGCGGGCGGTGGGTTCGTCGAGGAGGAGGATCTCGGCGGAGGGGCGGCAGAAGGCGCGGGCCAGGGCGACGCGCTGGCGTTGACCGGCGGACAGGGTAGCCCCGCGTTCGCCGAGGACGGTGTCGTAGCCGTCGGGAAGGTCGTCGATGAAGCCCGCGGCCTGGGCCTCGGTGGCGGCTGTGCGGATCTCGGCGGGTGAGGCGTTGGCCCCGAGGCTGATGTTCTCCGCCACCGAGGTGGCGAACAGGTGGGGGCGCTGGGGAACGAAGGCGAGGCGGCGGCGCCAGGCGTCCAGGTCGAGGTCGGCCAGGTCGACACCGCCGACCAGGATGCGGCCCGAGGTGGGGGCGACGAAGCCGAGCAGCAGGTGGAGCAGGGTGCTCTTGCCGGCCCCGCTTTCGCCGATCACCGCCACCCGTTCGCCTGGTGCGATGACCAGGGAGACCTCGTCGAGTGCGGGATCGTCGCGCCCGGGATAGCGCACGGTGACCCCTTCCAGTCGGATCTCCCCGCTGCTCTCGAGCCGCCCGGGCTCCCGCGACACGCCCTCGCCGAGCAGCGCGAACGTCTGGTCGGCCGCCGTCACCCCTTCCATCGCGGCGTGGAACCGGGTCCCCATCACCCGCAACGGCAGGTACGCCTCCGGCGCCAGCAGCAGCACCAGCAGCGCGGTGGTCAGATCCAGCGACCCGGAAAGCAGCCGCAGCCCAACCGGCACGGCCACCAGCGCCAGCGACAACGACGCCACCAGCTCAAGCACCAGCGAGGAGAGGAAGGCCACCCGGAGCGTGCGCATGGTGGCCGAGCGGTGCGCGTCCGCCACCTCACGGATCACCGACGCCTGGTACCGCGCCCGCCCGAAGGCCCGCAGCGTCGGCAGCCCGCGGACCACGTCGAGGAAGTGCCCCCCGAGCCGGGCCAGCGCCCGCCACTGCCGTTCGGTCACCGCCTTGGTGGTCATCCCCACCAGGGCCCCGAAGATCGGAATGAGCGGCAGCGTGACCAGGACGATGATCGCGGTCGTCAGATCGGCCACGAACAGCCGGATGAGCACCGCGACGGGCACCACGGCCGCCACCGCCACCGACGGCAGGTACCCGGTCAGATACGGATCGAGCGCGTCCAGCCCCCGCCCGGTGAGCGTGACCAACTCCCCCGACCGGTGACCGGAAAGCTCCAGCTCCTGGAACCGCGCGAGCAGCCGGTGCCGCAGCAGTGACTTGACCCCGCTGGCGGTCCGCCCGGCCGCGACGCCCTGCACCCAGCTCAGCGCCCCCCGGGCCCCGATCACCAGCGCCAGCGGCAGCAGCACCGCCGGGGTGAACCGCCCGGAGAGCACCCCGGCCAGCAGCTCGGCCTGGACCAGCACCAGCAGCCCCGCCACGATCGCCGCGCCCAGACAGACCGCCAGATGCAGGCGGGGCAGCGACCGCAGCAGCTCCCTGTGCACGATTCCCCCCGAAGCCGGTCAGAAGAACGTCGGTACGGCGCCCTTCCCGAAGCTGCGCCAGACCCAGACCTGCGCCCCGGCGAGCACGGGAACGAACGGCAACACGATAAGGCTCAGCACCGACAGGGTCGCCGACGGGGCGGCTCTGTCCACCACGTCACCGGCCAGCACCCCCAGCGGCACCAGGGCGGGCGCCATCGCGACGACCGCCGACACACCCAGCGCCGCCCCACCGCGCCGCGCCCCTTGCGCCACGGCGTCCCCAGGCAGCCGCCAGGCCAGGAAGGTCCACCCGTGGAAGGCGAACGCCACCGCCACCACCACACCGTACGCGAGGCCGAGAAGTGCCGGACCCCCAATGATCCCGGCCAGCACCCCGCCCCAGGACAGCGCGAGACCGAGGGAGCCCACGGTGATCGCGCCGGTCCAGAAGGCGCGCCAGCCCGGCCCGTCCAGGCGGCGGCGGAACCAGAGCCCGGCGTCCCTGACGATCCACGACAGCAGCAGCGCCACCACGACCCCGTAGTGCGCGCTCAGCACCTCCCCTTCCAGCAGGGGGAACGCGCCGAGCAGCACGCCGCCCAGCGCGACCAGCCAGACCTCGTTGGCCAGCACGAAGGGCCCGATGGCGCCGACCGCCTTGTCCCGGTCGCCGGTGAACGGCAGGAGCAGCCCGACCCCGATGTCGAAGCCTTCCAGGGCGAAGTAGCCGGCCAGCAGCACGGCGAGTATCCCGAACCAAATGATTTCCATCGTCCGGCTCCTTCAGAAGGTCAGCGCGGGGACCGGCCGCTCGCCCAGGGGGACCCTTTCGGGGCCGCGCCGGACCAGCCGCGCGATCAGGACGTAGTCGACGACCGCGAGCAGCCCGAGCACGCCGACGAAGCCGACGAAGGAGAGCGTGATCTGCCCGGCGGTCAGGCCGGGGGTGAGCGCGTCGGCGACGGTGAGCTTGCCGTAGATGAGCCAGGGCTGGCGGCCTTCCTCCCGGGCGAGCCAGCCGAGGATCACGGTGATGAACGGCATCGGGGTGATGAGCATCACCAGCGGGTGGAGCCACCGCCAGTTCGGCAGCCACTTCAGCAGCGCCAGCAGGATGCCGGTGGCGAGGAAGAGCAGCATGCCGATGGAGATCATGTTGCCGACGGCGACCCCGGCCAGCGCGTTGGCGCCCCACTTGTTCGGCTGCACCGACTCGACCGGCCCGATCTGGGCGAACCCGAACGAGACGACAAAGAACGCGCCCACGAAGGCGGTGATCACCCCCATCCGCAGTGACCGGGCGAAGAACTCCCGCTCCGCGGTCCTCCGGAACAGCTGGTACGCGCTGGCCCCCATCATCACGGCCCCGCCGGTCAGCAGCCCGGCGGAAAGGACGTGCGGGAACGCCATCTGCAGCGTGGGGTTGGCGAGCAGTGCCCCGAAGTCGGTCAGCACCAGGCGGTCACCCTGGAGGACCGCACCCGCCGGGTTCTGCAGGAAGGAGTTGGCCACCATGATCCAGAAGGCCGACAGGTACGCGGTGAGCGTGACCAGCCAGATGCACGCCAGGTGCAGCCGCTTCGGCAACCGGTGCCACCCGAAGACCCACAACCCGAGGAAGGTGGACTCCAGGAAGAAGGCCAGCAGAGTCTCGATGGCCAGCGGCGCGCCGAACACGTCTCCCGCGTAATGCGTCAGCCCACTCCAGCTCAGCCCGAACTGGAACTCCATCACCAGTCCGGTGACGATGCCGAGGGCGTAGTTGACCAGGTAGATCTGCCCCCAGAAGCGGGTCAGGCGCTCATGCTCGGGGTTGCCGCTCCGGACGTACCGGGTGTGCATGATCGCGACTAGCGGCGCCAGGCCGAGGGTCAGCGCGACGAACAGGAAGTGCAGGCTCGCCGTGACGGCAAACTGCCACCTGGCCAGATCCAGGACGTCCATGGGGCTCCTCTCTACGTGTAGCCAGACTACATGTAGAGTGCCTACATGAGGAACCGAGATAGGGTGACCCCGTGAATGCCGACGAGCTCCGCGGACACCTGGATGCCCTGCTGCTGTCGGTGCTCGAACACGAGCCGCTGCACGGCTACGCGATCATCGAGGCTCTCCGCGCCCGCAGCGGCGGCGTGCTCGACCTGCCCACCGGGACCATCTATCCCGCGCTGCGGCGGCTGGAGCGTGCCGGGTTCCTGGCCAGCGAATGGGCCGTGGTCGGCGGACGGCGGCGCCGCACGTACCGGCTGACCGGCACCGGGCGCGCCGAACTGGCCGGTGAGCGCTCCGCGTGGGCGGCCTTCACCCAGGTGATCGGCAGCGTGCTCAACCCCGCCCGCTGACCGCCAGACAGCGTGCCGCACTGTGCAACTGCCAGACCCAGAAGACCACGCTCACCCCGGTGGCCACCAGCCCCGGCGGGTAGCCCATGTGGGTCATCGAGTCGCTCGACCCGTGCATCAGGGCGGTGCAGAGCGCGCCGAGCACCGGTAGCTGGATCCACATCAGCAGCCCGAGCGAGCGCGCCACCAGGTCCGGGCGCCTGCCCCGGCGCAACCACCACAGGGCCAGCCCGCCGTAGAGACCGGTGGCCAGCTGGATCAGGTCCACCGCCCGGGCCACCGGCCCGTACCACCCCGGATGCACCGACACCGGCCCGGCCGGAAAGAACTTCCAGATCACCGTCCACAGCACCGCCACCGCGGGCACGGTGAGGAACAGCAGCAGCGCGGTGCGCCGCCCCTGGCCTGCGGTCAGCTCTCGCTGGAACTCCGGCGCGATCTCCGCCACCGAACCGAACTCCGCGACCGCGCGCCGCTCGGCCTCCCGAGGGCCCAGGCCCTCCGCCCGATAGGCGTCGGCCGCGTCCCGCAGGCCGTCCCGCACCTCCGCGACCATGTCCCGCTTCAGCCGCCCGGGTCCACGCAGGGCACGGCGGAGCGAGTCGGCGTACTCGTCCACGCTGTCGGTCACGATGAGGGTTTCCATGGCCCGGCCACCCTATTCGGTACCAGGACCGGGCCGGTATCGGGGTCAACCCTGACCTTTTCCCCGGCTACCCCGGCTTTCAGCCGTGGTACGGCGTGACGTTGGCCTGCGTGGTCCGCACCGCCGGCCGCCTGGCCTGGTGCTGCGGAGTGGACGAGTAGACCAGCGTGGCCACCGCGACCACCGCCACCAGACCGAACCAGGCGAACCTGAAGAACCTGAACCTGCTCCCCGGGGCGCGGCGCGGCCAGAACCTCGGCGGCCAGCTCAGCCGCAGCTGGTGGCGCCCCCGGGGCGTGCTGGCGAAGACGCAGTCCTGGAACCGCAACCCCTCCGGGCCGGCCACCCCCGGCAGGTGGCATCCGCTCAGGTCGGCGCCGTCGATGGTCATCTCCTCCGCGTCCAGCCGCTCCACCGACAGC
Source organism: Acrocarpospora catenulata (assembly GCF_018476525.1). Taxonomy (GTDB): domain Bacteria; phylum Actinomycetota; class Actinomycetes; order Streptosporangiales; family Streptosporangiaceae; genus Acrocarpospora; species Acrocarpospora catenulata. Next base: position 75,114 of record NZ_JAHCST010000002.1, read on the forward strand.
ACCCGGACGGCCCCGCCGCGCCGGGTCACGCTGGACTCGCCCCGGCTGACCAGGTCGCGCAGGTCCAGGTCGGCGTCGTGCAGCCGGACCACCAGCCGCCCCAGCACCCGCGCGCCCGCCAGCTCCACCGGGCAGCCCGCCGCGTCGATCTCCACCGCGCCCTGCGCCCGGGCCCCCGACAGGGCCAGCCGCCGCGCCACCGCCGACGGCGCCAGGAACGCCTTGCCGACGAACCTGACCGACTCGAACCCGGCCGCGCCCTCGAACGTGGTGCGCCGGAAGGACACCGCCCGCCAGAACCGTGCGCCGCGAAAGATGGCGTCGCCGTGGAACCTGGTCCGGTCGAAGGAGGCGAAGCCGTGCAGTTCGGCCCGGCGGAACGAGGCGGAGCCCAGGCAGGCCTCGCCGAACAGGGCGTCGCTGGTGACCGTCGACTGGTCGAGGGAGAGGTGGCCGCGCACGCGCGAGCCGTACAGGGAGAACTCGCGGGCGAAGCGGGTCTCGTGGAAGGACAGGTTGCCGTCGAAGCGGGCCCCGAAGAAGGAGGCCAGCGCCTCGAAGCGGGCGCCGTCGAAGGAGGCGTCGCCGGTGAAGGCGGTGTCGCCGAAGCGGGCGGGGGACAGGAACCGGGCGCGGTCGAACCTGGCGCGTCCCAGTAAGCCGCCGGTGGCGGTCAGGACACGATCAAGCAGGTCAGCGTTGATCACCGTGCCACGCAGGTCCACCGCCTGCCCCGGGGCGAAGGAGCGGAGGCATTCCTCCAGCTCCTCGGCTTCCAGGTGGTGCAGGCAGCGCCCGTACGGCTGCCGCGCCACCCCTACGCAGTCGGCGCTCGTGGCGCACGTGCTCCAGGACAGGAGAGGCCTCATACCGAAGGCATACCCAGAAATGGCAGCTGCCGCCATTCCTTCTTGCGGCCTTCATCACGAAAAATCAAATATGCACTAATTCACCGTTTTACCGGCTTATATGGCACTAAGTCGGACTTTGCGTCGTCGAGATCTTCAACCGGTCCTGATCATCCTCGGCGGAAAACGGGATCGGCCGCGCCTCCCGAGTGGCGCGGCCGATCCCGTTCGAGGGTAGGTCAGCTGGTGGCCGTCTTCTCCTCCAGGGGGACGGTCGCCGTGGCGGACTTTCCGTTGCGGACGTACTGGACGGTGATCTTGTCGCCGGGCTTGTGGCCGCGGATGATGCCGACCACGGTCTCGCCGGCGTCGACCGGCGTGTCGTCGATCTTGGTGATGATGTCACCCTGCTGGAGGCCGGCCTTGGCGGCGGGGCTGTCCGGGGTGATGGCGCCGACCAGCGCGCCCGGGGTGTCGCCGGTGGCGTCGCTGACGCTGACGCCGAGGTAGACGTGGACGGCCTTGCCGGTGCTGATCAGCTGTTCCGCGACCTGCTTGGCGGTGGTGATCGGGATCGCGAAGCCGACGCCGATGTTGCCGGTGCTGCCGCTGCCGCCGGTGGCGATGGCGGTGTTGATGCCGATCACCCGGCCGGCCGAGTCGACCAGGGCGCCGCCCGAGTTGCCCGGGTTGATGGCCGCGTCCGTCTGGATCATGCCGCCGAGGGTGGTGGTCGAGGACTCGGTCTGGGAGCGCTGCTCAAGGCCCCAGCCGGGCGGGAGCTGCTGGTCCTGCTGGCCGCTGCCCGAGGTGACCGTACGGTCCAGGGCGGAGACGATGCCGGCGGTGACCGAGCCCTCCAGGCCGAGCGGGCTGCCGATGGCCAGGACCGAGTCGCCGACCTGGAGCTGGTCGCTGTCGCCGAGGGTGGCCTTGGTGAGGCCGGAGACGTTCTGGGCGCGGATGACCGCGATGTCGGTGAGCGGGTCCGTGCCGACCAGGGTCGCCTGCGCGGTCTTGCCGTCACTGAACTTGACCGTCAGCTGGGCGTTCGCCCCGGCGCCCGAGACCACGTGGTTGTTGGTGAGGATCAGGCCGTCCTCGGAGAGGATGACCCCGGAGCCCTCGCCGCCGCCCAGCTGCGAGCTGACCGTGATCATCACGACCGAGGGCTGCACCGCGCGGGCCACGTCGGCGACGCTGGTCCCCGCGGCCCCGCTGGAGCCGGTGTTCGAGGAGTTGAGGGCCGGGCTGGCCACCACGGTCCTCGGCTCGGCGAAGGAGTTGGCGATGAAGGCCCCCGTGACCCCGCCGCCCAACGCCATCGCGGCCATCGCGAGCACCGCCCCGCCCTTGCGCAGTCCCCCCGGCCGGGACAGCGGCCGCGCGTTCGGCGGCGGAGGCGGGGGCATGGTGGGGACGGCGAACGTCGCGGTCGGGTGCTGTCCGGTCTGCGGTGGGCGCTGGCCGAGCTGGCTCCAGCCGCCATCGGTGATCGTGGTGGTCCCACCGCCGGTCGCGCCCGTGTCCGTGATCCTGTCTCTCTGCTCTTCAGCGCTCATGTCTGCCATCCCCTTACCGACGCTCCGGCTCTCCGCCGGTAAGACAACGATGGCAAACCGCCGATAAGGCCCAGCTAAGCGATCTACGGCCGACCCGCCGAAAGCCCTACACGGGTCTTATCCGCGCTGCTCGGAGGCCTTGTGGACGGGCGCCATAAAGTTTCCGTTCAATCCGCGCCCGGCCCTGCTCCGGGCTCGCGAAAGGGCCTCAAACGCGCGGAGCCCGCCATGTTTCATGGCGGGCTGGTCCGGCGTTCGGTGGGGCTCTCGGACATTGACCGAGGGTTCGCCCCCCGGGAGGGGTGGGGGGTGGGCCCGCGCGGGAGAGGGAGCGCGAGCCTCGCTACTTCCGTGTCATGTCAGGTGATCACACCTCGTGCTCGTACACGGTCTCCCAGGAGCCGTGGTAGCCCTTCGGCTCCCAGGCGTTGCCGCGGGACACCTTCACCGAGATCTTCTCGGCGTTCTTGCCCTCGAACCAGAAGTGCTTCGGCTCGTCGTGGCAGTTCTTGAACTTCTTGAAGTACCAGTGGCCGTCGAAGGTCTCGATCTTGAAGGTGGCCCAGGCGCACGCGTACTTGGGCTTACCCCACGCGTGGTGGTTGATCAGCTGGCCCTTGACCTCGAACTGGAACTTCTCGACCCACTTCCAGGTCCAGACCTTCTTCCACTTCCAGTCGTCCTTGCACTTCTTCTTGCCGTGCTCCCACCAGCACTTGGTGACCTTGACCTTCTTCTTGTCCCAGTACCACTCCTTGACCTTGTGCGTCTCGACCGTCACGTCGCCGCTGGCCTCGGCCTTGTGGTCGGAGGAGAAGTAGGGGCCCCAGGGGCCGGTGTAGTACGGAGTGGTCGCGTTCGCCGACGCCGGCGAGAACAGCGCGCCACCGATGAGCGCGGCGGCCGCGACGGCGCCGACCGCGAGCTTCTTGATGAATCGCATTTCGGGTCCTCTCGGGAAGGAGACAGAATTTCTGTCGCCTTATGAATAGGCCCGAGAGGTTGAGGCCGACTTTCAGCTCGCTTTAAGGCGCAGTTCATCATGGGTGCTCGGTAATTCCGTCCGGCACGGGGTGACCGGTGGGATAGATGAGGTAAGCGGCTCCCCCGCTGCCCCGCTGCCAGGCACGTTCGAACTCGGCGCGCGGATAGACCCGGCGCACGGTGGCGTTGCTGGGCGCCGCCGGGTCGTTCACGATCACGTCACCGCCGCCGGTGAACCCGACCACGACCATGAGATGCCCGTCGGTGTCGTAGTCGGCGCCGGGCAGGTCGCCCTTCCGGAACGACTGGGAGGTGATGACCGGAATGCCCTCCTTGATGTACGCCTCGAGCTCGGTCAGCGAGAGCAGCCGGGTGACCGAGGCGTCCAGGCCGTACCGTCCGGCGTAGGCGGTGTTGAAGGCCCAGTTCCCGGTGCCCCGGTAGGCGTGGTCGTAGGAGTACCGGGCGGCGTGGTCCACCTCGGGGTCGGGGTAGGCCGGGTCGACCCAGGTCAGGTCGTTCGTGCTCGGCCACTTGCCCCAGTAGCCGAGCACCATCGCGGTCGACGTCGGCGAGCACCACGCCTTGCCGCCCCCGTCGTACTGCGGGTACTCCCCCGCGTGCACCTGCTGCGAGCGGCGCGGCACCCGCAGCTCGATGCCCCAGGCGCCGCCGGTCGGGCTGACCGCCATGTTCGGGCGGTCCGGTACGGCCGACGCGGTCGCCCCCAGCGTCCGCACCACGGGCACCGCCCCGCCCTTCCGGTAGAGGGTGAGCCGGAGCTGGTACGCGTTGACCGGCTTGCCGTCCGCCGCGACGAAGGTGTCGGTCCGTACCGTGCCGTCCCCGTCGCCCTGCCCGGGAACCGAGGTCCGGAGGATGTCACGGTCGCCGTACGCCCAGCGGCCCATGACGTACCACTTGGTCAGGCCCTCGGCGTTGCGGGCCCGCAGGTCGACCTGGATCCAGCTGCCGGGTGGGGTGTCCGCCGTCCAGGACGGGATCACCTCGGTGGCGTCGAACCCGATGCTCCGCTCGGGGCTCGTCCACCGGTCGTACTCCCAGAAAGTGGTCCCGAGAGCGTCGGTGTACCGGCTCGTGCCCTGCGGGGCGTCGAACCGGACGGGGCCGGCCTCCCGCTGGTAGACCACCTCGGCGACCTGCGCCCGCGCGACCGGAACGCCACCCACCAACAACGCCGACAACAGCGCACTGAACAATGCCATGCGCTAAACCATCCCCGACCCGCCGGTCCCGGTTCCACGCCGACGCTTATACGAATCGCATGCTTACCGTCAGAACTCCGCAAAGGGATGCCAAGTAGGGCGGCCGCGGCCCTCGGCAGGAGGGTCGCGGCCGCCCGGATCGGCTCCCGGTTCCATTAACGCGCTCCCCGGCGTAACGCCGGAGATTCAGCCTGTGCCGCGCATGCGACACCTCTGCGGCTTCCTGCTTCACCGACCTGCGCCACCGAAATGGTCTTACCGGGTCTCCACAAGCTTTGAACCCGGGGGTTCCGTTCCCGCCCGCCCGGCGGTACCTGACCGGCTCACCGTACCAGGCGCCGGTTAGCCTCGACGGCAAACCGGCTTTTCCTACCCCACGCCTTGGGTGCGGCGGCCGCCTCGGCCGTACCGGCTAACACCATGGGCGCCCCCACCGCGAACACCGCGGCGGAGCCGATGCCAACGACGACTCGCTTACCGAATCGCATCTCGGGCCCTCCTTTCGGGACCCGACCCACATCCCCCACAACAGCCGTTCACACGTTGTGAGTGATCCGACTAGCCGGAAAGTAACGCCGATCTGACCCATGAGAAAGGGCGGATCACCCAGCCGGGTGATCCGCCCTTCCTGCGCTCAGGCGGCGGCCTGCCGGGTGGCCGTCGCCGGGGTCAGTGCCAGGTCGAGGACCTCGCGGACGTCGCTGACCGGGTGGACGGTCAGGTCGGCCAGGACGTCGGCAGGGACGTCGTCGAGGTCGGGCTCGTTTCTGGCGGGGATGAGGACGGTGGTGATGCCGGCCCGGTGGGCGGCGAGCAGTTTCTGCTTGACGCCGCCGATGGGCAGGACCCGGCCGGTGAGGGAGACCTCGCCGGTCATGGCCACGTCGCCGCGGACCGGGCGGCCGGACAGCAGCGAGGCGAGCGCGGTGGTCATGGTGACCCCGGCCGAGGGGCCGTCCTTGGGCACGGCTCCGGCGGGCACGTGGACGTGCACCGAGCGGTCCTTCAGCGAGCTGACCGGGAGTTCCAGTTCCGCGCCCCTGGAGCGCAGGTAGGAGAGCGCGATCTGCGCCGACTCCTTCATCACGTCGCCGAGCTGGCCGGTCAGGGTCACCCCGGTGCCGCCGGTCTCCGGGTCGGCCAGGGACGCCTCCACATAGAGCACGTCGCCTCCCGCGCCGGTGACCGCGAGCCCGGTGGCCACCCCGGGCACCGCCGTACGCTGCCGGGATTCCGGCAGCGCGGACTCCGGCACGTGCCGGGGCCGCCCCAGGTACTCGACCAGGTCGGTGACCTGGACGGGCAGGGTCTTGTCGCCGAGCGCCAGGCCCGCGGTGACCTTGCGCAGGACGCGGGCGATGCCCCGCTCCAGGGAGCGCACGCCCGCCTCCCGGGTGTACTCCCCGGCCAGCCGGCGCAGCGCCGCGTCGTCGATGGTGACGTCCTCGGCGGTCAGCCCGGCCTTGTCCAGCTGCCGGGGCAGCAGGTGGTCGCGGGCGATGACGATCTTCTCGTCCTCGGTGTAGCCGTCCAGGGTGACCACGTCCATGCGGTCGAGCAGCGGGCCGGGGATCTGCTCCAGCGCGTTGGCGGTGGCCAGGAAGAGCACGTCGGACAGGTCCAGCTCGACCTCCAGGTAGTGGTCCCTGAAGGTGTGGTTCTGGGCGGGGTCGAGCACTTCGAGCAGGGCCGCGGTGGGGTCGCCGCGGTAGTCGGCGCCGACCTTGTCGATCTCGTCGAGCAGCACCACGGGGTTCATCGAGCCCGCCTCGCGGATGGCCCGCACGATGCGGCCGGGCAGCGCGCCCACGTAGGTGCGCCGGTGGCCGCGGACCTCGGCCTCGTCGCGGACGCCGCCGAGGGCGACCCGGACGAACGTGCGGCCCATGGCGCGGGCCACCGACTCGCCGAGCGAGGTCTTGCCGACTCCGGGCGGGCCCGCCAGCGCCAGCACGGCGCCGCTGCGCCGCCCGCCGACCACGCCCAGGCCCTTGTCGGCGCGGCGCTTGCGCACGGCCAGGTACTCGATGATGCGGTCCTTCACGTCGTCGAGGCCGGTGTGGTCGGCGTCCAGCACCGCGCGGGCGCCCGCGATGTCGTAGGCGTCCTCGGTGCGCACGTTCCATGGGATGTCGAGCACGGTGTCCAGCCAGGTGCGGATCCAGCCGGTCTCGGGGGACTGGTCGGAGGTGCGCTCCAGCTTGTCGACCTCCTTGAGCGCGGCCTCGCGGACCTTCTCCGGCAGGTCGGCGGCCTCGACCCGGGCCCGGTAGTCCTGCTCCTCGGTCTCCGGCTCGCCGTTCAGCTCGGCCAGTTCCTTGCGCACGGCGGCCAGCTGCTGGCGGAGCAGGAACTCGCGCTGCTGCTTCTCCATGCCCTCCTGGACGTCCTTGCGGATGCTCTCCGCGACGTCGACCTCGGCGAGGTGGTCGCGGGCCCAGCCGACCAGCTTCTCCAGCCGGACGGCCGGGTCGGGCGTCTCCAGCAGGAGCAGTTTCTGGGCGGTGGACAGCCAGGGCGCGTACCCGGAGCTGTCGGCGAGGACGGACGGGTCCTCGATGGCGTTGACGGAGTCCACCACCTGCCAGGCGCCGCGCTTCTGCAGGATGGTGGTGGTGAGCGCCTTGTACTCCTTCATGAGGGCGTCCGCCTCGGCCCTGACCGGCTCGACGACGGTCGCCTGAACCCAGAGCGCGGCGCCGGGACCGGTGGTTCCGATGCCCACCCTGGCCCGGCTCACGCCGCGCACCACGGCGGCGGGCTCCCCGCCGGGCAGGCGGCCGACCTGCTCGACCACGGCGGTGACGCCGACGGCGCCGTAATGGCCGTCGATCCGGGGGACCAGCAGGACGTGCGGCTTCTTGGCGCCGGTGGCCTGGGCGGCCTCGATCGCCGCGCGCACCTCGGAATCGGACAGGTCCAGCGGCACGACCATGCCCGGCAGGACAACCTCGTCGTCCAGGGGAAGGACGGGAAGGATCTCAGTCATGCGTACTCCAAAGGTTGAGTTATGCACGCTCAACTATTGAGAGCCTGACCCTGTTCCCAGATCTGCGCCAGTTCGCTGTGAGCGATCGTAATTGTGTAATCGCACGCTCAGGGGTTACGGCGGGGATCACACCACGGTGTGATGTGGACGACAAAGTCGCGTTCCTAGCGTGAGGTCATGATTCTTTCCCGACTGGTACGGCTGCCGCGCGGCATCCTGGACGCGCTCATCCTGGGCCGGATCGACCTCGAGAGGCCCGCCAGACCCTGGCGGACCCTGGCCCTGGACGCCGGGCTCTTCCTGGTGCTGTTCTACTTCACCTTCTCGATGCTGCTCGCCGACGAATCCGCGCTGCCGCCAAGGGGCTCGCGGGTGGTGTTCGGCGACGAGGGGATCCGCGTCACGCACGTGTTCGTGGAGGCGGCCCCCGACTGGCGGCTGGCGCTGGCCGCCTTCGGTTCCGCCTCCCCCGTGCTGCTGCTTCGCCGCCGGCCGCTGTGGGCCTGGCGGTACGCGACGGTCGCGATCATCCTGGTCGCGCCGACTCTGCTGCTGGTGTCGTCGGGGCCGATCACCTCGGGGGCGGTCATCGCGTACGTCGCCTGCCTCTACCGGGTGGCCACCCTGGCGTCGGGGCCGGTCACGGTGGGTGTGGGCGTGCTCAGCCTGGTCGCCGTGGGGTTCCTGCCGGAGAACTGGCAGGTGCTCACCTACGCGCCGTTCGTGGTCCCCGGGGTGCTGGCGCTCGGGTACAACATCCGGCGGCGAAGGCAGGCCAGCGGCGAGCTCGCGGTGGAGCACGACGCCCGGGCGCTGCTGGCGGAGCGGGCCAGGATCGCCCGGGAACTGCACGACGTGATCGCGCACCACGTGTCGGTGATCGCCATCCAGGCCGAGGCGGTGCCGTTACAGGCCGGCGGCGACCGGGCCAAGCTGGAGTCCGGGCTGGCCTCGATCCGGGAGCTGTCGCTGGAGGCGCTGAAGGAGATGCGCCGGGCGCTGGGGGTGCTCCGGGACGAGGGCGGCGCGGTGGACACCGCTCCCCAGCCCGGGCTGGACCGGCTGGGGGAACTCGCCGAGAACGCCCGGCGGGGCGGGCTGACCGTGGAGCTGCCTGCCGAGATCCCCGAGGTGCCCGCGGCGGTGGGGCTGTCGGCATACCGGATCGTGCAGGAGTCGCTGAGCAACGCGATGCGGCACTCCCCTGGGAGCAGGGTCCTGGTCCGGCTGACCCGGACGCCCGACGCGCTGACGGTGGTGGTCGCCAACGGGGGCGGCAGCCGTACCGGGGTGGGGTCGGGCGAGGGGCAGGGGCTGATCGGCATGCGGGAGCGGGCGGCCATGCTCGGCGGCACGCTCACCGCCGGGCCGGTGCCCGGCGGCGGTTACGAGGTGCGGGCTACGCTCCCGTGCGTGGAGGAAGCGTGACTTTCCGGACCAAGACGATCCGGGTGGTGATCGCCGACGACCAGGGCATGGTCCGGGCGGGTTTCGCGGCGTTCCTGAACGCCCAGCCGGACATCGAGGTCGTCGGCGAGGCCGCCGACGGAGCCGAGGCGGTGGCGCGGGCCGAGGCCCTCCAGCCGGACGTGGTCCTGATGGACATCAGGATGCCCGGTGTGGACGGCATCGCGGCCACCGCCCGGATCCGCACCGCCAAGGTGCTCATCCTCACCACCTTCGACCTCGACGAGTACGTCTACGCGGCGCTGCGCGCGGGCGCCAGCGGTTTCCTGCTGAAGGACGCCTCGGCGGCGCAGCTGGCGGAGGCGGTCCGGGTGGTGGCGGCCGGGGAGGCGCTGCTGTCGCCCCGGATCACCCGCCGGCTGATCGCCGAGTTCGCCCGGCTCCCCCGGCCGAGTTCCCGGCGCCGCCTGGACGGCATCACCGAGCGCGAGACGGAGGTGCTCAAGCTGGTGGCCCAGGGCCTGTCCAACCAGGAGATCGCCCGCGAGCTGGTGCTCTCCGAGCAGACCGTGAAAACCCACATTGGCCGCATCCTGGCCAAACTCCAGCTCCGAGACCGGGCACAGGCCATCGTGTACGCGTACGAGGTCGGCCTCGTCCGGCCAGGTTCATGACACACTGTCGTCAAACCGTTGACGGGCCCTCCGCTCTTTTGTGACACTTTGTCATGAACGACCCTTTGAGGAGAGCAGATGGGCTTTTCTGAAGTTCTGCGTAGTGCGACGTGGAATGACCACCAGTCGGCGGAGGACGACAGCTATCTGAAGAGCCTGATGGCCGGGCAGCTGAACCCGGAGGCGTACGGGGAGATGGTGGCCCAGCACTATTTCGCCTACCTCGCTCTGGACGGGGCGTCCAAGGCGCTGGCCGGCCACCCGGTGGCCGGCGATTTCGTCTTCCCCGAGCTGTATCGGGAGGAGGCGCTGGTCCGCGACCTGACCACGGTCTTCGGCCCGCGCTGGGCGGACCGGATCGAGCCGAGCAAGCCGACCCGGACGCTGGTGGCCCGGATCAACCAGGTCGCCGACTGGCCTGGCGGTTACATCGCCCACCACTACACTCGGTACCTGGGCGACCTGTCCGGCGGGCAGTTCATCCGGATGGAGCTGCAGAAGATCTACGGGTACCAGCGAGGGGGCGGTGTGGACTTCTACTTCTTCGACATCGGCAGCCTGCCCCGCTTCAAGGAGGAGTACCGGCGCCGTCTGGACGCCCTCGACCTCGACGAGGCCGAGCAGCAGCGGATCATCCGGGAGACCAAGCTCGCCTACCAGCTCAACACCGAAGTGCTCGCCGACCTCGGCCGGTACGCACGGGCAGCGGCCTGACGTGCCCCGCATCTCGGCCGCCACCATCGGCGAGCACCGCGCGCAGACCCAGGAGCGCATCCTGACGGCCTTCGCGCGGCTGGCCAGGAGCCAGGGCATCGACGCGATCTCGATGACCGACGTGGCGGCCGAGGCCGGGATCACCCGGACCGTCCTGTACAACTACTTCCCCGACAAGGCGGCACTGCTCCTGGGCTTCACCGAACGCGTGACCCAGTATTTCGTGGAAAGCTACGACCGCGACCTCCCCGCCGACGCCTCCCCCTCGGTACGGCTCCGCGCCTTCGTCCGCCTGCAACTGGCCGGCCTGATGGCGCATCCGCACCCGGGCGCCGCGGACCTGTCGGCGACCCTCGGCCCGGACGCCTACCAGCAGCTGGCCGCGCACGTGGCCCCCATGCAACGCATCCTCTGCGAGATCCTGCAGAGCGGCGTCGACACCGGCGAGTTCCGCACCACCGACATCCCGGCCACGGCCCGGATCGTGCTGGCCATCCTGGGCGCCCAGCGACTCCCCCTGCTGGACGGCTCGCAGACGGTGGACGCGGCGGAGGAGTTCGTCAGCGGGTTCATCCTGCGCGCCCTGACCTAGCCGGACCCGTCGCGGGGAATGTCGGTGGCGGGGAGTAGGTTCTGGGGCCATGCAGTCCGTTCAGGTCGTTCAGCTCAGGTCGGCGCGTGGTCGGTGGGTGTTGCTGGCCACCGTGCTCGGGTCGGGTGTCGCGATGCTGGACGGCACCGTGGTCAATGTGGCGCTCCGGGTGCTCGGGGAGGATCTGGGCGCTGATATCGCGGGGTTGCAGTGGACGGTGAACGCCTACACGCTCACGCTGGCCGGGCTGATCTTGCTGGGTGGGTCGCTCGGTGACCGGTACGGCAGGCGCAAGATCTTTCTGATCGGGGTGGTCTGGTTCGCGCTGGCCTCGGCGCTGTGTGGGCTGGCTCCCAATATCGGCACGTTGAATGCCGCGCGGGCGCTTCAAGGGATCGGCGGCGCGCTGCTCACGCCGGGATCGCTGGCGATCATCCAGGCCGGGTTCGCCCGTGAGGACCGGCCGCGCGCCATCGGCCTCTGGTCGGGCCTGGGCGGCGTGGCGGCGGCGGTCGGGCCGCTGCTGGGCGGCTGGATCGTGGAGACCGCCGGCTGGCGGTGGGTGTTCCTGATCAACCTGCCGCTGGCCGCGCTGGTGGTGGCGGTGGCCATGCGGCACGTGCCGGAGACCCGGGACGAGGGCGCCACCGGCTCCTTCGACCTGGCGGGCTCGGCGCTGGCCGCGCTGGCCCTGGCGGGGATCACCTACGGGCTGATCGAGACGTTCACCCCGCCGCTACTGGCCGGTTTCGCGTTGCTGGTGGCGTTCGTGCTGCTGGAACGGAGGCGCAGGAACCCGCTCATCCCGGTGGACATCTTCACCTCGCGCACGTTCACCGGGGTCAACGTGGTGACCCTGTTCATGTACGCGGCGCTCGGCGCGGTGATGTTCCTGGTCGTGCTCCAGCTTCAGGTGGTGGCCGGGTTCAGCCCACTGGCGGCCGGTTCCGCCATGGTGCCGGTGACCATCCTGATGTTGCTGCTCTCCCCCCGGGCGGGCGAGCTGGCCCGGCGGATCGGCCCGCGGATCCCGATGGTGACGGGCACGCTGGCCTGCGGCGCCGGGTTCCTGCTGATGAGCGGTATCGGCCCCGGCGCCGGGTACCTGACCGGCGTGCTACCCGGCGTGACCCTCTTCGGCCTCGGCCTGTCGGCGGCCGTCGCCCCGCTGACGGCCACCGTGCTGGCCAGCGCGGCCGATCGGCACGCGGGCATCGCCAGCGGCATCAACAACGCGGTGGCCCGCACCGGCAGCCTGCTCGCGGTGGCCGCCATCCCACCGCTGGTCGGGCTGACCGGGGAGGCCTACGACCATCCGGCCGTGTTCTCCACCGGTTTCCACACGGCCATGCTGGTCTGCGCGGGGATGATGGCCGTGTCGGCAGTGATCACTCTGGTGTCGGTTCAAATCAAGCTTTGACGCGCTCCCCGGGCTGAAGTCCGGGGATTCCGCCTGCGCCGCGCATGCTCACGCGGCGGCGCTTCGGTGGCTTCCTGCTTCATCGACCGTGCCCTTCTTCCCGCGCCTGGGCGTGGGGGTTGGGGTCTTACCCATCTCGACAGGCGTTTTAGGTCTCCGCTTCCCGCCCGTTTCAGGTGCGGGTTTCCGTCCAGCGGCGACCTGCCGCCTCCCGGCGGCCAAGATGTTGAGCGCGGCGTTGACGTCCCGGTCGTGCTCTGCGCCGCAGGCGCATACCCAGCCACGGACGTTGAGCGGCATCGACGCCTGCCGGGTGCCGCAGGCCGAGCAGAGCTTGGAGGAGGGGAAGAACCGGTCGATCCGGACGAAGGTCCGCCCGTACAGCCTCGCCTTGTACTCCAGCATCCCGGCAAACGCCGACCAGCCCGCATCGTGCACGCTCTTGGCCAGCCGGGTGCGCGCCAGTCCCTTGACCGCCAGGTCCTCCACCGCCACCGTTTGGTTCTCACGGATGATCGTTGTGGAGAGCTGGTGATGGAACTCGCGGCGCGCGTCAGCGATCCTGGCGTGCTGGCGGGCGACCTTCATCCGGGCTTTGGCCCGGTTGCTTGATCCCTTCTCCTTCCGGGACAACGCTTTTTGTAACTTCCTGAGTTTCTTCTCCGCCCGGCGCAGAAACCGGGGGGAGTCGATCTTCCGCCCGTCCGAAAGGACCGCGAAGTGCTCCAAGCCGAGGTCGATGCCGGTCTCGGCCTCGACCTGCGGGAGCGGTTGTTGGGTGACCTCGACCACGAACGAGGCGAAGAACCTGCCTGCCGCGTCCTTGACCACGGTCACGCTGGACGGTTCGGCGGGCAGGTTCCGCGACCACCGCACGGGGAGGTCACCGATCTTCGGCAGGCGCAGCTTCCCGCCCGCGGTGATGGCGAAGCGGGCATTGCGGGTGAAGCGGATCGCCTGCCGGTTATCCCTCTTGGACCGGAACGTCGGCGGGGCGATCTTCGGCCCTTTCCGCTTCCCGGACAGGGAGGCGAAGAAGTTCCGGTACGCGGTGTTCAAGTCGGCCAGCGCCTGCTGTAACACCACGGCGGAGACCTCGCCCAGCCACGCCCGCCGCGGAGTCTTCTTCGCCTCGGTGATCACCTGCTTAAACAGGTCCCCATCGCCGATGTAGGACAGCCCGGCCGCGTGGGCTTGCTGCCGGAGACGCAACCCGTCGTTGAACACCACCCGCGCGCACCCGAACGCACGAGCCAGCGCCTGGCACTGACCCGGCGTCGGGTAGAGACGCATGTTGTACCGGAGCTGCACCCCGCGACCATAACAGTGTTCCTATTGGTCTATGGCTCAGAATGGAGACATCAAAATCGGCAGGCATTGCCTTTTGTCCTACATGCCCACTTGGTCTTCCTGACCAGGTTTCGGCATCTGGTGTTCACCGGCGCCCACCTGGAACGCATGGGGCAGATCATGCGGGACGTGTGCGCGGACTTCGAGACCGAGCTGCGCGAATTCAACGGCGAGAGCACCCATGTCCACCTGTTGGTGAATTTCCCGCCCAAGGTCGTCCTGTCCAGACTCGTCAACTCGCTCAAAGGTGTGTCCCCGCAGGATGTGCAGCGAGTTCCCCGAACTGGCCCGCCACTACTACCAAACGAACGAGCTGTGGTCGGGCTCCTACTCCGCTGGGAGCGTGGCCGCGCACCGATCAGCGTCCTGCACCGCTACATCGAGCAGCACAACCACCGGGTCTGAGCCCGTTCCGATGAGTAGGTCATGGGTGGGCGGGGTGTTCAGGTCAGGGCGTAGCCGTACAGGCCGGGGCCGTGGCCGAGGAGGGTGCCCTTCTTGGTTACGCCGGGGTAGGAGCCGATCTTGCGGTGGCCGCGGAAGAGGGTGACCTCGCCGAGCATCGGGCCGCCCACGATGAGGTTGCCGCCGACGATGGTGAGGGCGGCGCCGAACTCGCTGCCCGGGGGACCGGGGATGAGCAGGTTGTGGTTCTTGGTGAGGCCGCCCGACTTGGTGCCGGGCAGGACCTGGACGGCGTTCTCGCCGGGGACGCCGACCACCAGTTCGTCGTCGCCGTCGCCGTTGAGGTCTCCGGCGGCCAGGGCGGCGCCGAAGCGGTCGTAGATGCGTGGAATTCCTTCGAGGCTGTTCTGGGACCAGCCTTCGGTGGTGGAGGTCTTCAGGCCGTCCGGGGAGCCGTAGATCACGTGTACGGTGCCCTCGCCGTACTCCATGGCCCGCGCGTTCTGGCTGAGTCCCTCGCCGGGCACGCCGATGGCCAGGTCGGCGCGGCCGTCACCGTTGAAGTCGCCGGCGGCCAGGGCCGCGCCGAAGTAGTCCCAGCTCTCCGCGACGCCCTTGATCCAGGGGCTGTTCTGGGAGTAGACGGTGCGGCGGCCGCGCCGGTCGACGACGGTCACCGTGCCTTCGGCCTTCTTCTCGATGTTGTCGCCGGGGGCGCCGATGGCCAGTTCCGCGGTGCCGTCGCCGTCGAAGTCGCCGGTGGCCAGGGCGGCGCCGAACTGGTCGGTCTCGGCGCCGTCGTTCTTGATCATTTTCCTCTTGGCGCCGTGGATGAACACGGCCCCGCCGCCTCTGTAACCGGGGGCGCCGATGGCCAGTTCGTCGTCGCCGTCGCCGTCCAGGTCGCCGGCGGCCAGCGCGGCGCCGAGCCGGGCGGTGTCGTGTTCCGGCAGGTCGATGAGGCGGGCGTGGTGCAGTCCGGTGCGGGAGCCGTACAGGAGGTGGACCATGCCCTGGCCGTCGGCGCCGGCCAGGGGTTCGGGGCCGATGAACTCTTCGGAGACGCCGATGGCCAGGTCGGCGCAGCCGTCGCCGTTGAAGTCGCCGGTGGCCAGGGCTGAGCCGAAGGAGTCGCCGCGTTCGGCTTCGCCGGGGATGCCCGGGCTGTCCTGGGAGAGCACCGGGCCCTTCTGGAAGCCGGTGGCGGTGCCGTGGAAGATCAGGACCTCGCCCGCCCTGGTCTGCCCGTTGACGGTCGCGTACGGCATGGCCACGGCCAGGTCGGGGCGGCCGTCCCCGTTGTAGTCGGCGGGCACGCCGGAGCAGGCGGCGGGTGCGCCGTGCAGGGCCGGGAGCAGCAGGACGGCGGCCAGGAGGCTTTTCACACCAGGCTCCGCTCACCGGACGGGATGGTGAAACGGGCCGAGGTGTGGGCAGGCGCCCCGCGGCGGCTGATGTACTCCAATGTCCGGAAATCTGCGGTTAAGGCGTCGGGGGTGAGGCGGGCCAGGATGTAGCCGCGGCGCTGGTCGAGGTAGGAGATGTGCGGGTTCTCGGCGAGGACGGCGGCGTTGCGTTCGGTGTCGCGGTAGCCGTCGCCGTCGCTGGCGATCGAGGAGGTGACGAGTTCCACGGCGGCCTTGGTCTCGGGGTCGGCGGGGTTCTCGTACAGTTCGGCGGCGTGGTGCATGTGCGCGTCGCCGGTGAGCACCACCGGGTTGGCGGCGGTGCGCATGCCCTTGAGCAGGGTGGCGCGCTCGGCCGCGTACCCGTCCCAGGAGTCGAGGTTGACCTCGGTGCCGGGGCCGATCTTGTAGTCCTTCTGCGCCATGATGACCTGCTGGCCGACCAGGTTCCACCGGGCTTGGGAGGCGCGCAGCCCGTCCAGCAGCCAGCGGTGCTGGTCCGCGCCCAGGATGGTGCGGTCCTCGGCCAGCCGGTCGTCGCAGCCGGCGCGCACGCCGTCCTCACAGGCCTGGTCGTCGCGGAACTGGCGGGTGTCGAGCAGGTGGAACTGGGCGAGCCGGCCCCAGGTCACCCGTCTGTTGATCTTGATGGCGGCGCCGTGCGGCACGCTCGCCTTCCGCAACGGCATGTTCTCGTAGTACGCCTGGAAGGCGTTGGCCTTGCGGCGCTCGAAGGCGGGAGCGCCGCTGCTCGACTTGGGCCCGGCCCAGTTGTTCTCGATCTCGTGGTCGTCGAAGGCGACCAGCCAGGGCGCCACCGCGTGCGCGGCCTGCAGGTCGGGGTCGCTCTTGTACTGGGCGTGCCGCATGCGGTAGTCGGCCAGGGTGGCGCACTTGTGCCCGCCGGAGTGCTGCCGGATGTTCCCGCCGGGGGCGGTGTATCCGTCGGGCTGGTACTCGTACATGTAGTCGCCGAGATGCACGACCAGGTCGGGTTCCTGCTCGGCCAGGCGTTTGTAGGCGGTGTAGTAGCCGTGCTCGTAGTGCGCGCAGGCGGCGATCGCGAACGCCAGCGGGGAGAGCCCCACCGGCGCGGTCCTGGTCCGCCCGACCGGCGAGACGTGGCCGTCCGCCCGGAACCGGTAGAAGTACTCCCGCCCCGGCTGGAGCCCGTTCAGCTCCACGTGCACGCTGTGCGCCGACCGCCAGGACGCGGTCGTGGTGCCGGTACGGACGATGTCCGCGAACCGCTCATCCGTGGCCACCTGCCACTGCACGTCGTAGTCCCGGGACGGCATGCCCCCGCGCCCGTTGAGGCCGAGCGGATCGAGGACCAGCCGGGTCCACAACACGAAGCCGTCGGCGGCGGGGTCGCCCGAGGCGATGCCCACCCCGAACGGGTCCTGACGGAGGGATCGGGTGGGCGCCTGTCCGGGATATCCGGCTCCGGTGAGAAGGAGCCCGCCGGCGGCGGCCACGCTGGACAGGAACACTCTACGTGACGCATTTCCCTGCACCCTTACAGTGCAGGACACTCACCTGACGGTTGCGGGTAAGGCTGCTGACCTGCGAAAAAACCATTAGTGAACAGACATGCGGATTACCCGCTGTGACTGAACAACCGCCAAACGCGCAACGACGAGTTCGGGAAGGCCCGGCTGCCGGGGGCGTACGGGGATCAGGACAGGTGGGGTTTGAGCAGGTCGGTGAGGACCCCGCAACCCAGGTAGTTACGCACCGTGTGGAAGTCCAGCCAGTCGATATTGCAGGAAATGTCCTGGTCGACCCCCTGGAAGTACGGCCGCAGCCCCGGCGGAATGGCCGCCAGGTCGTCCTTGTCGGCCACGTTCACCCACCGTTTGACCCCCGGTGGCCGGGAGCCCTTCCCGTTCACCGGCACCGGCGCCAGCCGCTCGAAGACGACGTTCCGCATGCCGAGCGGGCTGCCCAGGGTGATCAGCAGATCGGTGCGGAGATCCGGATGCGCCCAGAACGTCTCGTAGGTCACTACACTGCCCAGCGAGTGCGCGATCACCACGCTCGGCTTCCGCCGCCGGATCGTCTCGGCCACCGCGTTCCTCGACCGGGTCCGCGGCTCCCCACCCGCCAGGTAGGTCGCGACCTCCGGGCAGAAATCCTCCGCGAACCGGACGGCGTTCTCCCCCAGCCGTCCCAGCAGCCATTCCGCCATCCGGTGGGCCAGCCCGGTCAGCGACTCCCCCGCCACCGTCGCGACCCGCCCGTTCAGCTGCTTGGTCCAGTCGGCGAACACCATCTTCGAGGCCGGGTCCATCTTCTTGGGCGGCTGCGGCTCCCCTTTCCGCAGGTGCTGGGCGTAGTAGGCCACCTCGGCCACGTACGACTCCCCGGCGTAGGCCTTCTTCGTCCCCAGCCCCTTGTGCAGGTATCCGTTCCACTTGGCACGCATCACCTCGGCCGCGCCCTGCGGAGACCTCCCCGCCTCCTCGAAATAGTGGTACTTGCCGATTCCGTGCACTCCCACAATCGTCACGCAGCAACTGTGCCCGACCGGCCAGGCCCCCGCCAGGCGTACGCCGATAAATGCGTTGAGCAGCGGGTACAACCGCCAGATACCCTTGCCGGGTCCGGTTTTCGGAAGGAGGGAAACCCATGCCGGGACCCATTGTGGTGACGCCGTCCATCGTCATTCCAGAAAACGAGCTGAGCTGGCGTTTCTCCCGTTCGTCCGGACCGGGCGGCCAGGGGGTCAACACCACCGACAGCCGCGTCGAGCTCACCTACGACCTCGCGGGGAGCACGGTCTTCCCGCCCGCGCTGCACGCCCGCGCCCTGGACAGACTCGCCTCCCGCCTCGTCAACGGCACCATCACCGTCACCGCGTCGGAGTTCCGCGCCCAGCTGCGCAACCGCGAAGCCGCGGAAACCCGCCTGGCCGGCCTGCTCCGCGCCGCGATCGCGCCACCGCCCAAGAAACGGCGGCCCACCAAACCGTCCAAAGGCGCCGTGGAACACCGCCTCACCAACAAGAAACACCGCGCCGACCTGAAGCGACTGCGCCGCTCGATCGACTAGCCGGAGCGATCCTGCATCTCCCACAGGTGGTCCAGGACGTGCCAGATGACGCGGCGGGTGGTGTAGCGGGCGGGCCAGTTCTCTTCGCTCGGGGCCGGCGAAGGGCGGGAGAGGGTCTCCAGGAGGGTGGCGCGCATGGCGGCCACGTCGTCGGGGGTTTTGAGGGGCGGGATCTTCAGTCCGAGGCGGCGGGCGTAGGCGCGTTCGGCCTCGATCACATGGTTGATCATCTTGGTACGGTCACGACCGCCACCACGCGGACCCTTGCGGAGTTCCTCCGGGGTGATCTCCGCCACCGCGTCGAACTCCGCCCAGGCGGCACCGAGCAGGGCCCCCGCCCGAGCGGCCTCCGCCGCTCCGACAGCTTCCCGGTCGCTGTCGGGAATCGCACCGGGGGCACCGAAGTCGGTGGTGGTGTCGCCCTTGACCCGATCGACGACGGCCGGCTCGCCGGGAGCGAACGGGATCCCCGCCCGCTCGGCGATCACCCGATAGCGGCCCGTGTAGTCGATCACAGCCTCGATCGCCAGATCCTCCGACCTGCCGATCCGGCACCAGCCGGGCCAGTCGATCGAACAGGCGAAGACCTTCTTGGGGCCAAGTTCCAGATAGAGGCGGTTCATCCCTTCAGCCTCACACGCAATGCTGACAGAATCCGGCAGTTTCCCCTACCCACCTGCCCGTAGAGTGGCGACGCATTACTGGACAAATGGGTAAATACCACTCGGGTTCGGGTGGGGGATTCGTGGAGGCGAGCGATGCGGGGCCGACAGCAGAGCATCCGGCAGGCGTCGGTCTTTTGATCACCATCGTGCTGGCGCTGGCGGCGGCGGGCCTGCTCGGGCTGGGATTCGTGGCCCAGCAGCACGCGGCCTACGCCGAGCCGCTCGGCGAGATGCTGCATCTGCGCCTGCTGCTGCACCTGATCCGCAAGCCGCTCTGGCTGGGCGGCCTCGCCGCGATGATCGGCGGCCAGCTACTCGGCGCGCTGGCCCTGCAGCGCAGTGACGTGGCGCGCGTCGTACCGCTCACGGCGACCAACCTCATCTTCGCCCTGGCCGTGGCGGCGGCCGTGTACCGGGAGCGCCTGGGACGCGGGGAGTGGCTGGGGGCGGTGCTGGTCAGCGGAGGGGTGGCGGTGTTCCTGGTGTCCGGGGAGCCGCACAGCGTCGGCCCGCCCGACTCCAGCCCCGCCGCCTGGCTGGCCATGCTGGTCACGCTGATCGCGGCGGGCGGGCTGGTGCTGGTGGCGGTACGGTCCGCGCTGTCGACCAAGGCGATGCTGCTGGCGGCGGCCGCGGGCACACTGTACGGGGTCCAGGACGTGCTGACCCGCGACTCGCTGGTCCGGATGGAGCGGACCGGGCAGGGGCTGGGCGCGCTGCTGACCGCCTGGCAGCCGTACCTACTGATCATGGTCGCGGTGGTGGGCATCCTGCTCAGCCAGAGCGCCTTCGACGCCGCGCCGCTGCGCGTCTCGCTGCCGGCCGCCACCGCGGCCGAGCCGATCATCGGGATCGTGCTGGGCGTGGCCATCCTCGGCGAACGCCTGCGCGTCGATCCACCCGCCCTGGCGGGCGAGGTCGCGGGCCTGATCGCGCTGGTGGCCGGGATCATCATCCTCGGCCGCTCACCGTTCCTGGCCAAATCCGAGCAAGGCCCCGCCCGGTCCCCCGACCGGGCGCAGGGGTGATTTACGGCCGATCAGACCAAGGGGATCAGGTCGGCCACCGAGTCGACGATCTGGGAGGGACGGAACGGGAAGCGGTCGACCTGGCCGCGCTGGGTCACGCCGGTGAGGACCAGGATGGTGTGCAGGCCGGCCTCCATGCCGCAGACGACGTCGGTGTCCATGCGGTCGCCGATCATGGCGGTGCTCTCGCTGTGCGCCTCGATGCGGTTGAGGGCGCTGCGCATCATCATCGGGTTGGGTTTGCCGACGAAGTACGGGTCCACGCCGGTGGCTTTGGTGATCATGGCGGCCACGGCGCCGCAGGCGGGGAGGTTGCCCTCGTGGGAGGGGCCGACCGCGTCGGGGTTGGTGGCGATGAAGCGGGCGCCGTTCTCGATCAGGCGGATCGCCCGGGTGATGTGGGAGAAGCTGTAGGTGCGGGTCTCGCCGAGCACCACGTAGTCGGGGTCCAGGTCGGTGAGCACGTAGCCGGCCTCGTGCAGGGCCGTGGTCAGGCCCGCCTCGCCCACCACGTACGCCGAGCCCTCCGGGCGCTGGGTGGCCAGGAAGTCGGCGGTGGCCATCGCGGAGGTCCAGATGGCCTCGGGGGGCACGTCCAGGCCGGCCGCGCGGAGCCGTACCGACAGGTCGCGGGGGGTGTAGATGGAGTTGTTGGTGAGCACGAGAAACCGTTTGCCGGAGGCGCTCAGCTTCTTGATGAACTCGTCGGCTCCGGGCACGGGCTTGCCCTCGTGGACCAGGACGCCGTCCATGTCCGACAGCCAGCAGGAGATGGGCTTGCGCTCAGTCATGGTGCAAGCATGGCAGGAGCCCCAGGCCGGAAACCAATCGGCTGATCACGCCGCTGGCGGGAAATATCCGGAGTAGGTCTCCGGTTGTCGGTGTTCATGGAGAACAATCGGCTGTCCGTGCTGGAACTGGTCACCGTGGGCGAGGGCAGTTCGCCCGGTGAGGCGCTCCGGGGCGCGACCGAACTCGCCCAACGCGCCGAAGAATGGGGATATTTCAGGATCTGGGTGGCGGAGCATCATGGGATGCCGGGGGTGGCCAGCAGTTCCCCGGCGGTGATCATCGCGCATCTGGCGGCGGCCACCCGGACCATCCGGGTCGGGTCGGGCGGGGTGATGCTCCCCAACCACGCACCGCTGGTGATCGCCGAGCAGTTCGGCACCCTGCACGCGCTGCACCCCGGCCGCATCGACCTCGGCTTGGGCCGCGCCCCCGGCACCGATCTGGCCACCGCGCACGCGCTGCGCCGCTCGGCCCACGTGGACCCGGACGAGTTCCCCCAGCAGGTCGCCGAGTTGACCGCGTTCCTGGACGGGACCTATCCCAGCATCCAGGCCATCCCGCGCGGCGACGACCGCCCGCCCATCTGGCTGCTGGGCTCCAGCGGGTTCAGCGCCCGGCTGGCCGGTCTGCTCGGGCTGCCGTTCGCGTTCGCCCACCACTTCAGCGCGGTCAACACTGAACCGGCTCTGGAGATCTACCGCACCTCGTTCCGCCCGTCGGAGGCGCTGGCCGAGCCGTACGCGATGATCGGGGTCTCCGCGCTGGCGGCCGAGACCGAGGAGGAGGCGCGGCGGCAGGCCCTGCCGGGGGCGCTGGCCTTCCTGCGCATGCGGCACGGGCGCCCCGGCCGCTTCCCCACCCCCGAGGAGGCCGCCGCCTACCCGTTCACGGCCGCCGAGTCCGAGTTCGTGTACGGGCGGCTGGCCGATGTCGTCTACGGCGATCCCGACCAGGTCCGTACCGGCCTGGACGAGCTGCGCAAGCGCACCGGGGCCGACGAATTGATGATCACCACCACCGTGCACGGCGTCGACACCCGGCTCCGGTCCTACGAGCTGATTGCCAGGGCATATGAAATGACCCCCTAGGGTGGATTCCAGCCCAAATGGGATTCGGGGGGATGAAACATGACACGGTCGCGCCCCTGGCGCGCCATACGCGCCTGTGCTCTGGGCCTGGGCGCCTGCGGCCTGGGGCTGGCCGTCGTGAGCTGCGGGAACACCGGCAACACCGGGACCACCGCCGCGACGCCCAGCCCGGTGCCCAGCCTCGCCGCGCAGGTTCCGCAGGCGATCAGGGACGACGGGAAGCTGATGATCGCCACCGACGCCTCGTACCCGCCCAACGAGTACGTGGACCCGGCCACCCAGCAGATCGTCGGCTGGAACGTCGAACTGGGCACGGCCGTCGCCGGAAAGCTGGGCCTGCGGCCGGAGTTCCAGAACGCCGGGTTCGACACGATCATCCCCGGACTGCAGTCCGGCAAGTACGAGATCGGCATCTCCTCCTTCACCGACAACAAGGAGCGGGAGAAGGCGGTCGACTTCGTCACCTACTACAGCGCGGGCACCTCGTGGGCGTCCCTGAAGGACAACCCGAAGCACGTCACCCCGGACAACGCCTGCGGCAAGACCGTCGGCGTGCAGCAGGGCACCGTGCAGGTACAGGACGTGGCGGTCCGCAGCGCCGCCTGCCAGCAGGCCGGCAAGCCCGCCATCCAGACCGTGGTGCGCAAGCAGCAGACCGAGGTCAACGCCGACCTGGTGGCCGGGAAGACCGACGCGATGCTGGCCGACTCCCCGATCGTCGGCTACGTGGTCAAGCAGACCGGCGGCAAGCTGGCCGTGATCGGCACCGCCTACGGCACCGCCCCGTACGGCTGGGCGATCGGCAAGAACTCCGGCACCCTCAAGGACGCCGTGCTGGCCGCGGTCAAAGCGATCATCGCCGATGGAACGTACCAAAAGATTCTCGACAAGTGGGGCGTCCAGCAGGGCGCCATCACCGATCCGGTGATCAACGGTGCGCGGGGCTGACGCGGGACCGGGGCTCGGGGTGGCCGAGCGCCCGGACCACCGCGAACAACGGCACCCCATCAAGGCCGTGCCGGTCCGCCATCCGGGCCGGTGGGTGGCGGGGGTGGCGGTCGCCGTACTGGCGGCCATGCTGGTCAACAGCCTGCTCACCAACCCGGCCTTCAACTGGCCTGAGCAGGCCAAATACCTGTTCTCCCCGCCCGTGCTGGACGGCGTGCGCAACACCATCTGGCTGACCGTGGCGGCGATGGCCGGCGGGGTCGGCTTCGGGATCGTGCTGGCGCTGATGCGGCTGTCGGCCAACCCGCTGCTGCGCGGCGCGTCCTGGCTGTACGTCTGGTTCTTCCGCGGTACTCCCCTGTTCACCCAGCTGCTGATCTGGGGGAACATCGGGGCGCTCTTCCCCACTCTGGGCCTGGGCATCCCGTTCGGGCCGCAGTTCGTCCAGGGCCAGACCAACGCGCTCTACAGCGCCGCGGCCGCCGCCGCGCTCGGCCTGATCTTCAACGAGGCGGCGTACATGGCGGAGATCGTCCGGGGTGGCATCCAGTCGGTCGACCACGGCCAGCAGGAGGCCGCCGCCGCGCTCGGCATGAGCCGGGCGCAGACGCTCCGCCGGATCGTGCTGCCGCAGGCGATGCGGGTGATCGTGCCGCCGACCGGCAATGAGGCCATCTCGATGCTGAAGAACACCTCGCTGGTGGCCGCGGTGCCGTACCTGGAACTGACCTTCACTGCGCAGACCATCTACGCCACCACGTACCAGATCATCCCGATGCTGGTGATGGTCTGCCTGTGGTACCTGTTCCTGTCCTCGCTGATGATGGTCGGCCAGTTCTACCTGGAACGCCACTACGCGAAAGGCCACCGCCGATGAGCGAGCCCATGGTGCGCGCCGAAGCGGTCTGCAAGAGCTTCGGCCATGTGCCGGTCCTGAAGGGCATCGACCTGGAGGTACGGCCCGGCGAGGTGATGTGCGTGGTCGGGCCCTCCGGGTCCGGCAAGTCCACCTTCCTGCGCTGCGTCAACCACCTGGAGAAGATCGACGCCGGCCGCCTCTGGGTGGACGGCCAGCTGATCGGCTACCGGCAGCGGGGCGACCGGCTGCACGAGCTGCGCGACCGCGAGGTGGCCGCGCAGCGCCGCGACATCGGCATGGTCTTCCAGCGCTTCCACCTGTTCCCGCACATGACCGCGCTGGAGAACGTGATGGAGGCGCCGCTGCGGGTGCGCGGGGACAGCCGGGCCGCGGCCACCGAGCAGGCCCGCGCCCTGCTGGACCGGGTGGGCCTGGCCGACCGCACCGGCAACTATCCCGCCCAGCTCTCCGGCGGCCAGCAGCAGCGGGTGGCCATCGCCCGCGCGCTGGCCATGCACCCCAAGCTGATGCTCTTCGACGAGCCCACCTCGGCCCTGGACCCCGAGCTGGTCGGCGAGGTCCTGGACGTCATGCGCGACCTGGCCGGGGACGGCATGACCATGATCGTGGTCACCCACGAGATGGGCTTCGCCCGGGAGGTCGGCGACTCCCTGGTCTTCATGGACGACGGCCTGGTGGTCGAACGCGGCGCCCCCAAGGAGGTGCTGACCAACCCCCGGCACGAGCGCACCCAGGCGTTCCTGTCGAAGGTGCTCTAGGGCGCCAGCGCCTCCAGGGCCTCCTCCGCGCGGCGCATCGACTCGGCCGGGTCGGCCTCCGGGCCGCTGACGGCCGGGTTGAAGTTGAGGTCGTGGAACAGCTCGGTCACGCCCTGCTCGGCGAGCGCCGCCACGTCCTCCTTGATCTTCTCGTACGGCCCGGCGAGCAGCCCGGACGTGTCGTCACCGGGCCGGGTGACGCCACGGCAGATGAAACGCAGCGCCTCCGGGTCGCGACCGGCCTGCTCGGCCGCCTCCTTCACCGCGGAGATCTGCTCGTGGAGCCGGGTCAGGTCCATCCGGCTGGCGGAGATCCAGCCGTCGGCCAGCCGCCCGGCCCGGCGCAACGCGGCGGGCGCGCCCCCGCCGAGCAGCAGCGGCGGCACCACCGGGGGCTTCGGGTTCAGATGGGCGGCGGGCACCGTGTAGAACTCGCCGTCCTGCTCGACCGGATCCTCGCTCCAGAGCCGGCGCAGCAACGGGATGTACTCCTCCGCACGCTTGCCGCGCCGCTCGATCGGCACACCCGAGGCCACGAACTCCTCCGGCACCCAGCCGAGGCCGGCCCCGACGTCCAGCCGCCCGCCCGCGACGCTCTGCAGGGTGGAAAGCAGCTTGGCCAGCATGACCGGCGAGTAGAACGGCAGGTTCAGCACCGCCACGCCCAGCCGGATCCGCCGGGTGAGCCCCGCCAGGTAGGCGAGGGTCACGATCGGGTCCTGCACGCTCAGGTAGGTGGGCCCCATCGGGTGGCCCACCGGATAGAGCAGCCGCTGGAACGTCCACACCTCGTGGTAGCCCAACTCCTCGGCCCGGCCCGCCACCCGCGCCATGTTCTCCGGAGTGGCCCACGCACCCGACACCGGCACCGCGAATCCCAACTTCATGAGGATCACCCTAGAAGACCCGATCAGTGAGGTGGCGGACCGGTGGAGGTCCGATGACCCAGGCGAGTGATCTGGCCGTTGAGGATGCGCAGAGCCCGCTCGGTGGTGAGGTGGCCGAGCAGCAGATCGGAGGCCAGCCCGTCCACAAGGGCGAGCAGGGTGTCCGCGGCCAGCGCGGCCTCTTCGCCACGCTGGGCGTCGCCGTCCTTCGCCGGACCCGCTTTCTGGAGCAGGTCGGCCACCGCTGCGGCGAGCTGGGCACGGCCCTCGCGGTAGCGGTCGGCCATGGACGGGTCGTTGAGTGCCCTGATGAACACCGCGACGCCCACCAGCGTCTCCGCCCTGCTGTCGGGATCGGTCGGGAGCAGCGCCGTCAGCAGGGCACGCAGCTGGGCCGCCGGGCTCGCCGGCAGTGGCACCGCGGCCAGGCCGCGCCGGATCCGCTCGCCGAGTCTTTCGCGTAGCCGGCTCGTGGCGTACACGAGCATTTCGTCTTTGCTGGGGAAGTAGTGCTGCACCAGCCCGATCGACATGCCCGCCGCGGTCGCGACCTCCCGCATGCTGACGGCCTCAAGCCCGCGCTCGGCGGCGATCCGCCACAGCGCCTGGCTGATCTGTCCGCGCCGCTCCTCATGATCGACCTGTTTTGGCATCCGTACTTCCTGTTTCGCCGTTTATCATACGATCGTATGGCAAAGGAGGCGATGGGATGGCACGCGCCAGGATCGGCCGGTTCACGACACCGGCGGCTCAGGAGAGGTACGAGAAGGTCTACGACGAAGGGGCCTCGGCCTTCCCGTCCCCCGTGCAGGCCCGCGACGTCGACACCGGGTTCGGGCGGGTCCGCGTCTACCAGTTCGGCCAGGACGACCGGCCGCCGATCGTGCTGCTGCACGGCAGGGGCGCCACCAGCGTCATGTGGCTGCCCAACCTCGCGGCTCTGGCCGAGCACCGCCGGGTGTACACCGTCGACCTGCTGGGTGTCCAGCCAGGCGGCGACCATCGCCGGTCAGTGCGCCGCCGAGGTGAACAACCGGGTCCTGCGCTTCATCGATGAGCAGGGGCAGCTCTTCGGCGGGTAGATTGTCCCGGGTGTCTCCTGACCTGGTCCCCCATCTGCTCCGGCTGGCCGGCGGCGACGGTCCGGTGACCGTACTGAAGGACACCAAGGTGCTGGTGCTCCGGGTGGGTGAGCTGGTGGTCAAGGCTCATCCGGCGGGGGCCGACGAGAAGGCGCTCCGGGCCCGGCTGGCGGTTCGGCTGCCGGGACTGATGCTCGCGCCGCTGAAGATCGATCGGGTCGGCGACCGGCTGGTCAGCGTGTGGCCGGCCGGGATCCCGCTCACCCCCGACGACCTGGAGGAACCGCCCTGGGAGGCGGGCGGGCGGCTGCTGGCCCGGCTGCACGCGCAACCCGTGCCGCCGGGATTGCCCGCCATGGGCGGGCAGGACCGGGTGCATCGGGCGGTCGCCCCGCTGGAGGAGGGTCACGTGATCCGGCAGGCGTACCGGACCCTGGATCTGGCGCCGCGCGGGAACCGGCTGGTGCACGGGGACTGGCACCTGGGACAGCTGGTCCGGTTCCCGAGCGGGTGGCTGCTGATCGACCCGGACGACCTGGGGTACGGCGAGCAGGTCTGGGATCTGGCCCGCCCGGCCGCCTGGTACGCCTCCGGGCTGGTCTCGGGGGCCGAGTGGGAGCGGTTTCTCGGAGCGTACCTGGCCGAGGGCGGTACGGCGGTGACACCGGAGGATCCGTGGCGGGAACTCGACGGTCCGGCACGGGCGTTGACCGTGCAACTGGCCGCCATCGCCGTGACCACGGCGCGCCGGGAGGGGAACACCCTTGACGAGGCGGCGGAGGCTCTGGTCTCCTCCTGCGAGAGGATCCTGGCCACACCGCCTACGTCGTAGGGTGTTCGGTTGTACGCCTCTTAAGGAGATGGACTCATGCAGTGCCCTAAGTGCCGCGGGAACATGCGGACCTTCGACCGCAACGGGGTTCACATCGAGCAGTGCGACAACTGCCGCGGGATCTTCCTCGACTACGGCGAGCTGGAGACCCTCAGCCGCATGGAGAACCAGTGGAACCAGCAGCACTACGCGCCGCCGCCGGCGCCGGGGCCGGCCTGGGGCGGCGGGCACCACGGCGGCCACCACTACGGCCACCACCGGCGTAGCTGGGTGAACGCGCTCTTCTCCAGCTGAGTTCCCGCCGCCGCGGTCCCGCGCCTCCGGGACCGCGGCTTTCCTGTTTCCGACAGGTCAGGCCGGGAAATCGTCCGGGTCGACCTCGCTGAACTTGGCGTTCCCTCCGTCCACGGGAGTGATGGTGAGCGTCCAGTCGACCCAGCGGATCGCGGAGCCGCTGTAGGTGGTGCGGAAGCGTACGGGGTCGTCGAACTTGACGAAGTCGCAGCCGCGCGTGAAGGCGCGTTTCTTGCTGTCGTAGTCGGTGCCGGTGGTGAAGTAGACGCGGTAGCTGCCGTCCTTGATGTTGGTGATCGTGGCCTTGCTCTTCTTCCGCACGTAGACGGTGATCGCCTTGCGCTTGCCGAGCATCATGGTGAGCACGCTGTCCTGCTTGCCGTCGTTCCTGACGGTCAGCTTGCTCCGCCCGCCCCGGATACTGGAGCGGAGCAGCTTGCCGTTGGACAGGCTCCGGTTCCGCTCCTTGGGCGGCTTCACGGTGACCTTGCCGCCCGGGTAGTCGCCGAGCGAGGCCAGATCGACGCCCGCCTCCCGGAGCGCGGTGAACCCCTCGGACTTGCCGAGACCGGCCATGACGGCGGTGGCCGTGCAGTAGGCGCGCTGATCCACCCCGCTGCGCAGTTCGCCCAGGCTGGTCCGCATCGACCGCAGCCCGTCGAGGTAGTCGGCGTGCTCGGTGGTGATCTCGGCGGGCGGCTGCACGGGTTCGAGCTGCTGGAGCGCCTGTTCGACCGCTCTCTCGGCACGATCCAGCCGTTCCTGCAGTGCTTTGGCCGTTTTACCCTTCTCCAGGTTCTTGAGTGCGGTGTCCACCGGGCCGCCCGCCGCGTCCAGGGCGGTGCGGTACGCGGCGGGGGTGAGCCCAGGTGGTGCGGCACTGCCGGTGGTCCCTGATGTGCTCGGTACGCTGGCGGGGGAACCCGAGGGGGCCGACGTGCAGGCCGTCAGCGTCACCGCGGTCGCGGCCAGGACGAGGTACCGGGGAGTGATCACCCATCTAACTTTTGTTGGATAAGTCCGGACGTGTCAATTCGGCGGGTGGGGGCGATCGAGGCCAGGAACGGCAGGTCGTGACTGGCCACGATCAAGGCCCCCCGGTACGCGCCGAGGGCCTGGGCGAGCTGGCGCACGCTGGCCAGGTCCAGGTTGTTGGTGGGCTCGTCGAGCAGCAGCAGCTGGGGGTCGGCGAGCAGCAGCGTGGCCAGGACGGCACGGAAACGTTCCCCGCCGGAGAGGGTGCCCGCCCGCTGGTCGACCCGGGCGCCGCGGAACAGGAACCGGGCCAGGCCCGCCCGGATCGTGTTGACGGAGGCGTCGGGGGCGGCGGCGCGTACGTTGTCCAGCAGGCTGAGCGAGTCGTCGAGAATGTCCAGGCGTTGCGGCAGGTACCGCGCCGGCACATACACCTCTCCCGAAATTTCGGTACCTGGGGGGCGGGAGGTGGGGAGATCGGCCAGGGCGGCGATCGCCTCCAGCAGCGTGGTCTTGCCCGAACCGTTCCGCCCGACCAGTGCGATCCGCTCCGGTCCGCGGACCACCAGCTCGTCCATGGCCCGCCCCGGCACCTCCGCCTCCGGCGACATGCCCGAAATATCGTGATCGGTTGCGGTCAGCCAGGGCAGCGGGAGGCGCAGCGCCACCCGCGCCGCCGGGACCACCGTCCGGGGCAGCTCGATCCTGATCTCCGCGTCGTCCCGTACCAGTTCCTCGGCCTCGGCCAGCCGCTCCCGCGCCTCGGCCACCTTCTCCTCGTGGAGCCCGCGCTGCCGTCCGGCCGTCACCTGCGCCTGCCGCTTCCACGCGCCGAGCACGATCTTCGGTGCCCGCCCCTCGTCGGCCATCCTCTTGCCGTACCGGGCGGAGCGCTCGGCCTTGGTGCGCGCCTCGATCTGCTCGCGCCGCTGCCGCCGCAGGTCGGCCTCGGCGGTCCGCACCGCCCGCTCGGCCGCCCCCTGCTCGGCCGCGATGATCTCCTCGTACGCCTCGAGGGGGCCTCCGAAGATCCGCCCGGAGGGCAGTTCGGCGATCTGGTCGACCAGGCCGAGCAGGCCCCGGTCGTGGCTGACCACGACCAGCGTGCCGTTCCAGGCCAGCATGGCGTCGTACAGGCGGTGCCGGGCGGTCAGGTCGAGGTTGTTGGTGGGCTCGTCCAGCAGCAGCACGTCGGGGCGGCGGAGGAACTGGGCGGCCAGGCCGACCATGATCGCCTCTCCCCCGGAGAGCGTGGCCACCGTACGGTCCAGGTCCACCTGGTCGAGCCCGAGCCGGTCCAGCTCGGCCCTGGCCCGCTCCTCCACATCCCAGACCACGGCCTCGAAGAGCTCCTCGGCCGTCTCGCCGCGCTCGATGGCGTGCAGCGCCTGCCTGGCCGGGGTGATGCCAAGCTGGTCGGAGACCGTACGGGCGACGTCGAGCGGCAGGTTCTGCGGCAGGTAGCCGAGCACGCCGCCCACCTTGACGCTCCCCCGGCTGGGCGCCAGTTCCCCGGCGGCGATGCGGAGCAGGGTGGACTTGCCGGAGCCGTTGACCCCGATCAGCCCGGTACGCCCGGGCCCGAAAGTGAATTCGACGCCCTCCAGGACGGAGGTGCCGTCCGGCCAGGCGAAAGAAAGATCATGCAATACCAACATAAAGCGGTTCCCTGAGGTCGAGTACGTACGAATACGCGGTGGGTGACCTCAGATCGGTTCACCCCCACAGGCGTGGGGAAAGAGACGATCTGGGTCAGGCCGCGGTCTTCAACGTCAACTCCAGGGAACCGGCAGTGGGACGTGACCGACCTTACGGCCCCGGGCCACCGCAGGCCACCGAATTTATCCGGACACCCCCCTGTGTGGCCGCTCAGTCATACGGGTAAGGTAATGCTGGCCTAAATTAGGCAAGCCTCACCTTGGAGTGTTCACGTGTTCGCCAGCTTCCTCATCGGCCTTCGCGAGGGCCTGGAGGCGACCCTGGTCGTCTCGATCCTGGTGGCGTTCCTCGTCAAGAGCGACCGCAAGGACAAACTCCCCCTCGTCTGGGCCGGAGTGGGCACCGCCCTCGTCCTCGCCATCGGGTTCGGCGCGCTGCTGTCGTTCACCGCCGCCCACCTCAACCACGAGCAGCAGGAGTTGTTCGACGCCCTCACCTCGATCGCGGCCACCGTCTTCGTGACCTGGATGATCTTCTGGATGCGCGGCGCGGCCCGGAAGATCTCCACCGACCTGCGGGCCAAGCTGGGTGAGGCGCTCCAGGTCGGCTCGGTCGCGGTCGCCGTGATGGCCTTCCTGTCGGTGATCCGGGAGGGCCTGGAGACCTCGCTGCTCTTCTTCGCCTCCGCCCAGGGCGCCGCCACCACCGCCAGCCCGCTCATCGGGATCTCCCTCGGCGTGCTCACCTCGGTCCTGATCGGCTGGGGCATCTACGCCAGCGCGCTCCGGATCAACCTCACCAAGTTCTTCACCTGGACCGGCCTGCTGCTGATCCTGGTCGCCGCCGGCATCCTCAAGTACGGCGTGCACGACCTGCAGGAGGCCGCCCTGCTGCCGGGGCTGACCACCCAGGCGTTCGACCTCAGCGCCGTACTGGACCCGGGGGCCTGGTACTCCGCGCTGGTCAGCGGCATGTTCAACATCACCGCGCAGCCCACCGTGCTGGAGATGGTGGCCTGGGTCGCGTACGCGGTGCCGGTGCTGTTCCTCTTCCTCCGCCCGGCGGGCGGCCTGCCCAAGGCCACCGCCGGCCAGCCCGTCTCGCAGTAGTCCCCCACCTCACTTCGCAGGAAGCCCTCAGGAGTCCACCCATGCGTAGCCCGATCATCATCGGCGCCCTCGCCCTAGCCGCACTCACCGCCTGCGGCAGCGCCGACCCGGCGCCCTCCGCCGCCCCGGCCGGCGGCGGCGACCTTCCCGCGAAGGTGACGGTGGCCGCCAACGACACCTCCTGCCAGGTGGCCACCGCCGAGCTGGCGGCCGGGACCAGCACGTTCTCGATCACCAACGGCGGAAGCAAGGTGACCGAGTTCTACGTGTACGCCCCCGGCGACCGGGTCATGGGGGAGATCGAGAACATCGTGCCCGGGCTGACCAGGGAACTGGTCGTGGAGTTGCCGCCGGGGACGTACGAGACGGCCTGCAAGCCCGGGATGATCGGCAAGGGCATCCGGGGTCCGCTCAAGGTGACCGGCGAGCACAAGCCGCTCACCGACGACGCCCAGATGGCCGAGGCCACCGCCGGCTACCAGCGGTACGTGAAGAGCCAGACCGACACCCTCCTGGTGAAGACCCAGGAATTCGTGGACGCGGTCAAGGCGGGCGACATCGAGAAGGCCAAGTCGCTCTACCCCGTGTCCCGTACCTACTGGGAGCGCATCGAACCGGTCGCGGAGATCTTCGGCGACCTCGACCCGAAGATCGACGGCCGGGAGGAGGTCATCGAGGAGGGCATGGAGTTCACCGGGTACCACCGGCTGGAGCGCGACCTCTGGAAGGACAACGACGTCAGCAAGTCCGGGCCGATCGCCGACCAGCTGATGAGCGATGTCAAACTGATCGTGGAGCGGGCGAACGCGGAGAAGCTCTCCCCGCTCCAGCTCGGCAACGGGGCCAAGGAACTCCTCGACGAGGTGGCCACCGGGAAGATCACCGGTGAGGAGGACCGCTACTCGCACACCGACCTCTGGGACTTCGCCGCCAACCTGGACGGCTCCAAGGCGGCCGTGCAGGCGCTGCGGCCGGTGCTGGAGACGCGGGCGCCCGACCTGGTGAAGACGCTGGACGAGAAGTTCGCGGGGGCGGAGGCGGCGTTGGAGGCGCATCGCAGTGGCGACGGGTGGAAACTGCACACGGACCTGTCCAAGGACGACCTGAAGGTGCTCTCCGACGCGATCAACGCCCTCGCCGAGCCGGTTAGCAAGATCGCCGCAGTGGTGGCGCAGTAGTCGTCCGGTCGGCCGTGCCACCGATCAGGGACGGTGGCCCGGCCGACCGGCGGCCCTCTGGTCCGCGGGGGCGCGGCACGCAGAGGCATTCCAGGGAACATTGCTGTAGTCAGCGTCAGTAGGGACATCATGTCGGGCATCAGTCGGCGTAAGTTGTTCGGGCTCGGAGCCGCCGGGGTGGCCGCCGCCGGGGCGGGGGCCCTAGCCGTCCGGGTTGGCTCCGAGGAGGGGGTCACGGCCGCGGAACCCGTGCACACCGCCGGGGCGGTGCCCTTCTACGGCGAGCACCAGGCCGGAATCGTCACCCCCGCCCAGGACCGGCTGCACTTCGTCGCCTTCGACGTCACCACCGCTAGCCGGAACGAACTGATCGAACTGCTCCAGGAGTGGACGGCCGCCGCCGCCCGCATGACCCAGGGCCAGGAGGCGGGCACCTTCGGCGCGGTCGGCGGCGTCCCCGAGGCTCCCCCAGACGACACCGGCGAAGCCCTCGGCCTACCCCCCTCCGGCCTCACCCTGACCATTGGCTTCGGCCCCTCCCTCTTCGACGACCGCTTCGGGCTGGCTGGGAAACGCCCCGCCGCTTTGGCCGATCTGCCAAAATTTCCGGGAGACGCGCTTTTGCCGGAAATTTCGGGCGGGGACATCTGCGTGCAGGCGTGTGCGAACGACCCCCAGGTGGCCGTGCACGCCATCCGCAACCTGGCCCGCATCGGGTTCGGCAAGGTCTCCGTCCGCTACTCCCAGCTGGGCTTCGGTCGGACATCCTCCACCTCCCGGGCCCAGGCCACCCCGCGGAACCTGATGGGCTTCAAGGACGGCACCGCCAACCTGAAACTCGAAGACACCTCCGAGCTTCGTACCCACCTCTGGGCGGCCCCCGAAGACGGCACATCCTGGATGTCCGGCGGAACCTACCTGGTCACCCGCAAAATCCGCATGCACATCGAAACCTGGGACCGCACCTCCCTAACCGAACAGGAAGCCATCTTCGGCCGCAACAAGGGCGAAGGCGCCGCCCTCGGCTCCCAGAAGGAATTCGACGAGCCGGACTTCACCAAGAAGGGCCCCGACGGCAAACCGTTGATCGCCGATGCCGCGCATGTACGGCTGGCGCATCCATCCAGCCATGGCGGGGCCCGTTTGCTCCGGCGCGGCTACAACTTCGTGGACGGCTCCGACGGCCTGGGCCGCCTGGACGCCGGGTTGTTCTTCATCGCGTATCAGCGTGATCCGCGGCGAGCGTTCGTTCCCGTGCAGATGGCGCTGGCCCGGCAGGATGTCCTCAACGAGTACATCAAGCACGTGTCGAGCGGCTTGTTCGCCGTTCCACCAGGGGTACGCGACGCGGGCGACTACTGGGGTCGCACTCTGTTCGACACTTGACAGGTCCTACGCCTCACGCTCCCTGGGCGACCATGCCGAACGATGTATTCCGGCCGCCTGGCAGATCCGGGCCAGCACCACCCCATCGTCTTCCTGAGGGAGACGGGCGGTTGCCGGGAACTACCCGGCGGCGTCGAGTTTGGCCAGTTGGTCCGGGGTGAGTTCGATGTCGACGGCGCCCAGGCTCTCCTCCAGCTGGGCCGGCGAGGAGGCGCCGATCAGGGGGATCACCGGGATGTCGCCGCAGATGAGCCAGGCCAGGACCACCTGGTTGAGGGTGGCGCCGAGTTCGGTGGCCACTTCGTGGAGGGCGGTTAGGCGGGTTTCGTAGCCGGGGAGTCGGACGGCCTCGTCGATGGGCTTGTCGGGGCGGGTGTAGGCGCCGCGGAGGAGGGGGCTGTAGGCGACGAGGGTGAGGGACGGGTCGGCGCGGACGTAGCTGAGGAGGTCGCCGGAGGTGGCGCCGAGGTCGCCGTCGGCGGAGAGGGGGGAGGGGCGGTCGGTGCGGCGGCGGAGGTAGGTGTGGTGGTACTGGAGGAGTTCGTAGCCGGGGAGGCCGGCCGCGGCGGCGATGTTGCGGGCTCGTTCGACGCGCCAGATCCAGTGGTTGCTGGCGCCGAGGAGGCCGACGGTGCCTTCGGCGACGAGTTCGGCGAAGCCCTCCACGGTTTCCTGGAGGGGGGTCTTGGTGTCCTCGATGTGGGCGTACAGGACGTCGAGTTTGTCCAGGCCGAGGCGGTCGCGGCTGCGTTCGGAGGATTCGCGGATGACCTTGGCGGAGAGTCCCTCGGGGTTGTCGGTGTAGCTGGTGCCGGGGGCCAGGGGGCGAGCGCCGAGTTTGGTGGCGATGACGATTTCGTCGCCGATGCCGCGGCTGCGGCGCCAGCGGCCGAGGAGTTCTTCGCTTTCGCCGCCCTGGCCGCCGTTCTCCCAGAAGGCGTAGTTGTCGGAGGTGTCGATGAAGGTGCCTCCGGCCTCGACGTAGCGGTCGAGGATGGCGTACGAGGTGGCCTCGTCGGTGGCGGTGCCGAACAGCATGGCGCCGAGGCTGAGCACGCTGACCTCGCGACGGTTGGCCGGGTCTGTGCCGATCGTGCGGTATTTCATGCGTCATCCTTCCCCGTGCCCGGCAGGGGTCCGGGCGCTGGGAAGTAAGTGTGGTTTCTGGAGCGCACTCCAGGTCAAACCCAGGCGGGCCCGGAGCGCCGGGCCCGCCGGGGTCAAATCAGGCGGGAGCGGTAGACCGTGATGGCCTTCTCGATGAGGTCGAGGTGGTCGCGGAGTTGGTCGCGGGAGTCGAGGCGGGCGTGGTCGCGGATGGTGGTGGACAGGAGGTTCAGCCATTCCAGGCACCAGTGGACGTCTTCGGGGCGGGCCACGTGGCGGCCGGCGACGTCGAGGTAGACGGGGCTGGTGTGGGCGTAGACCTCGCGGTGGAGGGAGCGGGGGTGGCGTCCGCCGGAGGCGGCGGCGACCAGGTAGGTGGGGGTGGTCACGTCGAGGGTGGTGGTGAGTTCGCCGCCGGGGCCGGTGGCTATGACGCCGTCGGCGGTGTGCAGTTCCAGGCGTTCGACCTCGGGGCCGACGGTGCGGACGGTGACGGTGACGCGGTCGCCGGGGCGTAGGTGGAGGGTGTCGCCGAGGTCGGCGTGCAGGCCGGTGGCCTCGTCCACGACCGTCAGCTCCAGCCAGGGGCCGGTGGTGGCGAAGGTGCGGCCGAGCCGTACCGCGTTGGCGAAGGAGTCGGCGGAGAGCGGGCCGGACAGGCGGGCGTAGACGCGTTCCCAGCCGGGTGGGCTGGAGACGGTGTCCTGGCGGGTGAAGGAGAGCATGGTGTCGGTGCCGGCGAGGGCGGCCAGCCGGTTGCCGGCGCCGACCAGCCGCCGGTAGACGGTGACCGTGCCGGGGATCTCGGAGAAGTGCAGCAGTTCCATGCCGTCCACCAGGCCGAGCGCGGCGTCCACGACCAGGGCGCGGGCCTCGCAGTTGCGCTCGCCCGCGCGGACGACGTCGGCGGGGTGCTCGACCCTGCCGTGGAAGGGGTGGGCGTAGCCGATCACCGCGCCCAGTTCCCTGAGCTCGCCGCAGGCGGCGCCGTTGGGGGGCCAGTCGGCCTGGCCGACGAAGCCGGTGTGGTAGCTGGACGGCGGGGCGACCAGGCCGAAGGCGTGCACGTGGCCGAGCAGGTCGTTGCGGTACTCCACGCCCATCCGGGCCACGTGGGTGGCGTCGGACCAGGGCAGGTCGCGGCCGGCCCAGTGGTGCAGGGCCTCCTTGTCGTAGACGCGCTCGCCGGCCACGTTCCCGGCGACCAGGTTGAGGACGTGCAGGTCCTCGCCGTGCTGCATGGCGGCGGCCGCGGCGGGGGTGGCCACGATGTCGCCCGCCCAGTTGAGGTGCACGTGCAGGTCGGCTCCGTACCAGCCGCGGGCGGCGGCGTCGTAGAGGCGTTCCGGGGCCAGTTCGACCAGGGTCTCCCGCCAGGGGGCGGGGTGCACGGCGGCCTCGGCGGTGCTGTACTCCATGCCGCGCGTGACCCGTACGGTGAGGGGTTCGGCGGGGACCTCCACCAGCAGGTCGTCGCCGTGGAAGAAGGGTTCGCCGTGGTAGTCGCGGCGGCGGTCGGCGCCGTCGGGGTACCAGCCCTGGCCGTCGGCGGTGGTGACGCTCCACCGGCAGGGGAATCCGGCGCTCAGCCGGAGGCGGGCGGGGACGGCGGCCCGGGTGAGCACCGACAGGTCGACCGGTTCCCCGTCGATGGTGAGCGTGCTGGCGGTGGTGATCTCGATGAGCCGGGCCCCGCCGGGCGGGACGGGGTAGGGGGCGCCGTCGACGTGGACGGTGGCCGGTTCGTCCCTGGCCGAGTCGACCAGGAGGACGCCGGGCAGCGGCGTGGCGGACAGCACCGCGAGCGGGCGGGCCTCCAGGCGGAGCCCGTTGGGAGTGAGCTGGAGGACGGTGAGCCCGTCGGGGGTGGTGTGGCCGCGCAGGGCGTCCCGGAAGGCCCGGTCCAGGTCGGGCACGTTGGACATCTGGTACGCCTCATCCGGGAAACGGAGGAAACTCATCATCCGTACGTAGCCCAGCGGCGGTTCGCCCCAGGTGATGCCGTGGTCGGCCAGGAGCGAGCGGTACTCCGCGAGCGCTCGCGCCACGACCGGCGGCAACATTGGATCTTGGTACATGTTCGCCTCCCCGTAGTCGAAAACGCCAGCATCGTCACACCCGGCAACGGGGGAAAACTTGCAATCGTGCGTTACGGTGCAGTTCTCTGCGCCCCGGTGGGATAACACGTAGTCCCGGACGGATTGGACTTCTCAATTACCCGGAAGTGAACGCCCGCTGAATTCTCGCTTCCAAGGCGCGTCCGGATTGGGCACACCTCACATAATTCGAGGTGTCATGAGGAGAAGTTGGATCGGTGCCGGGTTGGCGCTGCTGCTCCTGGGGGCGGTGGCCGCGGCTCTGGTGCTCGGGAACCGGACCGGGGACGAACTGACCGTCGTGCGCGGCGTGATCGGGTCGGAGAAGAAGCCGTTCTTCGACGACCCGCAGGTCCAGGCCGCGTTCGCCAAGCACGGGCTGAAGGTGGAGGTGGACACCGCCGGCTCCCGGGACATCGCCACCACGGTCGACCTGGGCAAGTACGCCTTCGCCTTCCCGTCGAGCGCCCCCGCCGCAGAGAAGATCAAGAAGGACCGCGGGGCGACCGTGACCTTCGCGCCGTTCCACTCGCCGATGGCGGTGGCGACCTTCCAGCCGATCGTGGACGCCCTCACCAAGGCGGGCCTCGTAACCGGCAATTCACTCGATATCCGGAAATATCTGGATCTGGTGGCTAATGGGACTCGCTGGGAGGATTTGGCGGGGTCGGCGTACAAGGCGCGGAAGCGGGTGCTGCTGACCACCACCGATATTCGCAGTTCCAACTCGGCCGCCATGTATCTCGCGGTGACCAGCTACGTCGCCAACAACGACGACGTGGTCAGCTCGCCGCAGCAGGCCGACCAGGTGGCCCCCAAGATCGCGCCGCTCTTCCTCGACCAGGGCTACTCCGAGTCGAGCACCGAGGCGCCCTTCGAGGACTACCTCGCGATGGGCATGGGCAAAACGCCCATGGTCATGATCTACGAGGCCCAGTACGCCGCCCGCCTGTTCGCCGCCGACGGCGCCATCCGCCCCGACATGCGGCTGCTCTACCCCACCCCGACCGTGCTCAGCAAGCACACCCTGGTCCCGTTCGACGAGCCCGCCACCAGGGTCGGCCGCCTGCTCACCGAGGACCCCGAATTCGCCCGCCTGGCCGCCAAGTACGGCTTCCGCACCGCCAACCCCCAAATCTTCACCGACCTCGCCAAGGGCACCCAACTGGCCACCAACCTTGACGACGTGGTCGAACCACCCACCTACGAGCAGCTGGAGCGCCTGATCGCCGTGATCGAGCAGCGCTACTTATGAGAAACCCGTCCCTTGGACAGCCGCATCGTCTCGGTGCAGGCGACTCACTGCGGCGGCTGACCAGATCACGACTTTCACATAAGACCTGACCCCCTGAGGATCACCCCGTGGACCTTGTCCTGACCCCGCCCGACCCGGTCTCCCCGGTCCCCGCCGAGAAGGCCGCCTCGATGCTGCCGATCCCCGCGGAGCGCGCCGAGGAACTGGCGGGAAGGGCCCGCGAGTTCGCCGGCGAGCTGTCCGCGCTGGACCCGCGCGACCCCGAGTTCACCCGGAAGGTGGCCGGCATCACGGCCATGGGCGACGCCGAGATCCGCGCCTCCTCGCAGGTGGCCAACCGCATGCTGAAGCGCCCGGTGGCCACCGCCGAGGGCCCGGTCCCCGGCCAGCTGGTCGCGCTGCGCCGGACCATCGTGGACCTGGACCCCCGCCAGGCCACCGGCGCCCGCAAGTTCCTCGGCCTCATCCCGGCCGGTATCCGCGACTATTTCGCGAAATTTCAGAGCGCCCAGAAGCACCTGGACGACATCGTGCGCGCCCTCCGCTCCGGCCAGGACGAGCTGCGCAAGGACAACGCGGCCATCGATGGCGAGCGCCGCCTGCTCTGGGAGCAGATGCAGAAGCTCCAGGAGTACGTGGTGCTGGCCGCCGCCCTGGACGCCGAGCTGGAGTCCAGGATCATGGTCGCCGACGAGGAGCAGGCCACCGCGCTCCGCTCCGACGCCCTGTTCTACGTGCGCCAGAAGCACCAGGACCTGCTCACCCAGCTGGCCGTCTCGGCCCAGGGCTACCTCGCCCTCGACCTGGTACGGAAGAACAACCAGGAGCTCATCAAGGGCGTCGACCGGGCCACCACCACGACCGTCGCGGCGCTGCGCACCGCGGTCACGGTGGCCCAGGCGCTGGCCGGCCAGAAGCTGGTGCTGGACCAGATCTCCGCGCTCAACCAGACCACCTCGGACCTGATCGTGGCCACCTCCGAACTGCTGCGCACCCAGGCCGCCGAGGTCCAGGCGCAGGCGGCGGGCACCACGGTCAACATGGACGCGCTCCGCAAGGCGTTCGACAACATCTACGCCACCATCGACACGATCGACACCTTCCGGGCGCAGTCCGTGGAGAACATGGCGTCCACGGTGAGCAGCCTCAGCGTGGAGCTGGAGCACGCCCAGTCGTACCTGAACCGGAGCAACCGGAGCGCCGAATGAGGATCCTGCTGGCGCTGGTGCTCGTCCTGGGCCTGGCGGCCTGCTCGCCCGGCGACGGCGGGGACACGCTGAAGATCCTGGCGGGCAGCGAGGTCAAGGACCTGGAGCCGCTGCTCAAGGAGTCCGGCATCGACGTGGAACTCACCTACACCGGCACACTGGACGGCGCCGAGCAGGTCGCCTCCGGCCGGGCCGGGGAGTACGACGCGATCTGGTTCTCCTCCAACCGCTACCTGTCGCTGATCGACGGCGCCCGCGCCCGGCTGGGCACCCAGACCAAGATCATGGTCTCCCCGGTGGTGCTCGCCCTCAAGCCGGAGAAGGCCGCCGAACTCGGCTGGACGGGCAAGACCGTCTCCTGGTCCGACATCGCCACCGCCGCCACCGCCGGACGCTTCACCTTCGGCATGACCAACCCGGCCTCCTCCAACTCGGGCTTCTCCGCCCTGGTCGGGGTGGCCGCCGCGCTCTCGGACGCCGATGAGGCGCTCAGCGCCGAGCAGATCCACGCGGTGACGCCCCGGCTGAAGGGCTTCTTCTCGGCCCAGCGGCTAACCTCGGGGTCCTCAGGGTGGCTGGCGGAGGCGTACACCAAGCGCCCGGACGTGGACGGCCTGATCAACTACGAGTCGGTGCTGCTCGGCATGGGGGGCAAACTCACGCTGATCTACCCGAGCGACGGCGTGGTGACCGCCGACTACCCGCTCACCCTGCTCACCAGCTCCCCCAAGAAGGAACTGTACGACCGCCTGGCGGCCTGGCTGCGCACGCCGGAGACGCAGCGGAAGATCATGACGACCACGTTCCGCCGCCCGATCCTGCCCGAGGTCCGGCCGGACGACCGGTTCGGCGCCGCGCCCCTGCTGGAACTGCCCTTCCCCAACCGGCGCTCGGCGGCCGACGAGCTGATCGGCGCGTACCTGAACGAGGTGCGTCCCCCGGCCAGGACCAGGTTCGTGCTGGACACCTCGGGGTCGATGGAGGGGGACAGGATCGACGCGCTGCGCCAGGCGCTGGTCACGCTGACGGGCGCCGACACCTCCGCGTCCGGCACGTTCTCCCGGTTCAGCAACCGGGAGACGGTGACCCTGCTCCCGTTCAACAACCTGCCGCAACCGGGGCGGGAGTACGTCGTGCCCGAGAAGAACCCCGAGTCCACGCTGATGCTGATCCGCGGGTACGCGGGCGGCCTCCGGGCGCAGGGCGGCACTGCCATCTACGACGCGCTCCGGGAGGCGTACCAGAAGGAGGTACGGCCGGGCGGGTACACCTCGATCGTGCTGATGACCGACGGCGAGAACACCGACGGCTCCTCGCTGGCGGACTTCGAGCTGTTCTACCGGCAACTGCCCGAGGCCAACCGGGCGGTGCGCACGTTCGTGGTGCTGTTCGGGGAGAGCGACGTCGCGGAGATGACCCGGATCGCCGACCTGACCGGCGGGGCCGTCTTCGACGCGCGGCAGGGCTCACTGGCGGCGGCGTTCAAGGAGATCCGTGGCTACCAGTAACCGGGTGCTGGCCTACCTGGGGTCCCCCCGCAACATCGTGGGGTCGATCCTCGGGCTGATCGGCGTCGGGCTGGTGTTCCTGGGCGTGGCGGGCGCGTACTGGCCGGTGGTCGTCTTCGGCCTGTACGGCGTGGGCGCGCTGCTCGCCCCGGCCGGCCGCACCCGGGTGGTGATCTCGCACGCCGAGCTGGAGACGGCGGAGCTGCGGGAGGACCTCGACCGGCTGGTGGCCGGGGTGCCCGGCGCCTACCCCGCCGACGTCACGGCCAAGGTGAGCGCGCTGGCCGAGCTGCTGAGGGACGTACTGAAACGTGCCGAGGTGCTGACCGCCTCCCCCGACCAGCTGCACGTGGTCGCCCAGGCCATCCGCGACTACCTGCCCACCAGCCTGGCCGCCTACCAGAACCTGCCGCCGGCCAGGCGGGTGGCCGCGCACCCCGAGCTGCTGGCCCAGCTGGACACGCTCGCCGCCGGGCTCGGCCGGGTCGCCGACGCCGTCTACCAGGGCGACGAGCAGGCGCTGCGCGCCCATGGCCGGTTCCTTCAGGACCGGTTCGGGGGCTCAGAACTGGACCTGTAGAGCAGGTCGGCGGCCTGGGCGGGCGTGAGCGTCCCGGCCAGGACCTGGCGTTCCACCTCGGGGGCCAGGTCGCGGGTGCGTTCCCGCAGGTCGGTCAGCACCCGGTCGCGGACCATGGCCCAGGTCCAGTCCACCGCCTGGGCCTGGCGCTTGGCCACCAGGTCGGTCTGCTCCTGGTGGTGGAGCACCTGCGCCCAGAGTTCGGACAGTCCCTTGCCGGTCAGGCCGCTGCAGGTCAGCACGGGGGTGTGCGAGCGGAGCAGGCGGAGCGCGCCGCTCAGCTCGCGGGCGGCCCGAAGGGCGGCCGTCTCGAACTCGCCGTCGGCCTTGTTGACCGCGATCACGTCGGCCAGCTCCAGCACGCCCTTCTTGATGCCCTGCAGCTGGTCGCCGGTGCGGGCCAGGGTGAGCAGCAGGAAGGTGTCCACCATGGCGGCCACCGCGGTCTCCGACTGGCCGACGCCGACCGTCTCCACCAGCACGGTGTCGTACCCGGCGGCTTCGACCACGACGATCGCCTCGCGGGTGGCCTTGGCCACGCCGCCGAGCGTGCCGGCCGTCGGCGAGGGGCGGATGAACGCGTTCGGGTCGACCGACAGCCGCGACATGCGGGTCTTGTCGCCCAGGATGCTGCCGCCCGACCGGGTCGAGGAGGGGTCCACGGCGAGCACCGCGACCGAGTGGCCGAGGCCGGTCAGGTGGGTGCCCAGCGCCTCGATGAAGGTGGACTTGCCCACCCCCGGCACGCCGGAGACGCCCACCCGCCGGGCCTTTCCCGCGTACGGGGTCAGCTCGGCCAGCAGTTCCTGGGCCAGCTCGCGGTGGTCGGGGCGGGACGACTCGACCAGCGTGATCGCGCGTGCGATCCACCGGCGCGAGCCGTCCAGCACCCCGGCGGCGTAGGTGGCGAGGTCGGGGGTCATCCCTGCGGGGCGAGGTCGCGGAGGAGTTCCAGCGCGGCGTCGGCGATCACCGTGCCGGGCGGGAAGATCGCGGTGGCCCCGGCGGCGCGCAGCTCGGCGAAGTCGCCGGGCGGCAGCACCCCGCCCACCACGATCACGATGTCCCCGGCGCCCAGCTCGTCCAGGGCCTTCTTCAGCGCCGGGACCAGGGTCAGGTGGCCGCCCGCCAGCGAGGAGACGCCGACCACGTGCACGTCCGCCTCGACCGCCTGCCTGGCCACCTCCTCGGGGGTCTGGAAGAGCGGGCCGACGTCCACGTCGAAGCCGAGGTCGGCGAAGCCGGTGGCGATCACCTTCTGGCCCCGGTCGTGGCCGTCCTGGCCCATCTTGGCGACCAGGATGCGGGGCCGCCGCCCCTCCCGCCGCTCGAACTCGGCGCAGACCTCGCGGACCCGCTCGACATCCCCGACCTCATCC
Organism: Acrocarpospora catenulata; assembly: GCF_018476525.1. Classification (GTDB taxonomy): domain Bacteria; phylum Actinomycetota; class Actinomycetes; order Streptosporangiales; family Streptosporangiaceae; genus Acrocarpospora; species Acrocarpospora catenulata. The sequence continues at coordinate 118,439 of NZ_JAHCST010000002.1, forward strand.
CGGTACACCCCGGAAATGGTACGGATGCGGGCCTCGTGCCGCCCGAACACCTTCTCCAGCGCGTCGGAGATCTCCCCCACGGTGGCCTTGGCCCTGGCCGCGTCCACCGCCAGCGCGAGCAGGTTGCCGGTCCCGGCGGCGGCCTCGGTCAGCGCGGTCAGCGCCGCCTCGACCCGGGCGGGGTCGCGCTCCTCGCGCAGCCGGCGGAGCTTGGCCAGCTGCTGGTCGCGGACCGAGGTGTTGTCCACCTTGAGGACCTCGATCGGCTCGTCGGCCTCGGGGCGGTACTTGTTGACGCCGATGACCGGCTGGCGTCCGGAGTCGATGCGGGCCTGGGTACGGGCGGCGGCCTCTTCGATGCGGAGCTTGGGCAGGCCCTGGTCGATGGCCTTGGCCATGCCGCCGTACGCCTCGACCTCCTGGATGTGCGCCCAGGCGCGTTCGGCGAGTTCGGCGGTGAGCCGCTCCACGTAGTAGGAGCCGCCCCACGGGTCGATCACCCGGGTGGTGCCGGACTCGTGCTGGAGCAGCAGCTGGGTGTTGCGGGCGATCCTGGCGGAGAAGTCGGTGGGCAGCGCGATGGCCTCGTCCAGGGCGTTGGTGTGCAGCGACTGGGTGTGGCCCTGGGTGGCGGCCATCGCCTCGATACAGGTCCGGACCACGTTGTTGAAGACATCCTGCGCGGTGAGCGACCAGCCGGAGGTCTGGGAGTGCGTGCGCAGCGACAGCGACTTGGGGTTCTTGGCGCCGAAGCCGCGGACCAGTTCGGCCCAGAGCAGGCGGGCGGCGCGGAGCTTGGCGACCTCCATGAAGAAGTTCATGCCGATGCACCAGAAGAACGACAGCCGGGGGGCGAAGGCGTCGATGTCCAGCCCGGCGCCCACTCCGGCGCGCAGGTACTCCACGCCGTCGGCCAGCGTGTAGGCGAGCTCCAGGTCGCAGGTGGCTCCGGCCTCCTGGATGTGGTAGCCGGAGATGGAGATCGAGTTGAACTTGGGCATCCGCTCGCTGGTGTACGCGAAGATGTCGGAGATGATCCGCATCGACGGTTCCGGCGGGTAGATGTAGGTGTTGCGGACCATGAACTCCTTGAGGATGTCGTTCTGGATGGTCCCCTGGAGCTGCTCAGGCGCGACGCCCTGTTCCTCGGCGGCGACGATGTAGAGGGCGAGGATGGGCAGGACCGCGCCGTTCATGGTCATCGAGACCGACATGCGGTCCAGCGGGATGCCGTCGAAGAGCTGGCGCATGTCGTAGATGGAGTCGATGGCCACGCCCGCCATGCCGACGTCCCCGGCCACCCGGGGGTGGTCGGAGTCGTAGCCGCGGTGGGTGGCCAGGTCGAAGGCGACCGAGAGGCCCTTCTGGCCGGCGGCGAGGTTGCGGCGGTAGAAGGCGTTGGACTCCTCGGCGGTGGAGAATCCGGCGTACTGGCGGATGGTCCACGGCTGGTTGACGTACATGGTCGGGTACGGCCCGCGCAGGAACGGGGCCGTGCCCGGATATGTCGGGAGATAGCCGGGGAGGTCGTCGGGGCCGTAGAGGGGTTTGACCGCGATGCCCTCGGGGGTCTCCCACGGCTCCCTGCCGGGGATCGTGGTGTGGTCCCGCCCGGCCCCCAGCTCGATGCCGGAAAAATCAGGAATTGTCGTCATTTCATCCCCCCGGCCGGAAAGTCGCTCGTGATGCCCAGGTCGGCGAAGGTGGTGTGCAGGACCTCCAGCGCGTCCGACCCCGCGTGCAGGGTGGCGTCCACGCCGGGGAACTCGCCCCGCCCGGCCAGCCAGATCTTCTTGGCTCCGGCGGCGCGGAGCGCGGCGGCCACGGCTTCGGCGTGGTCACCGTACAGGCGGTCGCTGGAGCACAGGCAGGCGACGGGCGTGCCCGCGTCGCGGAAGGCCTCCGCCATCGCGGCGGCGTCGGTGCCGGGGCCGCTGGTGACGGTGGCGATGCCGCCGGCCGCGAACAGGTTGGCCGCGAAGGACGCCCGCCCGGTGTGCACGGCCACCGGGCCGATGGTGGCCAGGAAGACCAGCGGCCGCTCCGGCTGGGCGTCGGCCAGGTCACGGAGCGCCTCGAACTCCTCGGCGTACCGGACGAGCTCCCCCGAGACGGCCAGGCCGCGGCCAGGCTCGCGGGTGAGCGGGCGCTCGGTCAGGTGCGGGAACTCGCTGACGCCGGTGATCGGGTGCTTCCTGCGGGCGATGGCGCGTGCCCGGGCCGCCCGGGTCTCGGCCACCCGCTCGGGAATCAGCCGCTCCCTGGCCGCCGCCAGGCCGCCCGCGCGTTCGATCTCCTGGAACCAGGCCCAGGCGCGCTCGGCCAGTTCGCCGGTGAGGCGCTCCACGTACCAGGAGCCGCCCGCCGGGTCGGTGACCCGGGCCACCCCGGCCTCCTCCACCAGCAGGGACTGGGTGTTGCGGGCGATCCGGCGGGCGAAGCCGTCGGGCAGGCCGAGCACCGCGTCGAACGGCTGCACGGTCACCGCGTCCGCCCCGCCGACGCCCGCCGCGAAGCAGGCCAGCGTGGTGCGGAGCATGTTCACCCAGGGGTCGCGGGCGGTCATCATGGCCGAGGAGGTCACCGCGTGCTGCGCCTGGACGGCGGCGGGGGCCCCGCACACCTCGGCCACCCGGGCCCACAGGCGCCGCGCCGCGCGCAGCTTGGCGATGGTGAGGAACTGGTCGGCGCTCGCCGCGTACCGGAACTCCAGCTGGCCGAAGGCCTGCTCGGGGGCGAAACCCGCGTCGGTGAGCGCGCGCAGCGCGGCCACCCCGCCCGCGATCGAGCAGCCCAGCTCGACCACCTCGCCCGCTCCCGCGTCGTGGTACGGCAGCGCGTCCACCACCACGCTCCGCAGCGCGGGCTGCTCGGCCAGGCACCGGTGGGCGAACTCCCCCAGCTCCGGCATGAGCGGGTCGGCGCCCAGGTTCCCTCCGGCCAGCGCGGTCCCGGAGGCCAGCGCCAGGAAGCTCGCGGCCGCCTCGGGGGTGCGCGGGCCCGCCTCCAGCACCACCGGGGCCAGGTCCAGGAAGACCCCGTCCAGCACGGCGGGCAGCGCCGCCGGGTCCAGCGCGGTCAGATCCAGCCAGAGCGAGGTGACGCCGTTCTCCAGGTCGGCCAGGATCGCCTCCCTGGTGACCGCGGGGTCCGGGTGCGCGTGCCGCTGCCGCACGTCCCACGCTTCCCCCGGCCGCACCACGCGGGGGCCGTCGGGAAGCCGGTCGTAGAGCGGGTCGATACGGATGCCGTCGTCGGTCGTACTGGCGAGCCGGCCCTCGGGGTCGTCGCCCTCGTAGCCTGATTTGCGCAGCACACCGAGGGCGAGCTCGCGCCACCGTTCCCGGGTGCCGGGCGGGAACGCGGCGGCGAGGTCAAGAGGTGACACCGTCATGCATACGGATGCTAAGCCGCCCGCCTGCCTACCTATGCCACCGGGTCGGCCAATCCGCGGTCACGGTTTGGCCTTGAACGAGGCTTCCCAGGTCAGACGGCCCACAACGCCGTCATCTTCAAGGTTCACCCGCCGCTGGAAGGTCTTGCACACGTTCCTGGACTGCTGCCCGTAGGCCCCGTCCGCGTCCAGCGTGAACCCGAGGCGCTTCATCTGCGCCTGCCAGGTCCGCACATCGTCGCCGCGCATCACCGGCGGGTAGGTCAGCAGCCGTCCCGGCCACGCCGGCGTCGTGGGATCGGTCGGCGTGCTCCCGCCTCCCCCGGGCCGCGGCGCGCCCTGCTGCACCCACTTGTACAGCGGCTCCCCGGGGCAGTCGGTGGAGTACCCGTCCCGGTGCCCCTTGATCTCCCGCCCGGCGCCGCCCTCGGCGCGCAGGTACTCGATGGCGTCCAGGATCGCGTGCAGGATGGTGTCGGTGGGCTGGATCAGCCCGGCGTTGCCGACCAGGCCGAGCACGGCGTAGTGGGCGGAGTTGAGACCGGAGCCGTTGGCGGCGGGCACGTGGCGGGGGCCGCGCCCCACGAACACCTTGCGATGGGGACAGGCGATCATGGAGTAGCCAATGTCTATCCAGCCATTTCCATCCATGTGGAAATTCTGAATGGATTTCACCATCTCAACGCATTTGTTGTGGTCGTTGACGATGGCGGGGTCGACCCGGCCGCCGGTGTAATGCACCTTGACACCGCGGGTCGAGGATAACGGCGAGTAGGAACCCTTCGGGGCTCGCGCGCCCCAGGCATTTCGGGTCACGAGGTCGATGGCCACGAAGATCTCCCGTACGTTGTGAACGGCAACCGAGCGTAATGCGGAACGCGCTGGAGCAACTGCCGATTGCCCAGATTGGAATGTTCCATGTCCGGCCGGGCGAAATCTCCGCCCGGCCGGACCGGTCCGCAGCACCCTAGCCGGGGGTCGTCACATACGGGCGGCGAGGTCGAGCAGGGTCTCGTCGTGGCCGCGGGCCGTCATCAGGGTGAGGCCCAGGGGGCGGCCGTCCAGCAGGCCCACGGGCACGCTCAGGGCGGGGGTGCCGGAGAGGGCGGCCAGGCAGGTCAGCCGTACGGTGGCCAGGCGGCGGGCGGGGTCGGCGGGGCGGTCCAGCGCGGGCGCCGCGCCCGGGGCGGAGGGCAGCACCAGCACGCCGCCGCCGTCCAGCAGGACCCTGATCCGGTCGGCGGCCTCGGCCACCGATTTGCGGGCCAGCGTGACCTCCTCGCCGGTGAGGCTCTCGGCGCGGCGGAACCGGGCGGCGACACCCGGGCCGAACTCGGGGCGTTCCCTGGCGATCCACTCGCCGTGGCTCGCCCACGCCTCGGCGGCCTGCACGACGGTGAAGGCGTCGGTGACCTCGTGCCCGAGGGGGGTGCGGTGCACCGGGAGCCCCAGCCTGGCGATGGCGGGGGCGAGCGCGGCCCCGACCCTGGGCGACAGTTCGCCCCACAGGTCGGCGGGCACCTGCGCCCGGGTCGGCTCGCCGGTGCCCCCGCCGCCGTCCAGTAAGACGGCGGCGGCCCGGGCGAGCAGGCCGAGGTCCCTGGCGAACAGTCCCGGCACGTCGAAGGAGGGCGCGAGCGGCACGATCCCGGCACGGGAGACCCGCTCGTGGGTTGGCCGGTACCCGTAGATCCCGGTGTAGGAGGCCGGCACCCGGATCGACCCCGCGGTGTCGGTGCCCAGCCCGAGCTCGGCGCTTCCCCCGGCCACGGCCGCGGCGGACCCGCTGGAGGACCCTCCGCAGACGTGTCCGGGCGCGATGGGGTTCTCCACGACGCCGTAGTGCTGGTTGGTCCCGCCCAGGCTGTAGGCGAGCTCGTCGCAGTGCGTCTTCCCGGTCGGTACGGCGCCCGCCGCGCGCAGGCGGGCCACCACCGCCGCGTCCTCTCCCGGGATCTCGTGCGTCTCCAGCCACCGGGGATGTCCCGCCCCCGTCGCCACCCCCGCGACGTCGACGACATCCTTCACGGCCACTCGCACCCCGTTCAGCGGCCCGTCGCCCGACTTTCCCGAACATGTCCCCCACGGCACGTACGGATCGATGCCCACCCATCCTCCCAACTGGCCCTAGGCGGTTACTCCCCACTCCTACGCCTCAGCAATTTCACCCCCGGTCTACGCCGGTTTCAGGGAGGTTACACCTAAGATTCACGCCCGTACGGCGCCTGGAAAATGCTTCGACAGTGAAAGGGGTTCGTCGGGATCATTGCGATATGACCGTGGTTAAGGAGGTTCAGTTCCCCGCTTCCCGTGAAGGTGCGCGTGAGGTGTCACGTGAACCGCTCCCGATGAAGGTGTGGATCGACGACAGCGACAGCCCCGCCGACGTCATCGACGCGATGGCGTTGTCCCCGTTCGCCACCGGCACGCAGCCGTGGGCGCGGACGGTGAGCCTGGACCGGGTACGGGCCGACGCCCCGCTGGCGGTGTCGCGGGGGCGGCTGCTGCGGGCGGCCGACGCCGTGGACGGCCCGAGCTCACGACTGTACGCGGGGGACGGCTGGACGCTCCGGGTGCAGCGGTACAGCAACCAGGCCGCCACCGTGGGGGTGACGGCGGTCTCCGAGGAGCTCGCCAAGGCGATCATGGACGAGGTGCTCAAGGACGCCGAGGAGCCGGTGCCCACCAACGCCGACGTGGTCTCCATGGGCTTCTGGTGGATGAGCGAGCACGGGCGGCGCCGCTCGGGCAAGAAGATCACGACCTCGTCCTGGGAGTCGGTGCGGGCGAACTACCCCCGGGCCGCGGCGGACCGGCTGGACCGGCTGATGGCGGCCCGCCCTGCGGACGTGAACGGCAGGCTGCTGCTGCTCCACGGCCCGCCGGGCACCGGCAAGACCACGCTGATCCGCACGCTGGCCCGGGAGTGGGCGGGCTGGTGCCAGGTGGACTGCGTGCTCGACCCGGAGCGGCTGTTCAACGATCCCGGCTACCTCATGGAGGTGGCGGTCGGCTGCGAGTGCCCCGACCACGAGGAGGGCAAGTGGCGGCTGCTGGTGCTGGAGGACTGTGACGAGCTCATCCACGCCGAGGCCAAGCAGTCGACAGGGCAGGGTCTTTCCCGGCTGCTCAACCTGACCGACGGGCTGCTCGGGCAGGGCAGGGACGTGCTGGTGGCCATCACCACCAACGAGGACCTGGCCCGGCTGCACCCGGCGGTGGTCCGGCCCGGGCGCTGCCTGGCGCAGATCGAGATGGGCCGGTTGGAGCCCGACCAGGCGGCGGCCTGGCTGGGGACCTCGGAGGGAATCGGGCCGAACGGGGCGACGCTCGCCGAGCTGTTCGCGCTGCGGGCCGGTTACCTGTCGTACGAGCCGGAGCCGACGGGCGGCATCGGCCTGTACCTGTAACCCCAGTGGTGATCTCGGCGACCGGCGCGGGGGCCCGGTCGCCGCAGTTCGGCCTGCTTCCGGTCAAGGTTCCGCTCTTGGGACAACTCGCCCCCCAGAACGCGATCTCCTGGGCCCGTATGCAGCAGAATGTCACGGGTGACGCGAACCGAGGCCGCCGAGATCTGCTCGAACCTGATCAGATTCGACACCACCAACCCGGGCCGCGGCGAGCGCCCCGCCGCCGAGTACGTGGCCGAGTTGCTGGCCGAACGGGGCATCGAGCCGATCGTGCTCGAATCCGCCCACCGCCGGACCAACGTGGTGGCCCGCATTCCCGGCGACTCCCCTGACGCCCTGCTCATCCACGGCCACCTGGACGTGGTGCCCGCCGAGGCGGCCGGCTGGAAGATCCACCCGTTCTCCGGCGAGATCGCCGACGGCTGCGTACACGGCCGGGGCGCGGTGGACATGAAGGGCAGCCTGGCCATGACGCTGGCCTGGGCCCGCCAGGGCGTCCGCCCCAAGCGCGACATCGTGCTCTGTTTCCTGGCCGACGAGGAGTCCACCGGCGAGTACGGCTCCCGCTTCCTGGTCGACCACCACCCCCACCTGTTCGAGGGCTGCTCGGAGGCGATCAGCGAGTCCGGCGGCTTCACGGTCACCGCGGACGGGGCCAGGATCTACCCGGTGGCGCTCGGCGAACGCGGCACCGCCTGGATGAAGGTGACCGCGCACGGGGTCGCCGGGCACGGCTCCAAGCCGCCGACCGACAATCCGGTGGCCGAGCTGGCCCGCGCGCTGACCCACCTGGTGGAGTACCAATGGCCGATCCGGCTGACCCCGGCGGTGGCGACACTGATCGAGAGCCTGGGCCGGGCCCTGGGCACCCCGATCGACCTCGACGACCTGGACGCGGAGCTGACCCGCCTGCCGCCCGCGGCGACCGCGCTGTTCCGCGGGGTGATCCGCAACAGCGCCAACCCGACCATGCTCAACGCGGGCTACAAGGTCAACGTCATCCCGGAGACCGCCGAGGCCCACATCGACGGCCGTTTCGTGCCCGGCACCCAGGAGGAGTTCCTGGAGACCGTCGACCGGCTGCTCGGGCCGAAGATCACCCGCGAGTTCGTGAACCTGGAGGAGGCGCCGTCCGCCCCCGCCGAGGGCATCTTCCACGAACTCGGCGCCGCCCTGCGCGCGGAGGACCCGGCCGCGATCCCCGTGCCGTACGTGATGTCCGGCGGCACCGACGCCAAGAGCTTCGCCCGCCTCGGCATCCGGGGGTACGGCTTCGCGCCGCTGGAGCTCCCGCCGTCGCTGGACTACTTCGCGATGTTCCACGGAGTCGACGAACGTGTGCCCGTGGCGGGGCTCGACTTCGGCGTACGGGTGCTGAACCATCTTCTGGGCGGGTGACGGAGGGGGTCGGCGATGCGGGTCGCGGTAACCGGGCACATGGACCTCACCTCGGAAACCACCCGCCTCGTCCGCACCGCGATGCGCGACCTGCTCACCCGGTGCGGTAAGGCCCTGACCGGCATCTCCTGCCTGGCGCCCGGCGCCGACCAGATCTTCGCCGAAACGGTCCTCGCCCTCGGCGGCCGGCTGGAGGCGGTCATTCCCTCCCTCGACTACGCCGACGACCTGCCCGACCACGCCAAGGCGACGTTCGAGCTCCTCCTCGGCCAGGCGGAGACGGTGCACAGTCTCCGCTATCCGGTCGCCACGCCCGCCGTCTACAAGGCCGCCAACGACACCATGCTGGACCTGGCCGACGCGCTGGTGGCGGTCTGGGACGGCAGGCCCGCCCGAGGTGAGGGCGGCACCGCCGAAGTCGTCGGCGACGCCCGCCGCCGTGCCATCCGGGTGGAGATCCTCTGGCCAAATGGCTCATCCCGCCTCGGAACACCACAAAAAGCTTAAGAACATCGCATTAGGCAGTCGAAGAAAGAAAGATACCCGGACTGCGAACGGCTCATCAGGGCTAACGTACGCAGAGTTCGGATGGGACCGACGACAAGAGGCTGAGCCGCGGTGCGCGAATGGCCGCTTGGCATGGATGTCCAACGGGTGCGGCGCGGCTGGCGGGCGCGGCGATCCGGGCGTCGGAGCAGGAGTGGGTCCGCGCGGCGGCCGCCGCCGTGATCGGCCGGGTGGCGGGCGCGACCACGACGCGGCGATCTCGGTGAGCATGAGGAGGCCATACTGCGGCTGGAACGCGCTCATGGCCGGCGGGTGACCGTACCGGCGGGGGCGTGGGTGGACCCTTGCCGACCCCGGTAGCGCAGCCGAGCGGGGCGCTCGGGAAAACGCTCGAAGAGCGGGTCAACTATTCTTTCGCCGTGCCGGTTAGGAAAGGGCAGTTGCCACCTGAGATATGCGAGCTCTTCGCCGACCAGGGCGAGGGGCGGTGCCTGAGTGTGGAGTTGCCCGAGGGGGCGGCCGTGTGGCCGGATCCCAACTTCGAGCGGCGGCGGGCGCATCGGCGGCCGGCCTTCTGGCTGAGCGACGATCCGGTGTCGGGAGAGCTGTGGGGGCGGTTGCGTGCCGAGCATCCGGAGTCGGGGCTCTGGCCGCTGCTGCTGGAGGAGTCGGTGCAGCCCTGGTCGATCGGGCAGATCGCGCCGGACATGGCTACTGAGATCGACAATTTCCGGGCCGGGGACTTCATGGACGAGGTCTGGGCGGACTGGGTGGAACAGGCCGATCCCGACCAGATCGGCAACCTGGAACCCTTCGGACCCGTCTCCCCCGGCCTGGCCGAACCCGGTGTGCTGATGGCCGATCCCGGCGTCGTCGCCGACTGGTACGCCGGGATCCTGGCCCGTAACGGCACCCCCCTGGGCCTGGTCGCGGCCGACCGCGGCGCCGACGCCCTGGCCGTCATGGGCTGGCAGGGCGCCATCAACCACAACGAGTGGACGGTTCCGCTGGCGGCGGTCATCCGCAGCTGGGAGGACCGCTTCGGCGCCCGCGTCGTCGGCGTCGGCTTCAACACCCTCGAACTCAGCATCGCCGCCCCGCCCTCCCACCACCTGCACGCCCTGCACGTGGCCGCGGAACACTGGACCTTCTGCCCCGACAGCATCATTCAGGGCCCCGGCACTCTTGAGGACTACGCGGAACAGATCCGCGGCAAGAACGCCTGGTCCTTCTGGTGGGACTAGCCGGGCTGGTGGGACTAGCCGGGCGTCAGCCGGTAGACCAGGCCGGCCTTGTCGTCGGTGAGGTAGATCGACCCGTCCGGTCCCGGCACGGCGGTCACCGAGCGGCCCCACCGGGAGCCGTCGGCGTTCTGGAACCCGGTGACCAGCTCCGCCGGCGCGCCGAGCGTCTTCGTCGCGTCGTTCCAGGCGCTGTAGGCGACGTACGGCGGACGGGGCGGCTGCCGGTTCCAGGAGCCGTGCGCCGTGATCAGGGCCCCGTTCCGCAGCGGCTCCGGCAGCTTGGAGTCGTGGGTGAACGCGAGCCCGAGCGGGGCGCTGTGCGCGGGCAGGCCGACCATCGTCCTGCCGATGCCGCCGCAGTTCAGCGCCCGGCCGTTGGGGTTGTTGATCGGGTCGTCCGCGTACGGCAGGTTCAGCAGGTCGCGGCTGCCACGGGTGTCGGGAACGCAGTACGGCCAGCCCAGGTCGGTGCCCGGCGTGATGCGCGAGACCTGGTCGACCGGGTTCTCGTTGATGTACTCGCGAACCGTCTGCCCGTACCGGCCGGTGCGGTCGTGGAACGGGTAGGGCTGGTTGTCGCTCTGGTTGACCGCCGCGAAAAGGGTGCCGTCCGGGGCGAAGGACAGGCCGAAGCCGTTGCGGACCCCGGTGGCGATCGTGCGGTTGGCGGTCCCGTCCAGGTCGACCTCCGCGATGATGGCGCGTTCCGGGGTGGAGGTACGGTCGACCGGGTCCCGGTTCGTGCCCGAGCCCACGCTGTAGTGGACGATCCCGTCCCGGACGGCCACCGCCTTGCCGCCGTGGCCACCGCCGGGCAGCCCGTCGAGGATCACGCGGCCCTTCGACACGGCGCCGTCGGCGTAGTCGAAGGCGACCAGCCGGGTCTCCTCACCGACGACGAGGATCGTCCGCCCGTCCTGCCGGGTGAACGCGAGCCCCTGCGGGTTGGCCAGGCCGTCCAGCAACGTCGCCACGGTCGGCGCCTGCCCCGCCGCGCCGGGCGTGAGGATCGACACGACGCCGCGGTCCCCGGTCGAGACGACCAGGCGCCTGTCCGGCGCCCACGCCGCCAGGCGCGCCTTCGGGACACTCGCCCACACCTGCGCGGTCCAGCCGGCCGGCAGGTTCAGCGAGCGGCCCTTCGCCGCGCCCGCGTCTACTCCGTCGGCGACCGCGAGCGGTACCGGGGTGAGCGGCCCGGCCCCTTGTTGTCCGATCGAGGGGAACTCGGGCGAGGTGGCGGGCGGAGCGGGCGGCAAGCCCGTCGCGCCGCCGTCTCCCTCGCTCGCGCAGGCGCTGAGCCCGATGAGCGCGATTGACAGGGTGGCGGCCGTACTGATCGTGCGGAGGCTTCGCGTCGTCTGTGATCTGGTCGGCATGGGTCGACGCTACGGGTGACGGTCTCGGGGAGGCAGGCCGCGTGACCACCCCTTTACGTGAGCTACTGCGGGCGGCGACGGATTGGCCCGGCTCCGCCGGGCACGGCGGCCCGCTGCCAGGAGAACGGCGACACCGCCGGAGGTGTGTCTCCGGCGGTGTCGCTGTTCTGGGGATCGCTAGTTGATGTTGAGGGTGAAGGTCGATGTCGTGTTCTTGATGTTCTGGAAGTTGTTGCTCATCACCAGGTTGTTGAAGGTCGCGGAGCCGACCGCCGGGCCCTGGCCGGGTTCGGGCAGTTCGTTGACCCAGATGCCGAAGCCGGACTTGGCGTCGAAGGCGTCGCCGCTCTTGCGGGCACCGGTGATGGTGATGTTGGTGAAGATGGTGTCCGTGACCGGGTTCTCCGGGTTGGGGCCGGTGTACTTGGTCTGGAACATGATCCCGGAGTAGGTCGGGTCGATGATGTCGACATCACTGACCCGGATGCCCTGGAACACCTTGGAGGCGGAGAAGACCCAGATGCCGGGGAAGGTCTGCTGGCCCCAGAAGTGGCCGCCGGCCCGGACGATCGAGATGTTCTCGAACCTGGTGGGCGGGTTGGCGCCGAAACCGTTCATCGGGTACCCGAAGTCCAGCGAGCTGATGGTGATGCCCGAGTAGACCAGGGTGTCCGCGATGTAGATGTTCCGGAACGTGTTCGCGTATCCGCCGTACACCGCGATGCCCGCGGCCCGCCAGGTCAGCGTGGTGGACAGGTTCTCGTAGACGTTGTCCTTCATGTCCGCCCCGCCAGCGTCGATCGCCGAGAACAGCGCGAAGCTGTCGTCACCGGTGGCCCGGGCGTCGTTGTTGCTGACCAGGTTGTTGGTGCTGCCGTTGGTCATGTTGATGCCGTCGGCGAACATGTTCCGGATACGCGAGTTCTTGATGGTGATGAAGTCGGTGTTCGCCCCCCAGTAGAGGCACACCATGTGCTCGTTCCAGATGTTGTCGATCGTGATGTTGGCCACGTTCTGGAAGTCGAACACCTTCCCGGGCCCGTCGATCCGCGAAACATAGTTACCGAAGTACGCGAATCCGGAGAACGAGGACCCCGCGGCACTGTTCTCCGCCCGGAACCCGATGTCGGTGTTCTCCTGGTTGGACGGTGCGAAGAACTGGGTGTACCAGGGTCCCGCGCCGACCACCTGGACGGCCTTGCCGTACACCTGGAACTTGCCACCCGTCTGGTACGACCCCGGCGGCAGGTAGACGCCGATCAGGTTGCCGGTGGTGTCCATGCGCACCCGGTCCAGGGCGTCCTGCACGTTCTGGTGGGTGAAGCCGGTGGGCACCGTGTACCGGGCGGGGTTGGGGTTGGCGATCGGCGACACCTGCTCGGTGTTGATGAAGTCGATCGCGTACTGGCTGGTGTTGGCCGCGTCCTTCTGCAGCTTGATCTTGGTGCCCGCCGGGAACGACGCGTCCAGCATGATGTTGGCCTCGTCGTAGATGTGCCGCGGCCCACCGGACCCGGGCGAGTTGCCCGGCGAGGCCTCGTCCCCGTACAGCCAGGCGTACTTGGAGGTCAGCTGGATCGCCTTGTGGAAGGTCCCGTTGACGTACACGTTCAGCGAGGCGTTGGTGCCGCCGCCACCCGCGGCGTCCGGGATGGAGAACCGGGTCACCAGGGTGTTGGTGCTGGACTTGGTGGTGAACTCGACGAAGGCGCCGTTGGTGTTGAGGGTGACCGCCTTACGGCCGCTGGCCTCGCCGGCGATGTCGCCGATGGTGCGGTTGGGCCCGACCACCTGCGCGCCGCCGCCGACCACCGCGTCCTCGGCTTCGAGCATGTCGTACGGCATGTTGGCGCCGCGCCCGACGAAGAACGGGTGGTTGGTGGTGTTGTTGGCCCGCTTGACCGGGACCTCGTTGCCGTCGTCGGCGAGCACCACGCGCACGGTGTACTTGCCGTTGACGGCCGTCCAGGTGCCCAGGTTGATCGGGCTGGTGGTGGCGCCGGCCGCGATGGCGCCGCTGTAGGAGCCGGTGAGCGTGGTGACCGTCCCGCCCTGCTGGTTGAGCAGGGTCAGCGTGATGCCGTGCGCGCCGGAGGCCGAGGCGATGGTGCCCTGGTTCTTGATGGCGACGCTGAAGGTGACCGGCTTCCCGGCCGCCGGGTTGCTCGGCGTCCAGGCCACCGGCGAGGCGATCAGGTCGGAGCTCTGCACGGGGGTGACGGTGAGCGAGGTCGGGTTGGCGAAGGAGTTGTTGGTGTCGTTCTGCTCGATCACCGTGTTGGCCTCGTCCACCTTGGCGCTGACCGGGTAGGTCGCCGCGTCCCGGGTGCCGATGTTGGCGTTGACCGTGGCGGTGGCGTTGGCGGCCAGGCCGGGCACGTTGGCGGTGCCGACCAAGGTGGTGCCGAGGTAGAAGTTGACGTTGCTGGCCGGGGAGGCCGCGTTGCCGATGTTGCGCACGGTGGCCGACAACGTGATGGGGTCAGTCTCCACCGGGCTGGCCGGGGTCCACGACATGCCGGTGATGGTCAGGTCCGGGTTGGGGGCCGGGACACCGAACACCTGGAACTCGGCGACCTGCCCGCCCGGGGCGCCGGTGTTGCTGTTGAACTTCAGCTGTACGTCGGCGACGGTCGCGTTGAAGGTGACGGTGACCGAGTTTCCGGTGGCCGGGTTGAAGATGTAGTTGGCGGCCGAGACCAGGTTGGTGTAGCCGGTGGCGCTCTGCTCGCGGCCCAGGATCTGGATGTTCTGGGTACGGGTGCCCCATTCGGTGCCCGGGTTGAGCTTGAGCACCACGGAGCTGACCACGGCGTTGGCGCCGAGCTTGACGGTCAGCGTGTTGGGGAAGGCGCCGGAGTTGCCCTCCCAGTAGGTGCTCAGGTTGTTGTCGTTGGCGTTGGCCGCGACGAACGTGTGCACGTGCCCGGATTCCACCATCTCCTTGCCGATGGCCAGGTTGGACGGCGGCTGCCCGGTGCCGTTCCGGGTCACGCTGTTGCTGTTGCCCGACTCGTTCCCGGCCGCGTCCTTCGCCCGGACGAAGTAGGTCACCGTCGCGCTGTCCGGCTGGTTATCGGTATAAGTCAGGACATTTCCGGCTACTGAGGCGCGGAGGGCGTTGTTGGCGTAGATGTCGTACCCGGTGACCCCCACGTTGTCGGTGGAGGCGCCCCAGGTCAGCCGGATCTGGCCGCTGGCGGGCTGGGTGTAGGCCAGGTTGGTGGGCACGGTCGGCGACTGGGTGTCACCGGTCTGGCCCTGCCGGGTGACGCTGTTGCTGTTGCCCGACTCGTTCCCCGCCGCGTCCTTCGCCCGGACGAAGTAGGTCACGGTCGCGCTGAGCGGCTGGGTGTCGGTGTAGGTGGTGACGTTGCCGACGCTGGCCCGCAGCTGGTTGTTGGCGTAGATGTCGTACCCGGTGACGCCCACGTTGTCGGTGGAGGCGTTCCAGGTCAGCTGGATCTGGCCGTCCGTGGGCTGGGTGTAGGCCAGACCGGTCGGGGCGGTGGGCGGGCTGGTGTCGACCGGGCCGCCGGGGCCGTAGATCTCGAACTCGGAGATCTGCCCGGCCGGCCAGCCGGTGTTGGCGGTGATGTTCAGCCGCACGTACCGGGTGCTGGTGGCGTTGAAGTTGATCGTCGCCTGGTTGCCGGTGTCCGGGTTGAAGACGTACCCGGCGGAGGCCACCAGCTGGCTGAAGGTGGAGCCGTTGGTGCTGGTCTGCACCGAGAGCGTCTGGGTCCTGGTCTGCCAGGACGGGGAGGCGGGCAGCTTGAGGACCAGGCGGTTGATGCTCACCGTGGCGCCCAGGTCGACCTGGAGCCATTGCGGGAAGGCGTTGTTGGTGCTCTCCCAGTAGGTGGCCTGGTTGGCGTCGTTGGCGTTGCTCGCCACGTACGTCTGGGAGACGCTGCTGCCGGTGATCGTCTTACCGATGGCGAGGTTGCTGGAGCCGGTGCTGGTGCCGTACACCTCCAGCTCGGAGAGTTGCCCCGCGGGCCAGCCGGTGTTGGCGGTGATGTTCACCCGGACGTAGCGGGTGTTGGTGGCCGGGAAGTTGATGGTCACCGAGTTCCCGGAGGCCGGGTTGAAGGTCTGCCCGGCGGAGGAGACCAGGGTCTGGAAGCTGGTGCCGTCCTGGCTGCCCTGGATGGACAGGGTCTGGGTGCGGGTCTGCCAGGCGGAGTCGGCCGGAAGTTTCAGGATGACCTGGTCGATGCCGGTGCTGGCGCCCAGGTCCACCTGGGCCCACTGCGGGAAGACGTTGTTGGTGCTCTCCCAGTACGTCGCCTGGTTGCCGTCGTTGATGGCGCCGGCCGCGTGGCCGCCGGTGGCGGAGCTGGCGGAGGTCGCCTTACCCAGGGAGAGGTTGGGCCCGCCGGCGGCGGTGGCCGGTACGGCCCCCAGCCCCATGACGAGCAGACAGGTCGCGACCGCGGTCGCGACCAGCCGTAACGGTCCGTGCTTCTTTCTCATCGCGTTCTTCTATCTCTCGGCAGGAACGACAGGGTTGGCCGGGGAGGCGGGCGGCCTCCGGCGGACGCGGGTGGGGGGAGGTGCACGGACGCAGTGCAATCCCTGAAGTTGCGAGGAACAGCGAGAAATTGAACATGACTTTGCAAGATTCTTGCGCAGCGCTGGCCAAAGGTTACATACGTGATTCGCGGTCGTCAACGGGGTGTTGACTACCGTGTTTCACGGCGGGAAACGATGATCGTTAAACCTGCTGTTCTCTCCCGAGGGATCCCAGGGCGACGAGTGGCCCTCTATGCCCGATTGATCGGGGCAATTAGCCTGATCAGCATGTCGACCGCGCATGACACCCAGCAGATCGAGTTAGCCAACAACTCCGGCAAGACACCCGTGGTGTTCGTCCACGGGCTGTGGCTGCTGCCGAGCAGCTGGGACCGGTGGGCGGAGGTGTTCGCCGAAGCCGGGTACGCCCCGGTCACCCTCGGCTGGCCGGACGATCCGGACACGGTGGCCGAGGCCAAGTCCCACCCCGAGGTGTTCGCCAACAAGACCGTCGGGCAGATCGCCGACCACCTGGAGGGCCTGATCGGCGGTCTGGAGCGGAAACCGGCCGTGGTCGGCCACTCCTTCGGCGGGCTGCTCACCCAGATCCTGGCCGGGCGCGGGGTGTCGGCCGCCTCGGTGGCGATCAGCCCGGCGCCGTTCCGAGGAGTGCTGCCGCTGCCGCTCTCCGCGCTGCGCGCGGCGGCGCCGGTGC
Organism: Acrocarpospora catenulata; assembly: GCF_018476525.1. Lineage (GTDB taxonomy): Bacteria > Actinomycetota > Actinomycetes > Streptosporangiales > Streptosporangiaceae > Acrocarpospora > Acrocarpospora catenulata. The sequence goes on from NZ_JAHCST010000002.1 coordinate 135,004, forward strand.
TCAGCAACCCGGCCAACGCGCACCGGGCCATCCCGCTCACCTACGACCAGTTCCGCTTCAGCTTCGGCAACGCGGTCCCCGAGGAGGAGGCCAGGGAACTGTTCGAGACGTACTCGGTGGCGGGTCCCGGCGCGCCGCTCTTCCAGGCCGCCACGGCCAACCTGAACCCGTGGACCGAGGCCAAGGTGAACAGCCGCAACCCCGAGCGCGGGCCGCTGCTCGTCATCGCCGCCGACCGGGACCACACCGTGCCCCCGGCCATCGCCAAGGCCTCGTACAAGAAGCAGCAGCGGAACGAGGGCGTGACCGAGTACGTGGAGATCCCCGGCCGGGGCCACGCGCTCACCATCGACCACGGCTGGCGGGAGGTCGCTGACACCGCCCTGACTTTCATCGGCCGCTTCATCTCATGATCCGCTTATTGTGGTAAATAAGCGGACATGATGGGACAACCGGGAGACCGGGCCATCGCGCCCGGTTCGCTCGCGCTGGTGCAAGGATTTGTGAACAGCGTCACCATCGAGACCGGCCAGGATGAGTTCGCCGACCCCGAGGACATGGCGGCCTGGCTGTTCCGTAACGGGCTGGGCGAACTCCGCCCGGATCCGCTCGACCGGCGGGACGCCGTCACCCTGCGCGAGGCACTGCGCGCCCTGCTGCGCGAGAACAACGGCGGCGACCCCGACCCCGAGGCGCACCGCACCGTCGCCCACGTGGCCAGGGACTGCCCGCTGGTGGTCACCGGGTCGCTCGGGCTCGGCCCCGCGATGACCGACATGCGCGGGGCGCTGGCCACCGTACTGGCCTCGGTCGCCCTGGCGGTGGCGGACGGGTCCTGGCGGCGGCTGAAGGCGTGCGGCGAGCCCCGGTGCGAGTGGATCTTCTACGACCGGTCCCGGAACCGGGGCAGCCGGTGGTGCTCGATGGCGGTCTGCGGGAGCCGGGCCAAGATGCGCGTCTACCGTCAGGCCAGGCGCGCGTCGCGGTGACACTCCCCCGGGGTGTCCACGGCGACCGTGGCGGTGCGCCCGGCGGCTGAGATCTCGTACGTGCCGGGGAAACCGGTGAAACGGGCGGTGCCGTCCTGGCCGGTGCGCAGCGTGGTGGGCGGCAGCCACCATTCGCCCTTGATCAGGTCTTTCAGTGCCTGGTAGGAGGGTTTGGGGCTGCCGTCCAGGCGAACCAGGCCGCCGGGGGCGCCGAGCCAGGCGCCCTCGTCCGCCATGCCCCAGTACGTCAGGGCCTGGACGGCCGGGTGGGAGACCACGGTGCGGTAGTGGCGGACGATCTCGTCGGCCTGGCGGGCCTCGCCCTCGGGGGTGGTGGGCCACTCGGGGATCTGGTAGTCGTTCAGGTCGACGATCTCCGGGGGCATCTGGTGGCCGGAGAGCAGGGTGGTCTCGGTGAAGTGAATGGGCAGGCCGTACCGGGCGAAACGGTCGATGGTGGCGAGGGTTTGCTCCTCGCCCCAGTAGCCCTGGTGCATGTGGCTCTGGAGGCCGAGGGCGTCGATCTTGATACCGGCTTCGAGCACGCCCTCGATCAGGCACTCGTACGCGGCGGACATGTCGAAGTCGTTGAGGAGCAGGGTGGCGTTGGGGCCGGCCTCGCGGGCGGCGTCGAAGGCCATGCGGATCATGGGGATCCGGCCGATGTCGCGGCAGAGCCGGGTGATGCCGTTATCGTATTTATCGAAAATGGGCATGATGACGACTTCATTGATGACATCCCAGGAGTCGATAACCCCCTCGAATTCCGAAATTTCGCGCTTTATGCGGTCTACTTGGACGCGGGCGATCTCCTCGGTGGGGAGGTCCAGGAGCCAGTCGGCGGTGACCGTGTGCCAGGCCAGCGGGTGGCCCTTGACCACGCAGCCGCGGTCGGCGAACCAGCGGGCGGTGCGGAGCAGGCGGGCGGTGTCCGGCTTGCCGCGTTCGGGTTCGAAACGGCCCCAGTAGAACGGCAGGGTCACCGCGTTGAACAGGTCTAACCACAGGTCGGCGAGGGCCTCGGTTTCCGGGGTGCCCTCGCCGTTGGCCAGCGGGATGAAGTCGAAGCCGATGCAGCCGAAGAGGAAGGCGTGGTCGCGCTGGGCGACGACGATCTCCTGCTCGGCCGGCGGTGCGCCGTCCGCGGTCACGGCCACCACCACCTCAGCCAACCGCTTTTCCACGATTTCTCGCGACATTTGCTGACTCCTTCGCACGGGCTTCCGTCCGGAAATATCACGATTCTTGCGTCCGAAAGGGGTGTCGGGTAGCAGCGCTGGGTGAGATCATCTCCACCCGGGGTGAGCAGCACCAGGTCCGCCTATCCTGGGTTAGGTGTACGCGGATAGTACGGTGACCTGCACCGACAGCGAGTTGATCATCAACCGCTACTACTTCCCGTGGGGAGCGGCCAAGCGCATCCCGCTGCCCGCCATCCGCGCCGTGATCTGGCTCCCCCTCCCGAACGGCAGCTGGCGGATCTGGGGCTCCAACGACCTGGTGCACTGGTTCAACCTGGACGCCAACCGGCCGCGGAAACGCACCGCCCTCATCATCGACACCGGCCGGAGAATCCTGCCCGCGATCACCCCCGACCACCCCGGCCGCCTGGTCGCCGAACTGACCGCCCACGGCATCATGACCAACAGCGCCACCGGCGACGGCCCCACCCACTCCGCCTGACCACGCTGGGACCTCCCCCGACGTCAGGCTCAGGTCCCCTGGTACGGATCGGTGATCTCGCGGAGCCGGGTGAGCGCCTCCCGGAGCTGCGCGGTGGCCCGCCTGCCCAGGTGCTGGGCCCATTCGGCCTCCACCTCCGCCTCCACCCGCCTGGCCAGCGCGACCGCCTCCTCCCCCCGCGCGGCGATCTTCACCAGCCGGGCCCGGGCGTCCGTGGGATCGGGCACCCGCTCCACGTATCCCGCGCGTTCCAGCTGATCGACCAGGAAGGTCGCGGTCTGCTTGGCCACCCGCGCCTGTTCCGCCAGGTCGGAGACGCGCGTGCCGGCCGGCCCGATGCGCTGGAAGATCCGCGCCTGCGCGAGCGTGATGTCGTCGAACCCGGCCGCGGTCGCCGCCGCCATCACCCGGGTCTCCATCGCCCGGTACGGGAAGAAGCAGAGCAGGCCGAGGTTCACCTGGTCATCACCCACCGGGCGACCCCCTTGACAATAGACAGATTATCGAACCAATATGGTTCCATTATCGTACCAAATGGAGGGACGGGGGATGGACCTCGACCAGGTATGGCAGGCGATCGACCACGAACGGGCTCGCCTCGCCCTGCTCTTCGACGAGCTCACCGACGAGGAGTGGGACACCCCCTCCCTCTGCACCGGCTGGCGCGTCCGCGAGGTCGCCGCCCACCTCACCCTCGCCCACACCGGCGCGCTCACCGTGACCTACGAACTCCTCAGGGCCCGCGGCAACTTCAACCGCATGATCCACGACACCGCGCTCCGCCAGGCCCGCCTCCCCATCGAGAAATACAGCGAACTCCTCCGAGCCATGATCGGCTCCCGCAAGAAGGCCCCCGGCATCACCCACCTAGAACCCCTGATCGACGTCCTAGTCCACGCCCAGGACATCACCATCCCTCTCGGCCGCCCGTACCCCATCCCCCCAGAACCCGCCGCCGCGGCCGCCACCCGAGTCTGGACCATGGGCTGGCCCTTCAACGCCCGCCGCAACCTCACCGGCCTGAAACTGACCGCCACCGACCACCCCTGGACCCAGGGCCACGGCACCCCACTCGAAGGCCCCATGGGCGCCCTCCTCCTCCTACTGACCGGCCGCGGAAACCCCCTCAACCAACTTTCCGGCCCCGGAATACCAGAACTCCTGTCCCGCCAAACCAGCCGATAGCCTCTTTGTTTCCACCGGAACAGGTATTCCTCTTTCGGGCACCCCTATTGTGGGGCCGTACCAAAAAATGTTGACCGCAGCCAATACACGCCCTCCGCAGGGAAAGGCATGCGCTCATTTCGTCGCCAGAGCAATCGGACGGGATGGATAAAGCGACGCGTCGATGAGGACGCGGTCGCCCAATGGCTCGTCGAGGGTGACGGTGAAGGGGGTTTGGGGGTTGCCTGGGCAGGTGGCGGTGTCGAGGTGGCGTACGCCGATGGTCAGGTGGATTTCGGTGGGGGTGGATTGGATTTCGGCCAGTTGAATGCGGCCGTCGGCCGGCTTTCCGCTGGCGCATTCGTGTTCGGTGATCAGGAGGGATATCCGGCGGGAGTCGGGGGCGGGCGGGGTGGCGGGGTCCAGTTGCACGTCGGCGGGGCTGAGGGAGCCGAGGTCGTAGTAGAGGTTGCACCGGGTGGAGGCTCTCATGTGCCAACTGGGGCGACTGGTTTGGCCGGGTGGGGCGACGCGTTCGATGGAGAGGAACTCGTGGGTGCGTTGGCCGCCCGGGATGTTCGGTTCGGGGGTGGACTTTTCGCGGATGATGGCCACGCGGGTGTCGGTCTCTTCGGCGATGGTCCAGGTGGATAGGTCGTCTATCGGGCGGACTTCGGTGCCTTTGAGCGCTGCCCGGCCGTTCGGGCCCAGGTTGGTGGCTGGTATGGGGTTCTTCAGGGCTTGGAGTGGTATCTCCTCGTGGTGGCAGAGGACGGTCTCCTGGCTGAGGCCGGGCAGGTCGCATCCCGTCAGCAGGAGCATGATCAGGACACCTGAGATCAGTCTCGCCATCGTCACCCCGTTCATGATCTTCGGAACCGGGCCATTGTGACCTGATTTCAGCGGGGTTTGATAGAACTCGGGCACACGGAAGGGAAGGGTGATGTCGGATTACCTGCAGGTGGCCACCACGGTGGAGAGCGACGAGGATGCGCGTCGGCTCGCCCGTGGTGTGGTGGAGGGGCGGCACGGGGCGTGCGTTCAGATTGTGGGGCCGATCCGTTCTGTGTACTGGTGGCAGGGCGAACTGGAGGAAGCCCAGGAATGGCAGTTGCTCGTCAAGACGACCGCCGACGCCTACCCGTCTCTTGAGGCGTACCTGAAACAGCACCATTCCTACGAGACCCCGGAAATCATCGCCACCGCGATCGTCACCGGGAGTCCGGAATATCTGGCGTGGATTGCGGCCGAGGCGACATCGGGTGGCGGTTCCGCTTAGCGGCTCACGATTGATGCCCAGCTCATCGAGTCCGGTGTGCTCGGAAAGGGACCTGCGGGTCAGCCGCCGATGTGGAGCACCGCCGCGCCGTTCACCCGGTCGGCGGCCAGGTCGGTCAGGGCGGCGGCGGCCTGGTCGAAGGCGTACGGGGTGGTCGTGACCTGGAGCGGGTGATCGGCGGCGAACCTCAGGAAGGCGTGGCCGTCCTCGCGGGTGTTGGCGGTGACCGAGCGCAGGGTGCGCTCCTCGAACAGGTGCCGGTCGTAGTTGAGTACGGGGATGTCGGTCAGGTGAATGCCGGCGACGGCGAGGGTGCCGCCCCGGTCGAGGGCTTGGAGGGCCACCGGGACCAGGTCCCCCACTGGGGCGAAGAGAATGGCGGCGTCGAGGGGCTCGGGGGGCGCGTCGTAGGCGCCTCGCGCGGAGGCGGCGCCCAGTTCCAGGGCCAGCTCCTGCGCGGCGGTGGACCTGGTCAGCACGTGTACGGCCGCGCCCTGCGCGATCGCCACCTGCGCCGTGAGGTGGGCCGAGGCGCCGAACCCGTAGATCCCGAGCCGCCCGCGCGGCGGAAGATCGGCCCGGAGCAGGGCGCGGTAGCCGATGATCCCGGCGCACAGCAGCGGGGCCAGCGGCTCGGCCGGATAGTCCTCGGGCAGCGGGTAGACGTAGTCCTCGAGCGCGACGAGGTACTCGGCGTAGCCGCCGTCCGCGTCCCAGCCGGTGTAGGTGGAGTTGGGGCAGAGGTTCTCCGCGCCGCGCGCGCAGTACCGGCAGACACCGCAGGTGGACCGCAGCCACGCCACCCCGACCCGGCCCCCGACCGGCCCGCCGGAGCCGTGCGCGACGACCCGGCCGACGGCCTGGTGCCCGGGCGCGGTACGGGGCCGGCGGGGTTCCAGGTCGCCTTCGGCGAGGTGCAGGTCGGTACGGCAGACCGCGCAGACCTCGACTTTGACCAACACCTGGCCAGGCAGCGGAACCGGAACGGGCAACCGGGTGAACTCCAGCGGCCCACCGGCCATCGGCCCGGGCTGGGCGACCACCCAGGCGTTCATCTCCGCCGGGATCCGTACGGGACTCTCAGCCGGGTTCTCCGTCATGGCTCCGACGATAGGACGACAGCCCGGCCCGTTTGTCCGTGTTCGCCCCGCCATTTGGCCAATGTTGGCCCAGCCCTTGGCAGAGGCCCCGACAGCGGGGCCGGCCCGCACGAGCTCGGCGGCAGGTGTGACCCGCCTGGCGGCGGCAGCGCCGGGCCCCTCGGTTCAGCAGCCGCACCCGCAGGTTGGGGTGGTCGTGGGGTTGTGCGGCGAGGTCATCGGGGTGGGTCCTCCGCGAGTTCGGCGTAGGGCAGGGGGCAGTCGGCGCAGGTGCAGTTGGTCAGGCTGTCGCAGCGGGCGGCCACGACCTGGGTGAGGGTGTCCCGGATGGTCACCAGGTCGGCGATCCTGTGTTCGATCTCGGCCAGCTTGGCGATGGCGCGTTCTCGCAGGTCGGGGCGGGGATGGCCGCGGCGACCGGCTTCCAGCAGTTCCGCCACCTCGTCCAGGGTGAATCCGAGCCGCTGCGCCGCTTTGATCACCCCGAGCAGGGTGACGGTCTCCGGCGGGTACGTCCGATGCCCGCCCAGGCTCCGCTCGGGTTCGGCGATCAACCCCCGGCGTTCGTAGTAGCGCAGGGTCTGGATGTTGACCCCGGCCCGCTCGGCCACCTGGCCGGTACGCAACCGGCGCGTGATCTCGTACGTCATGCGGCGTCCCCGAAGAGCGCCGTGACGAGGTCGCGGGCCGCGTCGGGCGCCTGCGCAGTGAACGCCATCCCGGCGGGGCCGATGCTGAGGGTGAACGTGAAGAACGAGCAGCATTCGTACTCGACGGCGGCCAGCCGGCCGAGTTCGCCGGCGAGCCGCGAGTCGTGCTCGAAGGTCAGCGTGACGCCCCCGGCGGCGGGTTCCCGGTCGGTGGCCTGGGAGATCGCCGACCGCCAGTCGGCCAGCCGTGCCTGCCTGGCCTCGGGTCCGCCGGCCAGTGTGCACACCAGGGCCGGTCCGTCGTCCTCCCGTTCGGGAGTACAGCAGGCGCATCCCGTCATCAGAGCCTCCTAGTGGTCGTGAGCGCTCTTCGACGGTAAGCCTGTACCTGGGTACCGGATTCAAGGCCGAGCATTGGTGACCTGGGTCACATCAACCCCCAGGCGCATTCCACCTTTATCCGCTCTTTGTCGGCTTTTATGTTCTTGTGTCCACTTATCGGGCATGGCGGCGGATTGAGGAGGATCAACCAACGCGGATCTTCTCTGTGTGGCGTTTGCGCTTGACGTCGGTTCGGGTGCCGAAGCCGCCGGAGGGAGGACAGGACAATGAATCGTGTCAAGCTGGCACTCGCCGTCGTCATCGGGTACTGCCTGGGCCGTCATCGCAAGCTGCGGATGGCCGCCGGAGTGGCCGTGGCCGTAGCGGTAGGGCGGTCACGGGCCAAGAAGGGTGGCCTGGTGGAGCGGGGCGTCGGCGCCCTCGGCTCCCCCGAGTTGACCGAGCTCACCGGACGGCTCCGCCAAGACCTGCAGGAGGTCGGGAAGTCGGTGGCGATGGCGGCCGCCAGCAAGCAGATCAACGCCCTGAGCGACGCCATCCACGAGCGCGCCGAGACTCTGCGGCACCCGGAGGAGCACGTCATGGCGGCCGCCGGCGCCGGCGAGGCGGTCGGCGCGCAGGCCACGCAGGCCGCGGGTCAGGCCGGCGAGGCGGCGGGAAAGATGGCGGGGAAGCTCACCGGGGAGCAGGCCGAGCGACTGCGTAAGGCCCCCGAAGAGGAACCGGAAGAGGCGGAGACCGGCCCGTCCGCGAGAAGCACCGCCAAGTCCGGTTCGCGGGGGTGACGACGATGACCGTCACGGAGAAGGAGAAAGGAAAGGAAAGCAAGCTTCCCGGAACCGGCGGGTTGCCGTGGAACCGGCTGAGAGGCGAGGTCGGCAACCTGCTGGGCGCCCTCGGCAAGCGGGGGCTGGGTTCGATCACCAATCGGGTCACCTCGGTGACGGACCGCCTGACCGAGTACGCCGGCGAAGGGACGGCGAAGAAGGTCGGCGAGGGCGGCGGCTTCCTCGCCCGGATCGGGCAGGTGGTCAAGGGCGCCACCACGATGGCCAAGGGCGCCGGGCAGCTCGTCAAGGGTCTGACCGGCAAAGGCAAGAAGGCGGGCCAGGGCACCCGGGTGACCAACATGGTCGAGACGATCGACATCGGGGCGCCGCTCCAGGTCGTCTACAACCAGTGGACCCGGTTCGAGGACTTCCCGAGCTTCATGAAGAAGGTGGAGAGCGTCAATCAGGAGTCCCCCGAGCAGGTCAGCTGGAAGGCGCAGATCTTCTGGTCGCACCGATCCTGGAAGGCGCACATCATCGAGCAGGTGCCGGACGAGCGCATCATCTGGCGTTCCGAGGGCGCGAAGGGCTACGTGGACGGCGCGGTCACCTTCCACGAGATCGCGCCCGGCCTCACCCGCGTCGTCCTGGTCCTGGAGTACCACCCGAAGGGATTCTTCGAGCACACCGGCAACCTCTGGCGCGCCCAGGGCCGCCGCGCCCGCCTGGAGCTCAAGCACTTCAGGCGCCATGTCATGACCCAGACGATGCTCCGCCCGGAGGAGGTCGAGGGCTGGCGAGGCACCATCCACGAGGGGCAGGTCGAGGAAGGCGAAGCCGAGCGGGCAGCCGAAGAGCGCGAGCCAGAGCCGACCAGATCCTAGAAGGCGGGCGGCGCCCACCCAGGCGCCCGGTTCGGGCTGCGCGACCTGGGCCGGGCGCCCCGCCGCGCGGGAGCGCACCGTCGGCACGGCCACCGAGGAAATGGGCGCTTGACTCGCATAACCGGCATTTCCTACTCTGAATGTAGGTAAAGAGTGCCGACGCCAAGCCCCGGCTGGTCGGCCGGCAACCCTCGCTCCCGCATGGGGTGCCCCGGGGAAACCTGGCGGCGACGACCGTTCGCCGCAATGCGCGGGCCCTCCGGGCTCATGGTCGTGAGGCGCCCTGGCGCGCCTCCGGAGAGGTGACCCTCTTGCCCTCTTTCCGCTCCCCCCTGGCCGCCCTGGCGATCCTCCCGATCCTCGCCCTCACCGCCTGCGGCGGCGGCACCCCTCCCGCCCAGACCGAGACAGCCGGAGCGCCTGTCAAGGGCGGCTCCCTCGTCTTCGGCGTCAACACCGAGCCCCTCAACCTCGACCCCCACGCCAGCCCCCAGGACGTGACCGGCCTGTTCACCCGCCCGGCGCTCGACTCATTGGTGGCCCTCGACGACCAGGGCGGCATCCACCCCTGGCTCGCCTCCTCCTGGGAGATCTCACCGGACGGCAGGACGTACACCTTCAAACTCCGTCAGGACGTGAAGTTCACCGACGGCGGGGTCTTCGACGCCGAGGCGGTCAAGACCAACCTGGACCACATCGTGGACCCGAAGACCAAGTCGCAGCTGGCGGCCGCCGCCTTCGGCCCGTACGAGAGCACGGAGGTGATCGACGCCCAGACGGTCGCGGTGAAGTTCAGCAAGCCGTACTCGCCCTTCCTGGCAGCCCTGGCCACCGCATATTTCGGCATACAGTCCCCGAAATCGCTCGCAGAGGGGCCCGAGGCGCTGGCCAAGAAGGTCGTCGGCACCGGCCCGTTCATCATCGACGCCTTCGTCCCCCACCAGGGCATCACCTACCACCGCAACCCTGACTACAACTGGCCCCCGGCGGGCGCCAAGCACACCGGCCCGGCCTACCTGGAACGCCTGGAATTCAAGATCCTCACCGAGGACGCGGTAAGGCTGGGCGCGCTCACCAGCGGCCAGATCGACGCCATCGCCAGCGTGCCCCCGGTCAACGTCAAGCAGGTGGAGGCCGACCCCCGGCTGGCCATCGTGCGCAAGCAGGCCCCGGGCGGCAACTACAACTACTACCCGAACACCGCCTCGGGCGTCTTCGCCGACCAGAAGGTACGCCAGGCCTTCCGGGACGGCATCGACTTCGCCACCATCGTCGGCAAGCTCTACTTCGGCACCTTCGACCCCGCCTACAGCCCGATCTCCCCGGCCACCCACGGCTACGACGCCGCCACCGAGACCCAGTGGCGGCACGACCCCACCGGCGCGGCGCGACTGCTGGACGAGGCGGGCTGGACCGGCAAGGACGCCGAGGGCTACCGCACCAAGGACGGCAAGCGGCTGACCGTGCGCTGGCCGTTCCTGAAGTCCTTCGCCCGGGAGCAGCGCGGCACGCTCGCCGAGCAGGTGCAGGCCGAAGCCAAGAAGCTCGGCTTCGACGTGGTCTTCACCGACGTGACCCCGACCGACTTCGCCCCCAAGGCCATCGCCGGCGACTACGACCTGATCGACTTCAGCTGGCAGCGCGCGGACGGGGACGCGCTGCGCGCCCTGTTCGCCATCTCCAACATCCCGAGCGCCTCGTTCTTCGGCCAGAACCTGGCCCGGTACAAGAACACCGAGGTGGACGGCTGGCTCAGCGACGCGCTGGCCACCACCGACCTGGCCGACCGGGCCGCCCTGTACGCCAAGGTGCAGCAGCAGGTGAACACCGACGTGGCGGTCTTCCCGGTCTACGTCTTCAACTACCTGCTGGGCGTGTCGAAGAACGTCCGGGACATCGCCTGGGAGCCGCAGGCGTACCCGACCTTCTACGACGCCTGGGTGTCCAAGGCATGACCAAGCGGATCCTCACCCGGCTCGGCACCTCGGTGCTGGTGCTCTGGGGGGCGGTGACGGTCTCCTTCACCGCCCTGCACCTCACGCCCGGCAACGTGGTGGACGTGCTGATCGGCAGCTCGATCGTCACCCCCGAGGTGCGGGCGCAGATCATCGCCGACTACGGGCTCGACCGGCCGCTGCCCGTGCAGTACGCGACCTACCTCGGCCGGGTGCTCCGCGGCGACCTCGGGCAGTCCTACCAGTTACACGAGTCGGTGGCCACCGCGATCGGCACCCAGCTGGGGCCCTCGCTCCAGCTGGCCGGGGCCACGCTGCTGGTCACGGTGGTGGTGTCGACGACGCTGGCGCTGCTCACCGCCCGGCGCAGGCGGTGGATCCGCGGCCTGTCCTCCGGCCTGGAGCTGGTCGGCGTCTCGATCCCCACGTTCTGGGCGGCGATCCTGCTGCTGACCGTCTTCTCCTTCCAGCTGGGCTGGTTCCCCGCGGTCGGCGCCGACGGCTGGAGCGGCCTGGTCCTCCCGGTCATCGCGACGTCGATCCCGATCACCACCATGCTCACCCAGCTGATGCGGGAGAGCCTGGAGCTGACCCTGGAGGAGCCCTTCGTGCTGACCGCGCGCTCGCGCGGCATGTCCGACCTGGGGGTACGGCTCCGCCACGCGCTTCGGCACGCCCTGGTCCCGGCGGTGACGCTGCTCGGCTGGGTGGTCGGGCTGCTGGTGGGCAGCATGGTGGCGGTCGAGCAGATCTTCTCCCGGCAGGGCATCGGCCAGCTCACCCTGGCCGCCGTCACCGGCAAGGACCTGCCGGTGGTGATGGGCGTGGTGCTGGTCACCGCCGTGCTGTACGTGGTGGTCAACATCGTGATCGACCTGCTCTACCTGGTCATCGACCCCCGGTTGCGGAGCGCGGCGTGAGGGCGCGGGTGGGGGTCGGGGCGGCCTCGGCGGTGCTCGCCCTGATCACGCTGGCCGCGCTGGCGCCCGGCCTGCTCACCGGCGGCCCGCCGGACCAGGCGGACGCGCTGGCCGCGCTGGAGGGCCCGAGCGCCGCGCACTGGTTCGGCACCGACGCCAACGGCCGGGACGTGTTCACCCGCGTGGTGTACGGCGCCGCGCCGTCGCTGCTGGCCGGTCTCGGCGCGACCGCGCTGGCGGTGACGGTGGGCACCGCGCTCGGGCTGCTGGCCGCGCTCGGCGGCCGGGTGCTGGACGAGGTGGTGATGCGGCTGGTGGAGGTGGTGCTCGCGCTGCCCACCCTGCTGCTCGCGCTGCTGGTGATCACGGTCACCGGCCCGGGCACGGTCAACGTGATCCTGGCCATCGCGCTCTACACCGCGCCCAGCTACGCCCGCCTGGTCCGGGCCCAGACCATGGTGATCCGCCGGGCGGGTTACGTGGAGGCGGCCACCTCGCTGGGCCTGAGCCAGGGCCGGATCATCCTCCGCCACGTGCTGCCCAACGCGTTCGAGCCGCTGCTGGTGCTGGCCACCATCGAGGTCGGCATCGCCCTGGTGGCCGCCGCCTCGCTCAGCTACCTCGGTCTCGGCCCGCAGCCACCGGCGCCGGAGTGGGGCGCGATGCTCTCCGGCGGCCGGGACTACTTCTCCGTCGCGTGGTGGATCGCCATCTTCCCCGGGGTGGCGATCACGCTGACCGTTCTGTCCATCACCGTCGTCGGGCGGCACCTGCAGCGGAGGATCTCGTGAGCGTACCGGTGGTGGAGGTCGCGGACCTGCACGTGAGCTTCGGTCCGGTGGCGGCCGTGCGCGGGGTGTCGCTGGCGGTGCATCCGGGCGAGTGCGTGGCCCTGGTGGGCGAGTCGGGCTCGGGCAAGAGCGTCACCGCCCGCACCCTGCTCGGCCTCACCGGGGAGCAGGCCGAGGTGAGCGCCACCCGGCTGCGGATCGAGGGCCTGGACGCCTCGGGGTTCAGCGAGCGCCAGTGGCGGTCGGTCCGGGGGCGGCGGATCGGGTTCGTGCTCCAGGACGCGCTGGTCTCGCTGGACTCGCTCCGCCCGGTGGGCAAGGAGATCGCCGAGACGCTCCGGCTCCACCGCGCGGTCCCCCGCGACGCCGTACGGGGACGGGTGCTGGAGCTGCTCACCGAGGTCGGCGTGCCGGAGCCGGAGCGCCGCGCCCGGCAGTACCCGCACGAGCTCTCCGGCGGGCTGCGCCAGCGCGCGCTGATCGCCTCGGCGATCGCCTGCCATCCCCGGCTGCTGATCGCCGACGAGCCGACCACCGCGCTGGACGTCACCGTGCAGGCGCAGATCCTGCGGCTGCTGGGCGAGCGCAAACGGGCGGGCACGGCGTTACTGCTGATCAGCCATGATCTGGCGGTGGTGGCCGAGCTCGCCGACCGCATCCTGGTGATGAAGGACGGCGTGGTCGTGGAGAGCGGCCCGGCCCAGCGGGTGCTGCGCGAGCCGGAGCACCCGTACACCCGGGGGTTGCTGGCGGCGATTCCCACGGCGGCGGCCAAGGGCGCCCGGCTGTCGGATCCCGCCGCTCCCCCGCTGCGGCGCGCGCCCGCGGGCGAGGTCGTGATCGAGGCGCGTGACCTGGCCAGATCCTTCCGCGGGCACCGGGCCGTGGACGGTGTGTCGTTCGAGCTGCGCGCCGGGGAGACGCTGGGCATCGTCGGGGAGTCCGGCTCGGGCAAGACCACCACCGCCCGGCTGGTGCTCGGCCTGCTCGCCCCGGATCGGGGTTCGGTCGCGATCGACGGGCAGCCGTGGGCCGGGCTCACCCCTCGACGGCGGCGCGAGCTGCGGCGGCACATCCAGGTGGTCTACCAGGATCCGCTCAGCTCGTTCGACCCCCGGTTCACCGTGCGGCGCATCCTGGCGGAGGCCCTCGACGTCGGCGGCCGGCCCCGGGGCGAGGCGGTGCGGCTGCTGGAGCAGGTCGGCTTGGACGCCGGCGTGCTGGACCGACGTCCGTTGCGGCTGTCCGGCGGGCAGCGGCAGCGGGTGGCGATCGCCCGCGCGCTGGCGCCACGCCCGCGCGTGATCGTCTGCGACGAGCCGGTGTCGGCGCTGGACGTGTCCATCCAGGCCCAGGTGCTGGACCTGCTCGCCGAACTGCAGGCCGAACTGGGGGTCGCCTACCTGTTCATCTCCCACCACCTCGGGGTGGTTCAGCACGTCAGCGACCGGGTGCTGGTGATGAAGGACGGCAGGGTCGTCGAGTCCGGCGACGTGCACCAGGTCCTCACCGCCCCCACGGCCGCCTACACCCGCGAGCTGCTGGCCGCCGTTCCGCAGCTCGACACCACCGCATCCCTGGTCAGGAGGGCGTCATGACCAAGCAGATCCATCTGGCCGCGCACTTTCCCGGCGTCAACAACACCACAGTCTGGTCCGACCCCCGGTCGGGCAGCCAGATCGACTTCGACTCCTTCCGGCACCTGGCGCAGACCGCCGAACGGGGGAAGTTCGACTTCTTCTTCCTGGCCGAGGGACTGCGGCTGCGGGAGATGAAGGGCCGCATCCACGACCTGGACGTGGTCGGCCGCCCCGAGTCGCTGACCGTGCTGGCCGCCCTGGCCGCCGTGACCACCCGTCTCGGTCTCGCCGCCACCGTCAACTCCACCTTCAACGAGCCGTACGAGGTGGCGCGGCGGCTGGCCTCCCTGGACCACCTGAGCGGAGGCCGGGCCGCCTGGAACGTGGTGACCAGCTGGGACGCCTTCACCGGCGAGAACTTCCGGCGCGGCGGCTACCTGGCGGAATCCGACAGGTACACCCGCGCGGCCGAGTTCCTCCAGACCGTCAGGGAACTCTGGGACTCCTGGGCCCCTGACGCGATCACCGCCAAGGACGGGCAGTTCATCCGGCCCGGCGGCATCAGCACCTTCCACCACGACGGGCTGCACTTCACCATCACCGGCCGGTTCAACGTGCCCCGCCCCCCGCAGGGCCACCCGGTGATCATCCAGGCCGGGGACTCGGAGGAGGGACGCGACTTCGCCGCCGCCTCCGCCGACGTCATCTTCAGCCGGCACAGCAAGCTGGAGGAGGGCCGCGCCTTCTACAAGGACGTGAAGAGCCGGCTCGCCCGGTACGGCCGCGAGCCCGGCGACCTGAAGATCCTGCCCGCGGTCACCTACGTGCTCGGCGACACCCAGGAGGAGGCCGAGCGGCACGCGGCCGAGATCCGCAGGGCCCAGGTCAGCCCGCAGACCGCGATCTCCTTCCTGGAGGGGATCTGGGGGCGCGACCTGTCGGCGTACGACCCGGACGGGCCGCTGCCGGACATCGAGCCGGACCTCGGCAAGGGCGTCTCCGAGGGCCGGGCGCAGTTCCGGGGGGACCGGGGCGCGGTGGCGGCCAAGTGGCGGGCGCTGGCCGCCGAGAAGAACCTGTCCATCCGCGAACTGGTCATCGAGACCGCCGCGCCGCAGACCTTCGTCGGCACGGCCGCCACGGTGGCCGAGCAGATCAACACGTTCGTGCAGACCGACGCCGCCGACGGCTTCATCTTCGTCCCGCACCTGACCCCCGGCGGCCTGGACGACCTGGTGGACAAGGTCGTGCCGCTGCTCCAGGAGAAGGGCGTGTTCCGCGCCGACTACACCGGCCCCACCCTCCGCGACCACCTCGGCCTCAAGACGAAGGAGCTGTGATGACCCTGCACCTCGCCGTAGCCCTGGACGGCGCCGGCTGGCACCCCGCCGCCTGGCGGGCCGAGGGCGCCCAGCCCGACCGGCTGTTCACCGCCGGGTACTGGGCCGAACTGGTCCTGGAGGCCGAGCGCGGCCTGCTCGACTGGGTGACCTTCGAGGACTCCCTCGGTCTGCAGTCCGCCCGCTTCGACGGCCCCGACGAGCGGCTGGACCAGGTGCGGGGACGGCTGGACGCGGTGCTGCTGGCCGCCAGCCTGGCCCCGCTGACGTCCAGGATCGGGCTGATCCCGACCACCAGCGTCACCCACACCGAACCCTTCCATGTGGCGATCGGCATCGCCTCCCTGGACTACGCCAGCCGGGGCCGGGCGGGGTGGCGTCCCCGCGTGTCCGCTCGTCCTGACGAGGCCGCGCACTTCGGCCGCCGTGAGTTCCCGCCGATCGACCTGGCCAGCCCCCAGGTGGCGGAGCTGTTCGCGGAGGCGTCCGACGCCGTGGAGGTGGTACGGCGGCTCTGGGACAGCTGGGAGGACGACGCCGAGATCAGGGACGCCGCCACCGGCCGGTTCATCGACAGGGACCGCCTGCACTACATCGACTTCGAGGGCAGGTTCTTCAAGGTCAAAGGCCCGTCCATCACCCCGCGCCCGCCGCAGGGGCAGCCGCTGGTGACCTCGCTCGGGCACAACACGGCGCCGTACGAGTTCGCGGCGCGCGGCGCCGACGTGCTCTACATCACCCCGCAGGACCGGGACGACGCGCGCAGGATCACCGAAGAGGTCAGGGCGGCGGAGGCGACCGTCGGCCGGACCGGGCCGTCGCTGAAGGTCTTCGCCGACCTGGTGGTCTTCCTCGGCGGTCACAAGGCCCGCCTGGACGACCTGGACGGTGGCGCCCTGGAGTCGGACGCGCACATCTTCGAGGGCACCCCGGCGGAGCTCGCCGACCTGCTGCTGGACTGGAGGCCGGCCGGCCTGGACGGCTACCGCCTCCGTCCCGGCGTGCTCCCCCACGACCTGGCGGCGATCACCCAGGGCCTGGTGCCGGAACTCCAGGCCCGGGGGGCTTTCCGGAAGGCGTACGAGACGGCGGACCTGCGCGGGCGGCTCGGCCTGGCGCGGCCCGGCAGCCGGTACGCGAGGGCGTCTTGAAGTTCCTCGCGCTCACCCTCGCCTTCCACACGCCGCATCCGGTCACCGGTGAGCTCACACCGGTCAGCCGGCGGTTCCGCGAGGTGGTGGCGAGCGCCGTCCAGGCCGAGGAGCTGGGGTTCGACGGGTTCGCCTTCGGGGAGCGGCACGAGCGGCCGTTCCTGTCCTCCTCGCCGCCGGTGGTGCTCAGCCACATCGCCGCGCTGACCTCGAAGATCCGGCTGTTCACCGCGGTGACCACGCTCAGCCTGCTGGACCCGGTCCGGGCGTACGAGGACTACGCGACCCTCGACCACCTGTCCGGCGGGCGGCTGGAGCTGATGATCGGCAAGGGGAACGGCACCGCGCAGGCCGAGCTGTTCCACGTGACCGAGCAGGACCAGTGGGATCGCAACCGGGAGGGCTACGAGCTGTTCCGGCGGCTCTGGCGGGAGGACCGGGTGACCTGGTCCGGGCGGTTCCGGCCGCCGCTCGCCGAGGCCGAGGTGCTGCCCCCGCCGCTGCAACGGCCGATCCGGGTCTGGCACGGCAGCGCCACCAGCAAGGAGTCGGTCGAGCTGGCCGCCTACTACGGGGATCCGCTGTTCTCGGCCAACGTCAGCAATCCCGTCGAGCCCTATGCGGAGCTGGTCGCGTACTACCGGGAACGGTGGGAGCACTACGGCCACGACCCGGCGGACCTGCTGGTCGGGGCCGGCAGCGCGGGCTACTACAGCACGCCGCGCTCCCAGGACGCGATCGAGACCTACCGGCCGATCTTCGAAGCGCGGCTGAAGTTCTTCGCCTCGCGTGGTCTCGACCCGGTCTTCCCCACGCTGGAGGACGCCATCGAGCGCAGCTCCCTGCTGGTGGGCAGCCCGCAGCAGATCATCGACAAGATCCACCGGTACCACGAGCGGCTCGGCCACGAGGTGATGCACCTGTCCGCCGAGGCCGACGGGCTCACCGAGGCCCAGCACCGGGCCTCACTCGAACTGTTCCAGGGGGAGATCGCCCCCGTGCTCCGCAAGGAGATCCCCAGCAGGCCGCTATCCCCGGGAGGGCTCACATGACCCGGCTGTCCATCCTCGACCTGGCCCCCATCGTCGCGGGCGGGAACGCGCGGGAGGCGCTCAGGAACACCATCGACCTGGCCCGGCGGGCGGAGGCGGCGGGCTACCACCGCTACTGGCTGGCCGAGCACCACCTCACGCCCGGCGTGGCCAGTTCGGCCCCGGCCGTGCTGATCGGCGCGGTGGCCGCAGCCACCTCGCGGATCCGGGTGGGGTCGGGGGCGGTGCAGCTCGGCCACCAGACCGCGCTCGCCGTGGTCGAGCAGTTCGGCACGCTGGAGGCCCTCCACGCGGGGCGGATCGACCTCGGGCTCGGGCGGTCCGGGCAGCGGGCCAAGGAGATGCGCGCCGAGGCTCCTCCCCCGCCGCCGCCCACCGAATCGAAGGTGGTCGACGGGCTGCTCATCCCGCCGCCGTTCTCGTTCGCCTCGATCGCCAAGTCGCCGATCTTCCGGTTGTGGGCGAGCCTGCTCCAGCAGCCCGGGGCCGAGTCACCCGACTTCGCCGAGCAGGTGGACGACATCCAGGCGCTGATCGCCGGGACGTACCGGTCGGCGGAGGGGTTGGAGGCGCACGCCCAGCCCGGGGAAGGGGCCGATCTGGAGATCTGGGTGCTCGGCAGCAGCGGCGGGCAGAGCGCGCAGGTGGCCGGGGAGCGGGGGCTGCCGTTCGCGGCCAACTACCACGTCAGTCCGGCCAGCGTGCTGGAGGCGGTGGAGGGCTACCGGGACGCGTTCAAGCCGTCGGAGATCCTTTCTGCGCCGTACGTCATGGTCTCGGCGGACGTGGTGGTGGCCGGGAGCGACGCGGAGGCGCGGCGGATCGCGGAGCCGTACGGGCTGTGGGTGCGGAGCATCCGCACCGGCGCGGGTGCGATCCCCTTCCCGACTCCGGAGGAGGCGGCCGCTTACGCGTGGACCCCGGAGGACCGCGCGCTGGTCGCCGACCGGCTGGACACCCAGTTCGTCGGATCACCGCAGACCGTGACGGAACGGCTGCGTGTGCTCCGGGACGCGACCGGCGCTGACGAGCTGCTGGTCACCACCATCACCCACGATCACGCCGACCGGGTGCGCTCGAACGAGTTGCTCGCCGCGGCCTGGCACTGAGGAGACCCACCATGAGCGAAACCGATTGGCAGCACTGGCGGACCGCCCGCGCCGAGGAGGCTCGCGGGCTGCTGGCCCTGACCGGGACCTACTGGATCGACGGCGAGACCGCCGTGCCGGGAGTGCCGGGGGTGTGGCAGCCCTCGGCTGCCGGGGGCGTCGAGCTGAAGGCGGTCGCGCCGGACGGGCTGACCCTCGCCGGGGAGCCGATCAGCGGCACGGTCACCCTCGCCCCTGATGTGGCCGGCCTCCATTACGGCCCGGTACGCCTGTCGGTGCTCGTCAAGGACGGCCTGCCGGTCGTGCGCACCTGGGACCCTGACTCGCCCGCCCTGCGTGCCTTCGCCGGGATCGACGCCTTCCCGTACGATCCCGGCTGGCTCCGGCCCGCCGTGTTCACGCCCTACCCCGCGGAGCAGGCCACGGCCGTACCCACCGCCGACGGCCGGGAACGCGACCTCGTGCTCGCCGGGGAGGTGGCGGTGATCCTGCCGGACGGCACCCACACCCTGGCCGTGAGCCGGGCGGGCGACGGCCTGACCGCCCAGTTCAGCGACCTGACCAGTGGCGAGTCGACCTTCAAGTTCCGCACCTTGCCGCTGCCCGCCCCCGACCCGGACGGCTCACTGGTGGCCGACTTCAACCGGGCCTACCTACCCCCGTGCGCCTTCACCGACCACTACCTCTGCTTCTTCCCGCCCGCGGGCAACCGGCTCGACGTCGGGGTG
The DNA here is from genome assembly GCF_018476525.1 of Acrocarpospora catenulata. GTDB lineage: Bacteria > Actinomycetota > Actinomycetes > Streptosporangiales > Streptosporangiaceae > Acrocarpospora > Acrocarpospora catenulata. Next base: position 154,491 of record NZ_JAHCST010000002.1, read on the forward strand.
ACCGCGGGCGAGAAGGCTCTACTCACCTAAACCGGGACCTCGGCGGGCACCTGCACCACCCGGAAGCTCATGGTGCGGCGCAGCCGGAATCCCAGCGTCTGGTACAGCCGGATCGCCCCAACGTTGTCGGCCGTGGTGTGCAGGAACGGCGTCTCCCCCCGCGCCCGTATCCCCGCAGCCACGGCCAGCACCAGCCGACCGGCCAGCCCCTGCCCCCGGTGCTCCGGATCAGTGCACACCGCGCTGATCTCCGTCCACCCCGTCGGATGCAGCCGCTCCCCCGCCATCGCGACCAGCGCACCACCCCGTCTCACCCCGAGGTACGTACCAAGCTCAACGGTCCTCGTCAGAAACGGCCCCGGCTGAGTCCGCGCCACCAACTCCAACATCTCCGGCACATCCGCCCGCCCCAACCGAACCGGTTCCTCCCACTCCGCCCCCATGACGTCCTCCCCGGACATCTGCACGCCCTCCAACGTCATAGGCTCCCCCCACCCCACCGGAGGCGCGGCATCCACCCCCGCAAGCGGCACCATCCCCCCCGGCCCCGCCAACGCGGCAGCATCCGCCCAATCCTGCGGCCCCGGCTCCCCCTCCAACGCCAGAAACGGCGACACATCAGCCGGATAACGCAGCACCCGCCCCAACCTCTCAGCGAAGCGCGCATGCCCACCGGTCAACGAGGCCCACACGGGATTGTCCAAGGGGTGCCGATCACTACTCATGAACACGCCTTCCCATCCATTCCCGACAAACTCTACCTGTTTACCCGGATAATCCCCAGCCCGGGACCCCGCCATTCTCCCCCTCCCACCCGACCTGACAGGCATCCGCGCACCACTGCTCGCTAGATGACCATGTGATGCGGCCCGACATATCCTGCGGCAATGCCGGGTTTCGCGGGCCGTCCGTTGTTGTTCCTCGATGTTGACGGCCCCCTCATTCCGTTCGGGGCTCCCGGTGGGTACGCGGGCGGCCGGGCAGCGTCGTCAGGGGCGAACCCACTGTTGGGCAGGGTCGATCCTCTGCAGGGGGTGCGGCTGTCGGCGTTGCCGTGTGAGTTGGTGTGGGCGACGTCTTGGATGGGCGATGCGAATGAAGTGATCAGTCCGTTGCTTGGGCTGCCCGAGTTGCCGGTGGTGGAGTGGCCGGAGTCGGATGAGGAGGGGGCGCTGCACTGGAAGACGCGTGGTCTGGTCGGCTGGGCGGATGGGCGGGCGTTCGTCTGGGTTGACGATGAGATCACTGATGCTGATCGGGATTGGGTGTCTGTGCATCATCGCGGGCGGGCGCTGCTTCATTGTGTTGACGCTCGGCGGGGGCTTACGGACAGCGACTTCGTTGCCATAGGTGACTGGTTGGCGCGGTTGTAGGCGATCAGGCTGAGGGTAAAAGTGAACTCGGTTTGCTTTTAAACTGGGTTTGGTTTTACGTTGTGTGGGTGAGTGGGCTGCGGGAGCGGAAGAAGGAGCAGACGCGGCGGCGGATTGCTGAGGTGGCTCTGCGGTTGTTTGTGGAGCGGGGGTTTGACGCGGTGACGGTGAATGAGATCGCTGCTGCCGCGGAGGTTGCGAAGGTGACCTTGTTCAAGTACTTCCCGACGAAGGAGTCGTTGGTGCTTGAGGGGGTGGCTGGGGAGGACCTGGCGGGGATCGTTGCGAAGCGGGGGGCTGGGGAGTCGCCGCTGGTGGCTCTGCGGGGGTATTTCGTGGCGTCGGCGACGCGGGATGAGGCGGGGGACTGGTGCGCGGAGGTCGATGACGCGGGCGGGGAAGGGCAGAGGCAGGCGCGGGAGGCGTTGGTCTCGCGGATGCGTTTGATTTTTGAGAGTCCCGCGTTGGCCAGTGCGGCCAATGAGTTGCTGTACCGGCAGCGTCAGGCGCTGGCGGAGGTGCTGGTCGAGGAGTACGGGGAGTTGGCGGCGGCGCTGATGGCGGCGCAGATTTGCGCTTCTGTGCTGACTGTTCAGGAAGTGTTCTATCGCCGGCTCGTGGCGGGGGCTTCGCTCGCGGAGGCGGGGCAGAGGCTTGAGGACGACGTCGAGCTTGCCTTCGATCTGCTGGAGCACGGGATGGACCGGTTGGACCGGCCGAAAGGACGATGAGGATGCGCGCCAGGGGGATCAACTACGACACGGGCTTCCTGCCCGGTGAGCAGATCAGTCGCCGGCATTTTGACCTGCGGGCCGTTCAGTACGACATCGACGTCATCGCGAATGAGCTGCACTGTGACGCCGTTCGCATTTCGGGGAGGGATCCCGAGCGCTTGACGAAGACGGCGGAGATCGCGGCGGCTGCCGGGTTGGAGGTCTGGTTCGCGCCCTTCCCGGTGGATCTCCCGGCCGGGGAGATGTTGCCGCTGTTCACCGACTGTGCTCGGCGGGCGGAATCCATCCGTCGTTCCGGTGCCAGGGTCTTCTTCGTCACCGGTTGTGAGATCAGCGCGTTCGCGAGCGGGTTCATGCCGGGTGCGACATGCCAGGAACGCATGCACACCATGGCGACCGCGGATCTGGAATGGTGGTTGTCCCTGGGGCCGATCATCGAGAGCCTCAACGATTTCCTGGGGCAGGCGGCGGCCACCGTCCGGTCGCATTTCGACGGTCCTGTCACGTATGCCTCCGCCCCCTGGGAACCCGTCGACTGGAGTCCTTTCGATGTGGTCGGGCTCGACGCGTACCGGGCCGAGTACAACGCCGAGTCCTTCGCGACGGAACTGCGGGAGCAGCACAAGCACGGGAAGCCGATCGCCGTGCTGGAGTTCGGCACCTGTGCGTATCGGGGTGCGGGCAAGCTCGGCGGGATGGCCTGGCAGCCGCCCAAGGATGCGGTGCGGGACGAGTCCGAGCAGGTCAGGTACTACACCGAGCTGATGTCCATCTTCGAGCAGGAGTCGGTGGATACCGCCCTGTGGTTCACCTTCGCTGGTTTCACCCGGACAGGCGAGGCCGACCTGGGCTCCTACGGCATCGTCACCATGCTCGACGAGACGAAGTGGCAGCCTAAGGCGGTTTTTCACACTATGTCCGCCTACAACAGATCACATTAGGGCGACTGACTGCGGGTCCCACGAGACCGTGGGACCCGCGAGCGAGTCAGGCGATGGATGTCTCGCCGCACAAGTGGACCTCGACACCGAGTTCGGCGAGGAGGGCCTTGTCGGCTGTCGCGGCGTCGGGGGCGTACGCGACGGTCAGCAGGTGGAGTTGGTCTGGGTGAGCAGGCCAAGACGCCACGGCAGCGAGTTGTAGTCGCCGCCCGCGTTGGGGTCCAGGCCTTGGTAGAGGTAGCGCAGGTTGCAGGGGCTGATGGTGAGGGTCTGGTCGGTCTGGGTGCGGACCATCTCGCCGTGGCTGATGTCGCGGGTCCAGGCGGTGCCGGTGAAGGTCACGTTGTTGGCCCGGGCGAACGGGTTGCTCTCAGTGGCCGCGAGCGGTGTCCAGGATCCGGCGATGCTGGAGGAGGTCCAGGACCGGAACCAGCGGCGGCCGTCGGAGCCGATGGCCTCGACGATCAGCAGGTACTGGTTCTGCCCTTGGATCTTGTAGACGTTGGCCGCTTCGAACAGGTTGTTGCGGTTGGCGTCCTGGAGGGCGATGACGGTGTTGGTCATGCCGTTGGGGAAGTTGGCCAGGGTGGTCTGGGAGCGGTAGAGGTGGCCGTTGTCGTCGGAGGAGAACAGGTAGCAGTTGGCGCTGTCGCAGATGACCCACATGTCGACCCAGTAGCCGTTGCCGATGTTCTGCTGGATGATGGCCGGCATTGAGGAGTAGAAGTTCCTCGGGGCGCTCCACCCGTTGGGGTTGGAGATGTCGGGGTTGGTGGAGTAGGAGGCGTTCCCGGTCTGGTACACCAGGTACCACAGGCCCTGCGGCGCGAAGTAGAACACCTGGGGTGCGGCCCGGTAGCCCGACCCGATCGGGGTCCGGTCCAGGTAGTAGTGCGTGGCCGAGGCGGCCTGCGACCAGTCGGTGAAGCTCAGGTACACCATGTTGTAGCCCGAGGCGTTGGCAGTGCTGGCGAACACGTGGTACTTGCCGTTGTGGTACACCACGGTCGGGTCCTTGATCCCCGCCACGTTGTGGGTGCTGTCCGACTTCGGCGAGATCAACACGCCACTGGAACTCCACCGGAAGCTCGACGGCAGCGTCCCGGTGCCGCCCGAGGGGCTCGGGGAAGGCGAGGGACTCGGAGTGGGGGTGGGCGTCGGAGTCGGAGTCGGGCTGGGGGTCCCCGGGGAGCCCGTGCAGGCCACGCCGTTCAGGGCGAAGGAGGTGGGGACGGGGTTGGAGCCGCTCCACGAGCCGTTGAACCCGAAGGAGGTGTTGCCGCCGGACGGGATGGCGGCGTTGTAGCTGAGGTTGGTCACCGTCACCGACGAGCCGGACTGGGTGCGGGTGGCGTTCCAGATGTCGGTGATCTGCTGGCCGGCCCCGAAGGACCAGGTCAACCGCCAGCCGCTGACCGCGTCGCCGAGGTTGTTGATCGTGACGTTGACGTTGAAGCCGCCCGGCCACTGCGAGGCAATCGAGTAATCGACCCGGCAGGCGACGGCGGCCTCCGCGCGCGGCGCGCCCAGTAACCCGGTCGCCGCCGTGAGCAGCAGCGGTGCCGCCATGATCGCCACCCTCCGGCGCAGGGCCTGACGAGGTGGCGTGGTCGGCGCGATGGCGGAGCGGCGCGCTCGCCGAAACAGGTGCATGCCTGAGCCTCCATTGATGGCTGAGTGAGGAAGACGCGGGAGACACCCGCGGAGTTGAACGCGATCCGGCGCCGGACGGCGTCACGAATCGCGCCTTGCCACTCACCATCGACCTCGCCAGGAGGAGGCCGCCCGAGGAGTCAGTGTGGAAATCTCCGTAAACCATGTCAAGACCACCCCGGGAGACTCCCGGAAGGCCGCATGCTGCGCCGACAGTCGTAGCTGAAATTTTCACCACGGCCCACCTGCGGGAAATGCGAACACGGCCAGAGAGGAGAAGGCGGGCCTTCGTCGTCGGAGGTCCGGCACAGGTGCCGCGCTTGACGGGACCTGTCACCGTCGTATTGGCTCCGCCATGCCATCACCAACCGCCCAAAACGAAGTCCGACCACGCGGAAACCAAGGAAGGCTGGCTTAGCAGTGCAAATGTTAGCGCTAACAGGAATTCGCCATTGGCCACCGGAATAGGGCCACCCTGCTACCGGAGCGCGACGGGCGGCCCGCGCGCTCCGGTGTGAACACTTTTGCCAGGTCAGGCAACCCCGACGGCGAGTGCGTTCTGCGGGAACAGGCCGTCGAACACCGCGGTCCGGTCGAAGGCCATGGCGTAGGCGCGGGCGCGAAGCTCCATTTCCTGCCGCTCGGCGGCGGACATGTCCAGGACCACCCGGTCCACGGTCGCGGCCAGCCCGGCGACGTCCCCGGGCTCGACCAGGACGGCGGTGTCGCCGACCGCCTCCAGGGTCCCGCCCGTCGTGGTCGTGATGATCGGGCCACCGCCGGCCAGCATCTTCTCGGCCAGGGCGATGCCGAACGTCTCCACGAACTCCGGTTCCGGCTTGGTCGGCAGCGCGTACGCCGCGCAGCCCCGCATGAGCAGCGACTTCTCCTCGTCGTCCACGTCGGTCAGCACGACCACCCGCTCGTCCCGCGCCGCCACCGCCTGCACCTGCGCCAGATCGGGTCCGGTCCCCGCGACCACCAGTTTCACCCGCGACCGGCAGCGCATCCGGCCGTACGCCGCCAGCAGGTCGTGAATGCCCTTCGCCCGGGTCACCCGGGACAGGAAGAGCACGTACCCGTCCCGTTCCAGGCCGCGCCTGGCGAGCGCGGCGTCCACCCGCGCCGGGTCCAGGTCGAGGAAGGCGGCCGAGTCGATCGGCGGATAGCTGACCGTCACCCGGCGGCGGCACTCCTCGGCGAACCTCGTGCCGCAGGCGGCGTCCACCTGCTCGGCCGCGGCGACGATCTCTACTCGGGTGTACTCGGAGACCGCGACGACCTCGTCGTTGGCCAGGAAGGTGGTGAACAGCAGGGTCGCCGCGCCGAACCGGCCTTCCCGCAGGCAGGACCGGATCACGTTGGTCACGTCGGAGCCGACCGCCTTCACGACGGTGTGCACGTTGGGCGCGAACCCGGCCGCCCGCGCGGAGGCGACCGCGTCGATGACCACCGCGGCGTGCGGCATGAGGTACATGGACAGGCAGGTGGTGGGCACCGGTTCGGAGAGCAGTTCGATGAGGCGGCCGGTGAGACCGGCCTGGTGGCGCCCGTCCGGCACCCGGTAGTCCCCGATCGGCTCCGGCCGCTCCACGGTGATCCCGGGACTGTACGGCAACAGCCGGTCCAGCGGCTTGAGCGGCAGCCCGGCCGCCTGCAACGCCGGAATCGGCCAGGTCAGCAGCCGTACGTCATCGAACCCGCGGGTCAGCGCCACCTCGGCGAGGTTGCGCGCCTCACCGGAGTGGCCGCAGATGACCGGATCGGCCCTGACCACGATGACGAGACGGCGACGGGGGTGGCTCATCGTGTTTCCTCCGATGTCACAAGCGGATCGGAAAGGGATGGTGGGCGGACCCCCCGCCCCCACGCCGACGGCTCCGGGCCCAGCCGCAGGTGCAGCCGGCCGCCGCGGTGCACGGTGGCGGCGCTCAGGTGCGCAGCGTGCAGGGGTTTCCCGTTGAGGGTCGCCGACTGGACGTACTGCGCCGGCGGGTCACGGTCGATGCCGTCGACACCGATCGGCGTCTCGCGGTGCCCGCTGGTCTCGATGACGAACTCGTTGCCGCCTGCCCGGAGCACGGCGCGGCCGAACGCGGGCGCGTTGACCAGGAACAGGTTCTGCCCGGCGATCGGGAACAGCCCCAGCGACGCCCAGACGTACCAGGAGCTCAGGCCCCCGGAGTCGTCGTTACCGGGCAGCCCGCCGGAGCCGGTGCCGAACTGCCAGGTCAACGCCGCCTGTACCACCTCGGCCGTACGGTCGGGCCGGCCCGCGTAGTGGTAGGCCCACGGCGCCTCCATGTCGGGCTCGTTGTTCAACCCCTCGAACCGGTTCAGGGCGTAGCCGGCCGCCATCTCGGCCGGCTCCGGGCGCCGGCCCGGTTGCTTCACCGGTGCGGCGCCGAAGCCGAAGAACCTGTCCAGCTTGTCGATGAAGGCCTGGTCGCCGCCGGCCAGCGCGATCCTCGCCGCCATGTCGTGCAGCAACCGGAACGAGTAGTTCCACTTGCCGCCTTCGTAGAACTCCGAGTCGCGCAGCAGTCCCGTGCTCGGGTCGAAGGCGTTGGACCACTGGCGGCTGCGGGCCTCGAGGTCGTCGGCCAGGCGCCAGTCGTTCAGTGCCCGGGCGACCTTCGCCGTGCAGTGGTGGCCGTAGGCGAGGTCGAGGGTGTGGGTGATCGGGTGCACCACTCCGTGCTCGAAGAAGTCCTCGCCGTACAGGCGGCGCAGGTCGTCGACCATGTGCACGAGCGCCCAGTTCCAGTCCAGGCCCGCGAGGCCGAGCGCGTGGGCGTCCGCCAGCGCGGTGTGCGCCAGCGCGCTGGCCTGGCGGAAGAACCGGTCGGCGCCGCGCGCCATCCGGTACCCGATGGGAAAGTTGCCCTCCTCCTCGCAGACCCGGATCAGCGACTCCAGCAGATCCGCGGCCCGGTCCGGGACGATGGCCGCCAGCAGCGGCAGCTGCGTCTTGTAGATGTCCCACATGGTGCAGACGTCGAACGCGTACGGCCCGGGGTTCGGCCAGAACGGGCTTTCGTCGTCGGCGACGCACGGCTTGATCAGCGAGTGGTAGAGCGCCGTCGCGAACACGGTACGGCGGGCCGGCGTGCCCCCCTCGACCTGGACACGGTCGAGGTGTTCGCCCCAGCGGAGCCGGGTCCGGGAACGCACCCGGTCGAAGGCCGGCTGCCCCTGCCCGCACTCGCGCTCCAGGTTCTGCCGCGCCTGGTCGCACCCGCGCAGCGAGAACCCCAGCCGCACCTCGATGGTCTGTCCCGCCACGGCGCGGCCCATGAAGAGCATGCCGAAAGGCCGCAGCGTGGTGTGCCGGATGCTGTCGAAGTCCAGGCGGGTGCCGCCGTCGATGAGCCGCCGGTCGTACCAGAGCATCTGCCGCCAGCCCGTGGGGCTGTCCACGTCCAGGTGTACCGACAGCGGAACGCCCTCCATCACCACCGTGCCCTGGGCCCGGCCGTGGCCCATGCTCTCCACCTGCGCCCGCAACGGCACCGTACGGCCGTGCTCGATGGCCAGGCCGCCGCAGGACAGGTCGATCACCACACGGGCGCTGCTGTGCTCCGGAAAGGTGTACCGGTGCACGGCGACCTTGGTGCCCACGGTGACCTCACAACGAACCCCCGTGTCCAGGGTCGCCGCGTAGTACCCCGCCTCCGCCACCTCGTCGCGCAGCGGCCAGGCCTCCCCCAGCGCGTCCAGCGGCTGCACCATCGGGGTGACCCGGACGTAGTTGTAGTACTTGCGGATCGCGCCGGTACCGGACTGCTGGAAATGGGTGAACCCGGAGGCCTGCAGCCGCTCGAACATCTCCTCGGGCACGCCCTCGGTGTTCTTCGTGTACCGCCCGTACCCCGTCGGGTACGCACCCGAATAGGCACAGGCCGACACCATGCCGAGCGGCGACGTGGCACCCGGGTGGGTATTGCCCACCTGCGGTTTCGGCCACCACCAAGTCGCGGCGAGACCACGTGCCGAAGGCAGGTCGGTAGCCGCGATGCCGATGAAGGGATCAACGTTGTCTAGGATGGCGAGACTCTACCCAGAGGGGTTCCCCCTTAGGTTTCGGCGAGATGAAATCCTCCGTCCAGCGATTCAAAAGTCTCGACACAAGGTCCCAGTTCAGGGGTTGTCGGGCTCGGCGTCGAACACCGCCCCTGCCTCGTAGAGAGCGGTGCGCTCGGACTCGTCGATGCCGAGCTCGTCCAGGAGAGCCCGGGTGTGCCCGCCCGGGACCTCGAACCACCGCGAGGGCGGCACTCCACCGTCCACGTTGATCGGCGTGGCGAGCTGCCTGACCAGGCCAAGCGTCGGGTGCTCGACCTCGTTGACCAGGCCACGGTGTTCGATGTGCGGATCGGCCAGTAGGTCGGTCAGCGAGAGCACCGGTGTGAGGCCGAGTTGATGCTGCTCGCCGACCGTCTGCCAGTGGGCACGCGACTGCCGGCCAAAGATCGCCACCAGCTCGCGCCGCACCCTTTCGCGCTCCTCGGGATCGAGCAGCGCCGCTTCGAGGTCCGGCCGCCCGATCGCGGCGCAGAACCGCTTCCAGACCGAGGGCTCCACCGCGCCCAGGACGATCGCCTTGCCGTCCGAGGTGGCGTAGGCGCCGTTCGCCGGGGAGCCGCCGAACTCCTCGATCTCCGACGGATCGGCGATGCCCTGCCGCCAGAAGTACTGCGCGTCGTAGCCGAAGAGCGAGATCACGGCGTCCTGGATGGAGATGTCCACGCAGGCGCCGAGGCCGGTGCGGTCCCGCCGGTGCACGGCGGCGAGCACCGCGACAGCGGCGTACAGGCTCGCGACGGAATCACTCAGCGGGAAGGGGAGGATCGCCGGGTCGCCACGGTTGGCGGCGGCCATGGCCGCCGTGACCCCGCCCATCGCCTGGTAGTTCATCTCATGGCCGCCGAGACCCGCGTACGGACCGGTCTGACCGAAGCCGGTCACCGAGGCGTAGACCAGATCCTTCTTCACCTTGCTCAGCGAACCGTAGTCGAGGCCGAGCCGCGCCGCCGTGCCGGGCGCGAAGCCCTCGATGACGACATCCGCTTCCGCCACGAGGTGGCGGAGCACCTGTCTTGCCCCGTCCTGCTTGAGGTTCAGGCCGATGCTCCGCTTGTTGCGGCTGTGCCAGAGCCAGCGCGGATGCTCGATGGAGGTCAGCATCGGCACGTCGTCCGGATACGACGAGCGCGGCCGGTCGATCTGGATGACGTCGGCGCCGAGGTCGGCCAGCACGGTGGTGCCGAACCGTACCGGCGAGAACGTCGACAGGTCCAGGATCCGCATCCCGTTGAGGAGACTCACCGCGCGACACCCTCGGTATAGGTGATGACGCCGGCGTCGAACGTCTGCGTGAGCACGTTCTGTTCGACGAGAAGCTCCAGGTGGGCCGACGTCTCCACGACCGCCAGCATGCGATGGAAGACCGGCAGCCCGTCGAAGTCGACCCGCCGCCTGGTCCATGGGAGCTCGCGCGCCACCTGGAACCCGGTCGTACACCCCGCGCGCACGGCCGTCAACGTGTTCCGGAGGCGCTCGTCGTGGTGCGTCAGCAGCTCGTCGACGCGGGCGTGGGCGGAGGGCGCGACCGGGCCGTGCGCCGGCAGCAGCAGCGCGTCCGGAAGCCGCCGCACCCGGCGCAGCGCCCCGAGGAAGTCGCGCAGCGGCGATCGTCCGGGGACCGGCTCCAGGCCGATGGACGGGGTGATGTGCGGGAGCACGTGGTCACCGGCGAAGAGCAGACCCGCGTGCTCGTCGTGGAAGACGAGATGGCCCTGCGTGTGGCCGGGGGTCGGCACGGCGTGCAGCCGCCGGTCGCCGACCTCGATGATCTCCTCGTCCACGATCCACGAGTCGGGTGCTTCCCACAGGTCGGCCGCGATCCCCTGGGCCTTGGCGTCGTCGCCGATCTCGTCGGCGAGGGCCTCGGCGCCGTTGGCGCGCAGCAGCGCCAGCTGGGCGGCGTACGCGGGCCAGTCGGGACTGCCGAGTGCCGCCAGCGCCGGGGCCTCGCGGATGCCGACGCGCACCCGCGAACCGTGGTCGCGCCGCGCCTGGGGGCCGAGCGTGTAGTGGTCGCGGTGGGCGTGGGTGACCAGGAACTCGCGTACGTCGCCGACCGCGTACCCGAGGGACGACAGCGCGTGTTCCAGGGCGGCGCGTGCCCGCCGGAGCGCCTGGCCCGCGTCGATCAGCGTCAGCCCGTCGGGGCGCTCCAGCGCGTAGACGTTGACCGCCGCGAGCTCGTCCGGCAGCGGCAGGGGGATCCGGTGCACCCCGGGCGCCACCGGCTCGGCGCCGGGCTCGGACCACGATCCGGCGCGGGCGGCCGTTGCGGTCTCAGATGACACTGGCTGCCAGGATCTCGTGACGCGGGTAGAAGTCGATCGCCTCCGGCCCGTTCTCGGTGATCACGACCATCGTCTCCAGGCGTACGCCGGCCTTGCGGTGCACACCCTCGATGCCCTCGACCGCGATCACCATGCCGGCCTCGATCTCCTCCGGGTGTTCGAAGGACCACTGCCGGTTGATGATCGGCGGGTTGTAGTGCACGAAGCGCGACCCGGCGTTCACCAGGCCGATGCCGTGCCCGAACTCGATGGTGAGCAGCTCCGCCTCGTCGGTGTAGCCCCACTTGCTCGCGGGCGCGAAGTGCCGGGCGGCGTCGGCCGTGCTGGCCCCTGGCCGCAGCTCGCCGATCACCGAGTCGAGCCGGTCCCGCAGCGTGTCGTACCAGCCGGACTCCTCGGCGGTCGGGCGGCGGCCAACGATGTACTGCCGGTAGAGGCACGCCGTGTAGCCGAGGTAGGAGCTGCCGCAGGTGAGCACGTAGGCCAGGTCACCGTACTCGATGCGCCGGTCGCTGCTGCTGATGCCGCGCTCGAACGCCAGCGGGCCGGCCATCACCTTCGAGGCCCCGAACTCGGCGCCGGCGTCCTCGACCGCGCGCTTGACCTCCTTGGCGACCGTGCTCTGCAGGACGCCCGGCCGGAGGGTCTCCAGCGCCCGGTGGAAGCCGGAGGAGCTGATGGAGGCGATCATCCTGAGGCAGTTGATCTCGTCGCGCGTCTTGACGCGGGCGCTCTCCATGAGCAGCGGCAGCCCCGGACGCACGTCGATGCCGACGCCGATCAGGGCGGACACCGCCCGCTCGCCGAACTCGCTGACGGCCAGCGGTTCCCGGCCGAGGCCGCGTTCGTTGAGCTCCGCGGCGATCTCGTCGGCGAAGAGCTTGGACTCGGCCTCGGCGGCCGACTGCGGCACCGGGCCCTCCAGCCAGGTGCGCGCGATCCGCCACTCGGGGATCCACGGGGCCTGGTCCGGCATCTGGTGGTAGGAGCCGGCCGGGGCGTAGACGACCGGTGGATGGTCCACGAAGAACAGCGCGTACCCCGCCTGGAGCTGGAACTCTGACCAGAAGAACCCGCAGAGGTACCGGACGTTCTCCGCGCCCGTCACCAGCAGCGCCGGGATGTTCGCCGCGCGCATGATCTGCCGCATCCGGGCGGCGCGCTCCTCGCGCATCCGGTTGGTGTCGATGCCCTCGTGGGTGTCGTTGGTCGTCGGCCCGAAGTGCAGTTTGTCCGCGTACTGCAGGGGCGGCGGGACGTGGTCGGGGTGGGGGTGCTGTGACACGTGGATCTCCCTTGGGCGGAGGGTCGGGCCGGCTGGTCAGTGCTGGGCGGCGGCCAGCTCCGTCTCGATGGTCTTGTGGAAGTGCTGCAACGCGGGCTCGTTGCGGCCGAAGTAGAACTTGTCGATGGCCCCTTCGGCGATGTTGCGATGGCACTCCTCGGCCATCGGGATGTCTTCGGCGGTGAGGATCCACTGCGTGTTGTGGAACCGCTTCTCGTGCACGTCCGCGTTCGACCAGTCGGTGTAGGCGAAGTAGTTGTGATGCATCACGTTCTCCGCGACCGACCGGCCCGGCAGGATCAACGAGTACTCCACGTGGTCCTGCATGACCGACAGGATGACGTTGGGGAACAGGAAGTAGATGAGCTGCACGTGGCGCATCAGGGGCCAGTCGTCCTCTTCGACCTCGGCGAGCTCATTGATCTTGCGGCCGAGGAAGCCGCTCATGACGTGCGGCCCGTAGAGGTCGACGGTGGCCTGGTTGGAGTTGTTGTACTTGGCGACGGTCGTCTTGTGCAGCGAGGCGAAGTGGTACGGCTCCAGGTAGCCGTCCACGGCCAGCTTCCAGTTCGACGCGGTGACGACCGGCGGGTGGATGGCCGGTGTGGCCAGGTCCATCTCCAGGCCCCACTCGGCGAACTGCGGGCCGAGCCCGCACAGCGCCTCGTCGACGTCGATCGGCTCCGGGTTCTCGGCCAGGCGCGTCCCGCGCACGAAGATCAGTCCGTACTTCTCCGCCACCGGGACCTGCGCGAGCCCGGTGCATCCGGGGTCGAGCTGCCCGAAGTTGTCCCCGCCGCGCACTTTCCGCAGTGAGCCGTCCAGGTTGTAGGCCCAACCGTGGAACTTGCACACGAAGGTACGCGCCGCCCCGGCATCGTAGGCGACGTTGGCGCCGCGGTGCAGGCAGGCGTTGACGAAGGCCCGCAGCGAGCCGTCCGCCTGCCGGGCGATGACCAGCGGGCAACCGGGCAGGTCCAGGGTCTTGTAGGACCCGGGGGCAGGCAGTTCCACGCTGAGCCCGGCGAACACCGGCCGCCCGCGGAACAGCACCTTCTTCTCGAGCTCGAACCGGTCCAGGTCGAGGTACCGGCTCGCGGGCTGCTCATAGATCGAGTCGGCCTGCTCGTTGGCGTGGTTCATCACCAGTGAAAGGCCGCGTCGCGCTACGTCGAGCGCCTTCGAGTGGCGCTGCCGGGCAGATCGGCGGTCCGGTGACTGGGTCTCGATGGTCACGAGCGCTCCCTGTCCGCCGCGGAACGGCGTTGATCGTTTACACTCATGGTGTATGCTTTCACTCATGCGTCTTAGGTGTCAAGGTCAAACTTGCCCGGTAGCGCGGTTGCAGGGGGTTCGATCACGACATCTCTTGCACTTGTAATTCAACATATCGGCACCCCTGGTGCATGGTCATCAGAGACGAGGGGAGCACGGGTGACCCGACTTACGGTCGATCTCGAGCTGTGCGAGGGCTACGGCAACTGCATCTTCGAGGCCGACGACTACTGCGAACTCACCGAGGACGGCGTCGTCCGCCTGGTCCGCCAGGATGTCCCGGCGGCCGACCTCGCGCGGGTGGAGCTGGCCGTCGCGAGCTGCCCGGTCTCCGCGCTCCAGCTGGAGAACAGGTGACCGGCGTCCTGATCGTCGGCGGCTCCATCGCCGGCGTCCGTACCGCCCAGCGGCTGCGCGCCGGCGGGTACGCAGGGAGCATCACGATCGTGGAGCGCGAACGGCACCTCCCCTACGACCGGCCGCCCCTGTCCAAAGAGGTGCTGCTGGCCGACGAACCGGTCTTCCCGTCGCTGCTGACCGCCGAGGAGACCGAAGAGCTGGAACTCACCCTCGGCGTGGCGGCGACCGGCCTCGACCTCACCGCCCGCGAGGTCAGGCTCTCCGACGGGAGGTCGATCGGCTACCAGGACGCGCTCGTGGTGGCCACCGGCGCCCGGGCGAGAACCTCACCGTGGCACGGCCTGGACCGGGTGCTGGACGTGCGTGGCTGGGAGGACGCGGTGAACCTGCGGGCCGCCCTCCGGCGAGCCCGGTCGGTCCTGGTGGTCGGCGCCGGATTCATCGGCGCCGAGGTCGCCTCCGCCGCACGGGGGCTGGGGATCGAGGTGCACCTGGTCGACGTCGCCGAGGTGCCGATGGCGCGGCACTTCGGCGCCGAGATCGGTTCGCTGTTCGTCGATCTGCACCGGCGCCACGGGGTTCACACCCACTTCGGGACCGCGGTCGAGGAGATCGCCGAACACGGCGGACGGCTCCGCGCACGCCTCGGTGACGGCACCACGATCGCCGCCGACGTGGCCGTGGCCGGTCTCGGCACCGAACTCAACACCGAGTGGCTGGCCGGCTCGGGACTGGCCGTCGAGTCGGGCGTCGTCTGCGACGCGGGAGGCAGGGCCCGGAACGCGACGGACGTCTACGCCGTCGGCGACGCCGCGCGCTGGTGGCACACCGCGCGCAGGCTGCACGCCCGATCGGAACACTGGACCAGCGCCGTGGAGCAGGCGGCGGTCGTGGCGCACAACATCCTGAACCCGGAATCACCCCGCGAGCACCTGTCCCTCGACTACGTCTGGAGCAACCAGTACGACTGGAAGATCCAGATCGCCGGGACCCCGTGGACCGGAGTCCGCCACCAGGTGGTGAGACAGGAACGCGGGGAACGGTTCGCGGTCCTCTGGGCACGGGAGGACGACGAGCTGTGCGGCGTGCTGGCGGTCAACTGGCCGCAGGCCGCCGTACACGGTCGTCGCTGTCTGGCCGCGGGCCAACCCATGAGCCGGCTGGCCGCACAGGTCGCCGGACGCCCGGCGCCGCCGACGAGCACGATCACCCAAGGAGCATGAGATGGCCGGTCGCAGCACACCCTCAGAGCCCTCGTTGACGCGGCTTTCGAATGGCCGCCCATACGATAGCGTCGCCGCCATGAAACAGGGAGACGACAGTCTCGACGCCGTCGCGCTCGGCGGGCTCATCAGGGAACGGCGTCAGGCCCAGCGGATGAGCCTGTCCCAGCTCGCCGAACGGGCCGGGGTGTCCACAAGCTTCGTCAGCCAGGTGGAACGCGGCGTCGCCAACCCCACCCTGTCCAGCCTCAAGTCCCTGGTCACCGCACTCGGCTTCAGTGTGGGGGAACTGCTGGAGAACGCCGGCCCCAAGGTGACCGGCCAGCAGCACATCGACGACGAGGTCGCGGTGCTCCGGGCCGGGGAACGGCGACGCATCGTGTACCCCGGAACGCAGATCGCCAACGAACTGCTTTCCCCCAACCTCCAGAAGCGCATGGAGATCATCTGGGTCGAGGCGGCGCCGGGGCAGGGCAGCGGCGGACACCCGCACGTGCACGAGGGCGAAGAATGCGGCGTCGTGATCTCCGGCGCCATGAAGTTCGCCGTCGGCAGCAACGAGTGGGTGCTCAACCCCCGTGACGCGATCTACTTCCCCAGCACCCGCCCGCATTCCTGGGAAAGCGTCGGCGACGAGGACCTCGTCGCGATCTGGGTGATCACCCCGCCGACGTTCTAGGTTCCGGGCAGCAGAGCCGCGACGCCGGCGGCCAGCGCCGTGTGCGTCGCCGCCGCGCCACGCGCCCTGGTCTCGACGCCGTACCGTTCGACGACCGCGAAGGCCTCCAGGCCCCGGCCTGCGTGCGCCGCGACGCGGACCAGGAAGGGACGGACCAGCCGGTCCTGGGGCGGGATCCTGACCACCAGGATGCTTCCGTGCGACTCCGTGGGCGTGGCGCCGGGGACGGTGACCTGGTGCACGGACAGCCGCTCCGGGACCGGGAAGACCCGCTCCTCGATGAGGCGACGGACGAGGCCCGGCCCCTCGTCGCCGTCGAGGGGGGTCAGCCGTGCCCTCTGGTCGCCCGGCATGCGGTCGGCGCCCACCACGATCGTCCCGCCGCGGACCCCGTTGGCGAAGGCGCACACGTCGGCCGCGAAGTAGAGCTCGCCGTCACCCTCGGGCAGGGCCGCCCACAGCTCCAGGACGGCGGAGGGCAGCCAGCCGAGCACCGCGTGGGCGTCGCCGTCGGCGATCAGCCGCCGGACGTCCTGTTCGCTTCCCCACCCGGTCATCGACAGCTCGGCCGTACGCAGCGCGCGGGTCCCCAGGTCGACGAGGTCGTGGACGGTCCGATCGGCGGCGGGCACCGCGAACGTCGCGTTCCACACGTCGGGCAGGGACCGGGACCGGTCGTTGAAGACCGACAGCAGTTCGGCGCCGGATTCCCGCGCCCACTCGGCGAGCACGCCGCGCGCGGTGGACCGCCACTCCTCGCCGACCGTTGCGAGGTCGGATCCCTGGAACTCGACCTCGAGCGTGACCCGTCCGTCCGCCCACACCTGAATCTCGACCGGGTCGCGGTTGCTCAGCTCCGGATGGAACCGTACGGCGGAGTCGCGCGACACCACCAGCGACGCGACCGGGAACGGCGCCGGGGAGCCAGGACCGGCCGGTGCGGTCAGGTGCGACTCGGGGCGCCAGCCGGTCAGCACCGAGGCGACCAGCAAGGAGATCGGCACGTCCCCGACCGCCTCGATCGAGGCGAAGCACACGTCGGGGTAGAGCACGGCCACATCCGGGCGGTCGGCGAGCCGGAACCCCTCGATGCCGGCCTTGATCGCACCGGCGGTCGTGCCCCTCGGCCCGTCGGTCATCATGGTCCTAGACCTCCCCCTTCGGTGCCACGACCACCCGCCGGATCGAGCCGTGGTGACCCCGGAGCAGTTCGAGGGCCGATTCCGCCTCGTCGAGTCCCAGCACGTTGGACACGGAGCGGGAGAAGTCCAGCCGACCGGCCGCCACCAGCGCCACGAGCTGCTCGATCGTGTCCAGCCGGAACCCACCCGAGCCGATGATCGAGATCTCCCGGCGGGCGATCGACGCCGAGGGCGGCAGGACCACGTTGTCGTCGGTCAGCCCCACCACGACCAGGCGGCCGCCCTTGCCCACCGAGCGGAACGCCGCGGCGATCGCCTCCGACGAGCCGGCGAAGACACCGGCCAGGTCGACCCCACGTCCACCGTTGGCCTCGCGCATCCGGTCGCCGAGCGACTCGTCGCCGGCGAGGAAGGCGTGGTCGGCCCCGAGCGACCGGGCGTGCTCCAACTGCTCGGCTCTGGTGTCTACGGCGATGATCCGCGCCGCGCCGAACGCCTTCGCCAGCTGGACGGCGTGCTGGCCGAGCCCGCCGACGCCGAAGATGGCGACGGTCTCCCCGGGCTGCAGCCGCCCGCGCTGGTACAGCGCGTGAAACGGCGTCGGTATCGCGTCGGTCAGGATGGCCCCCACCTCATCGGACACCCCGTCGGGCAGACGGACCAGGTTGACGGCCGGCGCGGTCATGTACTCCGCGACGGCGCCGTCGTGGTTGAGGCCGATGACCGAGCCGCGGGCGCAGATCTCGCTCATCCCCCGGGAGCACAGGTGGCAGCGTCCGCAGCTGACGATCGACGAGGCGGCCACCCGGTCGCCGGTCGCCCAGCCGCGCACCGTCCGGCCCAGGGCGACGATCCGGCCCGCGGGCTCGTGCCCCAGAGTCAGCTCCGGCCTGGTGATCAGCCCGGCCCCGGGACTATAGGCGGCCTGCACATCGGTGCCGCACAGTCCCGCCGCGCTGACCTGGATGAGCACCTCGTCGTCCCGCGGCACCGGGACGGGGACCTCGGCGAGGCGGGCGCCCACCTCGCCCCGGGTCACGCGCAGCGCCTTCATCGTCGTCCTTCCTGGCCGGGAGCCGTCACGCCCGGCCATAGTCGTCGGCGACGACCACGGCGGTCGCGGACGCGGTCGGCTCGCCGAGGTGGTTGGTCGCCGTTAGTTCCAAGGTGTACCGCGAAGCGGCCACGCCGACGACCGTGCCCCCGATGCGGACCACGTCGCCGAAGATCTCCGGACGCCCCAGCCTGACGTTCAGTTCGGCCAGGAAGGCGCCGTCCCCCATCCAGTTCGACACGCAGTGGGCGAACCAGCCGACGCGTTGCGGGCCGTTGTTGTAGGCCCCCGGCATGCCGAGCTCACGGGCCGCGGTGGTGTCCTGGTGGCCGATGCTCGGCAGCACCCGCTCCCAGAAGTACGAGGGGTCGTAGTTCGACGGCAGCCGCCGCGGATCGGTGCGCGCCCATTCGCGGTACTTCCAGGCGAGCTCGACGGACTTGTAGCCAGGGCTTCCCGGGCATCCGGCGTAGTACGCCGTCATGTCGATGCGTCCGATGGGCCCCTTGACGACGGCGGGCACCTCCTCCCCTACCGCCACACCACTCAGCGCCTCCGGCCCCCGCCGGTACTCCGACACCGCCTCCGACCGGATCTCGTCGAGCTGGGCGTCGGACCACACCGTCTCGTCGCGGGGCTCGAACGACAACCCGTCGGTCGCGGCGCGCCGGGGAACCCGGAACGTGCGGGCGACGGACTCGGCGATCAGTTCACCGTCCTGGTTCTCGTAGCGGCAGAGCGCCGACTGGATGACCATGTCGGCCGCGTTGCGCCCGGACCGGCGGACGACCGGGCCGAAGGCGGCGGACGCGATGACGCGGTCGCCTCGCCTGACCCGCCGGTGGAAGGTCCAGTCGGTGCCCGCGTAGATCGGCTGGACGCCGGGCATTCCCGCGCCGATGGCGCCGTCGAACGCGGTGAACGGGAACGTCGGCGGAGCGATCAGCGTGCCGTACGGCGTCGCCTCGGCGTACCCGGGGTCGCAGTAGAGGGGGTTGTCGTCGCCGAGACCCCAGGCGTAGTGCCGGACCGAGTCCCAGGACGCCTCGTGGTTCCACTGCTCGATCCGGATCGGCGTTCCCTCGAGCGACCGAACGCGCGCGATCTCCGCTTCGGTGATGTCCGAGATCAGGTCGAAGTTGACCGCTGTCATGCTGATGCCGCTCCTTCTGGGCTGTTGGTGGTCGCCGGCCGACCGGCCGCGTCCACGAGGCTGATCCCGTTCTCATGCACGATGACCGGATTGAGCTCAAGGAACTCCAGGCCACCCGCGACCGCGGCGAGCGCCTGGGACACGACTCGGGACAGCTCCTCGATGTCGTAGCGTTTTCCGCCTCGGTAGGACTCCAGCAGCTCGCCGATCCGGGAGGCGCGCAACACATCGAGCCGGCGCCGCTCCGGCCAGCCGCTCCAGACCACCGCCTGGCCGGACATCAGCTCGGCCAGGGTCCCGCCGGGCCGGACGAACGCCACCGGCCCGAACTCGGGATCGTCGAGCACGGAGACCAGGACTTCGAAGCCGTCCGGCGCCAGGTCCTGCACCATGACCGCGTCGCCGTACCGCCGGCACACCGCCCGGACGGCCTCGACGGCCTCGACGGCCTCATCCGCCGTACGCACGACGCGCACGGCGCCCAGTTCCGTACGGTGCAGAATCGTCCTGCCCGCGGCCTTGACGACATAGGGAGGCACCGCCAGGTCGACTGCCGGTTCGTCGGCGAGCACCCGCCAGCGAACCCAGGGCAGATCGTCAGGGAGCCGGTCGGCCACCCACTCGATCCCGCGCAGGTCCGCCGGACTCGTATGGTCGTGTTCCGGCTCGGTGTCTCCGGTGGGCGCGGCGGCACACAAGGCGATCGCGCGCACCGCCCGGTCGACCGTCGGCAGGTAGGCGATGCCCGCGCCGCGAAGCGCCTCGGTCAGGTGCGCGGGCATGGTGTCGTCCTCGGACAGGGAGGTCAGCACGACGGGCGCGGCGGGCGCGGCCACCACCTTCGCGACGAGTTCCTCGCGGTCGTGCGCGAGCGAGGATTCCACGCCCACCACGATGTCCACCGACCGGCTGGTGCCCATCGCGCCGACGGCGTCGGTGAAGACACCGGTCTCGTTGATGAACGGCACGTCGAGCGGGTTCTGCGGGCGCAGCCGGTCATCCAGCGGAAGGTGCTCGCCGGCGACCGCGGCCATACGCAGCCGAGGGTCCTGAGCCACCCGGTCCGCGCCGATCACCCCGGCGGCGCCCGAGACGGACACCAATGACACCGACGGCAGCGCGGTACGCAGCAGGCCGGGGTTCGCCCCGGCCACGACGAGGGCGTCGGCCAGCTCCGCCAGGCTGGCGACCTGCCGGACACCCGCCTGCGCGAGGATCGCCTCCGACGCGTCCGCCGACCCCACGACGCGACCGGTGTGCCCGGCCGCCGCCATGCGTCCGCTCTCGCTGTGTGCCGCCTTGAGCAGGAACAGCGGTTTGCCCGTCGAGCGGAGCACGGACTCCAGCCGACCGAGCCAGTGCCGGTCGGTCACGCCTTCGAGGAACATCCCGACGGCGTCCACGTCCTGGCGCTCCAGCAGCCCGGTGGCGAGCTCGATGGCGCCGGTGTCGGTCTCGTCACCGGTGCTGAACCACTGGTTCAACCCCACGTGCCGGCGGATCAGGCTCTGCAGCAGGCTGTTGCCGAGGGCTCCGCTCTGGGTGACCAGTCCGACCCTGCCCGGCCGCGGCACGTCCTGCAGCAGCACGCTGGAGAAGGTCAGGTACGACGACGCGGCCACCCCGAGGGTTCCGACGCAGTTGGGACCGATGATCCGCAGTGTGCTCGACGCCGCCAGGCGGTCCAGGTCCCGGCGGGCCGGCCCGTCGCGGTCCTCGAAGCCGCTGGCGATGACGACCGCGGCCCTGGCTCCGATCTCCTCGGCCTGGCGCAGCGCGGCGACCACTCCCTCCGCGGGCAGGGCCACCAAGGCGACGTCGACCGAGCCCGGCTCAAGTTCGAGCAGGGACCGTACCGTGGTGACGCCCGGCAGGTCGGCCCGCGCGTTGACGGCGTAGATCCGTCCGGCGTACCCGAGCCTCTTGAGGTAGTCCAGCGGCCGGCCGGACAACCGCCGGGGGTCGGCCGACGCACCCACCACGGCGACGCTCGCCGGCCGCGCCAGCAGCTCGACAAGCGCGCTCCCTTCCAACCGCACGCGGCCACCCCTTTTCTGCCCATCAGATTGCTTTCATTCACAGTACAAGATTTGTACTGACAGTGCAATCATTCGCGGGCCCGCTGGCGGAGCACATGCTTCTGCAACTTTCCGGTGGAGGTCTTGGGGATCTCGCCGAACACGAAGGCCTTCGGAACCTTGAACCCGGCGATGTGCTCGCGCACGAAGGCCACCAGCTCATCGGGTGACACCGCACAACCCGGGCGTACGCTCACGTAGGCGACCGGCACCTCTCCCCAGCGGTCGTCCGGCACCCCCACGACCGCGCTCTCCAGCACCGCGGGATGTCCGTCGAGAACGCGCTCGACCTCGACGGAGGCGATGTTCTCGCCGCCCGAGATGATGACGTCCTTGCGCCGGTCAGTGATCTCGATGTACCCGTCGGGATGACGCACGGCCAGGTCTCCGGTGCGGAACCAGCCGTCCGGGACGGCCGCGGCGGTCGCCGCTTCGTCCCGGTAGTAGCCGAGCATGACGTTGTTGCCGCGTACGGCGATCTCGCCCGAGGTCCGGGCGTCGGCCGGCACGTCCCGCCCCTCCGCGTCGACGACGCGGACCGGCGTGGCGATCACGTTGCCCACGCCCTGACGCGCCTTCAGCCTGGCCACCGTCTCCGGGGAGCCCGCGTCCCACCGGCTCTGCCAGTCGTTGACCACGATGGGCCCGAACGTCTCGGTGAGGCCGTAGAGATGCTGCACCGACATGTTCAGCGCCTCGAACCGCTTCAGCAGCGCCGGAGAGGGCGGCGCGCCTCCGGTGCCGACGCGGACCGGTGACGGAAGCCGCGGCCCGGCGGCCCCGTCGGCGTCGGCGATGAGCCGCAGCACCGCGGGCGCCCCGCTCAGGTGCGTGATGCCGTCGGCGCGCAGCCGGCGCCAGATCAGCGCGGGATCCACGGCACGCAGGCAGACGTGCGTGCCGCCCGCCGCCGTGACCGCCCAGGTGAAGCACCATCCGTTGCAGTGGAACATCGGCAGGGTCCACAGGTACCGGCTGTCCGAGCTGAGCGACGCGTGGAACGCCATCGCCAGCGCCTGCAGGTACGCGCCGCGGTGGTGGTACATCACGCCCTTGGGCCGTCCGGTCGTGCCGCTGGTGTAGTTGATCGCGAGCAGACCCCGTTCGTCGTCCACGGGTACCGTCGCCGGTGCGGCACCGGCCATTGCGGACTCGTACTCGTCCGCCGCCTCGCCGGCGACGAGCAACCGTGCGCCGGTCCGTTCGGCCACCGCCCGCGCGACGGCGGCCAGCTCATCCGTCGCGACCAGCAGGCGCGCCCCGGAATGGTCGACGATGTAGACCAGCTCGTCCACGGCGAGCCGGAAGTTCAGCGGTACCAGCACGGCGCCGCGCATCGGGACGGCGTTGTGCAGTTCGAGCATCACGTGGCTGTTGGTGCACAACGCGGCCACCCGGTCGCCCGGTCCCACGCCGTACGCCGCGAGCACGCCGGTCAGCGCGAGGCTGCGCGCCCCGAACTGCGCGTACGTGAAGGTGCGGTCGCCGTCCACGACCGCGATGCTCTCGGCGTGGACGTGCGTCGAGCGCCGGAGGAAAGCCGTCGGCGTCAGGGGTTCGAACCCGGGTTGCGGCTGCTCCACCGGGTCAAGCCTTCGCTGAGGCGCGTTGCCTGGCCAGTTCCACGAAGGGGCCGAGCGCCTCGGGGTTCGCCAGCGTGCCGCGGCTGGTCACGGTGTCCGGATCGGCGCCTTCCAGGATCCGGCGGATGGGCACCTCCAGACGCTTGCCCGTGAGGGTCTTCGGCAGGTCCGCGACGGCGTGGATGGCGTCGGGCACGTGCCGGGGCGACAGGCGCCTCGCCAGCTCGCCTCTGACCCTGTCCGCCAGGGACGCGTCCAGCCGGACCCCGTCCGCGAGGACCAGGAACAGCATGAGCTCGCCGTCCTTGCTGGAGCCCGACTGGACGTGCACCACGACGCTCTCGCAGATCTCCGGCATCGCCTCCAGCGCGGCGTAGTACTCGGACGGGCCGAGCCGCACGCCGGCCCTGTTCAGGGTGGCGTCGGACCGGCCGATCACCGCGCACGAGCCGTCCTCGTAGAAGATCGCCCAGTCCTGCTGGTCCCAGACGTCCGGGAAGTTCTGGTAGTAGGTCTCCCGCAGCCGGGTCTCGCCGTCCTCACCCCACAGCGCCTTGGGCATGGACGGCAGCGGCGTCGTCACCACGAGCTCGCCGGGCGCACCGATGACCGGTTTGCCTGCCTCGTCCCACGCCTCGACCCGGACGCCGAGGTACACGCAGGCCTGACGCCCGGACCGGACCGGAACCAGCGGGGAACCCCCGATGAACGTCCCGGCCACGTCGGTGCCTCCGCTGGAGCAGCCCACCAGGATGTCGGCACGGACCTCGCGGTAGAACCATTCCCAGCCCTCGGGCGGGAACGGCGACCCGCCGATCAGCGCGACCCGCATCGGCGCGAGGTCGAAGTCCCTGCCCGGCTTCATGCCCGCCTCCTTGCACGCCAGCACGAACGCCGTGGACGCTCCGAAGTGGGTGATTCCGAGGTCGCCGATCATCCGCCACTGCTTGTCGAGCCCGTCGTGGGTCGGGCTCCCGTCCATCACGACGATGGAGGCGCCGGCCGTGAGCGCGGAGATGCTGATGTTCCACACCACCCAGCCCGTGGTGGAGAACCAGAAGAACCGGTCGCCGGGGCCGAGGTCGGCGTGCAGGCCCAGCCACTTGTGGTGCTCGAGCAACGGACCACCATGCGAGTGGGGCACCGCCTTGGGCAGGCCGGTCGTGCCCGAGGTGAAGAGCACGTACAGCGGGTGGTCGAAGGGGACGCTCTCGAACTCGACCTCGCCGGGCTCGGCGAAGACCTCGTCCCACGTCCTGATGCCCTCCGGCTGGCGGTCGGGTCTCAGGTACGGCAGCCACACCACGCTCTCCACGCTCGGCAGCGCGGCCAGGATCTCGCGCACCAGGTCGCCGCGGTCGAAGTCCCTGCCGCCGAACCGGTAGCCGTCGACCGCGATGACGACCTTCGGCGCCACCTGGCTGAGCCGGTCCACCACGCTGTTCACGCCGAACTCGGGCGGGCACACCGACCAGATCGCGCCCAGGCTGGCCACGGCGAGAAAGGCGGCGATCGTCTCGGGGATGTGCGGCAGGTAGCCGGCGACCCGGTCGCCCTTGCCCACCCCCATCTCGACCAGGCCGCGGCGGATGCGCCCGACCATGTCACGCAGCTCGTCGGCGGTCACGTCATGCGCGCCGCGCGCCTCGGACACGGCACGGATGACCGTGCCCTCCGGCATGCCGCGGAACACGTGCTCGGCGTAGTTCAGGGTGGCCCCGACGAACCATTCCGCGTCGGGGACCCGGAGCGTCGTGAGCACGGTCTCGGGAGGCGTGTCGAACCGGACGCCGGCGAACTCGGCCAGCTCGGCGTAGAAGGTCCCGACATTCTCCACCGACCATCGCCAGAAGGCGTCGTAGGTGTCCAGGGCGACGCCGTGGCGCATCTCGATGCGTTCCATCAGCCGACCCATCCTGGTGCGCTGCCTGGCGTTCGCCGGCGGCGTCCACAGCACATCGCCGTCCATCGGGCCTCACTTCCTTTTTTGCACTGTGGGTGCAGCTTTGCATTGTGAATTTAACGTGTCAACCGTCACAGCTGCCCGAGGATCACTGCTGATGGGCCAGGAGACGCACGAACAGCCCCATCGCCTCGGCGAGAATTTCACTGTCAGATCTCAGGGCTCCGCCGACGAACACCTTGCGCCCCTCGATCCGGCTGGTGTGCGCGGTGACGATCAGCTCGGTCTCGATGGGAACGACGCGGCGGTAATCCACACTGAGCGACGCCGTCCGGGCCCGCGGTTTCCCCGGCGCGTTGGCCACCTGGCCGAGCAGGTCGTCGAACACCAGCGAGATCGCCCCGCCGTGTACCGCGCCGTTGCTCCCCAGGTAGAACCGCCCGAAGGAGACCCGGGCCGTGACCGAGTCTCCGTCGAACGCGTCGATCTCCAACGGCGGAACGAACGTCTGGCCTCGCGCGACCGCGGCGAACTGGCGGCCGGCCACCTGGTCGGGCTCCCCGACCTGGTACCGCGCGAGCGCGGCGACCAGTTCCTCGATGGTGTCCGCCGAGCGAGCCGCCAGCGCCGGTGGCGGGCGCGAGGCGGTGAACTTGTCCTGCAGTCCGCGGACCGCGTCGGCCATCCGGGTAAAGGCGGGATCCTCCGTACCGGGCGGCTGGCGCCGGCCGAGCCAGAGGTTGAAGTGCTCGCGCACGCCAGGGACCTCCGAGGCGCTCATCGCGCGGACGCGGACGACGGGATCCTGACCGGCAGCGACTCCGGCCCGCGCGTGTTGCCACCGCTCCAGCGCACCTCGGGTGACGCCGGTACGAACTCCGGGATCCGGGTGAGCCACTCCTCAAGCGCCACGCGCAGTTCCATCTGTGCCAGCTGTGCGCCCAGGCATCGGTGAATGCCAAGACCGAACGCCAGGTGACGCGGGCGGTGCGCGGAGATGCGCACCTCGCTCGACGCCGGATGCACCGCCGGGTCCAGGTTCGCCGCGGCCCACGGCAGCACCACCCGATCGCCCGCACGGAGGGTGCGGCCCCCGATCGTGGCGTCCCTGGTGACCACCCTGCCGATCGTGACGGGGGCGTACACCCGCAGGAACTCCTCGACGGCGTTGGGGATGAGCTCGGGCCTGCGCGCCAGGAGCCGGCGATGTTCCGGGTGCGCGGCCAGGTGCCACAACGCCGACCCGAGTGCGCTCCACGTGGTGTCGATGCCGGCGATGAGCATGAGGAAGCACATGCCGACGATCCGCTCGTCGCTCAGCGGCTCGCCCTCGGCCCGCCTGCGGAGCAGGTGGCCCATGACTCCCCCGGCCTCACCCGGCGTCGAAGAGTGCAGCCGGGCCCTGAAGTAGCTCTGGATGGCGCGGACGGCCTCGGCCCTTGCCGCGTAGTCCTGCGCGCCGTCCTTGAGCATCCGGAGCGTCCATTGCCGGAACAACTCCTCGTCGGCCGCGGGCAGGTCGAGCATCTTCGTGGTCACCACGACGGGGATCACGCGCGCGTACTCCGCGACCGCGTCGACCGGGTGGCCCGCCCTGACCGCGTCGGAAGTCACGATCGACGCCACCAGCTCGCGGGCCGTGCGCCGGGTCAACGGTTCGAGCCCGGCCACCGCCTCCTTGCCGAACAACGGCATCAGCAGCCTGCGGTCGCGTGCGTGGTCCGGCGGATCGGAGCTGACCGGCGGGATCTTCAGTTCGCGTCCGGGCGCCGGCACCGGCCCGGTGACCTCACCCGCTCGGGACGAGAACGTGTCGGGATCGAGGGCGACGGCGCAGATGTCCCCGTGCCGCGAGAGCAGCCACGCACCGCCGCGACTGTCGCTGTGGGCGACCGGGCAGCGGTCCCGCATCGGCCTCCAGATCGACTCCGGGTCGGCCAGGTAGCCGGGGTCGTAGAGGTCGAAGCCGTCGAAGTCGGTGCGCTCACTCATTGGCGTCCCCTCGCGCGATGACCTTTGCCGCCCGCAGATCCGCGACATCGGCGGCGGAGAACCCCCAGTCGGCCAGCGCCTCGGCGGTGTGCTCGCCGGGACGGGCGGGTGGCCGGGTCAACCGGGCCGGGGTACGGCTGAACCGGGGCGCGGGGGCGGGCTGCAGAACGCCGTCGTTGCGTACGAAGGTGCCGCGCGCGCTGAGGTGCTCGTCCGCCTCCACCTCCTCGGGACCCAGAACGGGCGCGACGCACGCGTCCAGGCCGGCGGCCAGCGCACACCACTCCTCGCGGGTGCGGCTCCTGACGACGGCCGCGAAGGTTGCCTTCAGCTCCGGCCAGGTCGCCGGATCGTCCCGGTCCGGCAGGTCCACGGCGTCGAGTTCGAACAGCTTCAGCAGGGCGGCGTAGAAGCGCGGCTCGACGGCGGCGACGCTGAGCCAGCGGCCGTCCGCGGTCTCGTACACCTCGTAGTAGGGCGCCCCGCTGTCGATCATGTTGGTCCCCCGATCGAGCGACCATTCGCCGGTCTGCACCCAGCCGAAGAACTGCGTCGCCAGTACGGCGGCGCCGTCCACCATGGCCGCGTCGACGACCTGACCCCGACCCGACAGGTTTCGTTCGAGCAGTGCGGCCAGCAGGCCAAAGGCCAGGATGAGGCCGCCTCCGCCGATGTCGCCGACCAGGTTCAACGGCGGTGTCGGCGGCTGTCCGTGCCGGCCGACCATGCTGAGCACGCCGTTGGCGGCGATGTAGTTGAGGTCGTGGCCGACGGTCTGCGCGCCGGGCCCGTCCTGGCCGTAACCGGTCATCCGGCCGTAGACCAGCCGCGGATTGCGGGCCAGGCACTCCGCCGGCCCGATGCCCAGGCGTTCGGCCACCCCCGGGCGAAAGCCCTCGATCAACACGTCGGCCTGTTCGACGAGGCGCAGCACGACACCGGGGCCGTGTGGATGCTTCAGGTCGACCCCGGCCGAACGCCGGCCGCGGTTCATCAGCTCGTGCGCGTGGTCGCTGCCGGGCCCGACCGGTCCCGCGCCGTCCAGGCGGTCGACGCGGATCACCTCGGCGCCCAGGTCGGCGAGCATCATGGCGCAGAACGGCCCGGGGCCGATCGACCCGATCTCGACGACACGCAGGGCCGCCAGGGGCCCGTGGGGGTCCCGCGCGTTCACGAGGTCACCGCGCCCTGCCGCGCCCGGGACTTGCCGCTGAGCCGGATCCCCGCCTTCTCCCGGTCCCAGCAGCCTTCCGTGCCGGCCGCCCGGATCTTCTCCTTCTGCATCTTGCCGCTTGGCGTGAACGGCAGTTCGCCGAGGAACTCCACGTACCGCGGGACGGCGAAATACGGCATGTTCGCGATGCAGTGCTCGATGAACTCCTCGTAGCCGAGGGTCGCCCCGTCCCTCAGCACGACGCTGGCCTTGACCTCCTGTTCGGCCATCTCGCTCCGCACGCCGACGACGCCGACCTGCAGCACCGCGGGATGGCGGATGATCGCGGTCTCCACCTCGTACGACGAGATGTTCTCGCCGCGCCGCCGCAGGTAGTCGTCCTTACGATCCTCGAAGTAGAAGTAGTCGTCCTCGTCGATGCGCCCCAGGTCACCGGTGTGGAACCACAGGTTTCTGAACTTGAGGGCGGTCGCCTCGGGTTCGCCGTAGTAGCCCTCGAAGATCGAGTGCGGCTGCATCGGCCGGACGACCACCTCGCCGACCTCGCCCCTCGGCAGCTCGAAGTCGTTGTCGTCGAAGACGCGCACGTCGAAGTACTCCCGCACGATCTTCCCCGACGATCCCGGCCGCAACGGGATGTCCGGGCCCGTGCGCGAGAGCGGGGCCGCCTCGCTCAGGCCGTAGACGCTCTCGAACTTGCATTTCCAGCGTTCTTCCATCGCGGGTTGCAGCGAAGGGGGTGGCGCCGGCACCCCCACCACGGTGTCTATGCCCTCGTCGTCGGACGGCTCCCGGGTCCACAGCAGCATCGCCACGGAACCGAGCATGAGGGTGGCGTTGCAGTTCTCCTCCCTGATCCGCCGCCAGAACCCCGAAACGCTCAGGCGCTCGTCCTGGACGCAGCGCACGCCGCGCCGCATCGCACCCAGCACGGCGATGCCCTTCGCCGCGAGATGGAACAGCGGCCCGCAGGAATAGAAGGTGTCCTCGGGGCCTCGGTACCAGATCTGTGCCTCGATCTCCGCGAAGTTGCACAGGTAGTTCTGGGTCATCGTGGCGCCCTTGGAGGGGCCGGTCGTCCCGGACGTGAAGGTGATCGTGGACGGGTCGGTCCACCGGGGATCGACCAGGTCGGAGAGTGGTCCGTCGTCGCAGTCCCGGAGCGCGGCGACGGTGCTCACGGTCACGCCGGGGACGCGCGGCGTCTGGTGGCCCCGCACCACGAGGTGGCGGAGCGAGGGCACCTCGCCGAGTATCTCCAGCACGGTCGGCACCAGCGCGTCATCGACCACCATCACCTCGGCGCCGCTGGCCCGGAGCTGGTGTGAGAGGAACGTGCCACGGTACGCGGTGTTGATCATCACCTCGATGGCCCGCAGCCGGGCCGTGGCGAACTGGATGAGCACCTGGTCGGCGCAGTTCTCCGCCAGCACGGCCACCACGGAGCCGCGCCCGACACCGAGCTGCCGGAGCCCGCGCGCCATGGCGTTGGAGCGGCGCACGAGGTCGGCGTAGGTGAGATCGTCGCCGACGATGGTCAGGGCCACCTTCTCGGGCGCCGCCTCCGCCTGCTTGAGCAGCATGCCGGTCAGGGTGCGGTCGAGAAACAAGGAGGAGTCGGTCATTGGACCTCCGGCTGTCGTCGATTTCAGGCTGACTCGGACACGTCTGCGTGGGTGTCGTCGACACCGAGGTAGGCGGCCAGCACCCGGGCGTCGGTCGCGATCACCTCCGGGGTGTCGACCACGATGCACTCGCCCCAGTCGAGGACGGCGACGCGATCGCTGACCTCCATCACCAGGCCCACGTCGTGCTCGATGAGAACGACCGAGCACGAGCCTTCCCCGCGCAGGTGTTTGATGATCCGTACGAGGGCGGCGCGGTCCGCGTCGCTGGTCCCGGCGGCCGGCTCGTCGAGCAGCAGGGTGGTCGGGCGCAGGGCCAGCGCCCGTGCCATCTCGACCCTCTTCTGCAGGCCGTACGGCAGTGAGCCGGCCCGCTCGTCGGCGGCGTGTTCCAGATTCAGCAGTTCGAGCAGCGGCTCCACCTCGCCACGCAGCCGGCGTTCTGCCCGCCGCGCCGGTCCGATCCCGAGGGCGGCCTTGACCACCCCGTAGCCGAGCCGGAGGTGGCAGCCGAGCAGCACGTTCTCGCGCACGGTCAGGTCGCCGCAGAGCTGGTTGTGCTGGAAGGTCCTGGCGATCCCGGTGGCCACGATCGACTCCGGTGACAGGCCGGTCAGCGGCGTTCCCCGGTACCGGACCGAACCCGCGCTGGGTGGGTAGATGCCGGTGACCGCGTTGATCAGGCTGGTCTTGCCGGCGCCGTTGGGGCCGATGATGCCGAGCACCTCGTCCGGATGGTGCGTGAGGGAGACCTCGCGCAGCGCGACCACGCCGCCGAAGCGCAGACCGAGCCGGTCGATCACGAGTTCGCCCGGAAGCGAGCCTTTCACAGCAGTTCCTCCGATCGGCTCAGGTCCGCGACCCCGAGGTAGCGGGCCGTCGTGTCACCCGCCTGCCGCAGTTCGTCACTGGTGCCCTGGGCGACGACCGTCCCCTGGTCGAGGACGTACGCGCGGTCCACGAACCGCAGGGACATCACGACCGCCTGCTCGATCATGAGGACGGCGGTTCCCTCATCGGCCGCGCGCGCCGCCAGGCCGTCGAGGATCTCCGTGACGATTCGCGGCGCGAGTCCGAGGGAGAGCTCGTCGGCGACGATCAGGCGGGGTCTGGCCAGCAGGGCGCGGGCGACGGCCAGCATCTGCTGCTCGCCGCCGGACAGCAACCCCGCCATGGATCTGCGACGCTCGCCGAGCACCGGATACATCGCGTACGCCTCGGCGACGGCGGGGCGACGCGAACGGGGCATCGCCGCGAGCACCAGCCGCAGGTTGTCCTCAACCGTCATGTTGCTGATCACGCCACGGCCCTCGGGTATGGTGACCACCCCCGCACCGAGCACCCGCCAGGCCGGCCACCGGGTCATGTCCTTGCCGGCGAGCGAGATCCGGCCATGGCGGACGGTGGCCCGGAAGGCGGAGGACAGGCCGGTCACCGCACGGGCCACCGTGGTCTTGCCCGCGCCGTTGGCGCCGACGATGCCGACCCGCTCGCCCGCGCCCACCTCGATGGAGACGCCCCGCAGGGCGTGTGCTCCGCTGGCGTAGGCGACGTCGAGGTCGCGAACCGAGAGGAACTGCTGCCGCACCGGTGTCACCTGCCCTGCCGTACGCGGACAACCCGGTCCGTCGCCGATCGAACCAAGCCGATCAGCCCGTCGGGTTTGAGGAGGACGAAGGCGATGATGATGAGCCCGTAGATGACCGTCTGCAGCTCGTGCGGATAGGCGAGGATGCCGCCGCCCTCGCCGCCGTACGCGTCCGAGAGGTGGTTGACGCCCACCGGCACGAGCGTCACGAAACAGGCGCCCAGGAGCGAGCCGCCGAGGCTGCCGAGTCCGCCCACGAGGATCATCGCGACGTACGTGATCGCCAGGTTGAGCGTGTAGTACTCCACACTGGCGGAGCCGAGGTAGTACGCCTGCAGGACTCCCGCGGCAGCGATCATCGCCGAGGTCAGCGACCACACCCACAGCTTCGCGCGGGCCACCGAGATCCCGCAGGCCGCGGCGGCCACGTCACGAGCCTTCACCGCCTCCAGCGCCCGGCCATGGCCGCTTCGCATGATGTTGGCGATGATCAGTCCGATCAGCGCCGCGAACACGGCGATGACGAAGTACATGGACCGTTCGCCGCTGAGGTCCACGCCGGCGATGCGCAGCGGCGGAAAGATCGCACCGGCGGCGCCGAACTGACTCGTCTGGAACTTCAGGGCGGCGAACACCAGGATGTAGTGCGCGGCCAGGGTGGACATGAGGAGATAGGCGCCGCGCAGGCGGAGCGACGGGAGCCCGACGATGAGTCCGACCAGCGCGCCGGCCGCCGCGGCCGCCAGCATGGCGATCGGGAGCTCGAGGTCGAAGGTGAACGTGACATATGCCCCGGTGTACGCGCCGACGACCAGGAATGCCGCGTTACCCAGCGAGAACTGACCGGCGTTGCCGGTGAGCAGGTTGAGCGGCGCCGCGATCGCGAACGCGAGTGCGGCGTTGGTCGCGACGGTCGTCCAGTACGGCGAGACCACCAGTGGCAGGACGGCGATGATCGCGACGGCCAGCGCCGCCAGGACCGTCCGCCGCCCGGCCGCCCGTGGCCGGGCCAGGGGTGGGGCAAGGCTGGTGGATTGCGTCATGGCCGGACCACCTCCGGGGTGCCGAACAGGCCCTGTGGCCGGACCATCAGGAAGACCATGAGGACGACCATCGTCGAGGGCAGCCGGAAGTCGTCGCCGAGGTAGGTTCCGGCCAGCAGCTCGGTGACGCCCACCAGGATGCCGCCGAGGAACGCCCCGCCGAGGCTGTCCACGCCACCGACGATCATGGCTGCGAAGGCGCGCAGGGCGAAGGCCGCGATGGAGATGTCCGCCACGGTCAGGGAGGCGAGCAGCGCGCCGGCCAGCGCGGCCAGGCCGCCGGCGACCGCCCACGCGTAGGTGAAGATCCGCCCGGGGTTCGCGCCGAACATCGCCGCCACCTCCGGCCGTACGGCCGCGGCGCGAAGCTGGAGGCCGACCGAGGTCCGCCTGAACGCGACGGCCAGCAGAGCCGTCGCCGCGGCCGACAGCCCGAAGGCGACCGCCAGCGTGCTGGACATCGACGTCCCGAACGGGAGTTGGAAGGTCGGAACCCCGATCGGATCCGCCAGGAAGCGCGGCTGCCGTCCGAAGAGGATGCCGCTGCTTCCTTCGATGACGCTGGTCAGACCGATGGTGACCATGACACCGGGGAACAGGCCACGTCCCAGGAGGGGGCGCATGACCGTGAGGTTGGCCACCGCCCCCACCCCCGCGACGGCCACGACGGCGATTCCGGCGGCGATCCAGAACCCCTGGGCGCCGAGGCCGGCCGCGACCACACCGCCCACGGCCATCAGGGCCCCGCCCGAGAAGTTCAGGATTCCGGTGCTCTTGAAGATCACGACCAAGCCCAGCGCCACGAGTCCGTACAGGGCGCCGAAGCCGGCGCCGCTCAAGAGGGCGTTGAGGAAGTCAGTCATCGTGCTGCTCCGTACGCGGCCGTCGCTCAGGGACTCACGACTTCGACGATGCGCTGGGTGCCCGGGTCGAAGGTGAACGCCTTCACCGCCGACGCGTCAGCCAGCCCGTTCTTCTTGCTCCAGTTCACGTCGGCGCTGTAGCCGCCGGTCTGGAATCCCTCCGGGGAGCGCAGCGCTTCGATGAAGGAGGCGCGGGTGGGATCGTCGCCGGCTCGCTTCAGCGACTCCACCACGACCTTGCCGATCACCCAGCCCTCGGCGTAGTTCTTGTCCTGCTTGAACTCCTCCCAGCTGCCCACCTCCCGCATCGCGGACTCCAGCTCCGCGCGGCCGGGCACGTCGCTGTCCGGCGGGGCGAACGCGTCGAAGGCGTAGGTGTTCGCGGCGAGCGCGCCGGCGCTCTTCCACAGGGTGGGCCCGTTGGCGCCGAAAGTCGAGTAGACCGGGACCTCCAGCCCGCCCGTCTGCATCGACTTCAACAGGGCGATGCCGCCGCCGCTGCCGGCGTGCAGCGTGACCGCGGCGACCCCGTCCCGCTTGAACTGGGCGACCTGGGCCGCGGCCTCCACCGCCGCCGGTTCGATCTTCTGCTGGCCGGTGACCTCGGCCTGAATGTTCGGCGCCTCCTTCTTGACCAGGTCGAACCACTCGTCGCCGGACGCGGTGCTGATCCGGGCGACCCCGACCTTCGCATTCGCGCCGAGTTGCTTGGCCAGGAACTTGGTGATCGCCTCCGCGCTGGTCGGCAGGTCCGCCTGCGCGTTGTAGATGTAGGGGTTGGCGAGGGTGACCTGGGTGACGCCGGTCGGCCCGATGACCGGCACCTTCTCCGCGGAGATGCGCGAGGTCAGCGCCTCGAACATCGAGGAGACGTTGATGCCGAGGAGGGCCAGCGCGGGCTGCTCGCTGGTGTACTTCTTGAAGAGCGTCACGGCCTGCGCCGTGTCGAACCGGGTGTCGCCGGCCTTGAGGTCGATCTTGCGACCGTTCACGCCGCCGTTCGCGTTAGCCCGGTCGATGGCCAGCTTGATGCCCTCGTAGTAGGTCTTCTCGACCTTGGCGTCGGGGCCGGACAGATCGCCGATGTAGGCGATGGTCACGGTGGAGTCGGTGACGCCGACCTTGTTCGCCTCACCGGCACCGGCGTCGGTCCTGGTGGCGGCTTCCTTCGTACCCGCCGAGCAGGCGGCAAGCGCCATGACCGTGAGAACAGCCGCGATCGTCGAAGCCGAGCGCGCCGTGCCGGCCCGCCCATACCTGATAAATCCAAACACGCGCCCGGCTCCTGTTCTTTGTACTGGTTGCACTCAGAGTGCAAAGGTTGCATCCTCGTTACATGTGTGTCAAGGATCACTTCCTCCCAGGACATTTCCGTACCATCCGCATTCCTCTAATGACTCAGAGTGATTTCCGATGGCCAAGGCAAGCCCCCGTGGGACATCCACGCGTTCACGAAGACCCGCGACTAGCGGGAGACCTTCACCACCAAACAGGAAGCCGAGAACAAGAAGGCCGAGGTCGCCTCGGCCCGCGCACGGATCACACCCGATCGGGTTCGACAGGTACGAATCCGGTGCCGACCCGGTAGTTGGGCGACTGATGACGGAAGTAGGTGTTGTAGACCTGGCAGTAGCGGCCGCCGCGAGCCAGCAGGGCTCGGTGGTCGCCTTCTTCCACGATCTGGCCGTGGTCCAGGACGATGATGCGGTCGACGTGCTCGATCGTGGACAGTCGGTGGGCGATGACGATCGAGGTGCGGCCGGCCAGCACCACGTCCAGGCCCTCCTGGATCTGGGCCTCGGTCAGTGGGTCGACGCTGGCCGTGGCCTCGTCCAGCACCACGATCGCCGGATCCTGGATGAGCAGGCGGG
Organism: Acrocarpospora catenulata; assembly: GCF_018476525.1. Taxonomy (GTDB): domain Bacteria; phylum Actinomycetota; class Actinomycetes; order Streptosporangiales; family Streptosporangiaceae; genus Acrocarpospora; species Acrocarpospora catenulata. The sequence continues at coordinate 189,457 of NZ_JAHCST010000002.1, forward strand.
CCAGGGCGACGAGCTGGCGCTGGCCCATGGACAGGGCGCGACCGCCTTCGCCGACGTCGGTTCGCAGGCCGTGGGGCAGGGCGTCGAGCCAGTCGCCGCCGCCGACCGCCGCCGCGGCGGCGAGCACCTCCTCCTCGCTCGCCTCCGGTCTCGGGTAGCGGATGTTGTCGGCCACCGTGCCGTCGAACAGGAAGGGGACCTGCGGCACCGCGCCGATCCGCCGGCGGTAACCGGGCAGATCCAGGGTTCGGATGTCGCGACCGTCGATCAGCAGCCGGCCTTCCTGGAACTCGTAGAACCTGGTGATCAGCTTGCTGAGCGTCGACTTGCCCGCGCCGGTGTGGCCGACCAGCGCCACCGTCTCACCGGCCTCGATGACGAGGTCGAAGTTCCGCAGCACCGGACTGGCCGGGTCGTAGCCGAAGGTGAGGTCCCGGAACTCGATGCGGCCCGCCAGTTCGCCGACGGGCTCGGCGGCGGTCTGCACCACGCGCGGCGTGGCGTCGATCAACGCGAAGACCCGCTCAGCGGCGGACAGACCCTGCTGGAACTGGGACCAGAAGGCGGCGATGGACGTCAGCGGGAACCAGAAGAGCATCACTCCCTGCAGGAAGAGGTACCAGTCGCCGGCGGACAGGCGGCCCGCGAGCACCGCGGTGCCGCCCAGCTGCACGAGCCCCACCGTCGCCAACCCGGCCACCAGGAAGAGCACCGGGAAGATGGCCGAGAAGACGAACCCCTGCCGGAGCGTCACCTGGTAGCTCTGCCGGTTGATGGGCTGGAACTCGTCGTAGACCTGCCGCTCCTGGCGGAAGTTCTTGGCCACGGCGATGCCGCCCATGGTCTCCTGCAGGTTGGCGTTGACCCGGCTCAGCGAGCGTTGGGCCTGGCGGGTGCCGGCCCTGGCCACGCGTCGGAACAGCAGCGCGAGGCCCACCACGATGGGCACGATCAGCAGTGTCAGCAGGGCCAGCTCGATGCTGCGCAGGAACAGCAGGACCGTGACGAACCCCACCATCAGCACCTGGCTGATCAGGTCCATCGTCAACGTGGACACCGTGGCGAAGTCGTCGGTGTCGGAGGTCACCCGGCTGACGATCCTGCCGGACGGCGTCTCGTCGTAGAACGAGAGATCGCGCTCCAGCACGGCGTCGAAGGCGTCCTCGCGCAGGCGCAGGACCACGTCGCCGGTGACCTTCGCGCTGTAGGCCTGCCGCACGTAGTTGAACAGCCAGCCGAGCGCCCCGGCGAGCAGGAGCGCCAGGATGAGCTGCCAGCCCACCTCGCCGATCGTGCCGTCCCCGATCGCGTCCACACCCCAGCTGGCCACCAGCGGCATGACCGCCTGACTCGCCGAGGACAGCACGATCATGACGGCCACCAGGAGCATCGCGCCCAGCTTCGGCCGGAAGTAGGACGTGATCCGGCGGAGCAGGTCACGGTCGCCGTAGGTGCGGTCGTAGTCTTCGGCGTCGAGGCCGTCCATGAGGAAGCCCATCAGCGCGCCACCTCCTCACCGGCCAGGACCGGGGCCTCGGCCGGGTCCGTGATCTCGTCGTAGTGTGCGAAGATCCGCCGGTACAGGCGGTTGCCGGACAGCAGCTCGTCGTGGGTGCCGTAGCCGACCAGCTCGCCGCGTCTGAGCAGCAGCACCTTGTCGGCCCAGCGGATCTGCGAGAGTCGGTGAGTGATCATGAGTGTGGTGCGGCCGTCGAGGACGCGGCCGATCGCCTGCTGGATCTTGTCTTCGGTGGCGGAGTCGATGGCGCTGGTCGAGTCGTCGAGCACCAGGATCGCGGGATCGGTCAGCAGCGCCCGCGCGATGGCCAGGCGCTGGCGCTGGCCCCCCGAGAGGGTGACGCCTCGCTCGCCGATGACCGTGTCGTAGCCCTTCTCCAGCTCGCCCACGAACTCGGCGGCCTGGGCCTCCTCCGCCGCCCTGACCACCGACTCCCGGTCGGCCCGCTGGCCCTGGCTGAAGGCGATGTTCTCGGCCACCGTCCGGGAGAAGAGCACGATGTCCTGCTCGATGGTGGAGATCTGGGAGCGCAGCGAGTCGAGGTTCCAGTCGCGCACGTCGACACCATCCACGAGAACCCGGCCCGAGGTGGCGTCGTAGATCCGGTTGACCAGCTTGGTCAGCGTGGTCTTGCCGGAACCGGTCTCGCCGACGATCGCCACCGTCTCTCCCGGCCGCACGGTGAAGGACACCCCGCGCAGCACCGGATCCCCCTCGTCGTGGCCGAACGTCACATCGTCGAAGACGATCTCGCCTCTGATGGGGGCGGTGTGGCCGTCGGCCCGCTGCTCCAGCTCGCTCTCGGCATTGATGACCTCCAGGATCCTGCGGCTGGACACGATGCCGATCTGGACCAGCGAGAAGGTGAAGATCGATATCTGGGTCGGGAAGCCCAGCATGCCCATGAGCCCCATGAAGGCGACCACCTCACCGACGGTGATCACCCCCGTGCCGTACAGGTGCAGGGCGTGCCACAGCGCCCCGGCCATGGCCACGGCGAACAGGAGATTGGGCAGGTAGCGAGCCTGGACCAGACCGTTGCGGACGAAGGAGTCGCGGTAGCGGCGCGCCTGGGCCCGGAAGCGCCGCCGCTCCTGCCCCTCCTGGGCGGTCACCTTGATGACCTCGATGCCGCGCACCGCCTGGCTCAGCCCCGCGTTGAGGTCGCCGAACTCCTCGCGCATGCGGGTCGCCACCGGATTGAGCTGCCGCATGTAGTGCCAGAGCGCGACGGCGAAGACGGCCGCGAAGATCGCGGGCACCAGCAGCAGGCGCGGGTCGATCACGGCGATGAAGAAGAAGGGCACCAGGCCGTTCAGGCCGGAGTCGACGATCAGGTCCGCACCCGGCGTCACCATCATGGACAGCTGCCGGATGTCGTTGGCCGCCCTGGCCATGAGGTCGCCGACGCGCTGCCGGTTGTGGAAGGTCTGGCTCTTGCCGAGCAGGCTCACGTAGAGCTCGTCGCGGGTGTCGCGCTCCAGCCGCTTGGCCAGCACCTCACTCGACAGCCGCGCCACCAGGTCGAACAGACCGCGGCCCAGCACGATCGCCAGCAGCGCCAGCGCGATCAGGCCCAGCGTGGACGCCGCCTCGCCTCGCCCGCCCAGCACGGCGTCGAAGGCCACACCGGTGAGCTGGGGGACCACGGCGTTGAGCACCACCATGACCAGCGAGCCGCCGAGGAACCCGGCCAGGTGCAGCGGATGGCGGCGCAGATGGGACCAGAGCCAGCGAACCGGCCCGCGCCGGTCGGAGCGCGGGCCGGATACCTGGAACTCCGAGTTACTCATGGTCACCACATGGCCCCCCGACCGCGGTCAACGTCAGCTGTCGAACCTGTTTTCTATCACCGGGGTCCGACAGTTTCGCAACAGGTTTCCGCGCAGGCGGGAGGGGCGGAGGTTTGTTGGGTTATGTACGTAGTTTCGCTGATGTGCGCAGACAGCTGGGCGAACAGGGTGGTGATGACGCCGCGAAGCGGATAACAGTCCCCCTGTCGTTTGAGGTGCAGATGCGTTACGAACTGCTTGGGCCACTCCGCGTGTCCGATGGCCGTGAGTCTCACTCCCTGAGCGCTCCCAAGATGGAGATGACCTTGGCCATCCTGCTCGTCAGAGCGGAGCGGGTCACGACCAAGGACCAGCTCGTCACGGAGCTGTGGGGTGAGCAGCCGCCGCAGCGCGCCTCGGCGGCGCTGCACGTTTATATCTCCCAGTTGCGCAAGTTCCTCGCGGCCGCCGGGCAGGGCGACGGCAAGGCGATCGTCACCAGATCCACCGGGTACGTGCTGCGGCTGCAGGGCGCCGAGTACGACGTGGCCGACTTCCAGCGGGCCGTCAGCCACGGCAGGCTGTACCTGCAGGCGAACCGGTACCAGGAGGCGCTGAACCAGTTCGAGGAGGCGCTGCGCCTGGTGCGCGGGCCGGTGCTCGATCACCTGCCGGAAGGGCCGGTGCTCGCCGCCTTCGCCGCCTGGGCGGAGGAGGAGCGCCTGGACTGCCTGGAGCTGTCGATCGAGGCGCGGACCGCCCTGGGCCGGCACCGTGAGGTGATCGGGCTGCTCAACAGCCTGATCACGCAGTACCCGCTGCGCGAGTCGTTCTACCGGCAGCTGATGCTGGCGCTGTACCGGTCGGAGCGGCAGGCGGACGCGCTGCAGGTGTACCGGACGGCGCAGCAGGTGCTCCAGACCGAACTCGGCGTGCAGCCGTGCCCCGCGCTGCGCCACCTGCACCACGCGATCCTGACCTCGGACGCCCTCCTCGATCTGCGCGCGGCAAGCTGACCGTGGTGGCCGATCGGCCGCGCGAGCGGCAGGAGACCTGGGTCAGGCGGTTCCATCCCGGCTCCGGCGCCACGGCGGAGCTGGTCTGCTTCCCGCACGCGGGCGGCGCGGCGGCGTACTGGTTCCCGCTGTCGGCGTCGCTGAGCCCCGAGATCGAGGTGCTCGCCGTCCAGTATCCGGGGCGGCAGGACCGGCACCGGGAGCCGCCGGTGACCGACCTGCACGTGCTGGCCGACCTGCTCGCCGAGGCGATCGGCGAGCCCGCGTCCCGGCCGCGGGTGTTCCTCGGGCACAGCATGGGGGCCTCGCTGGCCTACGAGGTGGCCGCGCGCCTGGAGGGACAGCCGGAGGCGGCGCCCACCCTGCTGATCCTCTCCGGCCGCCGGGCACCGTCCCGGTGGCGGCCGTTCCACGAACCGCTCGACGACGCGGCGCTGGTGGCCAAGGTTCGGGCGCTGGGCGGCACGGACGCGGACCGGCTGGACGATCCGGATGTGCTGGAGCTGGTGCTCCCCGCGCTGCGGGGTGACCACCGGGCGCTCGCCACCTACCAGGACACGCCCGGCGCGGCCGTCTCCTGTCCGGTGGCGGCCCTGGTGGGTGAGGCCGACGGCGAGGCGTCCGTCGAGGACGTGGCGGCGTGGCGCCACCACACCACCGGCGCCTTCCAGCTGCGGGTCTTCCCCGGAGGGCACTTCTTCATCGCCGACGAGTTGCCGGAGAAGGCGAGGTTCATCGTGGGCCTGGTCCGGGACGCCGGCCCGCCCTGACGTACGGGCGGGTCAGGTGGCGCCGGCGAGCAGGCGGGCCAGGGCGGCGCGGGAGCTGACGCCCAGTTTGGCGTAGATGCGGGTCAGATGGACGTCCACCGTACGGGGGCTGATGCGCAGACGCTCCGCGATGTCCTTGGTCTTCAGGCCCTCCCCCGCGAGGTGGGCGACCTCGCGCTCGCGCATGGTGAGCTCGTCGAGGCCCGGCAGTCCGTGGGCGGCGCTCCGGGTGGCGGCACGCACGAGTTCGCGGGCCCTGGCGGCGGCGGGGCTGCCCTCGCCGAACAGGCCGAGCGCCTGCGCGTAACATCTGGCCGCCTGCTCCCACTGCTGCTGACGGCTGAACGCGTGCCCGCGCGCGAGCAGCGCGTGCCCGCCGGCCTCCGGCAGCCCGACGGCGACCGCGGCCTCCACCGCGGCCTCGGCCCACCGATCGATACGGCCGGAGTCGCCGGAGTCGGCCCGCAGGCAGGCGGCGGCGAGCAGTTCGTAGCACCAGGCCGCGTACACCGGCACCGGCTCGGGCACCTGCCAGACGTGCTCGTGCGGGAGCAGCAGCGCCAGCGCCCGGAAGGCCTCGCCCGCCGCGAGCGCGGCCTCGGCGAACAGCAGGGCGTTGAGCGGCGTCCTGGAGGCGATCTCCTCCGACGCCTGGGCGGGCACGTACTGGGGGTGCGTCAGCGTGGGGCGGCCGAGCCTGGCCCAGGAGGCGGCGATCACCGCGTCGGCCAGGCCCACGTGATCGCCCCGGCCGATCCGGTGCGCGGCGGATCGGGCCTCCAGCGCGGCGGTCTGGGCGTCGGCCAGCTGGCCCAGGTGGTAGTGCGCGTAGCCGAGGGTGGCCAGCAGCGGGGCCATCAGGTGGAGGTCGCCGCGTTCGCGCGCCCCGGACAGCGCGCGCTCGGTGTGGGCGCGGCCCTGTTCGTACCAGCCCATCAGGGCCTCGGCCCAGCCCAGGGCGAGCAGGTACCCGGCCTGCTGGGGGCCGGCGGGACCGCGGGCCTGGTCGGTGTCCAGGATGCGGGCGGCGGCCCGCAGCGGCTCCTCGGCCTCGCAGGCGTTCCCGGCGATGATCGCGCACATGCCGAGCAGGGCGAGCCGGCCGGCGGAGGTCACCGGGTCCTCCTGCCCGGAGTGCCGGGCGAGCGCCTCGACGTCGGCCCGCGCGGGCACCTCGCCGGACAGCACCTTGGCGAGTTGGGCCTGTACGTGCAGCAGCGCCCTGGCGGCCGGGTCGTGGACGCCGGTCAGTTCGGCCTTGATGAGCGCCTGCGCCTCGCCGCCGTCCCCGAGCGCGGCCAGTACGGTGGCCAGAAACGCGACCTCCTCGGCGCGGCCCCCGGCGACCCGCCCGCCGAGCACCTCGCGACGGAGCACCTCGCGGCCGAGGGCCCGGATGCGGGTGGCGTCGGCGGTGGCGGCCAGCGCGCGGACCACGGGCCGCCACAGCTCGGGGCCTGGCTCCTGGGCCGCAGGGCCAGCCGTCGCGCGGTGCAGTCGCAGGGCCGCGCTCACCCAGTGCGCCGCCTCGGCCGGGCGGCCGAGGCGCAGCGCGTCGTGCGCCGCCGCCGCCAGCACCACGCCGTCGGAGGGCCGCATCTCGGCGCCGGACCGTTCCGCGTGCCACGCCAGCTCGGTGGAGGAGGTGGCGATCCCGGCCAGGTGAGCCATGGCCCTGCGGTGCGCGGCGGCCCGCCAGCAGGAGTCGATGGCCGCGTACAGCGCGTGCCGCACGAGCGGGTGCCGGAAGGTGAGCGTGCCAGGGTCTCCCGCGGCGGGCCGGATCAGGTCACGTTGCCGCAGCTCGACGAGTACCCGGCAGGCCACGTCGCGGTCGATGGCGGCCACCGCGGCGGCGGCCTCGACGTCGAAGGTGTCGCCGAGGACGGCCGCCGCGTTGAGGACCGCGCGCGCCTCCTTGGCGAGGAGTTCGGTCTCCATCAGCAGCCGGGCGCCGATGCTGCCGCGCGTCCACAGCGCGGTGTTGTCGTCGGCCGGGCCGGGGGTGGCGAGCGTGGTGAGGTAGAGCGGGTTGCCGGCGGCGCGCTCGTGCAACCGCCGCAGGGTGCCGGGCTCGGCCACGAGTCCGTCGAGCAGCCTGGCGGACTGGCCGGGGCTCAGCGGCCCGAGTTCGATCGACTCGACGGCGCCGAGTTCCAGCACCGAGCGCAGCCGGACCGGCGACTGCCGGGGGCGGCGGGCGACGACGACGGCCAGCTTGCCGTCCATCGGACGGCGGACCAGCATCTCCAGGAGTCCCAGCGAGGAGGGGTCGGCCCAGTGGAAGTCGTCCAGGACCAGCAGGACCTCTCCGGGCGCGGCGGCCAGGCAGTCGGCGAGGGTCCGGCGCACCGTGACGAAGAACTGGTGGCGGCGGTTGAACGACATGGTGTCGGTGCCGTCGGCGCCGCCGAGCGCGTCCATCAGCGCGGCGGCCGGGGGCACGATCCTGCCGCCGGCGCCGCGCCAGGTGCCGAGCGCGTGGATGAACGGGTGGAAGGGCAGCTCGGTCTCGGCCTCCGCGCACCGGCCGTACAGGACGGTGACGCCGTCGCGCCGCGCCTGCCGGGTGAGGGCGGTGAGCAGCCAGGTCTTGCCTGATCCTGGGTCGCCGGTCAGTTCGGCGACGAGGCCGTAGCGGTCACGCGCGGCCTGGACGAGATGCGTCAGGCGGTCGAGCTCCAGACTTCGGACGATGGTGTTCTGCCGGGTCTCGTGAGCACGGGTAATGACCGTCATCTCCGCAAGTGCCTCCCTGCTGTCACCTCGGTCGGCGGCCGAATGACCCGCGCGGAAAGCCGCGCCCCTCGCCCGCCTGGAATGTCGCACTTCGGCTTTTTCCCCATAACCTACAGGGATTATCGGATAGCATACCCTCCCGCTCTTCCGGGGCCTAATTTGGTGCAATCACAAATCTGGTTATTGCCGGACCGAAAATAGGGCGCCACTCCATAAAAGGGTGTGAACGGGATTCTGGGGGCGTTAAGGCCAGCTTTAGAAGCGCGGCCGAGGATGAGCGCGCCGACCCGGACCGTAAGCGGGCGGCAGACCGGCGGGTTCACCGAACGAACCGATTCGAGGAGTGAGCAGCTGTGCCCACGCTCCGGGACGTCCACACACGCCACGCCGTACGGCGAATTCCCCTTGGCGACCTCAGCGAGGTGCTGATCGACCTGCGCGACGGCGAGCTGATCCTGCGCCGGCTGGGTTTGGTGATCGCCGGCACCGGCCACCACCTGAGGCTGATCCTGGAGCACCGGAGCGGGTCCCGCACCCGGGCCGGTTTGCAGATCACGCCGGAACCGACGCTGGACGCGGCGGGCGAACCGGTCGTCGTGGACGACCAGGGGCGGGTCACGACCCTGCACCGCGACGCGGACGGCCTGATCACGAAGATCGTCGATCCGCTGGGGGCGCAGGTCGCCGCCTTCACCTACGATCCGGCCGGGCGGCCGACCCGGCAGACCGACGCCACCGGCGGCGCCACCACGTTCCGGTGGGACGAGGAGGACCGGCTGACCGGCCTCGACGACCCGGCCGGCGGAACGCTGAACTTCGCCTACGGCCCCGGCTCCGCGGTGACCGCGGTGGACTGGCGCGGCGACGGGGGCTCGGGCCGGATCACCTTCGGGTACGCGGCGGGACAGACGACGGTGACCGACGCCGCCGGGCGTACCACGGTCCACACGTTCGACGAGCGGGGGCGGCTGGTCGCGGTGACCGACCCGCTGGGCGGCGTACGGCGCTGGACCTGGGCGACGCGGACCCCGGACACCGCGGCCGAGGAGACCGACGCCCTCGGGGCCGTCACCGCCTACGACCACGACGACGAGGGCCGCCTGGTCGGAGTGCGCCTGCCTGCCACGGCCGGCAGCTCGGCCGAGTACGGCCATCCCGGCGGGCAGCCCACCGTGCTGCGCGACCCGGCGGGCAACGAGCTGCGCCTGGAGTACGACGCGGCGGGCCGCCAGGCGCGCGCCCTGGTACCGGGGCGGGACGAGCCGCTGGACGTCCGCACGTACCACCCGGCGCACGGCAGACTGCTGACGCTGACCGACGGCAACGGCCAGACCACCTCCTTCGGCTACGACGAGGCCGGGAACCTGGTCACGGTGACCCCGCCGGAGCCGCTGGGCCCGACCCGCTACGCCTACGACCGGCTCTCCCGGATCGTCGGGGTGATCGACGGCAACGGCCGCCGCACCGGCTACCGGCACGACCAGGCCGGCCGCCTGACGGAGGTCACCGACGAGGACGCGGGCACGGTCCTGGCCTCGCTCGCCCACGACGCACTGGGACGGGTGACCCGCCGCTCCGGACCCGGCTGGTCCTACGCGTACGACTGGACCCGCACCGGCCGGGGCTCCCGCCTCGCGCGGGCGGTGCGCACGGCGGACGGCGAACCCGCCGAGGAGGTGCGCTACACCCACGCCCCCGACGGTGAGCTGCTCACGGTGACCACACCCGGCGGCACCACGCGGTACACCTACGACGGCGCGGGCCGCCCGGCGACGGTCACCGGCCCGTCCGGGCACACCGCGAGGCTCACCCACGACGCGGCCGGCCGGCTGGTCCGGATCGAGTTCGGCGGCGACGCCGTACAGGAGATCGGCTACGACGCCGCCGGACGGCGGACGTCGCTGACCGTGCGCGGCGCGGACGGCGGGGAGCGGCTGACGGCTCGCTACGCCTACGGCGACCGGGACGTGCTGCAACGGGCCGAGCTGGACGGCGAGGTCACCGAGTACACCTACGACGAGCTGAAGCGGCTGGCCAGAGCCGGCGCGACTGAGTACGTCTACGACCGGGCGCACAACCTGCTGCGCCTCGGCGAGGTCCGCTTCACGCTGAACGCGGCCGGCCAGGTGACGCGGTTCGGCGAGACGGAGTTCGCCTACGACGGCGCGGGGAACTTCGTCGACGAGGTCAACCCGACGGGTTCCTTCACCTACAGCGCCACCCACCAGACCTTGACCGGCGTGTTCGGCGGCCGGCGGGTGGTGGACGTCGCCTACGACGGGCTCGACCAGCGCACGCCGCGCCGGATCACCGAGACGACCGTGGACGGCCGGACCGTCACCCACGTGCTGACCTGGTCGGAGCTCGGTCTGCTCCGCGTCACCGACGACGGCGTGCCCACCGACCTGGTCCGCTCTCCCGACGGGGTCCCGCTCGCGGTGCTGACCGCCGACAAAAGCCACTACTGGACGGTGACCGACCAGCACGGGTCGGTGCTGGCGCTCCTCGGCGAGGGCGGCGAGGTCGTGGCGCGGTACCGGTACACCCCGCACGGCGCGGTGACCGCCTCAGGCCCTGCGGCGGCCGCCGGGCCGCTGCGCTTCCGCGGCGGCTACCAGCTCCTGCGCAGCGCGCACCTTTTGGACGACCACCTCTACAACGGCCACTGGGGGCGGTTCACCCAGCCGGACCCGACCCGCCGCGCCTACGCGCCTTACACCTTCCGCGACAACGATCCGGTCAACACCGGGACGTGGACCCGGCACGACTTCTGGGCAGTGCTGGCCAGCGGGGTGGCGGCACGCTTCTTCCCCGCGCCGCCCGAGCACTCGCCGTACGAGCCGGGCGTCTCGACCGCGCCCGGGATCGCGGCCGACCGCACCCCGCTGGTCGCGGGCGAGCCCCCGGACCGCTTCCCGCTCCATTCCTGACCCCGCGCCGGGCGGGACCGCCCCGCCCGGCTTCCCACCAGATAGAGAGGACCAGCACATGGCCGACCAGATCGTGATCCGCGCGCCCAAGGAGATCGTGGTCAAGGTGGTGGACGACGTGACGGTCGCCGATCCGCAGATCGGTCAGACCGGCACCTTCGACGATGAGATCTACGACGAGAGCGGCGCGCTCCTGGGCACCTCGCACGGCTCGTTCCGCATCGAGTACACCCGGCCGGGCGACGGCGGCCTGATGACCTACTACACCGAGGACATCACCCTGGCGGACGGCACCATCCACGCCGAGGGCTGGGCGGACTTCAACGACGTGCGCACCAGCGAGTGGGTCTACTACCCCGCCACCGGCACCAGCGGCCGGTACGCGGGGCTGACCGGTTTCCGGACGTGGCGGATGACCGGCGTGCGGGCGTCCGCGGAGGCGCGGATCCTGCTCTCCGACTGACCGGCGAGCACGGCCACCAGGCCGAGAAAGGGGGGCTCATGCCCGGCCGGGACGTACACATTCTGTCGGCGGCCTCGTCGCTGCCCGGATCGCCCGTGGGCAACGCGGCGCTGGCCAGGCGCTTCGGCATGGACGCGCTGTGGGAGCAGTGGGTCGATGTGTTCATCGGCACCAGATCCCGGCATCTGGCGCTGGATCTGGAATCGGGGAAGGTCACCACGTCGCTGGCCGACCTGGCCGCCGACGCCGGCGGCAAGGCGCTGGCGGCGGCGGGCGCGGCCCCGGGCGAGGTGGACGCCGTGGTGCTGGGCACCGCGACCCCCGACCGGTTGATGCCGGCCACGGTGAACATCGTGGCCGACCGGCTCGGCATCGACCAGGTGCGCTCCTTCCAGCTCCAGTCCGGGTGCTCGGGCGCGGTGCAGGCGCTGGACGTGGCCAGGCAGCTGCTGCTGGCCGGGGAGGCGCGCACGGTGCTGGTGCTGGGCGGCGACGTGATCGCGCGGTTCTACGACGTGACCCGCGACCTGCGTTCGGCGGCGCCGGCCGAGCTGGTCAACTACGTGCTGTTCGGCGACGCGGCGGGCGCCGCGGTGGTCGCCAACCGCCCAGGCCCCGGTTCGGCGACGGTGCGGGCCCTGTTCACCCGGCTGGTCGGGCTGGGCCGGGCGCCCGGCGCCGTACTGGAGTGGTTCGGCCCGGCCGACCGGGACAGCGACCGCCCGGCCGCGACCGAGGACTACAAGGCCATCGAACAGCACGTGCCCGTCATGACCGAGGAGGTGCTGCGCGAGCTGCTCGACGGGCTCGGCTGGAAGGACGGGGACGTCGACCTGGTGCTGCCGCCGCAGCTGTCCGGCCGGATGACCCGGCTGATCACCGACCGGCTCGCGCTGCCGGAGGCGCGGGAGATCTCCTGCGTGGACGAGGCGGGCAACTGTGGCAACGCGATCGTCTTCCTGCAGCTGGAGCGCGCGCTGGCCGAGCTGGCGGCCGGCGGGCGCGCGGTCGGCGTGTCCATCGAGTCCAGCAAGTGGATCAAGGCCGGGTTCGCCCTGGAAGGCGATGGAAGGTGAGCGACACGCTGGCGGAACTGCACCGGGCGGGCCGGCTGGCCGCGGAGTACCCGTCCGTACGGGGCCTGCTGGCCGAGCTGCCCGACGACGCGCTGCCGCGCGCCGGGCGCTTCCTGGCCAGGCTCGACCCGGCCGAGGTGCTGGCCGCCCACCCCGCCACGCCGAGCACGACCCTGTACGTCACCGGGCACGGCACGCTCGCGGCGCTGACCCCGGCGCTGACCGCGGAGTTCGCCAGGCACGGCCTGCTGGCCCAGGTGCGGCTGTCGGACTTCGACGGCTGGGTGACCGACCTGGCCGACCCGGGCAGCACCCTGTACGCGACGCTCGCCGCGGCGGCCGGGCCGGCGTTCGCGCTGTGCGTGCTCGACCCGGCGATCGTGATCGGCGAGCTGAAGCCGCCCTGGCGGGCCGAGGACGTCCACCGGGTGCTGACGGAGAAGGTCGCGCTGGTGGAGCGGCTCGCCGAGGTGTTCGCCCGCACCACGCGGGGGGCCACGCTGGTGCTCAACACCCTGCCGCTGCCCAGGGAGCTGACCGGGCAGCTGGTGGAGCTGCGGGACCGGGCCAGGCTCGGCGCGGCGTGGCGCGAGGCCAACGCGCGGCTGCTCCGGCTGGACCGCCCCGAGGTGGTCGTCGTGGACCTCGACCCCCTGCTGGCCGACGGGATCCGCGCCCGCGACCCCCGGCAGAGCGTGTACGCCAAGGCCCACCTGTCCGGCGAACTGCTGGCCGGGTACGCCAGGGAGGTCGGCCACCTGGCCAGGCAGGCGGCGGGCCTGGCCAAGAAGTGCCTGGTGCTGGACCTGGACGAGACCCTGTGGGGCGGCGTCCTCGGCGAGGTCGGCCCCGAGGGCATCGAGGTGGCCGAGGGGTACCGCGGCGAGGCGTTCCACCGGTTCCAGCGGGTGGTCAAACAGCTCGGCTCCCAGGGGGTGCTGCTGGCGGCGGTCAGCAAGAACGACCAGGAGCCGGTGGCCAGGACGTTGCGCGAGCACCCGGGCATGCTGCTGCGCGAGGAGGACTTCGCGCAGGTGCGGGCCAACTGGCGGCCCAAGCACGAGAACCTCGCCGAGCTGGCCCGCGACCTCAACCTGGGCGTCGACAGCTTCGTGTTCGCCGACGACAGCCCGTTCGAGTGCGGTCTGGTACGCCGTGAGCTGCCCGGCGTCGCCGTGGTCCAGGTGAGCGGGGAACCGGCGCTGCACGTGGAGGCGCTGCTCCGCGACGGCTGGTTCGACGTGCCGCGACTGACCGCCGAGGACCTGGCCCGCCCGGCACGCTACCGGGAGGAGCACGCGCGGCAGAGCTTCCTGGAGAGCTTCGACTCCCTGGAGGCCTATCTGCGCGAACTGGACATCGAGGTACGGGTCGCGCCCGCCGAGCCCGCGCAGCTCGCCCGGGTCTCGCAGATCACGCTGCGCACCAACCAGTTCAACCTGACCACCCGCCGGTTGCCGCCGGCCGAGGTGCGCGCGCTGACCGAGGACCCGGACGCCCGGGTGCTGACGATCGCGTCGGCGGACAGGTTCGGTGACAACGGCCTGGTCGGCGCGGTGCTGCTGCGCCGGGACGGCGACGTGCTGCGGGTGGAGAACTTCCTGCTGAGCTGCCGGGTGTTCGCCCGTGGGATCGAGCAGGCGGTGCTGGGCGCGGTGCTGGCACACGCGCGCGGGTCCGGCGTCCGCGAGGTGCGGGCCGGATACCGGCGTACCGCCAAGAACGGCAAGGTCGCCGACTTCTACCCGAGGGCCGGCTTCGAGACCGTCAGCGCGGGACCGGCGGAGGCCGAGTTCCGCCACGACCTCGCCCGGACGCCGGACGCCGTGCCGCACATCCGCCTGAGCGCGGATTTCGGAGAACAGAGCCCCGCAGGGCGCCGGCCAGCGGCCGTCGGCCCGGAACAGGACACGCCATGATTTCCGTCGACGAGTTCGTCTCGCTGCTACGCGACGAACTGGCCCTGCCCGTCACCGCCGAGGATCTCGGCCGCGCCCTGGACGCCGTGGACTCCTGGGATTCGGTGCACCTGCTGGCGCTGTGCACGATCCTGGAGCGCGAGACGGGCCGCACGCTGCCGTTCGCCGAGGTTCTGGAGGCGCCGAGCCTGGCGGCGGTCTACCGGCTGGCGACCGCGTCATGACGGCCCACATCGAGGTGGCGCCGCCGTACCGCGAGCGCCGGCACACGCTGTTCTTCCTTGAGGTGATCAGGGACTTCTCCCCCGTCTTTCTCGACACCGAGGTCGACATGTCCCGGGTGCTCGCCCACCGGGCCGCCGCCGAGGAGCGCGAGGGCGTCCGGTACGCGGTGACCGCCTACGTGCTGCACGCCGCCGGCCGCGTGCTGGCCAAGCACCCGGAGGCCAACGCGGCGATCCAGGGCCGGCTGCGCCCCCGGGTCGCCCGCTACCCCTTCGTCAGCGGCAAGCTGACGCTGGACCGCACCCTCGGCGGGCGCCGGGTGGTGCTCGGGACGGTCGTGCCCAACCTGCACGAGGCCGCGCTGTCCGACATCCAGGCGCACCTGGCCCGGGTGCGCGACGGCGACCCCGAGCGGCTGCCGGACTTCGCGGGCGTACGGCGGCTGCACCGGGCCCCGTGGGCGCTCGGGCGGTCCCGGTTCCGCAAAGCCGCCAGATCGCTGGCGCTGCGCCCGCACCTGACCGGCACCTTCGCGGTGACCTCGCTCGGCCACCGGGCCGTGGACGCCTTCCACTCGGTCGGCGGCACGACCACGACGTTCGGCGTGGGCCGGATCGCCGACCGGGTCGTGGTCAGGGACGGCGCCCCGGCCGTGGCGCCGGTGATGCGGCTCAGTCTGTCCTTCGACCACCGGGTCATCGACGGTGCCGAGGCCGCCGACGTGCTGACCGAGGTCAGAGAAGCTCTGGAGAACCAGTGAACGACCTGGCGGAACTGAAGAACTTCGTGGTCGCGCACGCCCGCTCGCAGGGGATGCCGCCCGAGCACTCCGCCGCGATCCTCGACCGGATCCGCGACGACGGGAACGGCACGCCGGGCTCGTGGGTGCGCGAGTGGAGCGACGAGGGGGACCGGCTGGCGGGCGAGGGCCGGGCGCTGGAGGCGAACGCGCACTACATCATGGCGCGCTTCCCCTTCGCCGACGGCTCGGCGCGGCAGCAGGCGGCGGCGCGGAGCCGGGCGGCGTTCAACCGCTGGCGCGCGGACATCCCTGCCGTCCAGCCGCTGGAGGTGACCACGCAGGAGGGCAGGATCCGCGCCTGGACCGTCGGTCTGGACGCGGCCGACCCCCGGCCGCTGCTGGTGATGACCGGCGGCATCATCTCGGTCAAGGAACAGTGGGCGCCGGTGCTGCCGCAACTGGACGCGCTGGGCTTCGCCGGGATCGTCACCGAGATGCCCCGCGTCGGCGAGAACACCGTCCCGTACGACGGGGACGGCTGGCGAATGTTCCCCGCGCTGCTGGACGCGGTGGAGGGCCGGGCCGACACGGCGAGGACCTACCTGCTCGCGCTGAGCTTCAGCGGCCACCTGGGGCTGCGCGCCGCCCTGCACGACGACCGGATCAGGGGTGTGGTGGGAGCGGGCACGCCGCTGTACCACTTCTTCACCGACGAGGCCTGGCAGCGGCGGGTGCCCAGGGTCACCACCGAGACGCTGGCCCACCTGGCGGGCGTCGACGCGGCCAAGGTCTACCCCCTGATCCGCGACTGGGCGCTGACTCCCGGGGAACTGTCGGCGCTGCGCGTTCCGGTCGCGCACGTGACGAGCCTGCGCGATGAGATCATCCCGTCCGGCGACGCCGCGCTGCTGCGCGAGCACGTGCGCGGGGTGCGGGTGCTGGAGCACGACGACGTGCACGGCGCCCCGTCCTCGTTCGGGCAGACCCGGTTGTGGACGCTGCTGTCGATCCTGCGCATGCACGGCGGCTTCGCGGCCGAGCGCACCGCTCTGACCAAGGAGTTCTCCCGCCTGCGCTACGCGGGGAAGCAGCCGTCGTGACACGGCGGCGGGCTCACTCGCCGAACGCCCGCAGGAACGTGTCCACACCCGCGACGGCGACCTTGTCCGCCTCCTTGGGGTCCAGCGGGCGGGAGCCGAACGTGCTGAGCGTCGGCAGCTCCTCGTAGACCAGGGCGATGAACTGGTTGGCGGCGCGCACCGGGTCCTCGATGCGGAGGTGGCCGGCGTTGGCGAGGCGGGCCAGCCGACCGGCCAGGGCCTCGATGAACTGGTCGGGGCCGCTGGCGCGCACCTCGTCGAACAGGTCGGGGAAGCGCACGGCCTCGGCGTAGAGCAGGCGGCGCACGGCCTGGGACTGCTCGTCGCAGTAGCAGGCGACCAGCTTGTGGGCCACCTCCTCCAGGCCGGGGCGCAGCCGGTCGACCTCGTTGGGGAAGGAGTCCAGGACCTCCAGGGTCTTGCCGTTGGCCCGGGCCGCCGTCTCGGTCATCACGTGCCGGAACAGGTTCTCCTTGGAGCCGAGGTGGTTGTAGATGGTCGGCTTCGCGACCCCGGCCTCGGCGGCGATCATGTCCAGGCTCGCCTGCGCGTAGCCGACCCGGGCGAAGACCCGCAGCGCCGCCTCCACGATGGCCCGGCGCTTGTCCAGTCGGCCCCGCTCGGACGGGGCCGCGGTCGTCTTCTCGGTGTCGCCAACGCTCATGGGGCCATGCTACCGTCCAAGGCAGGATATTGAACTCCTCAGTTCATTTCCATTGACCACCCGGTTAAAAGGAGTTTCCATGTCAGAGCAGAGCGGGCCCGCCCGGCTCGACCGCGCGCTGCTCACGCTGATCGGCGTGATGGTGCTCGGCGGGATGATGTCCTACCTGGACGCGACCATCGTCAACGTCGGGATCAGCACCCTGTCCGGCGAGTTCGAGGCCACCCTCGCCACCATCGAGTGGGTGACCACGGGCTACCTGCTGGCGGTCGCGCTGGCCATCCCGCTCGCCGGCTGGGCGACCCTGCGCTTCGGCGCCAAGCGCATGTGGCTGCTGGGCCTGACGGTGTTCCTGGCCGGTTCCACCCTGTCCGCGTTCGCCTGGAACGCCGAGAGCCTCATCGCGTTCCGCGTCCTGCAGGGGTTCGGCGGCGGCATGGTCGACCCGATCATGCTGACCGTGGTCGCGGGCGCGGCGGGCCCGCAGCGCATGGCCCGGGTGATGGGCCTGATCTCCGTCCCCATCACGCTCGGCCCGGTCGTCGGCCCGATCGTCGGCGGGCTGATCCTGGAGAACCTCTCCTGGCAGTGGATGTTCCTGGTCAACATCCCCTTCGCGCTCGCCGCGATCGTCCTGGCCGTGGTCGTGCTGCCCGCCGACCCGCCGGGGAGCGGCCAGTCCACGCCGCTCGACTGGCTGGGGGTCTTCCTGCTGTGCCCCGGCTTCGCGGCCATCGTCTTCGCCCTGTCCCGGGCCGGGGGCGACGGCTTCGGGAGCGGCTCCGTGGTCGCCGGGCTCGCCGTCGGCCTGGTGCTGTTCGCCGGTTACATCCTGCACGCGCTGCGCACCGCCAAGACCCCGCTGCTCGACCTGCGCCTGTTCCGCAGCAAGGGCTTCAGCGCCAGCGTGACCACGATGTTCCTGATCGGCGGCGGCCTGTTCTCGCTGCTGTTCCTGCTGCCGCTGTACTACCAGCAGGTGCGCGGGAACTCCGTGCTGACCTCCGGCCTGCTGCTGGCCCCGCTCGGCCTGGGCACGCTGATCGGCATGCCGGTGGCCGGCAACCTCGCCGACAGGTTCGGCGCGCGGCGGCTGGTCCCGGTCGGCGCGCTGCTGATCGCCCTCGGCGCGCTGGTGTTCACCGGCTCCGACGCCGGCACCTCCCAGGTGGCGCTCACCGCCGCCCAGCTCGCCGCCGGATTCGGCCTCGGCCTGGTCGGCGCCCCGACGATGGGCTCGGTCTACCGTACGGTTCCCGGTGAGTCGGTGGCCGGGGCCACCGGAGCGGTCTTCATCCTCAACCAGATCGGCGCCTCCCTCGGCATCGCCGTGGTCGCGCTCATCCTGCAGGGCGGCGGCGCGCACGCCACGCCCACCCCCGACTCCTTCGGCGACGCCTTCTGGTGGCCGGTGGCCGCGGCGGCCGTCGTGTTCGCCGCCGGTCTGCTGCTGCCCGGCAGGCCGCAGCCGCCCGCGGCGGACCCGGTGGCCGCGCCGTCCGAACCGGTCTCCGGCAACGCCTGAGCCTTCCCCAGGGAGCCCACCATGACCAGCCTGACCGGCATCCCCCTGTCCGTGCTCGACGTCGTGCCCGTCTTCGAGGACGGCTCGGCCACCGGGGCGCTGCGCGACACCGTGGCGCTCGCCCCGAAGATCGAGGAACTGGGCTACCTGCGCTACTGGGTGGCCGAGCACCACAGCACCCCGAGCCTGGCCACCTCCGCCCCCGGCATCCTCGCCGGGCGGCTGGCCGCCGCGACCACGACCCTGCGGGTCGGCTCCGGCGGGGTGCTGCTGCCCAACCACGCCCCGCTGGTGGTGGCCGAACAGTTCGGCACGCTGGAGGCGCTGCACCCCGGCCGGATCGACCTCGGTCTCGGCCGGGCCCCCGGCACCGACCCGCGCACCGCACGCGCGCTGCGCCGGACCTCGGAGGGCGGCGACGACTTCACCGCGCAGCTCGCCGAGCTGAGCGGCTACTTCGCCCCCGCCGACCGGTCGAGCGGCATCGTCGCGGTCCCCGCCGCCGACGCCCGGCCCGACCTGTGGGTGCTCGGCTCCAGCCCGTCCAGCGGGCAGCTCGCCGGCGCGCTGGGCCTGCCCTACGCCTACGCCCACCAGATCAACCCGTACGCCACCACGCAGGCGCTCGCCGCCTACCGGGCCGCCTTCCGCCCCTCGGCCCAGCTCGACCGGCCGCGCACGCTGGTCGCCGCCCTGGTCACCGTCGCCCCCACCGACGAGGAGGCGTTCACGGCGGCCTCCTCCTACCTGCTTGGCAAGATCCTCATGCGGACCTCGCCCAGGTTCGACGCCTTCCCGGCCGCGGCGAGGGCGGCCGGGCACAAGTTCTCGGCGGCCGAGCGGGAGTTCCTGCACGGTCTCGTCGAGCCACAGCTCATCGGCGGCCCGCACACCGTGCGCGAGAAGCTGGCGCGCCTGGTGCAGCAGACCGGCGCGGACGAGCTCATGGCCCTCACCGTGGTGCCCTCCCAGCAGGAGCGGCTGCGCTCCTTCGCGCTGCTGGTCGAGGCCGCCGCCACGGTGCGCCCGGGGAGCGTCGCCGACGTTTCAGCGCCGCTTTAGAAGGACTCCGGATAGTTCGAACGGTTCCAATCTCGACCGCACTCTGGAGTTCTCATGCCTCCATCACGTGCCGCGCTGCCGGCCGTCCTGCTTCTCGTCCTCCCTCTGGTCACCGCGGCGTGCGGCTCGGAGGGCTCCGGCAGCGGCACGGGGGCCGCCAAACCACGGACCGCGACCACTCTCACCCACGCGGTCGAGCAGGAACCGGACTGCTGGGATCCGCACGTCAGCGCCCAGGACGTCACCTCGTTCCTGCAGCGGCCGGTCTACGACTCGCTGGTGTACCAGACTCCCGACGGGAGCCTGGAGCCCTGGCTGGCCACCCGGTGGCAGGTGAGCCCGGACGGCAAGGAGTACACCTTCACCCTGCGCGAGGACGTCGTCTTCCATGACGGCAGCAAGCTGGACGCCGCGGCGGTGAAGGCCAACTTCGACCACATCACCGACCCGAAGACCAATTCGCAGTACGCCGCCGGGCTGCTCGGCCCGTACAAGGGCATCAAGGTCTCCGGCCCGTACGAGGTGAAGATCGAGTTCGAGCGCCCGTACGTGCCGTTCCTGCAGGCGGCGAGCACCACCGCCCTGGGGATCGCCGCACCCGCCTCGCTGGCCGCGGGTTCCGACAAGCTGTGCGCGGCCGGGGACGGCTCGGTGGGCTCCGGCCCGTTCAAGTCCGGTCCCTACGTGCGCGGCCAGGAGCGGACGTACCTGAAGAATCCGGCCTACGCCTGGGCGCCGAAGAGCGCGGGGCACGCCGGGCCGCCCCGGCTGGACTCGCTCAAGGTCAGGTTCATCACCGAGGACGCCACCCGGATCGGGGCGCTGACCTCCGGTCAGGTCGACACCGCCAGTGCGATCCCCGCCAACCAGCTGACGCTGGTCAAGGACAACCCCAAGCTCGAGGTGCTGGACAAGCAGGTGCCCGGCGCGGTCAACACCTTCTACCTCAACACCAAGAGCCCCCTCTTCTCCGACCGGCGCGTCCGCCAGGCGTTCCAGCGCGCCATCGACATCGACACGATCGTGAAGTCGGTGTTCCAGGGCCTCTACCCCCGCGCCTGGAGCGTCCTGTCCCCGACCACCCCGGCCAGCTACGACCCCACCCTGGAGGGAACGTGGCCGCCGGACCCGGCGCTGGCGGCGAAGCTGCTCGACGAGGCCGGCTGGACCGGGCGGGACGCGGAGGGCTACCGCACCAAGGACGGCAAGCGGCTCACCGTCGTCGCCCCCATCTACGGCAAGCCGAGCACCTTCTCCCAGGCGGTGCAGGGCGACCTGAAGAAGAGCGGCATCTACCTGCAGCTGGCCGCCTCGACCGACGCCATCGAGGTCGGCAGCCGGCTGGACGAGGGCCGCTACGACGTGGTCGAGCTGTCCTGGGCCCGCGGCGACGGTGACATCCTCAGCCACTTCTTCTTCTCCGACCAGACCTCCAAGAACAGCGGCCACAACTTCGCCCAGGTCGCCGACCCCGAGATGGACCAGTGGCTGACGGCCGCGCAGACCGCCCAGGACCCCGCCGAGCGCGCGGCGAACTACGCCAAGGCGCAGCGTTGGGCGATCGACCAGGCGGCCGTCGTCCCGACCTACATCGACACCCAGAACGTCGGGTTCAGCACCCGGGTGCACGACCTGCGGCTCGGCATCTCCGCCCACCCCGAGTTCTACGCCGCCTGGGTCGAGGCCCCCTGATGGGTGCCGTCCGGCTCGTGGCCGTCCGGCTGGTGAGCGCGGCCCTGGTGGTCTGGGCCGCGGCCACCTGCGCCTTCCTGGTGCTCCAGCTCATCCCCGGCGACCCGGTGTACGCCATCGTCGGCTCGGACGCGCTGGTCTCCGAGGAGCAGCACGAGGCCATCCGCCAGCAGTACGGGCTGGACGAGCCGCTCATCGTGCAGTACCTGGCCTACCTGGGCCGGTTGGCGACGGGCCGGTTCGGCGACTCCTACCAGCTCCAGCAGCCCGTGGCGACGGTGCTCGCCGACCAGTTGTGGCCGACCGTGCAGCTCGCGCTGGGGGCCACGCTGCTGGCGCCGCTCCTGGCGGTGCTGGTGACCGTGGCGACCTCGGGGCGGGCCAACTGGCCACGCAGGGTGTCGGCCGTGGTGGAGCTGGTGGTCGTCTCCACCCCCTCCTTCTGGCTCGGCATCATGCTGCTCACCATTTTCTCCTTCCGGCTGGGCTGGCTGCCGGTGGCGGAGACCGGCGACTTCGCGTCGCTGATCCTGCCGACGATCACCCTGGCGCTGCCGATCGCCGCGGTGCTGACCCAGGTGCTGCGGGAGGGCCTGCTCGGCGCGCTGGAGCAGCCGTTCGTGATCACGGCTCGGGCGCGCGGGCTCCCCGAGCCTGCGGTCAGGTACCGGCACGCGCTGCGGCACGCCGCGCTGCCCGCGCTGACCCTGGCCGGGTGGTTCACCGGCACCCTGCTGGGCGGCACGGTGATCGTGGAGAACGTCTTCGCCAGGTCCGGCATCGGGCGGGTGACCCTCCAGGCCGTCGGCGACCGGGACCTGCCGGTCGTGCAGGGCGTGGTGGCGCTCTCCGCGGTGGTGTTCGTCGCCGCCAGCGCGCTGGTCGACGTGCTGTACGCGGTCGTGGACCCGCGGCTGCGCAAGCGTACGGGGGTCCAGGCCGCATGACGACGGAACAAGTCGATCCGGCGTCCCGTCAGCGGCCACGGTTCTCGCGGCCGCTGCCGGGCCCCGCGGTGCTGCTGTCGGCGGCGCTGCTGGCGCTGCTGCTGGTGGCCGCCGTCCATCCGGCGCTGCTGGCCGCGGGCAGCCCCACCGACACCGACCCGTTGCAGGCGCTGCAGGCCCCGGACGCCGCCCACCTGTTCGGCACCGACCAGCTCGGCCGGGACGTCTTCACCCGCGTCGTGCACGGCGCCCGCTACTCCCTGTCCATCGGGGCGGCGGCGACCGCCGCGGGGCTGGTCATCGCCCTGGTCTGGGGTCTGGTCGCCGCCCTGTCCGGCCGGTTCGGCGACGCGGTGCTGATGCGCGCGGCCGACGCCCTGCTGGCGCTGCCCGCGCTGCTGCTGGCCCTGCTGGTGGTGCTGATCACCGGCAAGGGCGTGAGCGGGGCGACGATCGCGGTGGCGGTGGGCATCGCGCCCGGCTTCGCCCGGGTGGTCCGCGCCCAGGCCATGGTGGTGCGCAGGTCCGGCTACGTGGAGTCGGCGATCGGGCTGGGCGTGCGCCGGCCGCTGATCGTGCTGCGGCACGTGCTGCCCAACACGGTGGGCCCGCTGCTGGTCCTGGGCACCATCACGCTCGGCGCGTCGATCTCCACGGGCGCCGCGCTGAGCTATCTCGGCCTGGGCGCCCAGCCGCCGACGCCCGAGTGGGGAGCCATGCTGACCGAAGGCCAGGGCTTCCTCCATCAGGCCTGGTGGATCGCGCTGTTCCCCGGGCTGATGCTCGTCTGCACGGTCGTCGCGGTGACCGTGGTGGGCCGCCACGCGCAGGCACGATCCGAGGGACGGTACGCGTCATGACCGAACAACCGCTGCTCGATGTGGACGGACTGCATGTCCGGTTCGGTGCCGGCGCCACCCAGGTGCACGCCGTACGCGCCGCCTCCCTGCGCCTGTACGCCGGACGCTGCCTGGCCCTGGTCGGCGAGTCGGGCTCGGGCAAGTCGGCGCTGGCCCGCTCCCTGCTCGGGCTGGCCGGACCCACGGCGAGCGTCACGGCCGACCGGCTGCGCGTCGCCGGGCAGGACGCCCTCCGCTTCGGCCCGCGCGACTGGCGGCGGATCCGCGGCCGGCACATCGGCCTGGTCGCCCAGGACGCGCTGGTCGCGCTCGACCCGCTGCGCCCGATCGGCACGGAGATCACCGAATCCCTGCTCGCGCACCGGACGGTGCCCCGTAGCCAGGCCGCGGACGCGGTGGTCGGCCTGCTCACCCGGGTCGGCGTACCGGAACCCGAGGAGCGGGCCCGGCAGTACGTCCACCAGCTGTCGGGCGGCCTGCGGCAGCGGGCGCTCATCGCCTCGGCCATCGCGGCCGGCCCCGGCACGCTGATCGCCGACGAGCCGACGACCGCGCTGGACGCCGCCGTGCAGGCCCGCGTGCTCGACCTGCTCGCGGAGCTGAAGGAGCAGGGCACCGGGCTGCTGCTGATCTCGCACGACCTGGCCGTCGTGGAGGCGCTCGCCGACGAGGTGGCGGTGATGCGCGCCGGCGTGATCGTCGAGTCGGGGCCGACGGAGCGGGTGCTCGACGACCCGCGGCACGACTACACCAGGGAACTGCTCGCGGCGGTGCCGGGCAGCCGTCCCCGCCCTGCGCGGGCGGCCCCGCCCGCGCCCGGCGAGGACCTGCCGCTGCTGAGCGTCACCGGCGCCGTCAAGCACTTCGCCGGTGGACGCGGGGCCAGGCGGACGGCGGTGGCCGGCGTGGACTTCACGCTGCGCGCCGGCGAGACGCTCGGCCTGGTCGGTGAGTCCGGCTCCGGCAAGACCACGCTGGCCCGCATGGTGCTCGGGCTGGTGCGGCCGGACGAGGGCACGGTGCTGCTGGACGGGCTGCCCTGGAGCGGGGCGCCGGAGCGAGCGCGCCGGGCCAGACGGCGCACGATCCAGCTCATCCCCCAGGATCCGCTGAGCGCCTTCGACCCGCGCTGGCCGGTGTCCCGCGTCATCGGCGAGGCGCTGGCCGCGACCGGCGTCCCGCGCCGCGACCGGCTCGGCCACACCGTACGGCTGCTGGAGCGGGTGGGCCTGGCGCCCGACCTGCTCGACCGGCGGCCCGCGGCCCTGTCCGGCGGCCAGCGCCAGCGGGTGGCCATCGCCCGCGCCCTGGCCCCCGAGCCCCGGCTGCTGGTCTGCGACGAGCCGGTGTCCGCGCTGGACGTGTCGGTGCAGGCCCAGGTGCTGGCCCTGCTCCGCCGCCTGCAGAACGAACTGCGGCTGGCCACGCTGTTCATCTCGCACGACCTGGCCGTCGTGCGCGAGGTGTGCGACCGGGTGCTGGTGATGAAGGACGGCCGGGTCGTGGAGTCCGGCCCCGTCGAGGACGTGTTCGCCGGGCCCGCGCACCCGTACACGCGCTCGCTGCTCGACGCGGTGCCCAAGCGAGCGCGGCGGATCTCCCGCGAACCGGCACAAGAACGGCTTTAGACCGGGCCAATACCCGGCTGCCAGCCTCGTCAGGGCAACCCCGGCCCACGGCGATGGGCCCGACTCCTTCCAGCCCCGGGAGCGATGCTCATGACGAGCTCACCAGAACAACCACGCGGCGCCCGACTCCCGTCCCTGACCGGACTGCGCTTCATCGCGGCGCTGCTCGTGTTCGCCTTCCACACCACCTGGCAGACCAGGTTCATCGACGGCGCGGCGGGGGACGCGCTCGGCACGGTGTTCGACAACGCGGGCTTCTACGGCGTCACCTTCTTCTTCGTCCTCAGCGGGTTCGTGCTCACCTGGTCGGCCCGCCCGGACGACACCGCGCCGCGCATCTGGCGGCGGCGGCTGGTGAAGATCTTCCCCAACCACCTTGTGACGTTCGTCGCGGCCGGGGTGCTGATGCTGCTGACGGCGCAGCAGTTCACCACCACCGGAACGCTCGCCAACCTGTTCCTCCTCCAGTCGTGGATCCCCGACATCACCGTCCCGAACACGATGAACTCGGTGAGCTGGTCGCTCTCCTGCGAGCTGCTGTTCTACCTGAGCTTCCCGGCGGTGCTGCGGGTGCTGGGACGGTTCTCGGCGCGGGCGCTGTGGATCACGGCCGTGGCGCTGGTCGCCGTCACCCTCGCCGCACCGCTGGTGGCGACCTACGCGATCGGCGGCACCCCGCTGCCGTTCATCGCCGACGGATCGCTCTCCTTCGAGCAGATCTGGTTCGTGTACTTCTTCCCGCCGATCCGCGCGGCCGAGTTCGTACTCGGCGTGGTGGCGGCGCGGCTGGTGCTGGACGGCTCCTGGCCGCGGCTCGGCCTGCTGCCCGCGCTGCTGATCGCCACCGTGGGCTACCTCGTGCAGGCCAACGTCCCCTACCTGTTCGGTATCGCCGGCACCGCCGCGCTGTGGCTGACCCCGCTGGTGGTCGCCGCGGCCCAGGCCGACCTGCACGCCAGTCGCTCGCCGTTCCGGGGCAGGGCCCTGGTACGGCTCGGCGAGCTGTCCTTCGCCTTCTACATGGTCCACTTCATGGTCGTCACCTACGGCCACCGGTACCTGGTCGAGGGACGCGACCTGGCCCCCGTCGCCGGGGCCGGGCTGCTGCTGCTCGCCCTCGCGGTCAGCCTGGTGCTCGCCTACGCGCTGTTCCGATGGGTCGAGTCGCCCGCCGTCCGCCGGCTCAGCCTCTCCCGGCGGGACTCTGCCACGCCCGCGGCTCCCGCCCCGATCACCGTCTTGGAGGCCAAGGAATGACCGCCGGGATCCCCGAGTACCCCCAGCCCCGCGGCTGCCCCTACCACCCGCCGGCCGGGTACGCCGAGTACGACCGGCACGGGCCGGTGTCCCGGGTGCGGCTGTACAACGGCCGCCAGGTGTGGGCCGTCACCGGCCACGCCGAGGCCAGGCGGGTGCTGCTCGACCCGGCCACCTACTCCTCCGACCGGGTCCACCCCCACTACCCGGCGCTGGCGCCGCGCTTCGAGTCCGCCCGCAAGGTGCGCAACTTCATCGGCATGGACCCGCCGGAGCACACCGTGCAGCGCAGGATGCTGCTGTCCAGCTTCACCGTGAAGAAGGCGCAGGCGCTCCGCCCGCGCATCCAGGCGCTGGTGGACAACCTGATCGACACCATCGAGGCCAAGGGCCCGGTGGCCGACCTGGTGCCGGAGTTCGCGCTGCCGGTGCCGTCCATCGTCATCTGCGAGCTGCTCGGCGTGCCGTACGCCGACCACACCTTCTTCGAGCAGCAGTCCCGGCGGGTGGTCACCGGCAGCACCAGCCTGGAGGAGAGCGCGGACGCCTTCGCGCAGCTGAGCGCCTATCTGGACGGGCTGATCGGCCGCAAGCAGCAAGACCCGGGCGACGGGCTGCTGGACACGCTCATCGCCGAGCAGGTGGAGACCGGCGTGCTGACCCGCCGCGAGCTGGTGGACATCGCGCTGCTGCTGCTCGTCGCCGGGCACGAGACCACCGCGAGCGCCATCGCGCTGGGCGTGCTCACCCTGCTGGAGCATCCCGATCAGCTCGCCGCGCTGCGGGCCGACGCGTCCCTGCTGCCGACGGCGGTGGAGGAACTGCTGCGGTTCATGGCCATCGCGGATGGCATCGCCCGGTTCGCCACCGCCGACGCCGAGCTGGCCGGGCAGCGCATCCGAGCCGGGGACGGGATCGTGGTGGTCATCTCCACCGCCAACCGCGACGACGCGGCGTTCCCCGGCCCCGCCGATTTCGAGATCGAGCGGGGCGCCCGCAACCACGTCTCGTTCGGGCACGGCGTGCACCAGTGCATCGGGCAGAATCTGGCGCGCGCCGAGATGGAGATCGCCCTCGGCACCCTCTTCCGCAGACTCCCCGGTCTGCGGCTGGCCCGGGACTCCGGAGAGCTTCCGATCAAGGAGGCCGGAGGCGTGCAGGGCATCTGGGAACTGCCCGTCACCTGGTAAACGCCCATCGCGGGAAGCCACCTGAGGAAGAGGACACCGAATCATGCGTATCACCGCCGACCAAGGCCGCTGCCTGGGCGCCGGGCAGTGCGTGCTGTCCGCGCCGGACCGTTTCGACCAGTCCGAGCTCGGACTGGTCGTGGTGCTCGACCCCGAGGTGCCCGACGGGGACGAGCGGCGGTTCCGCGCCATTCTCGACCTGTGCCCGTCACAGGCCCTTTCTCTGGAGGTGTGACCATGCCGATCACCGGCACCCTCGCCGACGCGGTCCTCGACCGCGCCGGTACCGCCCTGCGGCCGCTGCACGAGCTGCCGGGATTCGAGGCCGTCGCGGTCAGCGAGCGCTCCGTCCCCGGGCCGGCCGGCGCGCCGGACGTGCTGGTGCGGATCTACCGTCCGCACGGGCTGACCGCGCCTGCGCCCGCCACCCTGTGGCTGCACGGCGGCGGGTTCGTGCTCGGCAACCTCGACCACGTCCACCAGGGCGCGGCGCAGGCGGCGGCGTACGCGTCGGTCATCGTCGTCGCGGTCGGTTACCGCCTGGCGCCCGAGCATCCGTACCCGGCCGGTCTGGAGGACGCCTACGCGGCGCTGCGCTGGCTCGCCGCCGACGCCGCCTCGCTCGGCGTCGATTCGGCGCGGCTCGGCGTGGCGGGCGCCAGCTCGGGCGCCGCGCTGGCCACCGGGGTGGCGTTGCTCGCCCGCGACCGGGGCGGGCCGCCGCTGCGTTTCCAGCACCTCAGCACCCCCGCGCTCGACGACCGGCTGAACACCAGGTCGATGATCGAGCTCGCCGACGTGCCGATCTGGAACCGGCGGCTGGCCGAGGAGAGCTGGCGGTTGTACCTGGGCGGCGACCACACGGCACCGGCGTACGCGGCCCCCGCCCGGGTGGAGGACCTGTCCGGGCTGCCCCCCGCCTACATCTCCACCGCCGGTCTCGACCCGCTGCGAGACGAGGGCATCCTGTACGCCCTGCGGTTGTCGCAGGCCGGTGTGCCGGTCGAGTCGCACAACTTCCCCGGGCTCTACCACGCGTTCGGCGCGCCCGACCGGCCGGCGGAGCAGCGACGCATCGCCGTCGAGCACCTGGAGGCCCTGCGGCGCGGCCTGCACGGGGTCGACTGACCGTCCCGGCCGAAACAGAGCAATTCAGACAGACAACTTCACATGGTCCGATTTAGAGCGGAACAAGGCCACCGTTAGGGCCTCCGCCGAGGCTGGTATGCGAACGACCCGCACGTACGCACGCCGTGTCGTCCTCGACGAGAGAGCCAGCAGCAGACAATGCGCGAAAACCACTCGGCCACCGTCTCCGACAAATCCTCCGCGCCGGCGGAACCCATCGCCATCATCGGTCTCGCCTGCCGGCTGCCCCAGGCGGCGGACGTCGCCTCCTTCTGGCGGCTGCTGGCCGAGGGCCGCGACGCGGTGGGCGAGGCGCCGGCGGACCGCTGGTCGGGGGACGCGCCCGGCCGCGGCGCGTTCCTCGACGAGGTCGACCGCTTCGACGCCGCCTTCTTCGGCATCTCCCCGCGCGAGGCGGCGGCGATGGACCCGCAGCAGCGGCTGCTGCTCGAACTGGGCTGGGAGGCGCTGGAGGAGGCCGGCATCGTCCCGGCCCGGCTGGCGGGCAGCCGCACCTCGGTGTTCGCCGCCGCCATCTGGGACGACTACGCGGCCCTGCACCACCGTCTCGGCGCGGCGCCCGGCCGGCACTCGGTCACCGGGCTGCACCGGGGCATCCTCGCCAACCGGCTGTCGTACGTGCTCGGTCTGACCGGGCCGAGCCTGACGGTCGACGCGGCGCAGTCCTCGTCGCTGGTCGCGGTGCACCTCGCCTGCGAGAGCCTGCGCCGCGGCGAGTCGGACCTGGCCCTGGTCGGCGGGGTCAACCTGATCCTGTCCCCCGACAGCAGCGCGCGCAGCGCCCGGTTCGGCGCGCTCTCCCCCGACGGCCGCTGCCACACCTTCGACGCCCGGGCCAACGGGTACGTCCGCGGCGAGGGCGGCGTGACCGTCGTGCTCAAGCCGCTCGGCCGGGCGCTGGCCGACGGCGACCGGATCCACTGCGCGATCCTCGGCAGCGCGGTCAACAACGACGGCGCGTCCGCAGGGCTGACGGTGCCGGACCGTGCCGCCCAGGAGGCCGTGATCCGCGAGGCCCACGCCCGCGCGGGCACCGAGCCGTCCGAGGTGCGGTACGTCGAGCTGCACGGCACCGGAACGCCGGTGGGGGACCCGATCGAGGCCGCCGCCCTGGGCGCGGCCCTCGGCGCGGGACGCCCTGCCCCGCTGCCGGTCGGCTCGGTCAAGACGAACGTCGGGCACCTGGAGGGCGCGGCCGGGCTGGTCGGCCTGCTCAAGACCGCGCTGAGCATCGAGCACCGCACCCTGCCCGCCAGCCTGAACTTCCGCGAACCCAACCCCGCCATCCCCCTGGACGACCTCGGGCTGCGGGTGGTGACCGAACGCGGCCCCTGGCCCGGGGACGGCGACGGACGTCCGCTGGTGGCCGGGGTCAGCTCGTTCGGCATGGGCGGCACCAACGCGCACGTCGTGCTCGGCGAGGTGACGGACCAGCTCGAGTCACCGGCGGGGGACGCCGGAGGGGATCGCGGGCCCTTGCCCTTCGTGGTGTCCGGCCGTGGCGCGGACGCCCTGCGCGGACAGGCGGCTCGGCTGGGCGAGCGACTTCGGGACGGGGGGCAGGGCCGCCCGGTGGACCTCGCGTACGCGCTGGCCGCCACCCGCACCCGCTTCGCGGACCGGGCGGTGGTGGTCGCCGGGGACGCCGAAGGGCTCGCCGAAGGAATCGCCGCGCTGGCGGAGGGCCGGGAACATGCGTCCCTGATCCGGGGAGAAGCGGCCGGTCAACCTCGCACCGCGTTCCTGTTCACCGGACAAGGCAGCCAATACCCCGGCATGGGACACCAGCTCTACCAGACCCATCCCGTCTTCGCCGCAGCCCTCGACGAGGTCACCGCCGCCCTGGACGCACATCTCGACCAGCCCCTGCGCGAGATCATGTTCGCCCAACCCGGGAGCCTCCAGGCCGCTCTACCCGACCAGACCGCTCTGCCCGACCAGACCGCTTTGCTCGACCAGACCCGCTACACCCAGCCCGCGCTGTTCGCGCTGGAAACCGCCCTGTTCCGGCTCCTGGACTACCTGGGCGTCCGCCCGGACATCCTCACCGGCCACTCCATCGGCGAACTCACCGCCGCCCACGTCTCCGGCGTGCTCTCTCTGCCCGACGCCGCTCTCCTGGTGGCCGCCCGCGCCCGCCTCATGCACACCGCCCCCGCAGGCGGAACCATGATCGCCATCCAGGCCACCGAAGAAGAAGTCCAGCCCCACCTCACCCCTGCCCTCAGCATCGCCGCCGTCAACGGCCCCACTGCCGTGGTCATCTCGGGCGACACTCCTGTCGCCACCCAGGTGGCCGCCTTCTTCACCGCCCAAGGCCGGCGCACCCGCCGGCTGACGGTGAGCCACGCCTTCCACTCACCCCACATGGACCCCGTCCTCGACGAGTTCCACGCCATCGCCGCCACCCTCACCTACCGCCCGCCCATCATCCCGATCATCAGCAACGTCACCGGACGAGTAGCCACCACCGACCAGCTCACCGACCCCGTCTACTGGACCAACCACATCCGCCAGCCCGTCCGCTTCCACGACGCCATCACCACCCTCCACGGCCACCGCATCACCGCCCACCTCGAACTCGGCCCCGACGCCGTGCTCTCCGGCATGGTCAGGGCCGCCTCGACCGGCCAGGCCACCGTGCACGCCACCCTGCGGCGGGGAAGGCAGGAGCCCGCCACGCTGATCCACGCGCTGGCGGGCGTCCACGTGCGCGGCGTCGAGGTCGACTTCGCGGGCCTGCTCGCCGAGTTGGGCGGCCGGGCTGTTCCCCTGCCGACGTACGCGTTCCAGCGCGAACGCCACTGGCTGGACACCACAGACGAGCGAACCGGCCCGCAGCCGGAGCCCCTGAGCGAATCGCAGACCGGACGGCGGCCCGGGCCTCGGAGCGAGCCCCAGACCGGACAGCGGCCCGGGCCTCGGAGCGAGCCGCAGGCTGGACGGCGGCCCGCCGCCGAGCCCGCTTCTCGGCGGGCCGTGGCGTCACAGGACCTGCTCGACCTGGTCCGCACTCAGACGGCCATCGTCCTGGGCCACGTCACCGGTGACGCCGTGGACAGCGACCGGACCTTCAAGGACCTCGGCTTCGACTCCTTGGCCGCCGTCGAACTACGGGACCGGCTGCAGGACGCGACGGGCCTCGTCCTGCCGTCCGGCCTGGTCTTCAACCATCCGACGCCACGTGCGGTCGTCCAGTCACTGAGCGAGGAGCTGATCGGCGGCGCGGAGGCCGCGGCCGTCCTCCCCGCACGTGCGGTGCGGGACGAGGACCCGATCGTGATCGTGGGGATGGCGTGCCGCTACCCCGGCGGCGTCACCTCGCCCGAGGACCTGTGGCGACTGGTCGCGGACGGCGTGGACGCCGTCGGCCCTTTCCCCGGCGACCGGGGCTGGGACCTGGACAGGTTGTACGACCCCGACCCCGACCACACCGGAACCTCCTACACCCGCCAAGGCGGATTCCTGTACGACGCGGCCCAGTTCGACCCGGCCTTCTTCGGGATCAGCCCACGCGAGGCGGCGGCCATCGACCCACAGCAACGACTCCTGCTGGAGACCGCCTGGGAAACCTTCGAACGGGCCGGCATCGACCCCGACTCGCTTCGCGGCTCACGAACCGCCGTATTCGTCGGCGGGACGGCACAGGACTACGGCCCTCGCCTGGACGAGCCCGCCGACGGTTTCGACGGCTACCTGCTCACGGGGAGCACCGTCAGCGTCGCCTCCGGCCGCCTGGCGTACACGTTCGGGCTCGAAGGTCCCGCCGTGACCGTGGACACCGCCTGCTCATCCTCACTGGTCGCCCTGCACCTGGCCGTACAAGCGCTCCGCCAGGGCGAATGCGACCTGGCCCTGGCGGGTGGAGTCACCGTCATGGCGACCGCGGGCATGTTCCTGGAGTTCAGCCGCCAGCGCGGCCTGTCGGCCGACGGCCGGTGCAAGGCCTTCGCCGCCGGCGCCGACGGGACCGGCTGGTCGGAAGGGGCGGGTCTGCTTCTCGTCGAACGGCTCTCCGACGCGCGGCGCAACAACCACCCGATCCTCGCCCTCGTCCGTGGCACCGCGATCAACCAGGACGGCGCCAGCAACGGCCTCACCGCACCCAACGGGCCCGCGCAGGAACGCGTCATCCAACAGGCGCTCACCAGCGCCGGACTCACCCCCGCCGACGTGGACGCCATCGAAGCCCACGGCACCGGCACCCGGCTCGGCGACCCCATCGAAGCCGAAGCCCTGCTCGCCACCTACGGGCGGAACCGGCCCGCGGACCGGCCGGCGTGGCTGGGATCGCTCAAATCCAACATCGGTCACACCCAGGCGGCCGCCGGGGTCGGCGGCGTCATCAAAATGGTCCAAGCCCTGCGACACGACCTGCTGCCCCGCACCCTGCACATCGACGAACCCACCCCGCACGTCCGCTGGGCGACCGGCGCGCTCCGCCTGCTCACCGAGGCGACCCCCTGGCCACGAGACGATGACCGCCCCCGCCGCGCCGCCGTCTCCTCCTTCGGCATCAGCGGCACCAACGCCCACGTCGTCCTCGAAGAACCACCCACCCCGTCACAGGCGATCAAACTCACTCCGGCGACGGCCGACACACCACAGACCGACGGCGACACCACGGCGACACCCGACATATCACAGACCGATGGCGACACCCTGGCGACGCCCGACATATCACAGACCGATGGCGACAGGCTGGCGGCGCCCGGCACGCAGGTGCCCTGGCTGCTGTCGGCGCACACGCCGGACGCCCTCCGCGCCCAAGCCCTGCGCCTGCACACCTATCTGGGCCGGCGGCCCCACACCGACCCTGCCTCCACCGCACAGGTACTCGCGACTGGCCGCGCCGCCCTCCCCCACCGCGCCGCCGTCATCACTGGCGACCGAGACCAGCTACTCGCCACCCTGGACGCGTTGGCGGAGGGCCGGGAGCATCCATCTCTGATCCGGGGAGAAGCCGCCGCCCCACCTCGCGTCGGCTTCCTGTTCACCGGACAGGGCAGCCAGCGCCCCGGCATGGGACACCAGCTCTACCAGACCCACCCCGTCTTCGCCGCCGCCCTGGACGAGACCGTCGCCGCCCTGGACCCCCACCTGGACCAGCCTCTCCTGCAGCTCATGTTCGCCCAGCCCGGTACCCCCGAAGCCGCTCTCCTGGACCAAACCCGCTACACCCAGCCCGCACTGTTCGCCCTCCAAACAGCCCTCTTCCGGCTCCTGGAAGACCGAGGCCTACGACCAGAAGCAGTGCTCGGCCACTCGGTCGGATCCATCGCCGCAGCCCACATAGCCGGAGTCCTGGACCTGACGAACGCCGCCACACTGGTCACCGCACGCGCCCGGCTCATGCAGGCCCTCCCCACAGGCGGCGCGATGGCCGCGCTGTCGGTGAGCGAAACGGATGCGGTCACGCTGCTGGAAGGACTCACCGAACACGTCTCACTCGCCGCGATCAACGGCCCCCGATCGACGGTGGTGTCCGGCACCGAGGAGGCTGTACTGGCGGTGATGAAGCGTGCGGCGGCACGTGGCGCGAAGCACAGACGCCTGACCGTCAGCCACGCCTTCCACTCACCACTGATGGAACCCATGCTGGCCGACTTCCACGCGATCGTCGCCGACCTCCACTTCACCGCACCGCGCATCCCGATCGTGTCGGACCGCACCGGCCGCCTCGCCACCGCCGACGAACTCGCCTCACCCGACCACTGGGTCCGACACGTACGAGAACCCGTCCGCTTCGCCGACGGCATCCACACCCTGGCCGAAACCGGCATCGAAACGTACCTGGAGGTGGGCCCGGACGCGGTACTCACCGCGATGACCGCCGACATCCTGCCCGACACCGACCCCCGGCCAACCCTCCGCCGCGACCTACCGGAACCGGCCACCGTGACACGGGCGCTGGCCGCGCTCCACACCACGGGCGTTCCGGTCAACTGGGCACGACACCTCGAAGACACCTCAAAGAACACGGTGGACGCCCCGGCCAAGTCCCGCGTGGACGCCCCGGCCGAGTCTCGCGTGGACCTGCCGACCTACCCCTTCCAGCGACAGCGCTACTGGATTCTGCCGGACAAGCGGCATGCGGGGCCGGAGGTTCTCGGGCTGACGGCGGGTGATCACCCGTTCCTCAGCGCGTCGGTGGAGCGGGCGGACGACGGGGGCGTGCTGTTCACCGGGCGGCTGTCGCTCGATACGTACCCGTGGCTGGCCGGGCACCGGATCGCCGGCGCGGTGCTGCTGCCCGGAACCGCGTTCGTGGACCTGGCGCTGGCGGCGGGCGAGCGCGCGGGATCTCCCCGGGTCGAGGAGCTCACGGTCGAGGCTCCGCTGGTGCTGCCGGCCGACGGGCCGGTGGCTCTGCAGCTGTCCGTCGGCGCCCAGGCGGACGACGGGACCCGCACCCTGACCGTCCACGCCAGGCCGGACCGCGAGGACGAACCGTGGCGTCGGCACGCGACCGGCCTGCTGGCCCCGGCCACGACGGCCCCCACACCGACAACCGCGTCGACAACCGCGTCGACAACCGCGTCGACAACCGTCCAGTGGCCGCCCGCCGGTGCCGAACCGCTCGACCCGGACCTGCTCTACGCCGAACTGGCCGAGGCGGGGTACGCGTACGGACCCACGTTCCAGGGCGTGCGCGCGGCCTGGCGACAGGGCGCGGACCTGTTCGCCGAAGTGGCACTCCCGGACGACGAGCCCGGCGTGGATGGCCAGGACCCCAGGCTCGGCGCGGGTGGCCAGGATGCCGGGCCCGGCGGGTTCCCGCTGCACCCCGCGCTGCTCGACGCGGCGCTGCATCCTCTCGTCAGGCGGGAGATCTCGGCGGGCGACGGGCTCCCGGTGCCGTACTCGTGGACCTGCGTGGAACTGTCCGCCAGCGGGGCCGCGACGCTGCGGGTCCGGTGGTCGGCGAGGCCGGGCGGCGGCTGGACGCTGACGACCGTGGACGAGGCCGGTCTGCCGGTGCTCACGGCCGAGTCGGTGGCCCTGCGCTCGGTGCCCGCGGACCTGTTCGGCACGACCGCCCGGAGGGACCTGTATCGGATCGGGTGGTCGCCCCTGCCCGTGCCCGCCACCGAGCCAGCGGGTGGGACGCGCGGTGCGGCCGACGACGCGGAACGCCTGGCTGCGACGAGCGACGCCGGCCTGCGGGTCGTCCTCGTGCCGGAGGGCGCCCAGACGGTGAGCGCGGCCGGATCCGCCGATGTGGTGGCGGTACGTGTGCCGTACGGACGGGAGGCGGCGAGGTTCGTCCTGCGGACGCTGCGGGACTGGGCGGGGGACCAGCAGGGAGGTGCCTCGCGGCTGCTCTTCCTCACCCACGGCGCCGTCGCGGCCGTCGACGGTGACCCGGTCGACGACCCGTGGGCGGGGGCCGCGTGGGGTCTGCTGCGGTCGGCGCAGACCGAGCAGCCCGGCAGGTTCGCCGTCGCCGACGTCGCGCCGGACGCCGTCGCGGCGAGCCTCACCGCACTCGCGGACCTGTCCGGCGACGAACCACAGCTCGCGGTGCGGGACGGCGTCGTACTGGTCCCGCGCCTGGTGCGGGCGAGCACCGCGACGGGCCCGGCGACCGGATTCGCCGACCGGACGGTCCTGGTCACCGGCGGCACCGGAGGCCTCGCCCGCCCGGTGGTCCGGCGCCTGGTCGAACGGCGCGGCGCGCGGCACCTGCTGCTGCTCAGCCGCGGCGGCCCGGCCGCCGAAGGGGCCGGGGAGTTCGCCCGCGAGCTCGCCGCGGCGGGAGCCGAGGCGAGGTTCGTCTCCTGCGACGTGACCGACCGCGCCGCGCTGGCGGCCGTGCTGGCGTCCCTGCCGGAGGACCGGCCGCTCGGCGCCGTCGTGCACCTGGCGGGCACGCTCGACGACGGCACCCTGGAGTCGTTGACCGAGGAGCGTCTCGACGCGGTGCTGCGCCCGAAGGCCGACGCCGCCGCCCTCCTCCACGAGCTCACCGAAGACCTGCCTCTGGACGCCTTCGTCCTGTTCTCCTCCGTCACCGGCATCGCGGGTACGGCCGGGCAGGCGAACTACGCCGCCGCCAACGCCTACCTCGACGCCCTCGCCCAGCATCGCCACGCCCGCGGCCTGCCCGCCCTCTCCCTGGCCTGGGGCCTGTGGGAGCAGGCCGACGGGATGGCCCGCGGGCTGGACGCGGCGGAGCTGGCCCGCTGGTCCCGCTCGGGGCTCGCCCCCCTCGCCGAGGCCCACGGGCTGGCCCTGCTCGACGCCGCCCTCGGTTCCCGGAAGGATGCGCTGCTCGTGCCGGTCCGGGTCGAGCCCGCCGCGCTGCGCAGGCGCGCGGCGGACGGGCCGCTCCCCGCTCCCTTGCGCGGACTGATTCCCCCGGCCCGGCGAAAGGGTGCGGGCAGGGCGGCCGACGGCGGGGCCTCCTGGGCGGAGCGCACCGCCGGACTGGCCGCGCAGGAGCGGGCCCGGGCCGTCGCGGAGGTGGTGCGGACGGCGGCGGCGATGGTGCTCGGCCACACCACCGCCACGAGTATCGATCCGGGCCGTGCGTTCAAGGACCTGGGCTTCGACTCGCTGACCGGGGTGGAACTGCGCAACCGGCTCGCCACCGTGACCGGCCTGCGGCTGCCCGCCACGGTCATCTTCGACCATCCCTCGGCCGAGGCGCTCACCGCGTACGTGCTTAGCCTGCTGCAGGGGGAGGTCACGGCCCCCGCACCGGTCCGTACCGTACGGGACGAGGATCCGATCGTGATCGTGGGAATGGCGTGCCGCTATCCCGGCGGGGTCGCCTCGCCCGAGGACCTGTGGCAATTGGTCGCGGACGGCGTCGACGCGGTCGGCCCCTTCCCCGGTAACCGGGGCTGGGACCTGGAGAAGTTGTACGACCCCGACCCCGACCACATCGGCACCTCCTACACCCGGCAGGGCGGCTTCCTCCACGACGCCGCCGACTTCGACCCGGCCTTCTTCGGAATCAGCCCACGCGAGGCGGCGGCCATCGACCCGCAGCAACGACTCCTGCTGGAGACCGCCTGGGAAACCTTCGAACGGGCCGGCATCGCCCCGGACTCGGTGCGCGGCTCACGGACCGCCGTCTTCACCGGGGTCATGTACAACGACTACGCCGCGCGGCTGCGTCAAGCGCCGAAGGAGTTTGAGGGGTATCTGCTGACGGGCAACACGCCGAGCGTCCTCTCGGGGCGCCTGGCGTACACGTTCGGGCTCGAAGGTCCCGCCGTGACCGTGGACACCGCCTGCTCGTCCTCGCTGGTCGCCCTGCATCTGGCCGTGCAGGCGCTCCGCCAGGGTGAATGCGATCTGGCCCTGGCGGGCGGCGTGACCGTGATGGCCAGCCCGGGGACGTTCGTCGAGTTCAGCCGTCAGCGCGGGCTGTCGGCCGACGGCCGGTGCAAGGCTTTCGCCGCCGGCGCCGACGGAACCGGCTGGTCGGAAGGCGCGGGGCTGCTTCTCGTCGAACGACTCTCCGACGCCCGGCGCAACAACCACCCGATCCTCGCCCTCGTCCGTGGCACCGCGATCAACCAGGACGGCGCCAGCAACGGGCTCACCGCACCCAACGGGCCCGCGCAGGAACGCGTCATCCAGCATGCGCTGGCCAGTGCCGGGCTGACCCCCGCCGACGTGGACGCCGTCGAAGCGCATGGCACCGGCACCCGGCTCGGCGACCCCATCGAGGCCCAGGCCCTGCTGGCGACCTATGGACGGCACCGCCCGACCGACCGACCGCTGTGGCTGGGGTCGCTCAAGTCCAACATCGGGCACACGCAGGCGGCGGCCGGGGTCGGCGGCATCGTGAAGATGGTCATGGCGATGCGGCACGGCACCCTGCCGCAGACCCTGCACATCGACGAACCCACCCCGCACGTCGACTGGGACAGCGGCGCCATCCGCCTGCTCACCGAGGCCACCCCCTGGCCACGAGACGACGCCCGCCCCCGCCGCGCCGCCGTCTCCTCCTTCGGCATCAGCGGCACCAACGCCCACGTCGTCCTCGAAGAACCACCCACCCCACCGCAGACCGACGGCAACACCACGGCGACGCCCGACACACCACAGACCGACACCCTCGCGACGCCCGGCATGCAGGTGCCCTGGCTGCTGTCGGCGCACACGCCGGACGCCCTCCGCGCCCAAGCCCTCCGCCTGCACGACCACCTGACCGGCCACCCCGACCTCGACCTGACCACCACCGCACACGCGCTCGCGACCCGCCGCGCCACACTCCCCATCCGCGCCGCCGTCACCACCGGCGACCGCCAGGAACTTCTCGCCGCGCTCACCGCCCTGGCCGACGACCAGCACCATCCCACACTCATCCGGGGGGAAGCGGCTGCTCAACCGCGCACCGCGTTCCTGTTCACCGGACAAGGCAGCCAATACCCCGGCATGGGGCACGAGCTGTACCAAACCAACCCGGTGTTCGCCGCCGCCCTCGACGAGACCATCTCCGCCCTGGACCCCAACCTCAACCAACCCCTGCGCGAGATCATGTTCGCCCAGCCCGGCACCCCTCAGGCAGCCTTACTCGACCAGACCCGCTACACCCAGCCCGCGCTGTTCGCGCTGGAAACGGCGCTGTTCCGGCTCCTGACCCACCTCGGCATCCACCCCGACATCCTCACCGGCCACTCCATCGGCGAACTCACCGCCGCCCACGTCTCCGGCGTGCTCGCTCTGCCCGACGCCGCTCTCCTGGTGGCCGCCCGCGCCCGCCTCATGCACACCGCCCCCACCGGCGGAGCCATGATCGCCATCCAGGCCACCGAAGAAGAAATCCAGCCCCACCTCACCCCTGCCCTCACCATCGCCGCCATCAACGGCCCCACCGCCATCGTCATCTCCGGCGACGCCTCCGCCGCCACCCACGTGGCCGCCAACTTCACCGCCCAAGGCCGACGCACCCGCCGACTGACGGTTAGCCACGCCTTCCACTCCCCCCACATGGACCCCGTCCTCGACGAGTTCCAAGCCATCGCCGCCACCCTCACCTACCACCCGCCCGCCATCCCGATCATCAGCAACCTCACCGGGCAGATCGCCACCATTGAACAACTGACCGACCCCGCCTACTGGACCACCCACATCCGCCGGCCCGTCCGCTTCCACGACGCCATCACCACCCTCCACAACCACCACATCACCACCCACCTCGAACTCGGCCCTGACGCCGTGCTCAGCGCCCTGACCACCAACGCCACCCCCCTCCTCCGCAGGAACCATCACGAACCCACCACCCTCGCGAAGGCCATCGCCACCGCCTACACCAAGGGCAGCACCTGGGACCCCACCCGCCTCACACCCCACATCTCCAGCCACCCCGACGACCTGCCCACCTACCCCTTCCAACGACAGCGCTACTGGCTGGACGCCGCCAGTGAGGACACCGAGGGGTTGTTCGATCAGGGCACCGAGCTGGCCGGAGACAGCGGGGTGCTGTTCACCGGGCGGTTGTCGCTCGACACGTACCCGTGGCTGGGTGACCACCGCATGGCCGACGCGCCGTTGGCGCCCGGCGCGCTCTTCGTCGAGATGGCGCTCCAGGTGGGCTCGCAAGTGCAGAGCCCGGTGGTGGACGAACTGACGCTGGAAGCACCGCTGGTCCTGCCCTCCGGGGGATCGGTGCAGGTGCAGGCGCTGGTGGAGAGCCTCGATGAGGACGGCAGGCGGGCGCTCACGATCCACGCGAGGACCGGTCAGGACGAGCCGTGGGTCCGCCACGCCTCCGGGTACCTGGCACCCGGGATCTCCGATCCCGCCGTACCGGACACCGCATGGCCGCCACCCGGAGCCGTCCGCACGGATGTGGCGGACCTGTACGCCCACGTCCGAGGGCTCGGCTACGACTACGGTCCCGCGTTCCGCAACGTCCGCGCGGCCTGGCGGTCAGGCGAGACCCTGTTCGCCGAGGTGGCGCTGCCGGAGGACCTGCCCGCCGACGGCAGGTTCGCACTCCACCCCGCGCTGCTGGACGCTGCCCTCCACCCGCTGCCCACGGCCGGCGGGACGGGACTTCGGCTGCCGTTCTCCTGGTCGGGTGTGCGCCTGTACGCCACCGGGGCCACCGAGCTCCGGGTCCGGCTCGATCCGACCGGGACGGACAGTGCGTCACTCGTCCTGTCCGATCCGGCTGGTGACCTGGTCGCCTCGGTGGAGGCCATCACGCTGCGGCCGCTCCCGGACTCCGCGCTCGCCGGTTCCCGCACGGCTCCGGCGTACGAGGTGAGCTGGGTTCCCTCTCCGCTGCCCCGGCAGGCCGCCGAGGACGTCGACATCGTCCACGTCGGGTCGCCGGAGTCCGTGCACGCGGCGGCGGAGCGGGCTCTCACCCTGGTGCAGGAGCGGCTCGCGAGCGACACAGAGACGCGGCTCGCCGTCGTGACCGCCGGTGCGGTGGCCACCGGCCGAGAGGAGCCCCTCCGGGAACCGGACGCGGCGGCCGTCTGGGGTCTGGTACGCACGGCGCAGACCGAGCACCCTGGCCGATTCGTCCTCGTCGACACCGACGGCAGTGCCGAATCCGAACGGGTCCTGCCGCTCGCGCTGGCCCTGGAGGAGCCGCAACTGGCGCTCCGGGAGGGAAAGGTCCTGCTTCCCCGCCTCGCCAGAGTGCCGGTCGGCGGCGGAACGAGCCGGTTGCGTCCGGAGGGGACCGTGCTCATCACCGGAGCCACCGGATCCCTCGGCGCCCTCATCGCCGAACACCTCATCACCCACCACAACATCCGCCACCTCCTCCTGGTCAGCAGACGCGGACCCAATGCCCCCGGCGCCGACACTCTCCTAGAACGGCTCACCAACCTCGGCGCCCACCCCACCCTCACCGCCTGCGACACCAGCGACCCCACCCAACTCCAGCAACTCCTGGACACCATCCCCCCGCAACACCCCCTCACGGCCGTCATCCACACCGCCGCGACCCTCCGCGACACCCCCATCACCGACCTCACCCCCGACCACCTCCACACCGTCCTAGCCGCCAAAGCCGACACCGCCCACCACCTCCACCACCTCACCCGCCACCACCCCCTCGACGCCTTCATCCTCTTCTCCAGCATCGCCGGAACCATCGGCAACGCCGGACAAGCCAACTACGCCGCCGCCAACACCTACCTCGACGCCCTCGCCCACCACCGCCACGCCCAGAACCTCCCCGCCACCTCCCTGGCCTGGGGCCTCTGGCAACAAGACACCGGCATGGCCACCAAACTCACCCCTGCCGACCTCGCCCGACTCGCCCGAACCGGCATCGCCCCCCTCAACCCTCACGACGCCCTCACCCTCTTCGACGCCGCACTGCGGACCGACTGGGCGGAGTACCCGATGCTGGTCACGGCGCGGCTGGACACCTCGGCGCTGGCCGCCGAGGGCGCCGCGGTCCCGGCACCGCTGCGGTCGCTCGTTCCGGCCTCGCCTCGGCGCGCCTCCGGCTCCCGCGCGACGGACCCGGCCCGGGGGAAGCGGGGCCAGCTGGCCGAGCGGCTGACGGACGCCACTCCGGAGGACGCGGAGCGCCTGCTGGTGGACCTCGTGCGGGAGGCGGCGGCCACGGTGCTGGGACATTCCGTGGCCGACTCCGTCGCCGAGGGCCGCGCGTTCTCCGACCTCGGCTTCGACTCACTGGCCGCCGTCGACCTGCGCAACCGGCTGAGCGCGGCGACCGGCCTGAAGCTGCCCACGACCCTGGTCTTCGACCATCCGACTCCGCTGT
Organism: Acrocarpospora catenulata; assembly: GCF_018476525.1. Classification (GTDB taxonomy): domain Bacteria; phylum Actinomycetota; class Actinomycetes; order Streptosporangiales; family Streptosporangiaceae; genus Acrocarpospora; species Acrocarpospora catenulata. The sequence continues at coordinate 231,419 of NZ_JAHCST010000002.1, forward strand.
CGCTGGCGGCGTGGCTGCGCGGGCAGTTGCTGGAGGAGAAGGCCGTGGCGCCGGCACCGGCGCGTGCGGTGAAGGACGAGGATCCGATCGTGATCGTGGGGATGGCGTGCCGCTATCCCGGCGGAGTCACCTCACCCGAGGACCTGTGGCAGTTGGTCGCGGACGGCGTCGACGCGGTCGGCCCCTTCCCCAGCGACCGGGGCTGGGACCTGGAGAAGTTGTACGACCCCGACCCCGACCCCGACCGCACCGGCACCTCCTATGCCCGCGACGGTGGCTTCCTGTACGACGCGGCCGAGTTCGACCCGGCCTTCTTCGGGATCAGCCCACGCGAGGCGGCGGCCATCGACCCGCAGCAACGACTGCTGCTGGAGACCGCCTGGGAGACCTTCGAACGGGCCGGGATCGACCCGGAGTCGGTGCGCGGCTCGCGGACGGGTGTGTTCGCCGGGGTCATGTACAACGACTACGGTGCTCGCCTCCACCAGGCGAGCGCGACACCCGAGGGGTTCGAGGGCTATCTGGTCAGCGGCAGCGCGGGCAGCGTCGCCTCCGGCCGCCTGGCTTACACGTTCGGACTTGAGGGTCCCGCGGTGACCGTGGACACCGCCTGCTCGTCCTCACTGGTCGCCCTGCACCTTGCTGTGCAAGCACTCCGCCAGGGCGAATGCGATCTGGCCCTGGCGGGCGGGGTCACCGTCATGGCCAGCCCCGCGACGTTCGTCGAGTTCAGCCGTCAGCGTGGGCTCTCCCCCGACGGCCGCTGCAAGGCCTTCGCCGCCAGCGCCGACGGAACAGGCTGGTCAGAAGGCGCGGGTCTGCTCCTCGTCGAACGACTCTCCGACGCGCGGCGCAACAACCACCCCGTCCTGGCCCTCGTCCGTGGCACCGCGATCAACCAGGACGGCGCCAGCAACGGCCTCACCGCACCCAACGGGCCCGCACAGGAACGCGTCATCCAGCAAGCACTCGCCAACGCCGGGCTGACCCCCGCTGATGTGGACGCGGTCGAGGCCCACGGCACCGGCACCCGGCTCGGCGACCCCATCGAAGCCCAAGCCCTGATCGCCACCTACGGGCAAACCGAGGACCGGCCCGTCTGGCTGGGCTCACTCAAGTCCAACATCGGCCACACCCAAGCAGCGGCCGGAGTCGGCGGCGTCATCAAAATGATCCAAGCCCTGCGGCACGACCTGTTGCCCCGCACCCTGCACATCGACGAACCCACCCCCCACGTCGACTGGGACAGCGGCTCCATCCGTCTCCTCACCGAGGCCACCCCCTGGCCACGAGACGACGCCCGCCCCCGCCGCGCCGCCGTCTCCTCCTTCGGCATCAGCGGCACCAACGCCCACATCGTCCTCGAAGAACCACCCACCCCACCACAGGCCGACAGCGACACCACGGCGATGCCCAACACACCGCAGACCGATGCCCTGGCGACGCCCGGCACGCAGGTGCCCTGGCTGCTGTCGGCGCACACGCCGGACGCCCTCCGCGCCCAAGCCCTGCGCCTGCACGACCACCTGACCGGCCATCCCGACCTCGACCTGACCGCCACCGCACACGCGCTCGCAACCGGCCGCGCCACACTCCCCGTCCGCGCCGCCGTCACCACCGGCAGCCGTGCCGAACTGCTCGACGCGCTCACCGCCCTGGCCGACGACCAGCACCACGCCACACTCGTCCGTGGCGAGGCCGCCGCCCAACCCCGTATCGGCTTCTTGTTCACCGGACAGGGCAGCCAGCGCCCCGGCATGGGACACCAGCTCTACCAGACCCACCCCGTCTTCGCCGCCGCCCTGGACGAGACCGTCGCCGCCCTGGATCCCCACCTGGACCAGCCTCTCCTACAGCTCATGTTCGCCCAGCCCGGCACCCCTCAGGCAGCCCTGCTGGACCAGACCCGCTACACCCAACCAGCACTGTTCGCCCTCCAAACAGCCCTCTTCCTGCTGCTGGAAGACCGGGGCCTACGACCACAGGCGGTGCTCGGCCACTCGGTCGGATCCATCGCCGCCGCCCACATCGCCGGAGTTCTGGACCTGGCAAACGCCGCCACACTGGTCACCGCACGCGCCCGGCTCATGCAAGCTCTCCCGCCGGGAGGCGCCATGGCCGCCCTGTCCCTCAGCGAGACAGACACCGAAGCACTGCTGGAGGGACTCACCGAACGAGTCTCACTCGCCGCGATCAACGGCCCCCGATCGACGGTGGTGTCCGGCGCGGAGGACGCCATACAGCTGGTGACTGAACGCGCGGCAGCACACGGCGCCAAGTCCAGGCGCCTGACCGTCAGCCACGCCTTCCACTCACCACTGATGGAACCCATGCTGGCCGACTTCCACACGGTCGTGGCCGACCTCGACTTCGCCCCACCACGCATCCCCATCGTCTCCGACCGCACCGGCCGGCTCGCAACCCCCGACGAACTCGCCTCACCCGACCACTGGGTCCGACACGTGCGGGAACCCGTCCGCTTCGCCGACGGCGTCCGCGCATTGGCCGAAACCGGCGCCGAAGCGTACGTGGAGGTCGGCCCCGACGCGGTACTCACCACAATGACCGCCGACATCCTCCCCGACGCCAACCCCCAACCCACTCTTCACCGAAACCTGCCCGAACCGATCGCACTCACCCGAGCCCTGGCCGCGCTCCACACGACAGGAACCCCGGTCAACTGGGCACGACACCTCGGGCCTAACGGCACGGTGAACGGTCCGGCCCTGCCGACGTACCCCTTCCAGCGGGAGCGCTACTGGCTGAACGCGCCGAGTGCGACGCCCGCCGACCCGGCCGCCGCCGGGCTGGAGGCGACCGGTCACCCCCTGCTCGGCGCGGCGGTGGACCTGGCCGGCGAGGACGGCGTGGTCCTCACCGGGAGGGTGGCCCAGCGCACGCATCCATGGCTCGCGGATCACGCGGTCGCCGGAACGGTGCTGCTGCCGGGTACGGCGCTGCTGGACCTCGCCCTCCATGCGGGGACGCGTACCGGCTGCCCGACGGTGGAGGAGTTGACACTGCTCGCGCCGTTGCCGATCCCCGCCGACGGTGCCGTACAGCTCCAGGTCGCCGTCGGCGCGCAGGATGCGCACGGCCGCCGGACGTTGGCGGTGCACGCCCGCGACGACGCGACGGCCCCCTCCTGGACGCTGCACGCCTCGGGCGTCCTGGCACCGGAAACGGCGGCCGAACCCGAGCCACGGGCGAACGTTTGGCCTCCGACGGACGCCGAGGTCGTGGATCTCGCCGACGCCTACGACCGCCTGGCGGACCTCGGATACACCTACGGGCCGGGATTCCGCGGGCTACGCGCCGCCTGGCGCCGGGGCGAGGAGCTGTTCGCCGAGGTGGCACTGCAGGGTCCGGGTGAAGACGGATTCACCCTGCATCCCGCGCTCCTGGACGCGGCACTGCACCCGCTCGCGCTGGCAGGCGGCGACCAGGGCGGCAGCATCCGGCTGCCGTTTTCATGGAGCGGTGTCCGGTCGGCCGGGACGGGGGCGACCGCGTTGCGCGCGGCGCTGGTCCCTGCGGGCGACGATCGTTTCGCGCTGTCGCTGACTGACCCCTCGGGCACGCCCGTCCTGACCGTTACGGCACTGACCGTGAAGACGGCCGATCTCGCCGCGCTACCGCCCACTGGCGGCGGCTCGGGCGCGCTGTTCCGCGTCGAGTGGGCGAGGGTCTCTCGTAGAACGGACGCTACCCCTGCTCCGTACGTGCTGGTCGGATCGGGCGAGGAGGCCCACGACCTCGTACGCGCGGTGGCGGCGGGCACAGTGCGGGCGCACGACATCGTGCTGACCGCGCCCGACGCGCCGGGCCTCGGATTCCATCAGGTCACGTCCACCGTCCTCGGAGTCGTCCAGGCCTGGCTCGGCGTCGATCCACCGGATGGGACGCGGCTGGCACTGCTGACGCGCGACGCCATCGCCGTACGGGACAACGAACCGATCAGCGGGCTGGCGCAGTCCGCGCTGTGGGGCCTGCTGCGTACGGCGCAGACCGAACACCCTGGCCGATTTGTCCTCGTCGACACCGACGGCAGTGCCGAGTCCGAGCGAGCGCTGGCCATCGGCCTGTCCACCGGGGAACCCCAGATCGCCCTCCGCGACGGCGAACTCCTGCTGCCGAGACTCGCCCGGGTTTCCCGGGAGGACGGCCATCCGACGCGGGGCGGGCTGGGACTGTTGCAGCCGGAGGGGACCGTGCTCATCACCGGCGCCACCGGCTCCCTCGGCCAACTCATCGCCGAACACCTCATCACCCACCACAACATCCGCCACCTCCTCCTGGTCAGCAGACGCGGACCCAACGCCCCCGGCGCCGACACCCTCCTCGACCACCTCACCGCCCTCGGCGCCCACCCCACCCTCACCGCCTGCGACACCAGCGACCCCACCCAACTCCAACAACTCCTCAACACCATCCCCCCGCAACACCCCCTCACGGCCGTCATCCACACCGCCGCGACCCTCCACGACACCCCCATCACCGACCTCACCCCCGACCACCTCCACACCGTCCTAGCCGCCAAAGCCGACACCGCCCACCACCTCCATCACCTCACTCGCAACCACCCCCTCGACGCCTTCATCCTCTTCTCCTCCGTCGCCGGAACCATCGGCAACGCCGGACAAGCCAACTACGCCGCCGCCAACACCTACCTCGACGCCCTCGCCCACCACCGCCGCACCCTCGGCCTCCCCGCCACCTCCCTGGCCTGGGGCCTCTGGCAACAAGACACCGGCATGGCCACCAAACTCACCCCTGCCGATCTCGCCCGACTCGCCCGCACCGGTATCACCCCCCTCAACCCCCACCACGCCCTCACCCTCTTCGACGCCGCACTGGAGAGTGGCCTGCCGGTGACCGTCCCGGCGCGGCTCGACACGGCGACCCTGCGCGCGACCGGAAACCCGGACCGGGTGCCGTACCTGTTCCGCTCCCTGGTCCCCATCCCCGCGACGCCGACCGCCGCGTCCCGTGGCCGCGCGAACGGTTCGGCGCGGCAGGACGGCGTCCCTCCGCTGGTCCGCAAGCTGGCCGAGGCGGCTGACGCGGAGCGTCCGCCGCTCGCCCTGGACCTGGTGCGGGGCGTGGTCGCCGAGGTGCTCCGGCTGCCTTCCGGCCGGACGGTGCCCGCCGAGCGCGGGTTACTCGACCTCGGGTTCGACTCACTCACAGCCGTGGAGCTGCGTAACCGGCTCGCCGTGGAGACCGGCCTGCGGCTCCCCACCACCCTGCTCTTCGACCATCCGACGCCGACCGCGCTGGCCGTTCACCTGCTCCAGCAGCTCGCCCCCCGGCTACCGGGCGGCACGGGAGCGACGCTGACGGCGCTGGACACGCTGGCGAACACGGCCTCCGGGCTCAACCCCCGGGACCGGGAGCTGGTCGCGACCCGGCTGTCCGCCATCCTCGCGCTGATCTCCGCGGGCGACCGGCCGGAGGTGCCCGGCGACCTGCCCGCCGGGGTCGGGGAGGCCACCGACGACGAGCTGTTCCAGCTCATCGACACGCAGCTGGGCTCCGAATGATCCGTACATCCCCCCAGACGAGAAGAGGTGACGTCGCATGACCACCGAGGCGACCAGTGGGAACGAGGCCAGGCTCCGCGACTACCTCAAGCGGGTGACCAACGACCTGCTGCAGACGCGGCGGCGGCTGTCGGAGGTGGAGGCCGCGCGGCACGAGCCGATCGCGATCGTGGGCATGGCCTGCCGCTACCCCGGTGGCGTACGGTCGCCGGAGGCCCTGTGGCGGATCGTCGCCGACGGCGTCGACGCGATCTCCCCGTTCCCCTCCGACCGCGGCTGGGACGTGGCCGGTCTCTACGACCCGGACCCGGCGCGCGTCGGCAAGACGTACGCGCGAGAAGGCGGCTTCCTGCACGACGCGGCCGAGTTCGACCCGGCCTTCTTCGGGATCAGCCCACGCGAGGCGGCGGCCATCGACCCGCAGCAACGGCTGCTGCTGGAGACCGCCTGGGAGACCTTCGAACGGGCCGGCATCGACCCGGAGTCGGTGCGCGGCTCCCGGACGGGCGTGTTCGCCGGGGTGATGTACGGGGACTACGGCGGCCGGATCCGGCGGGCTCCCGAGGGACTCGAAGGGTACATCGGCACCGGGAGCGCGGGGTCGGTGGCCTCGGGCCGCCTCTCGTACGTCCTCGGCCTGGTGGGCCCGGCCATCACGATCGACACGGCGTGCTCGTCGTCGCTGGTGGCGCTGCATCTAGCGGTGCGCGCGCTGCGTGCAGGAGAGTGCGACCTGGCGCTGGCGGGCGGGGCGACGGTGATCGCCACGCCCGGCCTGTTCGTGGAGTTCAGCCGTCAGCGCGGGCTCTCCCCCGACGGCCGGTGCAAGGCGTTCGCCGCCGCGGCCGACGGCACGGGCTGGGGCGAGGGCGTGGGCCTGCTCCTCGTCGAACGGCTGTCGGACGCGCAGCGCAACGGCCATCCGATCCTCGCCGTCGTCCGCGGCACCGCGATCAACCAGGACGGTACGAGCGGACAGCTCTCCGCGCCGAACGGGCCCGCCCAGCAGCGGGTGATCCGGCAGGCGCTGGCCGACGCCGGACTCACTCCCGCCGATGTGGACGCGGTCGAGGCGCACGGCACCGGTACCCGGCTCGGCGACCCCATCGAAGCCCAAGCCCTTCTGGCGACCTACGGGCAACACCGCCCCGAGGACCGGCCGGTCTGGCTGGGCTCACTCAAGTCCAACATCGGGCACACCCAGGCGGCGGCCGGAGTGGGCGGCGTCATCAAAATGATCCAAGCCCTGCGGCACGATCTGTTGCCCCGCACGCTGCACGTCGACGAACCCACCCCGCACGTGGACTGGGACAGCGGGGCCGTTCGCCTCCTCACCGAGGCCACCCCCTGGCCACGAGACGATGACCGCCCCCGCCGCGCCGCCGTCTCGTCCTTCGGCATCAGCGGCACCAACGCGCACGTCGTCCTCGAAGAACCACCCACGGCGCCGGAAGACTCCGGTTCCGCGAGGGACGTGCCCGTACCGGTGTTGTTGTCGGCTCACAGCCCGCAGGCCCTGCACGCCCAAGCCCGGCAACTGCACGACCACCTCACCAGCCAGCCCGCACTCCAGCCAGCTGATATCGCCCGGCCTCTCGCGACCGGCCGGGCCGCGCTTCCGCACCGCGCGGCCGTCATCACCGACAGCCGACACGAGCTACTGGACGCGCTCACCGCCCTGACCGGCGGCCAGCCGCATCCCAGTCTCGTCCAAGGTCAGGCCGGGCCTCTCGGGAAGACCGTGTTCGTCTTCCCCGGGCAGGGCAGCCAGTGGGATGGCATGGCCACCCACCTGCTGGACACCTCGCCGGTCTTCGCCGAGCATCTCACCGCTGCTGCCGAGGCGATCCAGGTTCACTCCGGCTGGAACCTCATCGATGTCCTCAACGGCCGGCCCGGCACGCCCCCCATCGACCGGGTCGATGTCATCCAACCCGCGCTCTTCGCGATCATGACCAGCCTCGCCCGCCTCTGGCAACACCACGACATCCACCCCCACGCCGTCATCGGCCACTCCCAAGGCGAAATCGCCGCCGCCCACATCGCAGGCGCCCTCACCCTCACCGACGCCGCCAAAATCATCACCCTCCGATCCCAAGCCCTCCGCACCCTCACCGGCACCGGCGCCATGGCCTCCATCAACCTCTCCCCCACCGCCCTCCACCCCCACCTAGCCCCCTACGACGACCTCCACATCGCCGCCCACAACAGCCCCACCACCACCGTCATCGCCGGCAACCCCCAACAACTCCACCACCTCCTAACCACCCTCACCCAACACGACATCAAAACCCGCCAAATCCCCGTCGACTACGCCTCACACACACCCCACATCCACCCCCTCCACGACACCCTCCTCACCGCACTCGACACCATCACCCCCCAGCCCACCACCACTCCCATCTACTCCACCGTTACCACCCAGCCCATCAATCCCACCGATCTGACCGCCCAGTACTGGTACGACAACCTGGCCAACCCCGTCCTCCTCCACCAAACCCTCACCAACCTCATTAACGACGGACACACCACTTACATCGAAAGCAGCCCTCACCCCGTCCTCACCACCCCCATCCACGAAACCGCCGACGACCACTCCACGCCCCTGACCGTCACCGGCACCCTCCGCCGCAACCACGGCACCCTCCACCACTTCCACACAAACCTCGCCCACCTGCACACCAACGGCCACCTCATCAACTGGACCCCCGCCCTCCCCCCGAGCACCAGCACGCAAAACCTCCCCACCTACCCCTTCCAGCGCCAGCGCTACTGGCTGGAAGACGCGGCCACATCGGGCGACCCGGAGAGCCTCGGCCTGCGCACCACACAGCACCCGCTGCTCGCGGCGGCCACCACACTCGCCCAGGGCGACACCCTCCTGCTGACCGGGCGTGCCTCCGTGCACACCCAGCCGTGGCTGGCCGACCACGCGATCCAGGGCACGATCGTGCTCCCGGCCACGGCCTACCTGGACCTGGCGTTCCAGGCAGGGCAGGCGCTCGGCGGCCTCGGCGTCGCGGAGCTCGTCGCCGGACCGCCGCTGGTGCTGCCCGCCGTGGGCGGGGTGGATCTGCAGCTCACCACCGGAGCTGCCGACGATCAGGGCAGGCGTGCCTTCACGCTCTACGCGCGGCCGTACGACGACACGGCCGACGACGAGCCGCTGGACCGGCCGTGGACGAGCCACGCCTCCGGGCTGCTGGCCCCACCTCCCGTCCGGACCACCGAGCCGCCGGCCGCATGGCCGCCGCAGGGCGCGGTGGAGCTGGACGTGGCGGAGACGCAGGCGGGGCTGGCCGCCTCGGGACACGACCACGGCCCGGCGCTGCTGGGGCTCACCCGCCTGTGGCGGCGGGACGGCGACGGCGGCGAGGAGATCTTCGCCGAGGTGGCCACCGTCGAAGGCGTCGCCTCGGACACCGCCCGCTACAGCCTGCATCCCGCACTGCTCACCGCCGCGCTTCAGCCACTGCTGGCGGGAGCCGGGGCGGCCGTCGTACCGGCGGATTGGCACGGCGCCGTCCTGCACGCCCCCGGCGCGGGCGGCCTGCGCCTGCGCATCCGCCGCACCGGCGGCCCAGGCGGGGATACGGACGGGGGTGCGGGCAGACTTGCGGACGAGGGTGCGGACAGACTTGTGGACGGGCTTGCGGACGGGCGGTTCACCCTCGCGGTGGCCGATGCGACCGGTGCGCCCGTCGCCACGGTCGAGTCGGTCCAGCTGAGACGGCTGGAAGGGCTCCGCCCCGCCGCCGCCCGGCCGGACTGGCTCCTGGGACTGACCTGGCCCGCGCTCGCCGCCCCGGCCCCGGCCCCGGTGCCGGTGCCGGTGCCGGTGCCGGTGCCGGTGCCGGAGGTCGGAGAGGCGGCCGGGACGACAAGCGCGCAACCGGCCCGGCTTTCCTGGGCGGTGGTGGCGCCGGGCATCCCCGGCCTCGCGGACGCCCTCGGTCCCAACGCGCCGCAAACGTACGCCACCATCGACGAACTGATCACAAGCGCGCCACCCGAAGGCGCCCAGGCCAGCCTCACCGGGATCGAGAATCCCCGAACCGGCAGCGCTCAGGCCGACGGCAACGCGGCCGGAGCCGGGACAGCCGGGGCCGGGGCCGGGGCCGGGACAGCCGAGGCCGGAGCCGGGGCCAGGGCCGGGGCCGGGGCAGCCGGAACAGCCGGGGCTAGGACAGCCGGGAGTTCCGTTCCTGATCTCGTGCTGCTGCCCGCCACCTCGGCGAGTACGCTCCTGCCCGGTCTGCGGGCATGGCTCGCCGACGATGCCAGGACAGGCACCGGACTCGTGGTGGTCACCCGGCACGCGGTGACCGTGTCCCCTGACGACGTCCAGGACCTCGCGCCCGCCCCGGTGTGGGGCCTCGTGCGGGCCGTACAGTCCGAGCATCCCGGCAGGGTCACGGTGGTCGACCTGGACGGGCACGAGGCGTCGCTGCGCGCGCTCCCCGCTGCGCTCGCCCTCGGCGAGCCACAGCTCGCGCTGCGGCAGGGCGAGGTGCACGTCCCGCGCCTCACCACGTCCACCCCGGACGACTTCGCGGACGACTTCCCGGGTGCGCCGGGGACCGGCACCGTGCTGGTGTCGGGTACCGGCGATCTGACGGCGAGCGCCGCCGAGCATCTGGTCACCGGCCTCGGTCTGCGCCGCCTGCTGCTGGTCGGGGCGGACCCCGGTCTGGCCGAGAGGCTGGCAGGTCTGGGCGCCGACGTCATGGTGGCAGGCGACGGCGCGACGGACCGGGAGTCGCTGGCCGAGGCGCTGGCGCTGCTCCCGGCCGAGCATCCGCTGACGGGCGTCGTCCACGTGGCCTCGGCCGAGACCGAGGCGGTGCTGCTGTCGATCCCGCCGGCGGAGTTCACCTCGGCGCTCCGGTCGGCCGGGGACGCCGCGTGGAACCTGCACGAGCTGACCCTCGGGCTGGAGCTGGACACCTTCGCGCTGCTCCTCCCCGACGTCTCCGGCTCGCTCGGCGGCACCGGCCAGGCCGCGCGTGCCGCGATCGGCGCCTACTTCGAAGCGCTCGCCCACCACCGCAGGGCGCTCGGCCTCCCCGGCGTCTGCCTGGCCTGGGGACCCCGGGAGGGGGACGCGGGCTCCCCGCGGGCCGGTCTGGTCGTGTTCGGCGCCGGGCAGACCGGGCCGCTGCTCGGTCTGGCCCTGCGTTCCTCCCGTACGACACTGCTGGCCGCCCGTCCCGCGCAAGCCGCGCTGCGCGCCCAGGCCGCGGCCGGGCTGCTGTCGCCCCTGCTGCGCCCCTTCGCGGGGACGGTCGCCGTCGCCGCCGGGGCGGACTCCGCCGCGGCCGTCTTCGCCACCCTGGCCGACCGTCCGGTGGCCGACCAGCAGCGCATCCTCCTGGACGCGATACGCGACCAGGCCGCCGCCGTGCTGGGTTTCTCGGAGCGGAACGGCATCGACGTCGCGCGGGCCTTCAAGGACCTGGGCTTCGACTCGCTGACCGCAGTGGAGTTCCGCAACCGGCTCTCCACCGCGACCGGTCTCAAGCTGCCCACCACCCTGGTCTTCGACCACCCGTCCCCACGCGCGCTCGCCGAGTTCCTGCGCTCGGAGCTGCTGGGCACGGACGACCCGGCCACGGCCGTACCCACGGCGGCTGCGCGGCGCGACGACGAACCCATCGCCATCGTGGCCATGGCCTGCCGCTACCCGGGCGACATCCGTACGCCGGAGGACCTGTGGCGAGTGGTGGTGTCCGAGAGCGACGTCATCTCCCCGTTCCCGGCCAACCGGGGCTGGGACCTGGAACGGCTCTTCGACCCCGACCCCGCGCACCCCGGCACCTCCTACGCCCGCGAAGGCGGCTTCCTGCACGACGCGGACCAGTTCGACCCTGCCTTCTTCGGGATCAGCCCGCGTGAGGCGATCAGCATGGACCCGCAGCAGCGGCTGCTGCTGGAGGCCGCCTGGGAGGCCTTCGAGCGGGCTGGGATCGACCCGGGTTCGCTGCACGGCTCGCGTACCGGTGTCTACGCCGGCGTCGTGTACACCGACTACGGCTCGCGGGTGCGACTACCGGCCGACATGGAGGGATATCTCGGGATCGGCAGCGCGGGCAGCATCGCGTCCGGCCGCATCGCCTACACGCTCGGTCTGGAAGGACCGGCGGTGACCGTGGACACCGCCTGCTCGTCGTCGCTGGTGGCGCTGCATCTGGCGGTGCGCGCGCTGCGTGCCGGGGAGTGCGACCTGGCACTGGCGGGCGGGGCGACCGTACTGTCCAACCCGGACATCTTCATCGGCTTCAGCCGCCAGCGCGGCCTCTCCGTCGACGGCCGCTGCAAGGCGTTCGCCGCCGCCGCCGACGGCACCGCGTTCGGCGAGGGCGTGGGCCTGCTGCTCATCGAACGGCTCTCGGACGCGCGGCGCAACGGCCATCCGATCCTCGCCGTCGTCCGCGGCACCGCGATCAACCAGGACGGCGCCAGCAACGGCATCACCGCGCCGAACGGACCCGCCCAGCAGGCGGTGATCCGGCAGGCGCTGGCCGACGCAGGGCTGACCCCTGCCGACGTGGACGCGGTCGAGGCCCACGGCACCGGCACCCGGCTCGGCGACCCCATCGAAGCCCAAGCCCTGATCGCCACCTACGGACAACGCCGCCCCGAGGACCGGCCCGTCTGGCTCGGCTCACTCAAGTCCAACATCGGCCACACCCAGGCCGCCGCTGGAGTGGGCGGCGTCATCAAGATGGTCGAGGCCCTGCGGCACGACCTTCTCCCCCGCACCCTGCACATCGACGAACCCACCCCGCACGTCGACTGGGAGTCCGGCGACCTGCGCCTCCTTGTCGAGTCCCGGCCCTGGACGCCGGAGGACGGCCGCATCCGACGGGCGGGCATCTCGGGGTTCGGCATGAGCGGCACCAACGCGCACGTCGTCATCGAGGAAGCACCCCGGGAGGTCATTAAGGAAGCACCCCGGGAGCCCGCTCCTGTCAGCGACGAACTTCCCGAGGAATCCGCGGCCGAGGCTCCGCCGCCGGTGCTGTTGTCAGCTCACAACCCGCAGGCCCTGCACGCCCAAGCCCGGCAACTCCACGACCACCTGACCGGCCACCCAGACCTCGACCTGACCGCCACCGCCCGCACCCTCGCGACCGGCCGCGCCACACTCCCCCACCGCGCCGCCGTCATCGCCACCGACCGCCAGGAACTGCTCTCCGCGCTCACCGCCCTGGCCGACGACCAACCCCATCCCAGCCTCGTCCAGGGTCAGGCCGGGCCGCTCGGTAAGACCGTGTTCGTCTTCCCCGGGCAGGGCTCCCAGTGGGAAGGCATGGCCACCGAGTTGCTGGCCAGCTCGCCGGTCTTCGCCGAGCATCTCACCGCTGCCGCCGAGGCGATCCAGGTTCACAGCGGCTGGAATCTCATCGATGTCCTCAACGGCCGGCCCGGCACGCCCCCCATCGACCGGGTCGATGTCATCCAACCCGCGCTCTTCGCGATCATGACCAGCCTCGCCCGACTCTGGCAACACCACGACATCCACCCCCACGCCGTCATCGGCCACTCCCAAGGCGAAATCGCCGCCGCCCACATAGCAGGAGCCCTCACCCTCACCGACGCCGCCAAAATCATCACCCTCCGCGCCCAAGCCCTCCGCACCCTCACCGGCACCGGCGCCATGGCCTCCATCAACCTCCCCCCAACCACCCTCACCACCCACCTAGCCCCCTACGACGACCTCCACATCGCCGCCCACAACAGCCCCACCACCACCGTCATCGCCGGCAACCCCCAACAACTCCACCACCTCCTCCAAACCCTCACCCAACACGACATCAAAACCCGCCAAATCCCCGTCGACTACGCCTCCCACACACCCCACATCCACCCCCTCCACGACACCCTCCTCACCGCACTCGCTGACATCCAGCCACAAAACACCGACACCCCCATCTACTCCACCGTCACCACAAAACTCATCAACCCCACCGACCTGACCGCCCAATACTGGTACGACAACCTCGCCAACCCCGTTCTCCTCCACCAGGCTCTCACCAACCTCATCAACGACGGACACACCACCTACATCGAAACCAGCCCTCACCCCGTCCTCACCACCGCCATCCACGACACCACCGACCACCACCCCACAATCACCCCCATCCACATCACCGGCACTCTCCGCCGCAACCACGGCACCCTTGACCACTTCCACACAAACCTCGCCCGCCTCCACACCACCGGCCACCCCACCAACTGGACCCCCACCCTCCCCCCGAGCACCACGCAAAACCTCCCCACCTACCCCTTCCAACGCCAGCGCTACTGGCTGGACGGACCGGCGATCAACAGCGACGCCGGCAGCCTGGGGCTGGACGCCGCCGAACACCCGTTCCTCAGCACAGCCACCAAGCTCGCCGAGAACGACACCCTGATGCTCACCGGACGGATCTCCCGCGACACCCACGGCTGGCTCGCCGATCACGCGGTGCGCGGCGTCGCGCTGCTCCCGGCCACCGCGCTGCTCGAACTGGCACTCCAGGCGGGTCAGTTCACCGACGCCGCGTTCCGGGTGGACGAACTGACCCTCCAAGCCCCGCTGTTCCTGCCCGAACGCGGCACCGTCCGCCTCCAGGTGGTCGTGGCGGAACCGGACGACGCCGGACTACGGCGGGTGACCGTGCACTCCCGGCGGGCCGGCGACACCGAGTGGACCCGCCACGCCACGGGCGTCCTCGCCCCACCGTCCGCCGACGACGAGCCCGCGACCACCACCGCGTGGCCTCCGCCGAACGCCACCCCGCTCGACGTGGACGGCCTGTACGAGCGACTCGCCGACCTCGGGTACGAGTACGGCCCCGCCTTCCGGAACCTCACGGCCGCCTGGCGATCGGGTGACACCGTCCACGCCGAAGTGGCGCTGTCCGCCGACCACCGCGAGGAGGCCGCCCGGTTCGGCCTGCACCCCGCGCTGCTCGACTCGGCCATGCACGCCATGGGCCTCGGCGGCTTCCTCGGCGAGGGGGTGCGGCTCCCGTTCACCTGGTCCGGCGTGTCCCTGTACGCCACCGGGGCCACCGCGCTCCGGGTCAGCCTGGCCCCGGGCGCGGGGGGCGAGGACACCGTGACCATCACCCTCGCCGATCCGGCCGGCGCCCCGGTGGCGCGAATCGAGTCGCTGACCCTGCGGGCCGCCTCCCCCGGACCGGTCACCACGCCGGCCCGGCCGAGCTCCCTGTACGAGATCGGCTGGATCGAGGTCCCCCTGCCGACCCCGGCCGGCCCACCGTCGTACGAGCTCATCGGCCCCGCCGAACCGTCCGGCAGGGACCTGCCGGAGGCGGTCGCCGCCAACGTGCACGCGCTGCTGGCGCGGCTGGGCGCGCGGCTGGCCGACACGGAACGGGACGGATCCCGGCTGGTCGTGCTGACCCGACGCGCGGTGGCCGCCCGTCCGGGTGACGCGGTGGACCTGGCGAGCGCGCCGTTGTGGGGCCTGGTGAGGTCCGCGGCCACCGAGCACCCCGGCAGGGTGACGGTGGTGGACCTGGACGACGACGAGGCCTCGGCGCGGGCGCTGCCCGCGGCGATCGCGACGGGCGAACCGCAGCTCGCGCTGCGCGGCGGCGCCGCGTTCGCCCCGAGACTGGGCCGGGTGGACGCCGGGCACACCGTGCGACCGCCCGGCGTCGACGGGGAGCGGGGAGACGGGACCGGCGAGGAGGCGACCTGGCGGCTGGCCACCCCGGGCGGTTCGCCGGACGACCTCTACGCCGCCGACTTCCCGCAGGCGCGGGCGGCGCTCGCGCCCGGCCAGGTCAGGATCGCCGTCCGGGCCGCCGGGCTGAACTTCCGCGACGTGCTGACCGCCCTGGGGATGGTCCCGGTCGACGCCCCGCTGGGCGCCGAGGCCGCGGGAACGGTGCTGGAGACCGGGCCAGGCGTCACCGGCCTGGCCGTCGGCGACCGGGTGTTCGGCCTGGTGACCGGAGCGGTGGGCCCGGTCGCGGTCGCCGACCACCGCCTGGTGGCCCGGATTCCGGCCGGGTGGTCGTTCGCCGCGGCCGCCGGGGTGCCCGCGGTGTTCACCACCGCCTACCACGGCCTGGTGACGCTGGCCCGGCTGCGGCCGGGCGAGCGGGTGCTGATCCACGCGGCCGCCGGGGGCGTCGGCCTGGCCGCGCTCCAGCTCGCCCGCCATCTGGGGGCCGAGGTGTACGCCACGGCGAGTCCCGGCAAGTGGGCCGCGCTGCGCGCGCTCGGCGTGCCCGGCGAGCGCATCGCCTCCTCCCGTACCGCCGACTTCGAGCGGGCCTTCGGGGGGATGGATGTGGTGCTCAACTCGCTCACCGGTGACCTGCTCGACGCCTCGTTGCGGCTGCTGTCGTCGGGCGGGCGGTTGGTCGAGATGGGCATCGCGGACCTGCGGGACCCCGAGCAGGTCGCGGCGGCCCACCCCGGAGTGGCGTACCTGCCGTTCGAGCTGCTGGACATGCCCGTCGAGGCGGTACGCGAGG
This sequence comes from Acrocarpospora catenulata, assembly GCF_018476525.1. Classification (GTDB taxonomy): domain Bacteria; phylum Actinomycetota; class Actinomycetes; order Streptosporangiales; family Streptosporangiaceae; genus Acrocarpospora; species Acrocarpospora catenulata. Next base: position 247,461 of record NZ_JAHCST010000002.1, read on the forward strand.
CGCTGGCCGGGGTGCTCGCCCTGTTCGAGGAGGGCGCGCTGCGGCCGTCGCCGGTGACGACGTGGAGCGTGCACCAGGCTCCCGCGGCGTTCCGCCACTTCGCCCAGGCCCGGCACGTCGGCAAGATCGTGCTGACCGTGCCCCCGGCCCGGCCAGGCGCGGGCACCGTCCTGGTCACCGGCGGCACCGGCACCATCGGCGCCGCGCTCGCCCGCCACCTGGTGACCGAGCGAGGTGTCCGCCACCTGCTGCTGGCCGGCAGGCGCGGCCCGGATGCGCCGGGCGCCGCCGAACTGGCGGCGGAACTGGCCGCGTCCGGGGCCGAGGTGCGGATCGCCGCATGCGACGCCGCGGACCGGGACGCGCTGGCGGCGTTGCTGGCCTCGATCCCCGCGGAGCGCCCGCTCCGCTCAGTGATCCACACCGCGGGCGTACTGGACGACGGCGTCCTCGCCTCGCTGACGCCGGAGAAGGTGGGCGCGGTGCTGCGCCCCAAGGTGGACGCGGCCTGGCACCTGCACGAGCTCACCGCCGGCCTGGACCTGGAGTCGTTCGTGCTGTTCTCCTCGGCGTCGGGTCTGCTGGGCGGCGCCGGACAGGCCAACTACGCGGCGGCCAACGTCTTCCTGGACGCCCTCGCCGAGCACCGGCGGGCGCGCGGGCTGCCCGCCGTCTCGCTGGCCTGGGGCATGTGGCAGGAGGCCAGTGGCATGACGGGCCATCTGAGCGCGGCGGATCTGGCCAGGATCGCCCGCGGCGGCCTGGTTCCGATGTCCGCCGCCGAGGGCCTGGCGCTGTTCGACGCCGCCGTGTCGGCCGACCGGCCGGTCCTGGTGCCGGCCGTGCTCGACGACGCGGGGCTGCGGGCGCGGGCCGAGTCCGGTGAGCTGCCCGCGGTGCTCCGCGCCCTGGTGCGCGGCCCCGCGGTACGGCGGGCCGCCCAGCAGGCGCCGGTGTCGCCCGCCTCGCTGGCGGACCGGCTGGCGGGGCTGCGCGGGGCCGACCGGGAGCAGGCGCTGCTGGTCCTGGTCAGAGAGCAGGTCGCGGCCGTGCTCGGGCACCTGGTGGTGGACGACGTCACCGCCGACCGGGCCTTCAAGGAGATCGGCTTCGACTCGCTGACCTCGGTCGAACTGCGCAACCGGATCGCGGCGGCGACCGGCCTGCGCCTGCCGACCACCCTGGCGTTCGACTTCCCGACCCCGGCGGCGCTGGCCGGGCACCTGCTCGGGCTGCTGGTCCCGGACGACACGGCGGCCGAGCTGGAACGGCTGCTCGGTTCGGTGACGGCCGGCAGCGCCGACTTCGTGAAGATCAAGGACCGGTTGCGGGCCACCCTGTGGCGCTGGGAGGAGGAGGCCCGCGTCGACGGAGAACCGGCGGACGACGACCTCGTGGGGGCCACGGACGAGGACCTGTTCCGCGCCCTGGACGAGGAACTCGACGCGCCGTGAGCAACACCCACCGCCCACCTGATGGAGAAGACATGAACAACGAGGACAGACTGCGCGACTATCTCAGGCGGGCGACGACTGACCTCCGCCAGGCGCGGCGGCGCATCCGCGAGCTTGAGGAGAAGGCGCACGAGCCGGTGGCGATCATCGCCATGGGCTGCCGTTTCCCCGGCGGCGCGGACACCCCGGAGGCGCTGTGGCGGCTGCTCGACGAGGGCGTGGACGCGGTCGGCGGGCTGCCGGAGGACCGCGGCTGGGATCTGGACACACTGTACGACCCCGACCCGGACCGGCCCGGCACGAGCTACACCAGGGAAGGCGGATTCCTGTACGGGGCCGGGGAGTTCGACGCGGGATTCTTCGGCATGGGGCCACGCGAGGCGGTAGCCACCGATCCGCAGCAGCGGCTGCTCCTGGAGGTGGCGTGGGAGACCTTCGAGCGGGCCGGCATCGCCCCAGGGTCGCTGCGCGGCAGCCGTACGGGGGTGTTCGCCGGGGTGGTGTCCCAGGCGTACGTGCCGCCGCCCGACCGGGTGCCGGACGGATTCGAGGGCCATCTGATGACCGGCAACGCGACCAGTGTCGCCTCGGGCCGGGTCTCCTACCACCTCGGCCTGGAGGGCCCGGCGGTGACCGTCGACACGGCCTGCTCCTCGTCGCTGGTCGCCATGCACCTGGCGGCCCAGTCGCTCAGGCGTGGCGAGTGCGACCTGGCGCTGGCCGGTGGGGTCACGGTGATGGCGACGCCGGTGCTGCTGGTGGAGTTCAGCCGGCAGCGCGGGCTGGCCCCTGACGCCCGCTGCAAGGCGTTCGCCGCCGGCGCCGACGGCACCGGTTTCGCCGAGGGAGCCGGCCTGATCCTGCTGGAGCGGCTGTCGGACGCCCGCCGCAACGGCCGTACCGTCCTGGCCGTGCTGCGCGGCTCCGCGGTCAACCAGGACGGCGCGAGCAACGGCCTGACCGCACCCAACGGGCCCACCCAGGAGCGGGTGATCCAGCAGGCCCTGGCCGACGCGCGGCTCGCCCCCGAGCAGGTGGACGCGGTGGAGGCGCACGGCACCGGCACCCGGCTCGGCGACCCGATCGAGGCCCAGGCCATCCTGGCCGTCTACGGGCGGAACCGGGAGGCGCCGCTCTATCTGGGCTCGCTGAAGTCCAACGTCGGGCACACCCAGGCAGCCGCCGGGGTCGGCGGCGTGATCAAGATCGTGCAGGCGCTGCGGCACGGCGTGCTGCCCCGCACCCTGCACGTGGACGAGCCGACCCCCCACGTCGACTGGGAGTCCGGCGCGGTACGCCTGCTCACCGAACCGGTGCCGTGGCCCCGGCGCGACCACCCCCGCCGGGCCGGCGTCTCGTCCTTCGGCATCAGCGGCACCAACGCGCACGTGCTGATCGAGGAGGCCCCGCCGGAAGTGGTCGAGCCCGGAAGCGATGCCGCACCCGCCGTGTTGTGGCCGCTGTCCGGGCGTACCGAGGCGGCCCTGCGGGCGCAGGCGGCCCGGCTGCTCGACCGGCTCACCGCGCGACCGGACCTCGACGACACCCAGGTGGGCCGGACGCTCGCGCTGGGACGGACCGCGCTGCGGCACCGGGCGGTCGTCCTGCCCGGCGACCGCGAGCAACGGCTGCGGGCGCTCGCCGAGCTCGCCGAAGGCCGCACGTCGAGGCGGCTGGTCCGGGCCGTGGCGGGCGAGCGGCCCTCGACCGCGTACCTGTTCACCGGGCAGGGCAGCCAGCGCGCGGGCATGGGGCGCGGGCTGTACGCCGAGTGGCCCGTCTTCGCGTCGGCGCTCGACGAGGTGTGCGCGGCGTTCGACGGCCTCCTGGACCGGCCGCTGAAGGAGTTGCTGTTCGCCGAGCCCGGCTCGCCGGAGGCCGAGGCGCTGGCGCGCACCGCGTACGCTCAGCCCGCCCTGTTCGCGCTGGAGACCGCGCTGTTCCGCCTGCTGGAACGGCTGACGGCGCCGCCCGGCCGGGTGGCCGGGCACTCGCTCGGCGGGCTGGCCGCGGCGCACGCCTCCGGGGTGCTGTCGCTGGAGGACGCCTGCGCGCTGGTCGCCGCGCGCGGGCGACTCATGCAGGATCAGCCGGGCGGCGGCGCGATGACCGCGATCGAGGCCACCGAGACCGAGGCGGTCGACGCGCTGGCCGGCTACCCGGGCCTGGCCGACCTGGCCGCGGTCAACGGGCCTGCGGCCGTGGTGATCTCCGGCGACGCGGACGTGGTCACGGAGATCGCCGAGCGGTTCGCGGCCAGGGGGCGCCGCACGAGCCGGCTGCGGGTCGGCCACGCCTTCCACTCCCCGCACATGGACGGCGCCCTGGAACCGTTCCGCGCGGTGGCGTCGCGGGTCACCTTCCACCCGCCGCTCATCCCGCTCGTCTCGGAGCTGACCGGGCGGGAGGCGACAGAGGAGGAACTGAGCGACCCCGGATACTGGGTGCGCCAGCTCCGCTCCACCGTGCGGTTCGGGGACGTGCTGGCCACGTTGCACGCCGCCGGGGTCACCACGTTCGTCGAGGTCGGTCCGGACGCCGTGCTCACGCCCCTGGCGGTGAGCGCCCTGCCGCCCGACGCCCTGGTGCTGCCCGCGCTGTCGCGGGAGCGGCCTGAGCCGGACGCGCTGGCGTCCCTGGTGGCGCGGCTGCACGCGGCGGGCGGCGACGTCCGGTGGAACGCCTGGTACGGCGGGCCGCCTCTGCCTCCCGCGGACCTGCCCACCTACCCGTTCGAGCGGCGCCGCTACTGGTGGCCGGCGGGAGTCCTGCCGTCCGCCGCAGGCGGCTCGGACCGGCCCGCCGTTCCGGACGACCACCCGGAGGCTGGCGAGCAGGACGCGGCGGCCACCGAGGCGACGCTGCTCGACCTGGTCCGGGTGCACGCCGCCGAGGTGCTCGGCCACGCCGCCCCCGACTCGATCGACCCGGAGGACAACTTCCTGCACATCGGGTTCTCGTCGTTCACCGCGCTGGAGGTGCGTAACCGGTTGTGCGAGGCGACGGGGCTGGTCCTGCCGCCCGTACTGCTCTACGACTACCCGACGCCGGCGGCCGTGGCGGGCTTCCTGGAGGAGCGGCTCGCCTCCTGACCGGCGGGCGAGGGGAGCCGGGCCGTCCCGGCTCCCCCGGCTGGGGCGGCTACCAGGTGACGGGCAGCCGGTAGACGCCCTGGACCGACCCCCCCGGCTTGACCCCGAGCGCCTCCACCGGCTCGGTCAGGCGCAGGCCGGGCAGGCGGGTGATCAGCTCCCGGAGCCCGATCTCCAGCTCGGCGCGGGCGAGGTTCTGGCCGATGCACTGGTGGACGCCGTGCCCGAAGGCCAGGTGTCCCCGGGCCTCGCGCCGCAGATCCAGCCGGTCGGGGTCGTCGAAGACCCGGTCGTCCCGGTTGGCGGCCGCGTTCGGCAGGTAGACCCCGTCGCCCTCGCGGATCAGCACCCCGCCGACCTCGATGTCCGCCGCCGCGACCCGCTGCAGCTCGTCGGCGACGGACAGGAAGCGCAGCAGTTCCTCGACGGCGTCCTTGGCCAGATCGGGGTCCTCGCGCAGGGCGGCGAGCTGGCCGGGGTGCTCCAGCAGGGTCAGGATGCTCAGGCCGATCATGTTGGCGGTGGTCTCGTGCCCGGCGACCAGCAGGAACATCGAGATCGAGGCGACCTCCGAGCGCTGGAGCTGGCCGGTCGCCAGCCGCTCCCTGATCAGGGTGTCGACCAGCCCCTCCCCCGGCTCGGCGAGCTTCACCGTGATCAGTTCCTCGAAGTAGGCGACGAGTGCGCGGCTCGCCTCCGCCGCCTCCTCGGCGGTGCTGGTCGCCATGACCATCTTCCTGGTCTGCGCCTCGAAGAACTCATGGTCGGCGTACGGCACGCCGAGCAGTTCGCAGATGACGGTGGACGGCACCGGCAGCGCGAACTCCGGCACCAGATCAGCCTCCGGGCCCTTGGCGAGCAGCGCGTCGATCCGCTCGGTCACGATCCGCTTGATCACGGGCCGGAGCGCCTTGATCCCGTTGACGGTGAAGGCCGGGGCGAGCATGCGCCGCTGCACGTCGTGCTCCGGGGGGTCCATGCCGACGAGCGCGACGAGCTTGGAGGCGGCCATCCGCGGCACCAGCACCGGGAAGTCGGGCCGGGATCGGTCCGAGGACAGCCGGGGGTCGAGCAGCAGCGCCCGCGTCTCGGGGTGCCCGCTGACCACCCACGCGACGCGGCCGTCGTAGAGGCGTACGGGCGCGACGGTACCCGTGGCGCGCAGGCGCGCGTACCCGGCCGGCGGGTGGTAGGGGCAGCCGCGGTCCATCGGGAAGTCCGGTATCTGACCGGTCGTGACGCTGTTCATCCGTCCTCGCAGAGTCTCGGTGTGGGTCCGATCGAAGGAGCATGCAAGGCGCGGCTGAAGGCGCTCCAAATCCGCTCGTCCCGGCACCGGCGGCAGGGCGCGCTACAGCGGGATGTTGCCGTGCGGGCCGCGGCGTCTGCCGGCGTCCGCGGTCGCGGCGGCGAACGCCTCGGCCAGGCGGGCCCGGGTGGCGGCCGGGTCGACGACCTCGTCGATGGCGCCCAGCGCCAGCCCCCGCCCGACGCCGCCCGCGACGCGCCGCTGCTCTTCGACCAGTTCGGCGCGCAGCCGCTCCCGCTCCCCCTCCGGCGCGGCGGACAGCCGCTTGCGGTGCAGGATGCCCACGGCCGACTCGGCCCCCATGACCGCGACCTCGGCGTCCGGCCAGGCGAAGACGGCGGTGGCGCCGAGGGATCGCGAGTTCATGGCGATGTAGGCGCCCCCGTAGGACTTGCGGGTGACGAGCGTGACCCGGGGCACGACCGCCTCGGCGAAGGCGTACAGCAGCTTGGCTCCCCTGCGGACCACGCCCTCCCACTCCTGCCGGACGCCGGGGAGGTAACCGGGCACGTCGACGAGGACCAGCAGCGGGATGCCGAACGCGTCGCACATCCGTACGAACCTCGACGCCTTCTCGGCGCTGAGCGAGTCGAGGCAGCCGCCCTTGCGCAGCGGGTTGTTGGCCACCACTCCGACGGTGCCACCGGCCAGCCGGCCCAGACCGACGACCATGTTCGGCGCCCATTTGGCCTGAAGCTCCTCGAACGGGCCGTCCAGGATGGCCAGGATCAGTGGGCGGACGTCATACGCGCGGCGCGGGGACTCCGGCAGCAGGGCACGCAGGTCGCGCGGCTCCCGCACCGCGCCGGGGTCGTGCGTGCCCGGCCGGGTCAGCAGTGTGGCGAGCCGTCGCGCCCGCCGTAACGCGTCGTCCTCGGAGTCGGCGACCACGTGCGCGACCCCCGACCTGCGGCCGTGCGCGTCGGCTCCGCCGAGCCCTGCCATGTCGATCTCTTCGCCGGTGACGCTCCGCACCACGTCGGGGCCGGTGATGAAGACCCGGCCGGCCGGCGCCAGGATGACCACGTCGGTCAACGCCGGGCCGTACGCCGCGCCGCCGGCCGCCGGGCCGAGTACGACGGAGATCTGCGGCACCCGGCCGGAGGCGCGGACCATGCCGCCGAACATCCTGCCGATGCCCTCCATGGCCTCCACGCCGTCGGCGAGCTTGGCGCCGCCCGAGTGCCACAGGCCGATGACCGGGCAGCCCAGGAGCACCGCGCGCTCGGTGGCGGCGAGAATCCGCAGGCAGTCCTCCGCGCCGATCGCCCCGCCCATCAGCCGGGCGTCGGTGCAGAAGCCGACCACCGGCGCGCCGTCGATCGTTCCGGTCGCCACGACGACTCCCCGTCCGGGCTCCGTCACGACCTCAAGCGACCCCGCATCCAGCAGACGCGCCAGCCGGTCCAGCGGATCCCGCGGATCGCGCGCCTCACCGACCGCACGGACCCGGTGCACCGGACGCGTCAGAGCCGTGTTTTCCGTCATCGAACGGGCTCCCCTCGGATCCCCTGCCCCTACGGGCGGACCAAGGGCCAGCGTGCCGAGCCCGGCTAAAGCGGTTCTTACCCGCGAACCCTGGTCACCGCCGCCAGGGCGGACGGCGACCAGGGAGTTGATCAAACGGTGACCTTCGGGTCAGCCGTCGATGGTGCCACCGTTCTTGAGTATCGTGACCAGCCTGGTGACCGCCGGATCGCCGATGAAGATCTGGAACGGCACGAGCACGACACCGGGAGCGCTCGCCCGGGCCCGGTCCGCGAGCCCGACGTGACTGACGATCACGTCGGCGTCTTTCGGGATCGAGTTGACCGGGGTGTGCACCACCTCGACCGATGTGCCCTTCAACTGCTTACGGAGCTGACTGGCCAGCATCACGCTGCTGCCCATCCCTGCGTCGCAGGCTACGACGAGTTTGTGGACGTCCTTGCTGTCGATGCTGGCCATGGCGTCACGCCTCCTGTGTTGCGGGCTCGGTGCTCTGGGCCTCCTCATCGTTGGAGCCCCGGCCGAAGCCCAGCAGCGCCGAAGCGACGATGAACGACACCCCGGTCGCGACGATAATCCCGAGAATGACGCCGAACCAGCCCCCCTTCGGGGTCACCGCCAGGTAGGCGAAGATGCTGCCCGGTGAGGGCGTCGCCACCAGACCGGCGCCGGTGACCAGGAACGTGAGGATGCCCGAGGCGCCGCCGGCGATCACGGCCAGGATCAGACGCGGCTTCATCAGCACGTACGGGAAGTAGATCTCGTGGATGCCGCCGAGGAAGTGGATGATCATCGCGGGCGGGGTGCTGGGACGCAGCGAGCGCGGGCCGAACAGCATGTAGGCGATCAGCAGGCCCAGGCCGGGGCCGGGGTTGGACTCCAGCATGAACAGGATCGACTTGCCGTGCTTGACCGCTTCGGCCACCCCGAGCGGGCCGAGCACGCCGTGGTTGATCGCGTTGTTGAGGAACAGCACCTTGGCCGGTTCGATCAGAATCGAGGCCAGCGGCAGCAGGCTGTGGCTGACCAGGTATTCCACGGCGCTGCCTGCGGCGTCGGTGATGACCTTGACGACCGGGCCGATGCCCAGGACGCCGGCGATGGCCATGGCGCCGCCGACGATGCCGGCGGTGAAGTTGTCCACCAGCATCTCGAAGCCGGCGCGGGTGCGCTGCTCGGTGAACTTGTCCACGTACTTGATCACAAGGGCGGCAAGCGGGCCGATGATCATGGCGCCGAGGAACATCGGGATGTCCACCCCGACCACGACACCCATGGTCGCGACGGCGCCGACGACGGCGCCGCGCTGGCCGTGGACCATCCGCCCACCGGTGTAGCCGATGAGCACGGGGAGCAGAACGGTGATGATCGGGCCGACCAGGGCGGCCAGGGTCTCGTTGGGCAGCCAGCCGGTGGGGATGAACAGGGCGGTGATCAGGCCCCAGGCGATGAAGGCGCCGATGTTCGGCATGATCATGCCGGCGAGGTGACCACCGAAACGCTGGATGGTGGCCCGGACGCCGGTTCCCTGAACCGTGGGGGTATACGGGGTGGCCAACTGATGTACTCCTTCGGGGTGGGCGGCCCTTGCGGGCTGCCTGGTGGGGGGAATGTGCCGCTCATCCCCCGGGCATGAGCGGCAGGGCTGTGCAGCCGAGATCGGCTGCGTGGTCGAGGGTGCGGGTCACGCCCGGACGATCTCGGGTCCTTCGGCGGCCAGACCGGCGGCCACCTTCGAGTCGAGGCCGGTATCCGTGATGATCATGTCGATCTCCGACAGTGTGGCGAAGCGGGCCAGGTAGCTCCCGGCGAACTTCGTGTGGTCGGCCAGCAGCACGGCGCGCTGGGCGCAGGTGATCATCGCCCGCTTGATCGCCGCCTCGGCCGGGTCGGGCGTGGTCAGTCCCCTGGCCGCCGAGCAGCCGTTCGCCGCCATGAAGGCCACGTCCACGTGCAACTGCGAGAGTTGCTGTATCGCCCAGTCCTCGACCGTGGCGAGCGTGCGGCCCCGGACCCTGCCGCCCAGCATCAGGACCGTGAGGGCAGGACAGGTGGCCAACGCGGCGGCGAGCGGCGGCGAGTTGACGATGACGGTGAGCTCGCGGTCCGCGGGCAGGGCCTGGGCCAGGCGGCTCATGGTCGAACCGGCGTCGATGATGATGGCGCCGTCCTGCGGCAACTCGGCAAGCGCGGCCTTGGCGATGCGTTCCTTCTCCGCCGTCATGACCTCGTCCCGCGCCGCGAGTGCGGGCTCGAAGCCGAGCCGCTCGACCGGGATCGCCCCGCCGTGTACGCGCCGCAGCACCCCTGCGCGCTCGAGAACCGTCAGGTCCCGGCGGATCGTCTCCGTCGTGACGCGGAACTGCTCCGCGAGCGTGACCACGTCCACCCGCCCGGCGGTCCGGGCCGCGCGCAGGATCTCCTGCTGCCGTTCCTCGGCGTACATGTGGTTTCACCGCCGTTTCAATGGTGTTTCGTATGTGTTTACATCCGTGTCTGTGGGTCGTCAAGGTTTCTGGACATCACGAAATGGACGAACCCACACCCGCGGTGGCCAAGGAAGTCGATCGTGCAGCGTGGCGGCGTGGCGGAACGGGCCAGGTGGCTCCCGACTGCGGAAGAGCTGACGGTCGGCCCCGGCAGGGCGGTCAGGACATGGCGAACTCGGGCGAATAGATGTCGATCCAGTAGTACATGTCGATCATCTTGTCGAGAAGGAGCTTCTCGCCATGCGTGATCTTCGAGGAGTCCGCCTCGACCACCGACTGCACCCATTTTCGGTTGAACAACGTGAACAGCGGGTTATGGGCGTCCGCCAGCACCTCTTTGGCCTCAAGCAGCAGAGCGCTCGAGAAGCGGTTGTCATGCATCATCGTCGGGTAACCGCTCTTCTTCCGATTGAGCACCGACGGCGGAAGCAGGTCCTTCACGGCGTGTCTCAGCAGGCTCTTCTCCCTGCCGTCGAACGCCTTGAGCTTCCACGGCGTGTTGTAGACGTACTCCACGAGACGGTGATCACAGAACGGAACCCGCACTTCGAGACCGGCCGCCATCGACAGGCGGTCCTTACGGTCGAGCAGCATCCGCAGGAAGCGGGTCAGGTGCATGTGGAACATGACGCGCATCTGACGCTCGATACGCGACGCGCTGTCGAGGTGATCGACAGCCGCCACGGCCGTCCGGTACTCGTCCCCCAGGTAGATTTCCAATTTCATGGCCGCCAGCGCTTCCGCGGTGAAAGGCATGAGGGCGGGGTTGCCGCCCTGCGCGCTGAGTAGCGCCGCCATCCAGGGAAAGATGGGGAGTTCGCGGATGTTGTTGTGGAACCATTGGTAGCCGCCGAAGCTCTCGTCCGCGGCCTCGCCGGAGAGCGCGACCGTCGATTCGCCGCGTATCGCTTGAAAGAGCAGATACATCGAGATATCTGATTCACCAAGACCACTCGGCGAGTCCCGAGCCGTGATCACGGCGCGGCGAACGGCCGGATCGGACAGGTTCTCCGCGCTCAGCACCACCTGCTGGTGGACCGGCCCGATCATGTTGACCATGTCCTTGACGAATGGCGCGTCCGGGGTGGTCCGAAACGCATCAGGCCGGAAGCGATCGACGTGATCCACGAAGTCGACCGAGAATGTGCGTACCCGATCACCCTTCGCGCTCAGCTTGCGCGATGCGAGGCTGGCGATCGCGCTGGAATCCAGCCCGCCGGACAACAGAACGCACTGGGGCACATCCGAGATCAACTGCCGGTTGACGGTGTCGTCGAGCAACTCCCGGATTCGTTCGACCGTGCTCTTCTGGTCATCGGTGTGCGGCGCCGTGCGGAGCTTCCAGTACGTCCTGGTGCGAATTCCAGTCGACTTGACGGTGACGACCGTACCCGGCTCGACCTCGCACATCCCCTTCCAGATCGCCTGGCCCCCGACGGCCAGCACCGCCGTGCGCATTCCGTTGAAGTCGACTGCCTTGCGAGCGAGCGGGTTGGCCAGAATCGCCTTCGGTTCGGATCCGAACAGCACGCCGTCGGCGGTCGGGTAGTAATAGAGCGGCTTCACTCCCAGCCGGTCGCGGATCAGGACGAGTTTCTGATCACGGGCGTCCCAGACGGCGAACGCGTACATGCCGTTGAGGTGCTCGGCAACACTTTCCCCCCATTCGAGATAACCGTGCAATACGACTTCGGTGTCACTCGACGTACGGAACCGGTGCCCTCGCGCCTGCAGTTCCCTGCGCAGTTCGATGAAGTTGTAGGCCTCGCCGCTGTAGACCAGGACCACCGGGCCGTTCGGTGTGGCGAACTCCATCGGCTGCACGCCACCGTCCAGGTCGATGACCGCCAGCCTTCGGTGACCGAGCGCGGCGTGCGGTTCAACCCAGGTTCCGGAGGCGTCGGGCCCGCGCAGCGCCATGGTGGCGGTCATCGCGTCGATCGTGGCCTGCTGTTCGGTCAGATCCGCGCCGTATGACACCCAACCTGTGATCCCACACATACTCGGTCCTCTCAGTCGCGGAAATCGACCGAAATCCGAGGCTAAGGACACTCTGCTAGGAAAATTCCTAGTGCTGGGTGAGCCTGAGCAGAGGAGGGCCCCGGTCCTCCGATGCGTCCGCCACGTCGTCCGCGGCTCCCGGGATGCCGGCCGGAGGGGTGGCGACGACCGCGATGGCCGTGATCACGAGGCCCCTGCGTACCAGCCAGCGGCCGGAGAATTCCCGCAACTCGCTGCCGTCGCGCAGCCTGGGGCCCTCGGCCAGCAGTCGGGCCAGGAAACCGCCCCCGACCGGGTCGAAGGTGATCGACGCCTCCGAGAAGTCGAGGCGTGGCTCCCGCAGCGGGGCCAGCGGGAACCACGCCTTGTAGACGGACTCCTTGGCGCTGAACAGCAGCCGGTCCCATCTCGCCGACGGATCGCGCCGCAGGAAATCCGTCACCCAGCGCAGTTCCTCCTCGACCGCGATGGCTTCCAGGATGCCGGGCGGCAGCGGCTTGTTCGGCTCGGCGTCGATCCCCAGGGTCGCGATGTCACACGACCGGGCGACGGCGGCGGCGCGGTATCCGGCGCAGTGGGTGATGCTGCCGACGACATCGGCCGGCCAGACAGGCGCGCCCTTGGCACCCGGCACCACGGGCACCTGCGGGTAACCCAGGCGGCCGAGCGCGTTGCGGGCGCACCAGCGCGCCGTGGTGAACTCGCGGCGGCGCTTCTCCACCGCCCCGCTGATCACGACCTCCTCGGCGGGGAACAGGGCGCAGGGCTGCGAGTCGTCGTACGCCTCCGACGACATGATCACGCCGGGCAGCAGGTCTTCGATCATGACGTGAGTTCGGGGGCCAGGAGGATCGACCGCGCCGGGCGGGGGATCGCACTCCGTCGCCGCCACTCCCGCGGGTATCCCAACGAAACCTCCTCGAAGCGAACTCCGTCGTACCAGTTCGTGCGTGGTATGTGCAGGTGGCCGTACACGACCACGGCCGCCCGGTATTTCAGGTGCCAGTCGGCGGTCAACTCGGTCCCGCACCACTGGGCGAACTCCGGATAACGCAGGACGCGGGTGGGCTGACGTACCAGCGGATAGTGATTGACCAGCACAAGCGGGTGGTCGGGATCGCACTCAGCCAGCCGGCGCTCGGTCAGTTCCACCCTGGCCCAGCACCATTCCTCGCGGCTCGGATAAGGGTCGGGATGCAGCAGCATCTCGTCCGTGCACACCACACCGGTCTCGTACGCCATGGCCAGCGACTGTTCCTTCGTGGCCATGCCGTGGATGCGGAACGAATAGTCGTACAAGAGGAAAAGGGGCGCGATGGTGACCGGCCCCCCGGGCCCTTCCCAGGTCAGGTACGGATCCTCGGGCGTGCGAATTCCGAGGCGACGGCACATATCCACGAGATACCTGTACCGGTGGTCACCGCGGAGCTGATTCGGATCGTCCTTCGGCGTCCACAGTTCATGGTTGCCCGGCGCCCAGATGACCTGGGCGAAGCGGCGGGCCAGCAGGGTGAGCGCCCATTCGATGTCCTCGGCGAACTCGCCGACGTCACCGGCGACGATCAGCCAGTCCTCCTCGGTCTCCGGCCGGAACGATTGAACGAAACGTCGGTTCTCGGCGTAGGCGACATGCAGGTCGCTCACCGCGAGCAGATTTCGCGCTTTCATGATGTGCTCGGTTCCCCCCGCACGATCCGGAATGGTGACGGATTCACGACAAGCCGAGCTCATTATCGAGGATTTCGAACATCTCGCTGTCCGTAACCGAATCGAGGTCGAACTCCGCGTCGCCGGAATCGTGCACCAGTGCCGCCCATTTGTTCCGCAGAATGTCCAGACGCGCCGCGACCTGCTTGTGCACGTCGATGTCGACGGTCATCTCGGTGAAAGCCCTCTCCAGTTTCGCCAGCTCGGCCAGCAGCGCCGCGGACCCCGTCTGCTCGCGCAGGCCGAGCCGGTCGAGCAGGTGGTCCGCGAGGGCGAGCGGCGTGGGGTGGTCGAACACCAGGGTGACCGGCAGGCGCAGCCCGGTGGCGCCGTTCAACCGGTTGCGCATCTCGACGGCGGTGAGGGAGTCGAAGCCCAGTTCCTTGAAGGCGCGGTCCGCTTCGACGGAGTCGGCCCCGGCATGTCCGAGCACGCCCGCCACCTCGGCCCGTACGAGATTCACGAGCACCTCGGCACGCTCGGCGGCGCCGAGCGCGGTCAGCCTGCGCACCAGGGTGTCCGGTTCCTCTTGCCTGCCCGCGGCCGTACGGCGCCTGGCGGACACCAGGCCGCTCAGCAGCGGCGGAACGTCCGCACGTGCCGACAGATCGAGCCGGACCGGCGCGAGCACCGGGCGGTCGACGGCGCGGGCGGCGTCGAACAGCGCCAGCCCCTGCTCCACCGTCAGCGGGCGGATGCCCGCGCGCGCCATGCGCCGCCGATCGGCGTCCTCCAGCCCGGCGGTCATCCCGGTGTCCTGCGTCCAGGGCCCCCAGGCCAAGGACAGCGCGGGCAGCCCGCAGGCCCGCCGGTGCTGGGCCAGGCCGTCCAGGAAGGCGTTGGCCGCCGCGTAGTTCCCCTGCCCCGCGCCGCCGGCCAGGCCGGCCACCGACGAGAAGAGCACGAACGCGGCGAGATCCATGCCCTGGGTGAGCTCGTGCAGGTGCCAGGCGGCCACCGCCTTGGGCCACAGCACGGCGTCCAGCCGCTCGGGCGAAAGCGCGGGAATCGTCGCGTCATCCAGCACTCCTGCCGTGTGGACGACCGCGGTCAGCGGATGCTCGGCGGATACGACGGACAGCAGGGCGGCGAGCGCGTCCCGGTCGGACACGTCGCACGCGGCGATGGTGACGTCGGCGCCGTAGGCGGCCAGCTCGTCCCCCAGCGTGGCGGCGCCCGGTGCCACCGGCCCCCGGCGACCGGCCAGCAACAGATGCCGTGCCCCGTGCTCCTTCACCAGATGCCGCGCCACCTCGGCGCCGAGACCGCCCGTACCACCGGTGATCAGCACCGTTCCGGCCGGGTCCCAGCGCCGTACGGTGTCCTCGCCCGGCGCCACCGGCACCAGGCGCGCCACGCTCAGCACCCCGTCTCGCACCGCGAGCTGCGGCTCGCCGCAGGCCAGCACGGCCGATAGCAGCGCCTTGGACGGCTCTCGCGGCACCTCGAGATCGAGGAGCACGACCCTGCCGGGGTTCTCCGCCTGCGCGGCACGGACCAGGCCCCACACCGCTGCCCCCGGGAGGTCGCTCACGTCGTCCCGGACCGCGACCGCGCCACTCGTCACCACGATGAGGGGGATGTCGCCGAACCGGTCTTCCGCCAGCCAGCGCTGCAGAAGGCCCAGAACGCGGGCGGTGGACTCGCGGGTCGCGGCGACGACCGCGTCGGCGGAGCCCTCGGCGGGGAACACGGTGACGGCCACGGCGCGCGGCGCGCCGTCCAGCAGGGCGAGGTCCCCGGTCAGCACCGCCACGTCGGCCTCCGCGACAGAGGCCGGCTCCTCGGGCAGCGGCGTCCACTCCAGCCGGAACAGCGCGTCCCGTGGCGTCCGGCGGTCACCACCGGGCACCAGCGCGCCCGGCGACGCCGGACGCGCCACCAGTGACTCGGCGGTGAGGACGGTCGCGCCCGCCATGTCCACCGCGGTCAGCGACACCGTGTCCTCGCCGGTCCTGGCCGCGCGCACGCGCAGCATCGTCGCGCCGCCGGCGTTCAGATGCACGCCGCCCCACGAGAACGGCACGCGTCCCGCCTCAGGCCGGGTGGCCTCCAGGAACGGCACCGCGTGCAGGGCGGCGTCCAGCAACGCCGGGTGCACACCGTAGGAGCCGGCGTCGCCGACCTGGTCCGGCAGGGCGATCTCCGCGAACACCTCGTCGTCGCGCCGCCAGACCGCGCGCAGGCCCTGGAACACCGGTCCGTAGCCGAACCCGCCTTCGGCGAGCCGGTCGTAGAGGCCGTCCAGTTCGATGACGGACGCCCCCCGAGGCGGCCACTCGAACGTCTCGGCTCCGCCCGCGGTGGCGCGGCCGTCGCCGGAGAGAACGCCGGTCGCATGCTGGACCCATGGCTCGTCGTCGGCCGCGTCGGCGGGCCGCGCGTAGACGCCGAGCTCGCGGCGGCCCGACGCGTCGGGCGCGCCCACCGACACCTGAACGGCCATCGCGTCCCGCTCGCCGAGCACGAGCGGGGTGGCCAGGGTGAGCTCCTCCACCCGATCGCACCCGGTCTGGTCGCCGGCCCGGATGGCGAGTTCCAGCAGGCCGGTGCCGGGGAAGACCACCATCCCGCCGACGACGTGGTCGGCGAGCCACGGGTGCGACCGCAGCGAGAGGCGGCCGGTGAGCACGACACCGTCCGACCCGGCCAGCATCACCGCGGCCCCCAGCAGCGGGTGCGCGGCCGCCGCGAGCCCGAGATCTCTGGCGTCGCCCACGCGCCGTCCGCTCGGCCAGAACCACTGGTGCTGGAAGGCGTACGTCGGCAGGTCCACCCGGCGGGCGCCGGGGAAGGCGGCGCCGAACACGGCCGGCCAGTCCACCGTGGCACCGTGCGCGTGCAACGTCGCCACCGCCGTCATGATGGCGGTCTGCTCGTCGCGGTCCCCGCGCAGCGCCGGGACCAGCACCGGCTCTGCCCCTTCCTCCGGGACGGCGTCCTCGGCCAGCGCGGTCAGCACGCCGTCGGGTCCCAGTTCCAGGTACGCGGTGACCCCCTGACGGTGCAGCGTGGCCACACTGTCGGCGAATCTGACCGCGTGGCGTACCTGCTCCACCCAGTAGTCGGGCGAGCACAGCTCTTCGGCCGACGCCGGCCCGCCGGTCACGGTCGAGACCACCGGGATCTGCGGCGGGTGGTAACTGAGCGTTTCGGCCAGGGCGCGGAACTCCGCCAGCATCGGCTCCATCAGCGGCGAATGGAACGCGTGGCTCACCTTCAGCCGCGTCGTCTTACGTCCTTCGGCCTCCAGCCGGGAGGCGATCCGGGCGACCGGTTCCTCGGCACCCGCGATCACCACCGAGGCCGGACCGTTCACCGCGGCGATGGAGACCTCGTCCTCGTGCCCGGCGATGAGCGGCAGCACCTCCTGCTCCGAGGCCTGCACGGCGGCCATCGCCCCGCCCGGCGGCAGCGCCTGCATGAGCCCGGCACGCGCCGCCACCAGCCGGCACGCGTCCGCCAGCGACAGCACGCCGGCCACATGCGCCGCCGTGATCTCGCCGATCGAATGCCCGGCCAGGAAGTCCGGCTTGAGGCCCCAGGACTCCACCAGCCGGAACAGCGCCACCTCCAGCGCGAACAGCGCCGGCTGGGTGTAACCGGTCTGATTCAGCAGTTCGGCGTCGCCGGACATCACCTCGCGCAACCCGGGATCGAGGTGGGCGAGCACGGCGTCGAAAGCGTCCGCGAACACCGGGAACCGCTCGTACAGCCCGCGGCCCATGCCGGCCCGTTGCGCGCCCTGCCCGGTGAACAGCACCGCGAGCCTGCCCGGCCGCGCGCCACGCCCGTGGACCACTCCAGGCGCAGAACGGCCCTCCGCCACGGCCGCCAGGCTCGCCCGCAGCTCGTCCGGGTCACCGGCCACGACCGCCGCCCGATGCTCGAACGCCGAGCGGGTGATCGCCAGCGAGAAGCCGAGGTCCGCGAGGTCGTCGGTGATCCGTGGCAGCAGACGTGCCGCCTGGGCGCGCAATGCGTCATGTGTCTTCCCCGAGACCAGCACCGGCACGGGGCCCGGGGCGGCACCGGTTGCCGCGTCCGCGGTCGGCGGTGCCTGCTCAAGGATCACGTGTGCGTTGGTTCCGCTGATGCCGAACGAGGACACCCCGGCCCGGCGCGGACGGCCCGCCTCCGGCCACGGGCGGTTCTCGGTGAGCAGTTCCACCGCGCCCTGGTTCCAGTCGACGTGCGAAGAGGGCGCGTCCACGTGCACTGTTGCGGGCAGCAGTCCGTGGCGCATGGCCAGGACCATCTTGATCACACCGGCGACACCCGCGGCCGCCTGGGTGTGGCCGATGCTCGACTTGATCGAGCCCAGCAGCAGCGGGCGGTCTTCCGGCCGGTTCTGGCCGTAGGTCGCCAGCAGTGCCTGCGCCTCGATCGGGTCGCCCAGCCTGGTCCCGGTCCCGTGGCCTTCCACCGCGTCCACGTCCGCGGGGGCCAGCCCGGCGCCGGTCAGCGCCTGGCGGATCACGCGCTGCTGTGACAGCCCGTTCGGTGCCGTCAACCCGTTGGAGGCGCCGTCCTGGTTCACCGCCGACCCGCGTACGACGGCCAGCACCTGGTGGCCGTTGCGGCGCGCGTCGGACAGGCGTTCCAGCACCAGCATCCCGACGCCCTCGGACCAGGCGACCCCGTCGGCGGCCTCGGCGAAGGACTTGCACCGGCCGTCCCCGGCGAGCCCGCCCTGGGCGCTGAAGTCGATGAACGCGGCCGGGGTGGCCATCACGGTCACTCCGCCGGCCAGTGCCAGCGAGCATTCGCCGCCGCGCAGTGCCTGGGCCGCCAGGTGCAAGGTCACCAGTGAGGAGGAGCAGGCGGTGTCCACCGTCACGGCCGGGCCTTCCAGGCCGAGCGTGTAGGACAGTCGTCCGGACATGACGCTGCCTGCCGTACCGGTGCCCATGAAGCTCACCACGTCCGGCGGGAACTCCGCGCTGGTCGCGTAGTCGTGGTACATCACTCCGGCGAATACGCCCGTGAGGCTGCCGCGCAGCGAGGTCGGGTCGATTCCGGCCCGCTCGATCGCCTCCCAAGTGGTCTCCAGGAGTAGGCGCTGCTGCGGGTCCATCGCCAGCGCCTCACGGGGCGAGATGCCGAAGAAGCCGGGGTCGAACTCGCCCGCCTCGTGCAGGAACCCGCCTTCGCGCACATAGCTGGTGCCCCTGCGCTCGCGGTCGGGGTCGTACAGCGACTCCAGATCCCAGCCACGAGAGTCCGGGAACGCCGAGATCGCGTCCCCGCCCGCCACGACCAGCCGCCACAGATCCTCGGGGGAGGTCACACCCCCGGGGTAACGGCACGCCATCGACACGATCACCACGGGATCGTCGTCGACCGGCGTGAGCGTTCGCGCCGTCGCCCGCGCGGACGCCGGGCCGCCGTGTTCGCCCAGCAACTCCGCCAGGAGGAACTCCGTCAGCACCGTGACGTTCGGGTAGTCGAACACCAGGGTGACCGGCAGGCGCAGCCCGGTGGCCCCGGACAGCCGGTTGCGCGTCTCGACCGCGGTCAGCGAGTCGAAGCCCATGCTCTGGAAACTGCTCAGCGGTTCGATCTCGTTGCCGTCCGCGTGGCCAAGCACCAAGGCGATCTGGTCGCGGACCAGTTCCAGCAAGGCGGCCCTGCGGGCGTCTGCCCCGAGTGGCGCGAGGCGATCAGCGAGGGGGGTCGCCGGCGCGGCCGTCGCCTGCTGCCGGGCCGACGGCCGGATCAGCCCGCGGAGCAGGGGTGGGATGTCCTGGCCTGCGCGCAATGCCGTCAGGTTCAGGCGCGCGGGCAGCACGGCCGGTTCCTCGCCCGCGACCGTCGCGTCGAACAGGGCCAGACCGTGGTCTGAAGACAGCGGGAGCATGCCGCGCCTGGCGAGCCTGCCCATGTCGGCCTGGCTCAGCGTGCTGGTCATGCCGCCGTCCTGGGCCCATGGGCCCCATCCCAGTGACAGCCCTGGCAGGCCTTCGGCTCGGCGGCGCCGGGCGAGCGCGTCCAGGAAGGTGTTCGCCGCCGCGTAGTTGGCCTGCCCGGCCGTCCCGAACGTCCCCGCCACCGAGGAGAACAGGACGAATGCGGACAGGTTCTGGTTTCTGGTCAGCTCGTGCAGATGCCAGGCCGCGCTCACTTTGGGCCGGAACACCTTCTCCAGGCTCTGCGGCGTCAAGGTGCCGATCAGACCGTCGTCCAGCACGCCTGCCGCGTGCACCACCGCGGTCAGCGGATGCTCGACGGGTATCCCGGCCAGCAGGCCGGCGACGGCATCGCGGTCCGCCAGGTCGCAGGCCACGACGGTCACCTGAGCGCCGAGCCCGGTCAGCTCCGCCACCAGCTCGCCCGCGCCCTCCGCCCGCGCCCCGCGACGGCTCGCCAGCATCAGGTGCCTGATGCCGTGTACGGTCACCAGGTGGCGGGCCAGTATGCCGCCCAGGCCGCCGGTGCCGCCCGTGATCAGCACTGTTCCGGCCGGGTCCCAGGCCAGGGCCGGTAGCTCGGCGGGCGGGAAGACCCGGGCCAGCCGGCCGACCAGCACGGCACCATCCCTGATCACCAGTTGCGGCTCGGCGGTGGCCAAGGCCTGTGGCAGCGCGGCGATCGACGCCGCCGACGGGCCCACGCGGTCAGGGCCGACTTCTCGGTCACGGTCGTCGCTCTGGTGGAGGTCGCCGCTCTGGTGGAGGTCGTCGCTCTGGTGGAGGTCGTCGCTCTGGTGGAGGTCGTCGCTCTGGTGGAGGTCGTCGCTCTGGTGGAGGTCGTCGCTCTGGTGGAGGTCGTCGCTCTGGTGGAGGTCGTCGCTCTGGTGGAGGTCGTCGCT
>NZ_JAHCST010000002.1:267908-375214 GCF_018476525.1 Acrocarpospora catenulata
GCTCTGGTGGAGGTCGAGGTCGACCAGCACGAACCGGCCCGGGTGCTCGGCCTCGGCGGCACGTACGAGCCCCCACGTCGTCGCCGCCGCCACGTCATCCCCGTCCACCGCGCCCTGGGTGAGGAACGCCAGCCGCGAATCGGCGAACCGTTCATCGGCGAGCCAGGATCGCACCAGGTCCAGCACGGACGACGCCACACTGTGCGCGGCCACCGGCACCCCACCGGCCCCACCCGTGGCCACCGGCACCCCACCGGCCCCACCCGTGGCCACCGGCACCCCACCGGCCCCACCCGTGGCCACCGGCACCCCACCGGCCCCACCCGTGGCCACCGGCACCCCACCGGCCCCGCCTGTGGCCACTGGGACCAGCACCGTGCGCGGCATGGGAGCACCGCCCTCGCAGGCCTCTCCCAGCGACCGCAGATCGGCGCCTGTCGTGACGGGACCACCCATGACCTCGGCAAGAGCCTCGGCGAGCCGCCACTCGTCCGGACCCACCACCGCCAGAGTGCCCGGCGCAACCGCGGGCACCGGCGAAGCCGGGGCGGCCGCCGGGGCCCAGTCCAGCCGGAACAGGCTGTCCCTGCCGATCGCTCGCGAGCCCGCGGCCAGCTCGTCCGGCTGGACGCGCAGTGCCACCGACGTGATCGAGGCCGTGGGACCTCCCGCACCGGCGATCGCGATCGACATCGCATCCGGTCCGGCCCAGGACATCCGCACCCGCACCGCTGAGGCCCCCGCCGCGTGCAGGGACACGCCCTCCCATGCGAAGGGCACCTTGCGCCTGGCCTCCTGGCTCTGGTCGAGGAACAGGCACAGATGCAGCACCGCGTCCAGCAGCGCCGGATGCATGCCGAACGACCCTGCCTCAGCCGCGTCCTGCTCAGGGAGGCCGATCTCGGCGTACACGTCCGAGCCGCATCGCCACACTGCGGCCAAGCCGCGGAACGCCGGCCCGTAGTCGAAACCGTCCGCCGCCCGCCCCTCGTAGAAGCCGTCCAGCGAGACCGGCTCCGCGCCGGCCGGCGGCCACACCGTCGTGTCGAATGGGGCATCGGGGGCCGGCGCCTCGACCGCCAGATGGCCGCCGGCATGCCGTGTCCACGGCCGCTCTTGCTCATCTTCCGGCCGCGCGTACACGCTCACCGGCCGGCGTCCCCTTTCGTCAGGGCCGCCCAGCCGCACCTGCACCTGGACGCCGCCGTGTTCGGGCAGCGTCAACGGCGCGGCAATGGTCAGATCGTCCACCCGGGCGCAGCCGACCTCGTCACCGGCTCGGATCGCCAGCTCAAGGAACGCCGTCGCCGGCACCACCACCCGGCCCGACACCATGTGATCGGCCAGCCACGGATGCGACCGCGTCGACAACCGGCCGGTGAAGAGCACCTCGTCGCCGCCGGCCAGCTCAACGGCCGCTCCCAGCATGGGGTGACCCGGCGCTCCGAGCCCGGCGGCGGTGACATCCCCGGCAGCAGCGAGCGACGGCCTCGGCCAGTACCGCCGACGTTGGAAGGCGTAGGTGGGCAGCTCCACCTGGCGGGCGCCCGGGAACATGGCCCGCCAATCGAGCGGCACCCCATGCACATGCAACTCGGCCAGCGCCGTCATCACCGCGCTCTGCTCATCCCGATCCCTGCGCAGCACCGGCACCAGCACCGCGCCGAGCTCCGCCGCCCCCGCCTCAGCATCGCGCGCCAAGCCCGCCAGTCCATCGCCACCCGCGACCCCACCCGCGCCCGCGTTCGCCTCGATCTCCGCGGCAAGGGTGTCCTGCGCCATCGCGGTCAGCACCCCATCGGGGCCCAACTCCAGATAGGCCCGTATGCCCTGAGTCTGGAGCGTGCGGACGCCGTCGGCAAAGCGGACCGCGCCGCGGACCTGGTCCACCCAGTAGCCCGGCGAGCACAACTGCTCGGCCGTGGCCGCCTGGCCGGTCAGGGTGGAGACGATCGGAATCTGCGGCGGGTTGTAGCTGAGCCTGCTCGCCAGCGTGCGGAAGTCTTCCAGCATTGGGTCCATCAACGGCGAGTGGAACGCGTGCGAGACCCGCAGCCGCCGCGTTCTGACCCCCTGGGATTCCAGCGCGGCGGCCACCTCAAGCACCGCCTCCTCGACCCCGGAGACCACCAGCGAGGCAGGACCGTTCACCGCCGCGACCGACACCTCATGCTCACGCCCGGCCAGCAGGTCGGCAACCTGCTCCTCGGACGCCTGGACCGCGACCATCGCCCCGCCCGCAGGCAGCGCCTGCATCAACCGCGCCCGGGCCGCCACCAGCGCACACGCGTCACTCAGTGAGAGCACCCCGGCCACGTGAGCCGCCGTGATCTCACCGATCGAGTGCCCGGCCAGCACATCCGGCCGCACACCCCACGAGGACACCAACCGGAACAGAGCGGTCTCCACCGCGAACAACGCCGGCTGCGCCCACCCCGTCTGATCCAGCGCGTCTGCTTCGGGCGTGCCCGGCTCGGCGAACAGGACCTCGCGCAGCGAACAGCCCCGGGGACCCTCTGCCCGCTCGCCCGAAACGCTGTCCGGCTCCCGATCAACCCCCTCCAACAGCGGCTCCAGCTCCGCGATCACCTCATCCAACGCCTGCGCGAACACCGGGAACCGGTCATACAGCTCCCGGCCCATTCCCGCCCGCTGGCTGCCCTGACCGGTGAACAGCACCGCCAGCTGCGGCTCCGCTCCGGCCACCCCGCGCACCACACCCGCACCCGGCCGGTCCTCCGCCAGCGCGCCCAGCCCGGCCAGCAGACCATCACGGTCCCCGGCCAGCACCACAGCCCGATGCTCGAACACCGACCGCGTCACAGCCAGCGAGAACCCCACATCGGCCAGACCCAGACCAGCAGCACCCTCCAGATGGGCGGCCAGCCGCCCGGCCTGCGCCCGCAACGCCCCAGCCGACCGACCCGACACCACCACCGGAACCAGCCCCGGAACCAGCCCCGGAACCAGCCCCGGGTCCACCACCGGCTCCGCCGCGACACCCGCCACCGGCACCATCCCGGCACCCGGCACCAGCTCCGCACCCGGACCCCGGTCAACAACCCGGTCCCCAGCACGAGCCCCAGTACCCGGTGCCCAATCCCCAGCACGAGCCTCGGTCCGACTTTCCGGAACCTCCGGCCCCTGCTCAATGATCACGTGGGCGTTGGTGCCGCTGATCCCGAACGACGACACAGCCGCCCGGCGCGGACGACCGGCCTGCGGCCACTCCACTGGCTCGGTCACCAGCTCGACCGCGCCCTCGTTCCAGTCCACGTGCGAGGACGGCGCGTTCACGTGCAACGTGCGCGGCACCACACCCTCGCGCATCGCCATGACCATCTTGATCACACCGGCGACACCTGCGGCGGCCTGGGTGTGACCGATGTTCGACTTGATCGACCCAAGAAGCAGCGGCCGGTCCTGCGGCCGGTCCTGACCGTAGGTGGCCAGCAGGGCCTGGGCCTCGATCGGGTCGCCCAGCGTCGTACCCGTACCGTGGCCTTCGACCGCATCCACCTCGGACGCCGACAAACCGGCACCGGCCAGCGCCTGACGGATCACCCGACGCTGCGAAGGACCGTTCGGCGCGGTCAACCCGTTTGACGCACCATCCTGATTGACCGCCGAACCACGCACCACCGCCAGCACCGGATGACCGTTACGGCGCGCGTCCGACAGCCGCTCCAGCACCAGCACACCCACGCCCTCCGACCAGCCGACCCCGTCGGCGCTGTCGGAGAACGCCTTGCATCGCCCGTCCACCGACAGGCCACGCTGCCGGGCGAACCCGATGAAGGTGTTCGGGGTCGACATCACCGTGGCCCCGCCCGCCAGCGCCAGCGAGCAATCGCCCGCGCGCAGCGCCTGCGCCGCCAGATGCAGCGCCACCAGCGACGACGAGCAGGCCGTGTCCACGGTTACCGCCGGGCCTTCCAGGCCGAGGGTGTAGGACACCCGGCCGGAGGCGACGCTCGGCGCGGTCCCGGTTCCTTCGTAACCCTCGACCGCGTCGCGTCCGCCAAGCCCCTCGACCACCTCGCCAGCCGCGGCTTGATGCACCCGGCCGGCGGCGTTGCCCAGGGTCAGGCCGTAGTCGTTGTACATCACCCCGGTGAACACACCGGTCTGGCTGCCCCGCAACGACCCCGGCTCGATCCCCGCCCGCTCGACCGCCTCCCACGACACCTCCAGCAGCAGCCGCTGCTGCGGGTCGACCGCCAGCGCCTCCCGCGGCGAGATCCCGAAGAACCCCGCGTCGAACTCATCGGCGTCGTGCAGGAATCCGCCGTGCCGGGTGTACGACGTCCCCACCCGGCCAGGATCCGGATCGTAAATACCTTCCAGATCCCAGCCGCGGTTGGTCGGGAAACCAGTGATCGCGTCAGTCTCCCCGACCACCAGCCGCCACAGATCCTCCGGAGAGGCGACCCCACCCGGATACCGGCACGCCATCCCCACGATCACAACCGGGTCGTCCGCCACCGAACGCACCACAGGCGACAGCACAGCCGAACCGGCCTGCTCACCCAGCAACTCGCCCAGCAGGAACTCCGCCAGCACGACCGGCGTCGGGTAGTCGAACACCAACGTCGCCGGCAACCGCAACCCCGTCACCGCACCCAGCCGGTTACGCAACTCCACCGCCGTGAGCGAGTCAAAACCCAGCTCACGGAACTCATGCCGCGCTTGGACGGCGTCCGCCGACGCGTGCCCCAGCACCGCCGCGACCTGCGCACGCACCAGGTCCAGCACAAACCGCACCCGATCGGCCTGTCCCATGCCGGCCAGCCGCCCACCCAGCGACCCATCACCCGTCACGGGCGCCAACGCCGATGCCGACGCCGCCGACCGGCGAACCCCCCGCGCCAACCCGCGCAACAGATGCGGCACCTCACCGCCTACCCGCGCCACGGCCGCCGCATCCAACCGTGCCGCCACCACTGCCGCACGACCCACCACACCCGCCGCGTCGAACAGGGCCAACCCCTGCTCGACCGCCAAGGCCGATATCCCCGCCCGCGTCATACGCCGAAGATCGACCTCAGCCAGTCCCTCCGTCATCCCCGCGTCCTTCGCCCACGGACCCCAGGCAAGCGACAACCCCGCCAGCCCCAAAGCACGCCGATGCTCAGCCAGCGCATCCAAGAACGCGTTCGCCGCCGCGTAGTTGCCCTGACCCGGCCCGCCGAACGTCCCCGCCACCGACGAGAACACGACAAACTCGGCCAGATCCAGGTCCCGGGTCAGCTCGTGCAGATGCCAGGCGGCATCCACCTTCGGCCGCAGCACCGCATCCACACGCTCCGCCGTCAACGACGGGATCGTGCCGTCGGCCAGTACACCGGCGGTGTGAATGACCGCCGTCAGCGGATGAGCGGGATCCACCCCGGCCACCAACGCAGCCACCTGATCCCGATCCGCCACATCGCACGCCGCGATCTCCACCTCGGCGCCGTGCGCGATCAGCTCGGCCCGCAACTCCAGCGCACCCGGGGCATCGGCCCCCCGGCGGCTGGTCAGCAGCAGACGCCGAACCCCACGCTCGGCCACCACATGCCGCGCGAACAGCGCGCCCAGACCACCGGTGCCACCGGTGATCAGCACTGTCCCTTCCGGGTCCCACGAGCGGACACCGCCCTCACCAAGGGCCTCGCCAAGATCAGAGCGGGGTGTCACCCGCGCCAGGCGGGGAACCAGCACCCCACCGCCGCGCACCGCCACCTGCGGCTCACCCGAGGCCAGCACCCCGGCCAGCACCGCAGGCGATATCAGCGGTGAAACCGTGGACAACCCCGCCAGCGACGAGAACGACTCCCCGCCCACACCCAACGGCTCCCCGGCCACACCCATTGGCGCCAACCGGCCCAGATCCCCGCCATCGTCACCGCCATCACGGCAGTCGACCGCACCAACATCGACCAGCACGAACCGGCCCGGATTCTCCGACTGCGCACTACGGACCAGACCCCACACGGCCGCAGCCGCCAGATCGGTGACCGCCTCACCCTCACCCACCGCGACCGCGCCCCGAGTCACCACGACCAGACGCGAATCAGCGAACCGGTCATCGGCCAGCCACCCCTGCACCACTTCCAGCACCCGGACGGTCAGCGCATGCGACGACTCCACCACCCCATCGGCCTGGTCGGAGACGACCTCCGTCAGCACCACACCAGGCACCGGCCCCTCCAGGACCGACAGGTCCGCGTGAACCGGCAGCACCAGCCCATCGCGCTCACCGCTCGGGCCCGCCAGCGCTGCGCCAAGCACGCCCGCGCCGAGCATGTCCGAACCGAGCATGTCCGAACCGAGCATGTCCGAACCGAGTACGTCCGAACCGAGTACGTCCGAACCGAGTACGTCCGAGCCGAGCACCGCCACCGGCGTCGCCTCAGGCACCGCAAGCTCTGTCAGCGGCGTCCATTCCACCCCGAACAGTGGGTCCCGCCCCATCGCGCGATCACTGGAGGCGAGGGCGAACTGATCGGCTGAGACCGGCCGCAGCACCATCGATTGCGTCGACAGCACCATTTCCCCGGCGGCATCCACCGCGGTCACCGAAACCGAATCATCGCCCGTCCTGGCCAGCCGGACCCGCAACAGCGACGCCCCACCCGCGTGCAAGGACACCCCACCCCACGAGAACGGCAACAACACGCCCCCGGAATCGCCCGGCCGCCAATCCCCCAGCCCGGCAAACGGCACCACATGCAACGCCGCATCCAGCAACGCCGGGTGCACCCCGAACAGCCCCGCATCAGCCACCTGCTCCGGCAGCACGACCTCCGCGAACACCTCACCAGCCGCACCCCGCCAGGCCGCCCGCAGCCCCTGGAACACCGGACCGTAGCCGAACCCGTCCGCGGCCAGGTCCTCGTACAACCCGTCCAGCTCGATCGCGGTCGCGCCCCGCGGCGGCCAGACCTCGGCATCGAACGACACGGCTTCCGGAGAACCGGACGCGAGCGTCCCGGTCGCGTACCGCACCCACTGCACATCCTCACCGGCCTCCGCCGACCGCGCATAGATGTTCACGCTCCGGTGGCCCGACTCTTCCGGCGCACCTACCGACACCTGCACCGCGACCGCGTCGTCCGCGCCCAGCACCAGCGGCGCGACCAGCATCAGCTCCTCGATCCGGTCGCAGCCGACCTGATCACCCGCACGGATCGCCAACTCCAGGAACCCGGTACCCGGGAAGATCACCGTGCCGGACATCACATGATCGGCCAGCCACGGATGCGACCTCACCGACAGACGCCCGGTCAACAGCACACCGTCGGAGTCGGCCAGGCCCACCGCCGCACCCAGCAGCGGATGGCTCGCAGCGGTCAGCCCCAACCCTCGGGCATCCCCAGCCGAAGCGGGGTTCGGCCAGTACCACCGACGTTGGAAGGCGTAGGTGGGCAGCTCCACCTGGCGCGCGCCCGGGAACATGGCCCGCCAGTCGAGCGGCACCCCATGCACATGCAACTCGGCCAGCGCCGACATCACCGCGCTCTGCTCATCCCGATCCCTGCGCAGCACCGGCACCAGCACCGCACCCAGCTCCGCCGCCACCCCAGCATCGCGCGCCAAGCCCGCCAGCCCATCGCCACCCGCGACCCCACCCGCGCCCGCGTTCGCCTCGATCTCCGCTGCAAGGGTCTCCTGCGCCATCGCGGTCAGCACCCCATCGGGGCCCAACTCCAGATACGCGCGTACGCCCTGCGCGTGCAACGTGCGGACGCCGTCGGCGAAGCGGACCGCGCCACGGACCTGATTCACCCAGTAATCCGGCGAGCACAACTGCTCAGCTGTGGCCTGCTCCCCGGTAAAAGTGGACACGATCGGAATGCGCGGCGGGTCGTAGGTGAGCGTCCCGGCCAGGGCGCGGAAGTCCTCCAGCATCGGGTCCATCAACGGCGAATGGAACGCGTGCGACACCCGCAGCCGCCGCGTCCTGACCCCCTGGGACTCCAGCGCGGCGGCCACCTCAAGCACCGCCTCCTCGACACCGGAGATCACCAGCGAGGCAGGACCGTTCACAGCCGCGACCGACACCTCATGCTCACGCCCCGCCAGCAGGCCGACGACCTGGTCCTCGGACGCCTGGACCGCCACCATCGCCCCGCCCGCAGGAAGCGCCTGCATCAACCGCGCCCGGGCCGCCACCAGAGCACACGCATCGCTCAGCGACAACACCCCGGCCACATACGCCGCCGTGATCTCCCCGATCGAATGACCCGCCAGCACATCCGGCCGGACCCCCCACGACTCCACCAGCCGGAACAACGCCGTCTCCACCGCGAACAACGCCGGCTGCGCCCACCCGGTCCGATCGAGCAACCCTGCCAGCTCACCACCCGGCTCGGCGAAGATCACCTCACGCAGCGAACAGCCCCGGGGACCCTCTGCCCGCTCGCCCGAAACGCTGTCCGGCTCCCGATCAACCCCCTCCAACAGCGGCTCCAGCTCCGCGAGCACCTCATCCAACGCCTGCGCGAACACCGGGAACCGGTCATACAACTCCCGGCCCATCCCCGCCCGCTGGCTGCCCTGACCGGTGAACAGCACCGCCAGCTGCGGCTCCGCCCCGGCCACCCCGCGCACCACACCCGCACCCGGCAGATCCTCGGCCAGCGCGCCCAGCCCGGCCAGCGCGCTCTCGCGGTCGCTCGCCAGCACCACAGCCCGATGCTCGAACACCGACCGAGTCACAGCCAGCGAGAACCCCACATCGGCCAGACCCAGACCAGCAGCACCCTCCAGATGGGCGACCAGCCGCCCAGCCTGCGCCCGCAACGCCCCAGCCGACCGACCCGACACCACCACCGGAACCAGCCCCGGAACCAGCCCCGGATCCACCGCTGGCTCCACCGCGACACCCGCCACCGGCACCACCCCGGCACCCGGCACCAGCCCCGCACCCGGCACCAGCTCCGCACCCGGCACCAGCTCCGCACCCGGACCCCGGTCAACAGCCCGGTCCTCAGCACGAGCCCCAGTACCGGGTGCCCAGTCCCCAGCACGAGCCCCAGTACCGGGTGCCCAGTCCCCAGCACGAGCCCCAGTACCGGGTGCCCAGTCCCCAGCACGAGCCCCAGTACCCGGTGCCCAGTCCCCAGCACGAGCCTCGGTCCGACTTTCCGGAACCTCCGGCCCCTGCTCGATGATCACGTGGGCGTTGGTGCCGCTGATCCCGAACGACGACACAGCCGCCCGGCGCGGCCGACCGGCCTGCGGCCACTCCACCGGCTCGGTCACCAGCTCGACCGCGCCCTCGCTCCAGTCCACGTGCGAGGACGGCGCGTCCACATGCAACGTGCGCGGCACCACACCCTCGCGCATCGCCATGACCATCTTGATCACACCGGCGACACCCGCGGCGGCCTGGGTGTGACCGATGTTCGACTTGATCGACCCAAGAAGCAGCGGCCGGTCCTCCGGCCGGTCCTGCCCATAGGTCGCCAGCAGAGCCTGGGCCTCGATCGGGTCACCCAGCGTCGTCCCCGTACCGTGACCTTCCACCACGTCCACATCAGCGGGAGCCAGCCCGGCACCGGCCAGCGCCTGCCGGATCACCCGACGCTGCGAAGGACCATTCGGCGCGGTCAACCCGTTGGACGCACCATCCTGATTGACCGCAGAACCCCGCACCACCGCCAGCACCTGATGCCCATTGCGGCGTGCGTCCGACAACCGTTCCAGCACCAGCACACCCACACCCTCCGACCAGGCCACCCCGTCGGCGCTGTCGGAGAACGCCTTGCACCTGCCGTCGGCTGCCAGTCCGCCCTGGGCGCTGAAGTCAATGAAGGAGGTTGGCGTGGCCATCACGGTCACGCCACCGGCCAGCGCCAGCGAGCACTCACCCGAGCGCAGCGCCTGCGCCGCAAGGTGCAACGCCACCAGCGACGACGAGCAGGCCGTGTCCACTGTTACCGCCGGACCCTCCAGGCCGAGGGTGTAGGACAAGCGGCCGCTCACGACGCTGCCGGCGCTACCGATGGCGGAGAAAGTCATCACGTCCGGTGGGAATGACACACTGTTCGCGTAGTCGTGGTACATCACGCCGGCGAAGACACCGGTATGGCTGCCGCGTAAGGAGGTCGGGTCGATCCCGGCCCGCTCGATCGCCTCCCAAGTGGTCTCCAGGAGGAGGCGCTGCTGCGGGTCCATCGCCAGCGCCTCACGGGGCGAGATGCCGAAGAAGCCGGGGTCGAACTCCCCTGCCTCATGCAGGAAACCACCCTCACGCACGTAGCTGGTGCCCCGGCTCTCCCGATCCGGGTTGTACAACGCCCGCAGATCCCACCCACGATTCGTCGGGAAACCAGTGATCGCGTCGGTCTCCTCAACCACCAGCCGCCACAGATCCTCCGGAGAGGCGACCCCACCCGGATACCGGCACGCCATCCCCACGATCACGATCGGGTCGTCCGCCACCGAACGCACCACAGGCGACAGCACAGTCGAACCGGCCTGCTCGCCCAGCAGCTCGCCCAGCAAGTACTCCGCCAGCACGACCGGTGTCGGGTAGTCGAACACCAGCGTCGCCGGCAACCGCAACCCCGTCACCGCACCCAGCCGGTTACGCAACTCCACCGCCGTGAGCGAGTCAAAACCCAGCTCACGGAACTCGAGCCGCACATCCACGCCATCCGGCGAGGCATGCCCCAGCACTGCGGCTACTTGGCTGCGGACGAGCTCAACCACCAAACGAACTCCGTCAGCCTCCCCCAAACCGGCCAACCGTCCAGCCAGCGACCCCTCGCCTGCCGCCGCCAACGCCGCCGACCGGCGAACTCCCCGCACCAATCCCCGCAACAGATGCGGCACCTCGCCGCCTGCCCGCGCCACGGCGGACAAGTCCAACCGCGCCGTCACCAGCGCCGCACGACCCACCGCACCAGCCGCGTCGAACAACCCCAGGCCTTGCTCGGCCGTCAAGGCCAGAATCCCCGCCCGCGCAATCCTGTGCATATCGGCCTGGCCCAGGGTGCCCGTCATCCCCGCGTCCTGCGCCCACGGACCCCAGGCAAGCGACAACCCCGCCAGCCCCACAGCACGCCGATGCTCAGCCAGCGCATCCAAGAACGCGTTCGCCGCCGCGTAGTTGCCCTGACCCGCCCCGCCGAACGTCCCCGCCACCGACGAGAACACGACGAACTCGGCCAGATCCAGGTCCCGGGTCAGCTCGTGCAGATGCCAGGCGGCATCCACCTTCGGCCGCAACACCGCGTCCAGCCGCTCCGCCGTCAACGACGGGATCGTGCCGTCGGCCAGCACGCCAGCGGTGTGAATCACCGCAGTGAGCGGATGCCCGGCCGGGACCTGAGCCAGCAACGCCGCGACCTGGTCCCGGTCTGCCACATCACACGCGGCGATCGAAACCTCCACGCCATGCGCGATCAGCTCCGCCTGCAACTCCACCGCACCCGGAGCGTCCAACCCCCGGCGGCTGGCCAGCAGCAGACGCCGAACCCCACGTTCGGCCACCACGTGCCGCGCCAGCAACCCACCCAGACCACCGGTACCACCGGTGATCAGCACCGTCCCCTCCGGGTCCCAGGAGCGAACGACATCACCACCAACGCCACCAGGGGCACGACGCGCTCCACCCAGGTCAGCGCCACGGTCAGCGCCACGGTCAGCGCCACGGTCAGCGCCACGGTCAGCGCCACGGTCAGCGCCACGGTCAGCGCCACGGTCAGCGCCACGGTCAGAGGCGGTGGTTACCCGCGCCAGCCGAGGCACCCACACCTCGCCGCCGCGGATCGCCGCCTGTGGCTCGCCTGACGCCAATACCTCACCCATCGCTTCGGGCAGCATTCCCGGCAACGCCGACAGCGAGGATCTGTCATCCACGTCCACCAGCACGAACCGGCCGGGATGCTCAGACTGCGCGCTCCGCACCAGACCCCACACCGCTGCCGCCGCGAGATCAGTCGCGGCCTCGCCGTCATCGGCCGCCACCGCACCCGTGGTCACGAACACCAAACGGGAACCCTGACACCGGGCGTCAGCCAGCCACGCCTGCACCAACCCCAGCACCTGGGCGGTCAACTCGTGAACCGACCCCACCACGTCCCCGGCCGCGTGCCCGCGCTGCCGGTGGGCCAGGGCGAGCCCGGCCGGATCCGTGACCGCCTGCGTCAGCACCACCCCGGGTACCGGCCCTGCCTCCAGCAGCGACGGCAGATCCAGATGGAACGGAACCGAATCCCCGCCCGGCCGCCACGCCGCGATGACACCCAACGCCCCGAAACCCAGCACCGCCGGCGGCATCCCATCGGCCGCCCCACCTGCTGCCGCGCTCTCCGGCAGCGGCGTCCATTCCACGCGGAACAGCGCATCCCGCTCTAGCGCCCGACTACCGGCGACCGGCAGATCACCAGCCGACAACGGCCGCAGCACCATCGACCGCGCCGACAGCACCATCTCCCCCGCGGCATCCACCGCGGTCACCGAAACCGAATCATCGCCCGTCCTGGCCAACCGGACCCGCAACAGCGACGCCCCACCCGCATGCAAGGACACCCCACCCCACGAGAACGGCAACAACACGCCCCCGGAACCGCCCGGCCGCCAATCCCCCAGCCCGGCAAACGGCACCACATGCAACGCCGCATCCAGCAACGCCGGATGCACCCCGAACAACCCCGCATCAACCACCTGCTCCGGCAGCACGACCTCCGCGAACACCTCCCCGTCCGCACCCCGCCACGCCGACCGCAGCCCCTGGAACACCGGACCGTAACCCAACCCACCCCCGGCCAGCCGGTCATACAACCCATCCAGCTCGATCACGGACGCACCCCGCGGCGGCCACACCGCCGTGTCGAACGGCTCCCAGGTCTGGCCACCGGGTGCCAGCACACCGATCGCATGCCGTACCCACGGCTCCTCGGCCGCAGCCTCCGCCTGCCGGGCGTAGACGCCCAGTTCACGCCGACCCGACTCATCCGGCGCCGCCACCCACACCTGCACCGCCACCGCGTCCCGCTCACCCAGCACCAACGGCGCGGTCAAGGTCAGCTCCTCGACCACATCACAGCCGACCTGATCACCTACCTGGATCGCCAGCTCCAGGAACCCGGTGCCCGGGAACACCACCGTCCCGCCCACCACGTGATCGGCCAGCCATGGATGCGACCTGAGCGAGATACGACCGGTCAGCAGCACCCCATCCAAACCGGCCAGCCCAACAGCGGCCCCCAGAAGCGGGTGCTGGGCAGCCGTCAGCCCCGCCCTAGTCAGGTCTCCCACTCGCGAGCCCGCGCCATCAGGCCAGAAACGCCGACGTTGGAAGGCGTATGTGGGCAGCTCCACCTGGCGCGCGCCCGGGAACATCGCACGCCAATCGAGCGACACCCCACGCACATGCAACTCGGCCAGCGCCGACATCACCGCGCTCTGCTCATCCCGATCCCTGCGCAACACCGGCACCAGCACCATGTCCGAGTCACGCGCACCGGCGTCCGAGTCGGCGATCGCGGCAAGGGTCTCCTGCGCCATGGCGGTCAGGACACCATCGGGACCAAGCTCCAGATACGCCCGCACACCCTGCGCATGCAACACACCGACACCTTCGGCGAAGCGGACCGCGCCGCGTACCTGGTCCACCCAGTAGCCCGGCGAGCACACCTGCTCGGTCGTGGCCGCCTGGCCGGTCAGGGTCGACACGATGGGGATCTGCGGCGGGTTGTAGGTGAGCCTGCTCGCCAGCGTGCGGAAGTCTTCCAGCATCGGATCCATCAACGGCGAGTGGAACGCGTGCGAGACCCGCAGCCGCCGCGTTCTGACCCCCTGGGATTCCAGTGCGGCGGCGACCTCAAGGACCGCCTCCTCGACACCGGAGATCACCAGCGAGGCAGGACCGTTGACCGCCGCGATCGACACCTCATTCGAACGCCCGGCCAGCAGGTCGGCGACCTGGTCCTCTGGCGCCTGGACCGCGACCATCGCCCCACCCGCGGGCAGCGCCTGCATCAACCGCGCCCGAGCGGCCACCAATGCACATGCATCACCCAGCGACAACACCCCGGCCACATGCGCCGCCGCGATCTCCCCGACCGAGTGGCCCGCCAGCATGTCCGGACGCACACCCCAGGACTCGACCAGCCGGAACAGGGCGGTCTCCACCGCGAACAACGCCGGCTGCGCCCACCCCGTCTGATCCAGCAGCCCGGCCTGGTCGTCGAACAGCACCTCGCGCAACGAACGACCCAGCCCGGCCGGCTCAAGCGAAGGCTCCAGCTCAGCGATCACCTCGTCCAACGCCTCCGCGAACACCGGGAACCGGTCGTACAACTCCCGGCCCATCCCTGCCCGCTGGCTCCCCTGACCGGTGAACAACACCGCAAGCCTCGGCTCCGCCCCGGCCATTCCGCGCACCACACCGGCGCCCGGCCGGTCCTCGGCAACGGCCCGCAGTCCGGCCAGCGCACCCTCGCGATCCTCGGCGACCACCACCGCCCGGTGCTCGAACGCCGACCGCGTCGTCACCAGCGAGAACCCCACATCGGCCAGCCCGACATCAGGCACACCATTCAGGTACGACGCCAGCCGCCCGGCCTGCACACGCAACGCCTGATCGGTCCGGCCCGAGACCAGCAGCGGCACCGACAACCCGGGCGCCGGGTCCTCGGATGCCACGTCCGCGACCTCCGCGGATTCCTCGATCGGCTCCTGCTCGATGATCACGTGGGCGTTGGTGCCGCTGATCCCGAACGACGACACGGCGGCCCTGCGCGGGTGGTCGGTCTCCGGCCACTCCACCCGCTCGGTCACCAGCTCGACCGCACCCTCACTCCAGTCCACATGCGAGGACGGCGCATCCACATGCAACGTGCGCGGCACCACACCCTCGCGCATCGCCATGACCATCTTGATCACACCGGCGACACCCGCAGCCGCCTGGCTGTGACCGATGTTCGACTTGATCGACCCAAGAAGCAGCGGCCGGTCCTCCGGCCGATCCTGCCCATAGGTCGCCAGCAGAGCCTGCGCCTCGATCGGGTCACCCAGCGACGTCCCGGTGCCGTGCGCCTCGACCACGTCGACATCCGCGTAGGACAACCCCGCCCCGACCAGCGCCTGCCGGATCACCCGCTGCTGCGACGGACCATTGGGCGCCGTCAGGCCGTTGGAGGCGCCATCCTGGTTGACCGCGCTGCCCCGCAGCACCGCGAGTACCGGGTGGCCCAGCCGCCGCGCGTCCGACAGCCGCTCCAGCACCAGGACGCCGACGCCCTCCGCCCAGACCGTGCCGTCAGCCGCCGCCGCGAACGACTTGCACCGGCCGTCCGGCGCCAGGCCCCGCTGCCTGCTGAACTCCACGAACATGCCGGGGTTGGACATCACCGTGACGCCGCCGGCCAGGGCCAGGGAGCACTCCCCGGACAGCAGGGCACGGGCCGCCTGGTGCAATGCGACCAGGGACGAGGAACACGCGGTGTCCACGGTGACCGCGGGCCCCTCCAGGCCCAGCGTGTAAGCCACCCGCCCGGACACGACGCTGGCGGTGGTGCCGGTCAGCAGGTGCCCCTCGAATCCCTCGGGGGCGGCGTGGAGCGGGGCGACGTAGTCCTGCGCGATCGCTCCGACGAACACACCGGTACGGCTGCCGCGCAGGGAGCGCGGGTCGACCCCGGCCCGCTCCACCGCCTCCCACGACGTCTCCAGCAACAACCGCTGCTGCGGATCCATCGCCAGCGCCTCACGCGGCGAGATCCCGAAGAACCCCGCGTCGAACCCCGCCGCGTCCGCCAGGAACCCGCCCACCCGTAGGTAGCTCTTCCCGGCCCGATCCGGGTCGGGGTCGTACAGGCTGTCCACGTCCCAGCCCCGATCGGCCGGGAAGTCGCCGATCGCGTCGCGCTCGCCGGCCACCAGTTCCCACAGGTCCTCCGGCGAGGTCACTCCGCCCGGGTAGCGGCAGGCCATGCCGACGACGGCGATGGGCTCCCGGTCGCGCTCCTCCAGGTCGCGCAGGCGCTTGCGCGTCTCGTGCAGCTCGACGGTCACCCGCCTCAGGTATTCGACGACCTGCTCGTTGTCCGTCATCCGCGCGTCCCCCGTCATCCGAGTTCCTCGTCGATAAAGCTGAGCAGTTCGGCCACCGAGGCCGTCTGGAGCCGCCCGGAGACCCCGCCGTCGCCGTTGGCCGGCGGTGGCGGCGCGGCCCAGGCCGCCACCTGGTCCGACAGGAGCTTCAGGCGGGCGGCGACGCCGACGCGGAGTCCGCCGTCGGCGGGCGCGGCGGCCAGGGCGGCGGCGAGGCGGTCCAGGTCGGCCAGGACGCCCCCGTCGGGCTCGGGTGCGTCGGGCGTCAGCTCGGCGATCAGGTGCCGGGCCAGGGCCGCGGGCGTCGGGTGGTTGAACAGCAGGGCGGCGGGCAGGCGCAGGCCGGTGGCGGCGCAGAGCTGGTTGCGCAGCTCGACCGAGGTGAGCGAGTCGAAGCCCAGGTCCTTGAACGACGCGTCCGCCTCGACGGCGCCCGCGGCGTCGTGCCCGAGCACGGCCGCGGACTGGGCACTGATCAGCTCCAGCACCGTGCGGGTGCGGGCGCCGGGGTCGAGCGCGGCCAGCCGCTCGGCGAGCGGCAGGCCGGCGGCGCGGCCGGGCGACGGCGGCCGGGCGGCGACCGGGGGGACCGGGGGGACCGTGGGGACCAGGGCGCGCAGGATCGGCGCCGCGTCCGGCCCCGCGGCGCGCACGGCGGCGAGGTCGAGGCGGGCGGGCACGGCCACCGGCTCGTCCAGGGCCAGGACCCGGTCGAACAGGGCGAGCCCGTCTGGGACGGACAGCGGCGACAGGCCCGAGCGGGCCATCCGGGAGCGGTCGGCGTCGCCGAGCGCGGTGGTCATGCCCTCGGTCCACGGTCCCCAGGCCAGGGCGGTCGCGGACAGCCCCTGCGCGCGCCGGTGCCGGGCCAGGGCCTCCAGGAAGGCGTTGGCCGCCGCGTACGCGGCCTGGCCCGCGCCGCCGAGCGTGGCCATCACCGAGGAGTACAGCACGAGGGCGGGCGCGTCCGCGCCGCGCGTGGCGCGATGCAGGTTGAGCGCGCCGTCCACCTTGGGGCGGAGCACGGCGTCCAGGCGCTCGGCGGTGAGCCCGGTGACGGTGGCGTCGTCCAGCACGGCGGCGGCGTGAACGACGACGGCCGGCCGGTGCTCGGCCAGGAGCGCCTCGACGGCGCCGGCGTCGGCGACATCGCAGGCCGCGACGGTGATCCTCGGGCCGAGGCCGGATACCTCCCGGCCGCCGCGCCCGGCCAGCACCACCCGGCCCACGTCGTGGCGGTCGATCAGGTGCCGGGCGAGCGCCCGGCCGAGCGCTCCGGTGCCGCCGGTGATCAGGACCGTGTCACGGGGGCCGGGCCGGACGGGCATGGTGAGCGCGGCCTTGCCGACGTGCCGGGCCTGGCTCAGGTGCCGGAACGCGTCGGGGGCGCGGCGCAGGTCCCAGGTGGCCACGGGCAGCGGGGCCAGCTCGCCACGCTCGAACAACGCCAGCACCTCGCGCAGCAGGCGGCCGAGGTGGCCGGGGTCCAGGTCCAGCAGGTCGAAGGCCTGGTAGCGCAGGTGCGGGTACCGGTGGGGGTCGCGGATGTCGGTCTTGCCCATCTCCACGAACCGGCCGCCGGGGCGCAGCAGCCGCAGCGAGGCGTCCACCAGTTCGCCGGCGAGGGAGTTGAGCACCACGTCCACGTCCCGGCCGCCGAAGTGTTGCTCGAACTCGCCGGTGCGCGAGGAGGCCAGGTTCTTGCCGGGCACGCCCAGGGCGCGCACCTGGTCCCACTTGCCGGGGCTCGCGGTGGCGAGCACGTCCGCGCCGAGGTGCCGGGCGATCTGGACCGCGGCCATGCCGACGCCGCCCGCCGCCGAGTGGATCAGCACGGTCTCCCCCGCGCGCAGCCCGGCCAGTTCCACGAGCGCGTGGTAGGCGGTGAGGAAGGCGATGGGCGTGGTGGCGGCCCGCGCGTACGACCAGCCGTCCGGGATGGGGGCGAGCGCGCGCTCCTCGGCCACCGCGGTGGTGGCGAAGGCGTGGGAGAACACGCCCAGTACCCGGTCGCCAGGGGCGTACGCGGTCACGCCGGGGCCGGTCTCGGCGACCACGCCCGCCCCTTCCAGACCCAGGGTGCCGCCGCCGGGGTAGAGGCCGAGCGTGAGCATCACGTCGCGGAAGTTGACCCCGGCCGCGCGAACGTCCACGCGCACCTGGCCGGGGGCGAGCGGCGCGCCGGGATCGGCGACGAGGGACAGGCCGTCCAGGGTGCCGCCCCCGTCCGAGACGAGCCGCCAGTGCGCGGCCCCGCCGGGCGGGAGCAGGTGGCGGGAGGGACGGGCGAGCCGGGGCGCGCGGGCCGTCCCCGCGCGCAGCGCGAGCTGAGGTTCCCCGGTCGCCACGGCGGCGGCGAGCGCGCGCTCGGACGCCTCGTGGCCGTCGCTGTCCACCAGGACGATCCTGCCTGGGTGCTCGGTCTGGGCCGAGCGCGCCAGGCCCCACACGGCCGCCGCCGCGGGGTCGGCCGGGTGCTCGCGGTCGTCCACGGCCACGGCGCCGCCGGTCACCAGCACCAGGGGCCGCTCATCGGCGCCTTCCACGGCGTCGCGGACCAGGGCCAGGCCCCGGTGCGTGATCTCGCGCACGGACGCGACCGTCGGCTCGTCCTCGCCGGTGGCCAAGCGCACGATCCGGGGCGCAGGCGCCTCGCCGGGCGGCAGCGGCAGCTCGGGCCAGTCCACGGTGAACATCGAGTCGGCGGGCACGCCGGACGACGCGGCGGGGCGCAGCACCAGCGAGCCGATCGCCGCGACCGGGCGCCCATGCCCGTCGGCCAGCACGACCGAGACGGCCCCGGCGCCCGCGGACGTGACCTCGACGCGCAACTCGCGCGCACCCGCGTGGTGCAGCGACACGTCCTCGAAGGCGAAGGGCACCACGGGCTCCCCAGAATCGCCGGTGGCGAGCACCGCCGCGTGCAGCGCGGCGTCCAGCAGGGCCGGGTGCAGGCCGAACCCGGACCCGCCCAGACCGGCGGGCAGCGCCGCCTCGGCGTGCGCGGCCCCGCCGTCGAGGGTGACGGCGCGCAGGCCGCGAAAGGCCGGGCCGTAGTCGTAGCCGCGCGCGGCGAGCCTGCGGTACGCCTCCGCCGCGACGATCCCGGACGCCACCTCGGGCTGGACCTGCCACTCCGGGGCGGCAGGCTCGGCCGGGGCGAGCGTCCCGGTGGCGTGCCTGGTCCATGGGGCGTCCTGGTCGTGCCGGGCATAGCAGGCGATGCGGCGCCGGCCGTCGGCGTCGGCCGGACCCACGGCGAGCTGGATCGCCGGTTCGCCGTCGCCGGGGAGCGGAAGGGGCGCCTCCAGGGTGAGCTCGGCCACGCGCGGGCAGCCGAGCCGGCCTCCCGCGTACAGGGCCGACTCCAGCAGGGCGGCGCCCGGCAGCAGCGCCGCGCCGCCCACCACGTGGTCGGCCAGCCAGGGGTGGTCCCGGAGCGAGAGCGTGCCGGTGAACAGGGTCTCGCCGGTGGCGGCGGACGGCACGGGATCGCCGAGGAAGGGGTGCGCGTCCGCCGCGCCGCCGGGCGCCAGCCAGTAGCGCCGCCGCTGGAACGCGTAGGTCGGCAGGTCCACGCGGCGAGCGGCCGGGAACAGCCGCGTCCAGCGCACCGGCATGCCGTGCACGTAGAGCCGGGCGGCGGCGGCGAGCGCCGCGGCTTCCTCGCCGCGGTCCTTGCGCAGGATGGGGAAGGCAGCCGGGCCCGGCGGCTCGCCGGAATCCTGGCCGGCCGAGAGGTTCTGGTGGACGAGTGCCGTCAACCCGCCGTCCGGGCCGAGTTCCAGGAACGTCTTGGCCCCCGCCGAGGCGGCAGCTTGCACCGCCGCGGCGAAACGCACCGGGCGCACGACGTGGTCCACCCAGTACTCCGGCGAGCACAGGTACGCGGCGTCCACCGGCTCGCCGGTCACGGTGGAGATGATCGGCATGCTCGGCTCGTGGAAGGTCAGCCCCTCGACGACCTTCCGGAACTCCGCCAGCATCGGCTCCATCAGCGGCGAGTGGAACGCGTGGCTCACCCGCAGGCGGGTGGCCTTGCCGAAGTGCGCGGCGGTGCGCAGGACGGCGTCCTCGTCCCCGGCGATCACGACGGAGGACGGCCCGTTCACTGCGGCGATGACGGCTCCGTCCGCCAGCAGCGGCTCGACCTCCGCCTCACCGGCTAAGACCGACACCATCGCCCCGCCCGCCGGCAGGCGCTGCATCAGGCGGCCCCGGGCCGCGACCAGCGTGCAGGCGTCGTCCAGGGAGAGCACACCAGCCACGTGGGCGGCGGCGATCTCGCCGATCGAGTGGCCCACCAACAGGTCCGGCGTCACGCCCCAGGACTCCAGCAGGCGGAAGAGCGCGACCTCGATCGCGAAAAGCGCCGGCTGGGCGAACTCGGTGCGGTCCAGCAGTCCCGAGTCGGCACCGAACATCACCTCACGCGGTGACTGCTCCAGCCCCGCGAAAACCTCGTCCAACGCGCGGGCGAAGACGGGGAACCGGGCGGCGAGCTCGCGGCCCATCCCGATCCGCTGCGCGCCCTGCCCCGCGAACAGCACCGCCAGCGCGCCCGGCGGCCCGGCGACACCGCGTGCCGCCTCGGTCACACCGTCATCGGTGGCCAGGAGCACCGCCCGGTGGGCGAATTCCGAGCGTGCCGTCACCAGCGAGTAGCCGACGTCGGCCGGATCGGCTCCGCTCTCGGCCAGGTACGACGTCAGCCGGTCGATCTGGGCCGCGAGCGCCGCCTCGCTCTTGCCGGTGACCACCCAGGGCACCACGGCGGGAGCCGGAGAGGAGACATGCTCGGGATCGGGGGCCGGAGCCTGCTCGATGATCACGTGCGCGTTGGTGCCGCTGATCCCGAACGACGAAACACCCGCCCGGCGCGGCCGACCGGCCTCCGGCCACGCCACCGCCTCGGTCACCAGCTCCACCGCCCCGGCCGACCAGTCGACCCGGGACGTGCGAGCATCGACGTGCAACGTCTGCGGCACGATCCCCCGCCGCATGGCCTGCACCATCTTGATCACGCCCGCGACCCCCGCGGCCGCCTGGCTGTGACCGATGTTCGACTTGATGGACCCCAGCAGCAGCGGCCGGTCCCGGTCCTGCCCGTACGTCTCGAGCAGGGCCTGGGCCTCGATCGGGTCGCCCAGGGTGGTGCCGGTGCCGTGCGCCTCCACCACGTCCACATCCGCCGGGGCAAGGCCGGCGCTGCGCAGAGCCTGTCGGATCACCCGCTGCTGGGAGGCCCCGCTGGGGGCGGTCAGGCCGTTGGAGGCGCCGTCGGAGTTCACCGCCGAGCCACGCAGAATCGCCAGCGGCTGATGGCCGTTGCGGCGGGCGTCCGACAGTCGTTCCAGGACCAGCACGC
This sequence comes from Acrocarpospora catenulata, assembly GCF_018476525.1. Lineage (GTDB taxonomy): Bacteria > Actinomycetota > Actinomycetes > Streptosporangiales > Streptosporangiaceae > Acrocarpospora > Acrocarpospora catenulata. Next base: position 289,330 of record NZ_JAHCST010000002.1, read on the forward strand.
CCACGCCCTCGGCCCAGCCCGTGCCGTCGGCGGCGTCGGAGAAGGCCTTGCACCGCCCGTCCGGGGACAGACCGCCCTGCTTGGCGAACTCCAGGAAGATGCCCGGCGTCGACATGACGGTGACACCACCCGCCAGCGCCAGCGAGCACTCCCCCGACCGCAGCCCCTGCGCGGCCAGGTGCAGGCCGACCAGCGACGACGAGCACGCGGTGTCCACCGTGATCGCGGGACCCTCCAGGCCCAGGGTGTACGCGACCCGGCCGGACAGGATGCTGGGCGAGGTACCCGTCAGCGTGTAGCCTTCGGCGTCGCCGGACACCTCGTGCATCCGGGCGCCGTAGTCCTGCGCCATCGCGCCGAGATAGACACCGGTCCGGGTGCCGTGCAGCGACGACGGCGGGATCCCGGCCCGCTCCACCGCCTCCCAGGCCACCTCCAGCGCCAGCCGCTGCTGCGGCTCCATCGCCAGCGCCTCACGCGGCGAGATCCCGAAGAACGCGGCGTCGAAGTCGCCCGCGTCGTAGAGGAAGCCGCCGGGAAGATCTCCGGGGACGGCCCCCCTCCGCCAGCCACGGTCGGGGGGCATCGCCGACACGGCGTCCGCACCGGCGTCGACCAGCCGCCACAGGCTTTCCGGGGAGTCGATCCCGCCCGGGTAGCGGCAGGCCATTCCGATGATCGCGATGGGCTCGTCGGCGAGGAGGGTGGAAGCCACCGGTTCCGGGGGCGGGGGGTTCCCGGAACCGGTGGCGGCTGTGGACGTCAGAAAGGCGGCGAGCCTCGCCGGCGTGGGGTGGTCGAAGAGATTGTTCGCGGTCAGCGGCAGCCCGGCGGCCGAACTGAGCCGGGCCGTGAGCTCGACGAGCATCGCGGAGTCGAAACCGAGTGCCTTGAAGGGCAGGCCGAGTTCGACACCGTCGGGATCGTAGGTCCCGAGGACGGTCGCGCACGCGTCACGCACCACATCCAGCAGGTAGCCGGGCCGCTGAACAACGTCCGGCCCGCCATCGGCCGCCGCGGGCGGGTCGGCGCCGGGTCCCTCTTCGGCCGGCCCTGGCTCCGGGCCGGATCGGCGCGGCCCGGCCTCCTCCAGCCAGTGGCGGATCCGCTGGAACGCGTACGTCGGCAACTCGACCCGGGACGCGACGGGCAGGAACCTCTCCCCGCCGGCGTCCACCCCGTTCACGTGGAGTTCGGCGACCGAGGTGAGCACGCGGGAGATCCCGGCGTGGTTCCTCCGGAGCGTGCAGACGGCCACCGCCGGGCGGCCGGCGGCCTGGGCGACCTCGTGGACGCTCCCGACCAGCACCGGGTGCGAGCTCACCTCGATGAACGCGCCGAACCCGTCGGACAGCAACCGGCCGACCGCGCCCTGGAAGTCAACCGGCCGGCGCAGGTTGCGGTACCAGTAGTCACCGTCGAGTTCCGCGGTGTCCAGGGGGCCGCCGGTCACCGCCGAGTAGAAGGGGATCACCGAGCTGCGCGGCCGGATCGACGCCAGCATCGGTGCCAACCGCTGCTCGACCAGCTCGACCATGGCACAGTGCGAGGCGTAGTCGACCTTGACCCGGCGCATCCGCACCGTATCCGCCCATTCGGCCTTCATCTCGGCCAGCGCCTCATCGTCCCCGGACACCACCACGGAGGACGGACCGTTGACGACGGCGACGGACAGGCGGCCCTCCCAGCGTGCCAGCCGTTCGTCCAGGACCTCCCGGGGCAACCCCACGGAAACCATGCCGCCGTTGCCGGAGAGGACCTCGGCGACCAGCGCCGACCTGGCGGTCACGATCCGGGCGCCGTCTTCCAGTGACAGCGCGCCCACCACGCACGCGGCCGCGATCTCCCCCTGCGAGTGGCCCACCACCGCGCCCGGTTCCACGCCGTACGACCGCCACAACGCCGCCAGCGAGACCATGATCGCCCAAAGCACCGGCTGGATCACGTCGGCGCGTTCTCTGGGCGGGCTTCCTGGCTCCCCCCGGACGACGCTCGTCAGCGACCAGTCGACGAACGGGCTCAGCGCCGCCTCGCATTCGGCCATGGCGGCGGCGAACACCGGGGAGGAGTCGAGTAGTTCCACCCCCATCCCCGCCCACTGCGACCCTTGGCCGGGAAAGACGAAAACCTGCCGGCCGGGACGTCGCCAGCCGCGGGTCAGCGGCGCGGTGTGCTGGCCCAGCCCGAGGACCAGCCGCATCTGGTCCATGCGCTCCAGTTGGGTGGACAACACGCCCCCGGAACCGGAGTCGACGTCGGTCCTGCCGCGCACCAGTCCGGGAGCGGAGCGCCCTTCCGCCAGCGCGTCCAGCCCGCGGAGCAACTGCTCGCGTTCGTCCCCGACGACGACCGCTCGATGGAGCAGGCCGGCCCGTGTCGTCACCGAGGAGAAGGCCACGTCGCCGACGGAGAGGTCCTCCCGTTCCCTGACGTGGCGGGCGAGCCGGGCCGCCTGTGCCCGCAACGCGTTCTCGGTGTGGCCGGACACCGTCCAGAACACCGGTGGCGAGGTCTGCGGCCCTGGCTCGGGCCGCTCCAGAACGCTCCCGGTCGCGGGGCCCGGGGAGACGGGCTCCGGGGCGACGGGCTCCGGGGAGGTCAGCACGAGGTGGCAGTTGGTGCCGCCGAGGCCGAACGACGAGACGCCGGCGACGATCCGGCCGTCCTCACGACCGCCGCTGTCGCGCACCGGCCACGGCGTCGGCGACCCCACCACCCGCAGATTCCACTCGTCGAAGCGGATCGCGGGGTTCGGCTCCTCGAAGTTGAGGCTCGGCGGCAGCATGCGGTGCTTTACGACGAGCGCGGCCTTGAGCAGGCCGACGATCCCCGCGGCGCCTTCCAGGTGGCCGACGTTGGTCTTGGCCGATCCCACCCACAGGGGGTCGCCCGAGCGCTGCGAGCCGTAGACCGCGCCGAGAGCGGCGGCTTCGATGGGATCGCCCACTCTGGTGCCGGTACCGTGCAACTCCACGTATCCGACGCTCGCCGGGTCCACGCCGGCGCGCCGGCACGCCGCCCGCATCACCTGCTCCTGCGCCCGGGCGTTCGGCGTGGTGAGCGCGTCGCCGGGGCCGTCGTTGTTGACCGCGCTCCCCGCGATGACGCAGTACACGTGGTCGCCGTCCGCGAGAGCGTGCGACAACGGTTTGAGGAGGACGACGGCGCCGCCCTCGCCGCGGACGTAACCGTTCGCCCGCGCGTCGAAGGTGAAGCACCTGCCGTCCGGAGACAGCGCGCCGAGCTCTGCGGCCGCCATGGCGCTCTCCGCGGCGAGGTTGAGCTGGACGCCACCCGCGAGGGCCATGCTGGACTCGCCGCTGCGGATGCTCTCACAGGCGAGGTGCACCGCCACCAGCGACGACGACTGGCCGGTGTCCACGGCCATGCTCGGGCCCGTCAGCGCGAGGAAATGCGACACGCGGTTGGCGACGATGCTGCGGTTGACGCCCGTGAGCGAGTGATGACCGATTCCGGACGCCCCGGACTGGCGGCTCAGCAGCGCGTAGTCGTCGGCCATCACACCGATGAACACGCCGACGTCGGTGCCGCGGAAGTCGGTGGGCGCGATACGCGCGTCCTCCAGAGCCTCCCAGCCGAGTTCCAGCATCAGCCGTTGCTGGGGATCCATCGCGCGGGCCTCACGGGGCGAGATCGCGAAGAACCCGGCGTCGAACCGGTCGACCCCGTCCAGGAACGCGCCGTACGCGCTGGGGCCGAGTTCCGGGCCCGCGTTCCAACGGCCGGGCGGCACCGTGGACACGGCGCTCACGCCGTCGCTCAGCAGCCGCCAGAACTCCGACGGGCCGGGCGCGGAGGGCAGTCGGCAGGACACTCCGACGATCGCGATCGCATCGTCACTCGTGCCGGACCCACGACCAGGCATGAACTCGGATCGATTCACGCGCCGCTCTCCCCACACCGTTCGTCGTGCCGCCACGCGGAAACGCGGATTCACCGCCCGGCAAGGGTGCGCTCGAATCGCCGCGTCCCGGCTCCCGGCTTCAGCCGCGACAAACTATGCCGATCACCCGCTGCGCGTTTCACTAGTTGTGGTACCGCACGCGAAGAGGCAGTGACCTGGATCGACGCGGTTCCGCTCCGCGCGGTACCGGATTCCTAGTGATTTCACGAGTGCCGCCCGGGTTCTTCTGTACGTGACCCGGCATGTCTTCGGTGAGTCCCGTGTCGCGGAGCGGCGGGGAAGACGGGACTTTCCGAACGTCTCCCTGTCGCCCCGTGCCGGCGAGCCGGGCCGGCTGATGAGTGAGGGAAATCGATGGCGTTCAAATATCAGGTGTCAAAGCCGTACCTCACCGGACGGGAACTCGAGTACATCACCGAGGCCGTCAACTCCGGCTGGATCTCCTCGCAGGGCCCCTTCGTCGGGCGCTTCGAGGAAGAGTTCGCCCAGTACAACGGCTTCGCTCACGGCGTGGCGTGCTCCTCGGGCACGACCGCGCTCACCCTCGCGCTGCGCGCGCTGGGGGTCGGTCCCGGCGACGAGGTCCTGGTGCCGGAGTTCACCATGGTCGCCTCGGCGTGGGCGGTCAGCTACACGGGCGCGGTGCCGGTGTTCGTCGACTGCGCCGACGACCTCAACATCGACGTCTCGCTGATCGAGGAGAAGATCACTCCACGTACCAAGGTCATCATGCCGGTGCACGTCTACGGCCGGCGATGCGACATGGACGCGATCATGAACGTGGCGTACGAGTACAACCTGCGGGTGGTGGAGGACTCGGCCGAGGCGATGGGCGTGCGCCCGGTGGGCGACGTGGCATGCTTCTCCCTGTTCGCCAACAAGATCATTACGGCCGGCGAGGGGGGTGTCTGCGTCACCAACAGCGAGCATCTGGCCCGGCAGATGGCCCACCTGCGCGGCATGGCCTTCAGCAAGGAGCACAACTTCATCCACAAGAAGCTGGCCTACAACTTCCGCATGACCAACATGCAGGCCGCGGTCGCCCTGGCCCAGCTGGAGCGGGTCGAGGAGATCCTCGCCATCCGCAAACGGATCGAAAGCCACTACGACAGCGGACTCGAGGGCATCGACGGGGTCACCCTCATGCCGCCCCGCGACGTGCTGTGGATGTACGACCTGCGGGTGGAGCGGCGGGAGGAACTGCGGGAGTTCCTCGCGAACGCGGGGATCGAGACCCGGCTGTTCTTCCAGCCGATGAGCCGCCAGCCGATGTACCTCGACCCCGACTGGCCGTCGCTGAACGCCGCCCGCTTCGCGGCCGACGGTCTCTATCTGCCCACCGACCCCGGGCTGTCCGAGTCGGACCAGGACTTCGTGATCGGCAAGATCCGCGAGTTCTACCGGTAGGGGTCGGATCCGCCACGTACGCCACTTCGGCAGTAGATCCAGGAAGGCAATCGCGAGTGAAAGCAACTCCGGCCGTCGCTGTTGCGGCCCTTGACCGTCCGGCTTGGATACGATGCGTGCTCTCGTAGTAACCGTCGGCTCGCAAGGGGATCTTCAGCCTTTTCTCGCCCTTGGACAGCGTCTGCTCGCGGAGGGCCACGACGTCATGTTCTCGGCCTCCGACAGTTACGCGGCGCACGCCGAAGCCGTCGGCGTGCCTTTCGCCGGCCGGCCGACTCCGGACGAGGCGGAAGTCGAGGAGTACTACACCCGCATGGCCGAGACGAAGGACAAGCTGCGGCAACTGACGCTCACGGTTGAAGTGCTGGCGCGGGAACAGCGTGCCGCGGTGCCGGAGCTGATGGCGCTGGCAGGTGAGGCCGACGTCGTCATCCATCCACCGCTGGCCGTCGCCGCGGCCGCCGCGGCGCGCGCGGTCGGCACGCCCCACGTGAGCGTGCACCACGCCTGGCCGCTGCGCCGAGCGCGCGGGTACGGCCCGACCAATATCGATTTCGGGCCCATCGGCAACGCCCTCGCCTGGTCGATCACCGGCTTGGGGGTCAGGCACGCGACCGACAGGTCACTCAACCCCGTCGTCACCACGGCCGGCCTTCCGCCCTGGCGCGACATCATCTTCGACGCGAGCCATTCGCCCCTGCTCAACCTCATCGCCACCAGCCCGCACACCCTCCCGCGCGATCCGCTCTTCGGCCCCACCTACCGCACCACGGGATACTGGTTCCTCGACGAACCGGAGTACGTGCCCCCAGACGACCTTGCGGCGTTCGTAGCCGACGAGCCGCCGGTCGTGATCGGCTTTGGCTCCAACAACGGGTTCGACTCCGACACGGTCACCGAGCAGCTACTCGAGGCGGTTCGCGGCCTGGGCCGCCGCGTCGTCCTGCAATCCGGCTGGGCGGGAATCGGAGCAGAGGAACTGCCGCCCAACATATTCTTGGCGGACTTCGTCCCGCACGGGTGGCTCTACGCCCGCGCCGCGTGCGTCGTCCATCACGGGGGGCCCGGCACGGCCGCGGCGGCGTTCCGGGCTGGTATCCCGCAGGCGGCCGTGTGGCTCCAGGGTGATCAGCTCCAGTGGGGAAGAAGGCTCGCACAACTCGGTGTCGGACCTCCGTCGCGTAACCACCACGCTCTCAACGCCCGCTGGTTGCGAGACACGCTCGATCGCCTGCTCACCGACAGCGGTATGGCCACCCGCGCTCGGGCGCTCGGTGCCGCGATCCGCGAAGAAGACGGGACGGGTGTGGCGGTTCGCGCGATCGAGGAGGTATTCGCGGCCAGGTAGAAGTGGCGCCGGCGCAGAAAGCAGCCGGCGCTCTGGTCACATCGCACACACGTCAATGGATTCCCACCAGGATCGGTTCTCCCGGTACCAGGTGAAGACATCCTCAAGGCCTTCCCTGAAATCGATCACGGGTTCGAACCCGATCTCCTCGGCGATCTTCCTGTGGTCGAGCGAGTACCGGGGGTCCTGAGCCGGCCGGTCCGGCACATTGCGGACGCAGTCCCAGTCGGCCCCGGCCAGTTCGAGCAGCAGGCCGGTCAGCTCAAGGTTGGTGAGCTCCATCCCGCCGCCGATGTTGTAGATCTCGCCGGCGCGGCCCTTGTCGAAGACCAGGGAAACGCCGCGGCAGTGGTCGTCGACGTGCAGCCATTCGCGGATGGCGCTGCCATCGCCGTGCAGTGGGAGGTCACGCCCCTGGAGCAGGCGGGTGACGAAGCGGGGGATGATCTTCTCAGGATGCTGCCGGGGTCCATAGTTGTTGGAGCATCGGGTGATCGACAAGTCCAGGCCGTGCAGGCGCCAGTGCGCTCGGGCGAGGCAGTCGCCGGCCGCCTTCGACGCCGAGTAGATGTTGTTGGGCTCGACCGGAAACTGTTCCGTCCATGATCCGTGCTCGATCGAGCCGTACACCTCGTCGGTGGACACGTGCACGACGCGCTGAACTCCAGTCTTCCTGCACTGTTCGAGCAGGCGGTGGGTTCCCATCACGTTGGCCCACACGAACGGTTCCGCGTCGTCCGACGCCCTGTCGACGTGTGACTCGGCGGCGAAATGTACGACTCCGTCGTGTCCGGGCAGGAGATCGGCCAGCAGTTGCCGGTCGCAGACGTCGCCTTGTACGAAGGTCAACTTCGGATGTGCCTCGGGCAGGTTGTCCCTCCGGCCGGCATAGGTCAACTTGTCCAGAACGGTGATCCGGGTGTCCTCGTGTCCGGGGTATCGACCGTCCAACATCGACCGTACGAAATGGGATCCGATGAACCCAGCTCCGCCAGTAACCAGGATTCGCATCTGATACTCCTTCATCCGCGTTACCTGCCTCGCCCCTGGCGACAACTTGGACGGAAACACGGTGTCGGCGAATGTGACTCCCCCAGATCGAGGGGCCTCGTTCACGCGATTGTGCCTCAGCCGATCAGGTATTTCCCTTAGTGTTCGCGGCCGTAAGCTCCCACCGCCGGTTACTCAAAGGCTTGTCGTGAGCTGCCGAAATGTCTTCGGCAACGGCGGCCGGACACGACGGGCGGAGGGAGAGAACGCTGATGGACACCACCAGCCGGTGTTTGGTGTGCGGGACCGACAGTCTGGAAGGGGTGGTCTCGCTCACCCCGACTCCGCCCGCCAACGCCATCGCGTCCACAGCAGAGGCGGCCCGGGCTCAGGAACGGTACCCGTTGGACCTCGTGCGCTGCGCCATGTGCGGCCTGGTCCAGCTGGTGGACGTCGTGCCCCGATCGGTGCTGTTCGCCGACTACCGGTACGCCACCGGCGCCGCTCCCGCCCTCGTCGAACACTGCCGCGCGCTGGCCACCCGGGTCACGGACCGACTGGGGCTGGACGCCGGGGCGAAGGTGCTCGAAATCGGCTCGAACGACGGCACGCAACTGAGCTTCTTCGCCGAGCGCGGCATGACGGTGCTCGGTGTCGACCCGGCGGTCGAGCTGGGGACCTACGCGCAGAAGCACGGAGTGCCGACGCTGACCACGCATTTCGGCGTGGAGACGGTCGAGAAGATACTGAGTGACATCGGGCCCGTTGACGCGGTGCTGGGCAGCAACGTGCTCGCCCACGTCAACGACGTGAACGGAGTCCTGCGCGCGATCCGCCTGCTCCTCAAGCCGGGCGGCCGTGCCGTCATCGAGGTCGCGCACGTCCTGCCGATGGTCCAGCACGGTATCTTCGAGTTCGTCTACCACGAACACCTGTCGTACTTCTCCCTGCACGTGCTGGCACAGGCGGCCGCGGCGAACGGCCTCGCGGTGTTCGACGCCGAGCTCATCCCGGCCCAGGGAGGCTCGTTGCGGTGCTGGATAGGCCGCGATGACGAAGCCCGCCCCTCATCGATCGAACTCGACCGGATCCTGCGGGCCGAGGTCGACGCGGGCGTGCCCGACGGCAGTTTTCTCGACGGCTTCGCGGACCGCGTCAACCGGGTCTGCACGACCCTCAACGACGTGCTGGCCGGTCTGTCGAAGGTCGGTGGGCGGATCTGCGGGTACGGCGCGTCGGCGCGGGCCGTCACCCTGCTCTCCCAGGCCGGAGTGGGCGGTCAGATCGCGTGGATCGTCGACGACAACCCGCGCAAGGTGGGCAAGTTCACGCCGGGCGACGGTATCCCCATCGTGAGCTCCGAGCGACTGACCGCGGAGGCGGCCGACTACTGTGTGCTGTTCGCCTGGAACTTCGAGGCCAGCATCCGCGCCCGGTCCGCGGCGTTCACGGCCGGCGGCGGCGCGTTCGTCGTGCCGTTCCCGGAGCTGGCCATCAGGTGAGGTGACGGACGTGGCGCGGCACGTCGGCGTCCGCCTGGTGGCAGGCGATGCCCGTGACCGCGCCCGAATCCGGGGAACGGTGCCGCCGGCGGCAGGACCGGTCGCTCGCTACGCCCCGAGTGCCTGAGCGATCTCTTCGTTCACCGCCTGCTGATGCCGGGTGAGGAAGAAGTGTCCGCCGGAGAACACCCTGATGCGGAAGTCCCCTTCGGTGTGCCGACGCCAGGCATGCGCCTCCTCGACCGTCGTCTTCGAGTCGGCGTCTCCGGTCAGCACAGTGATCGAGCTGCGCAGGCGCTGCTCCGGATCGCCGTGGTAGGTCTCGATCGCCCGATAGTCGCCCCGAAGCGCGGGCAAGGACATCCGGAGGATCTCCTCGTCGCCGAGCACCCCGGCGTCCGTACCGTTCAGCAGCTTGAGCTCGGCGATGATGCCGTCGTCGTCGCGCCGGTGGACCGACTCGTCCCGGTGGGTGGCCGGCCCGCGGCGTCCCGAGGCGATCAACGTGTGCGGCGCGTTGACGCCCTTGCGCTCAAGCCGGAAGGCCACCTCGTAGCCGATCACCGACCCCATGCTGTGACCGAAGAAGACCGTCGGCTTCTCCGACAGCGTGAGCAGTTCGTCGACGATCCGATCCGCTAGGGTGCCGATGTCCGTGATGCACGGCTCCCGCAGCCGATCCTGCCGCCCGGGGTACTGGATGGCCACCACATCGGTGTCCGGTGAGAACCTGGCCGAGGTCGGCAGGAAGAAGCTGGCCGATCCGCCCGCGTGCGGGAAGCACACCAGACGCCTACCCGCCCGCGCCGCCGGGTGATAGCGACGGATCCATGCGGTGCTGACGTCGTCTGCGGTACTCACGATCTGTCGGTCCCTTCATCGCGCCCAATTCCGTTCCGACCAGTGAACCCCGGCAACGACTCGCAAAATTACTACTTCTCCTTGCACTAGAAAACTCCGATGATTTCCCGGTTTTTCGGCGTCTACTGTCCTGCTAACCATGTGCGGCAAGAGGGGTTTCAATGATCACGACCCATGGGCTGGCACGCAGTTTCCACGTGGACGGTCGGCGGATCGACGCGGTCAAGGGTGTCGACATCGACGTGTCGGCGGGTATGGGCGTCACGTTGCTGGGCCCCAACGGAGCGGGTAAGACCACGTCCTTCCGCATGCTCACGACGCTCCTGCGGCCGACCGCCGGCGCCGCCACCGTGGCCGGCCGCGATCTGCTGACCGACCCGACGGGCGTGCGCAGACGCATCGGTTACGTCGCGCAGGGCGGTGGCACCTGCGGCGAGCACACGGTTCGCGAGGAGCTGGAGACGCAAGGCCAGCTGTACGGCCTGTCGAGGGCCAAGGCGCGGCTCCGCAGCGGGGAGGTGGCGGAACAGCTTGAGCTGAACGGTCTGGAGAATCGGCTGGTCAAAACGCTGTCAGGTGGACAGCGCCGCCGTCTGGACGTCGCTCTCGGGCTGGTTCACTCGCCGCTTGTCGTGTTCCTCGACGAGCCGACAGCCGGGCTGGACCCGCAGAGCAGGGCGGCCCTGTGGAAGCGCGTGCACATGTTGCGCGCCGAGCTGGGCACCACCGTGTTCGTCACGACCCACTACCTGGAGGAGGCCGATGACTTCTCCGACCAGGTGCTCATCATCGACCACGGGAAAATCATCGCCGAAGGTACTCCCGAGGCCCTCAAGGCGAAAGTGGCCGGGCACCGGGTCGAGGTCACGGTGCCGATAGAGATGGTCCAGACCACGGCTGCCATCGCGGCCCGGCACCCCCAATCGACCCGACCGTCGATCATTGGAAACACCGTGCGGTTTCAGGTGCCGATGGGAGACGCCATGATCCCCCACATGATCCGCGCCCTGGATTACGCGAACATCCCCACGCTCTCGATCCAGGTCGTGCAGCCGACCCTTGACGACATATTCCTCCTTCTGACCGGCCGGAGCATCCGTGAGAACCCCAGCACCTGAACGTCCAACCCCGACAGGATGTGACCCATGCTTCGCGACGCAGCGCTGATCTTCCGGGGCGAGCTGATCCTGACGCGTCGGTCCTGGGCACCCATGGCGCTTTCGATCGCCCAACCCCTGACCTGGCTGCTGCTCTTCACCCCGCTGATGGTCGGACTCATGAAGGAGACGCCAGACTCCCCGACCGGGGGCGCCTGGATGGTCATGACACCCGCCCTCACGATCTATCTGGTGCTCATGAACAGCGCGTTCACCGGATACAAGCTCCTGGGGGACCTGAGCAACGGGGTGCTTGAGCGCATGCGGGTCACTCCGGCCAGCCGCACGGCGCTCCTGCTCGGCTATGCCATGATGACCGTGGTCCAGACAGTGATCCAGAGCATGATGGTGTTCCTGCTGGCCTGGGCACTCTTCCATCTCCCCATTACTTTCGCCGGCACAGTGCTGACCCTGGGCGTCGGGGCCCTGCTCACCTTCACGCTCACCGCATGTTCGATCACCCTGGCGCTGGTGGCGAAGAGCGAACCGATCTTCACCGCGATCATCAGCACCGGCCTGCTGCCCCTGACACTCCTGTCGGGCATTCTGATGCCGATAACACCCGGGCTGGCACCTCAATGGCTCTACATTCTGTCGCGATGCAATCCGCTGACCTGGATCGCCGATCTCACCAGGGCGACCTTCACCGGCAACTACGCGTTTGAGCCGGTAGTCATCGGCGGCGGCATACTCCTGGCGATAACCGTGATGTCACTCTGGTGGGGCACCCGGACCTTCAATCGCGAGATCCTCTGACCTCGGGCCGGTCGATGCGACAAGCACCGACCGGCCGACCGGTCATCTCAGCGGGGAAGGCGCCGATCAGTGACGTTCATGTCGAGCGCGGTGCCCTCGATCCAGGGTTCGGGCTGGGTCAGGAACACCGAATCGCCGTCGGTGCCCTCCTGCATCTGCACCCAGCGCCGCATGGCGGCCTGGGTGGTCGGTGACGTGAAGTTCATCAATGCGGCGGTGGCCTCTTGGTTGAGACTGGCCCGAGCCGAGATGGAATGGGCGTCGTTGAAGATCCGCTTCTGCTGGGCCACCACCTTCCGCGGCCGGCCGGCGTAGCGTTCCGCCATCCGCTGGACCGTGTCCAGCAGGTCCTCGGCCGGCACCACCCGGTTCACCAGACCCAGTTCCAGGGCCTCCTGCGGTGAATAGAAGCGCGCTTCGAGCATCATCTCCAAAGCTCGGGACGGCCCGACGAGGTGGGCGAGCCGTTGCCCGCCCAAGGCGGTGTTCAACCCCACCGACAGTTCGGGCAGGCCAAAGCCGGCATCACGATCAGCCGACACGCGCATGTCGAAGAAGACCGACAGCTCCAGGCCACCGCCGCCGCACGGCCCGTTCACCGCGGCGATCCACACCGCCGGGGAATACATCAGCCGCAGCGCCATCTGATGGAACTGGGTTATCGAGAGCAGTCCACCCAGCGAGGAACGGGCGATCAGACGTTCACCCGCCCATCCCGTCATGGCCCGCACGCTCCGGAACAGGTGCTGAGCGACCGCATGGGAGATCTCCGGCGCGCCATCCGCGTGCGCGGAGATGCGGGCGACGTCGGCGTGCGTGATGAACCGGCCGGGCCGCGCACCGGTGACGATGACCGCGCCGACCGAATCGTCGTGCTCCACCGCCTCGACGAGCCGGATGAAGTCCCGCTGCATCGTCGTGGTCATGTAGTTGAAGGGCGGGTCGTCCACCCGCGCCGTCAGCACCCGGCCCGACTGCTCCAGCCGCAACGTGGACAGTTCGAGACCCGCCGCACCGCCATCCACCGGCTGGGGATCCGTCTGTTCTCCGCTGGGCGTAGTTGCACGATCCATTGGTCTGAGAAACCTTCCTGGCGAACCTTCAGTGTTCCAAGCAGGACCAGCCGTCGATCAGGCGGGCCGTGTCCGCCGCCTTCTCGGCGAGCATCGAGAAGTGGTTCGCCTCGATCGTCCGTACGGCATGCGACGGGTCGAACGGTGTCGCCCGCCAGTAATCCGATTCAGGTTCGACGTCAGAGAACGGCTCCGTGCACTGCACGAACAGCACGGGCGCGTTCACGTTCGCCAGTTCGATGTCGTGCATGATGGCCGACCAGTGCGCCATGGCGGACAGTCGCGCGCTGTTGAACTCGCCGAAAACCGTCTCCATCTGCAGGAGGTACTGCAGCACCTGCTCGGACAGCAGCTGCGAATCGCCACCTGCCGGGGAATGGAAGGAGTCCAGCATCACCACCCCCGCCGGGGGGATCCCCGACTTCTCCAGGAGACTGGCCGCGCCGTAAGCGAGAACGCCGCCGGCCGAATGACCGACGAGCACGAACGGTTCCCCCTCACTGGCCTGTGCGACGCTTTCCGCGATGCTCCCGAGGGCGATGTCCATCGTGGCGGGCAGGCCCTCACCGAGCGCGTAGCCCAGCAGGGGAAGCGCCGAGACGCGTCTTTCCCCCCGGAAGTGCGCGGCGAACCGCGCATACTGGTGAACACCCCCGGTCACCGTGGAAGAACTCACGCAGATCAGGCGAGGCCGCGCCGCGCCGTTGGCCAGCGTCACCGGTCGGGGGATTTCCCGCAGGTCGACAGGTGCGTCGTACATGGGCCGGGTCCTGGCCACGGCGTAGAGCAGTCCGAACGCTTCCTGCGCTTTCCCGGAACGGAAAGCGCCGCGGAACAACTCGGCCAGGGTGTCGTCCACCTGGGCGGCCGCCGTCGCCTGGTCCACATTCATCCGGGTGGCGAGCTCATGGCGCAGCCAACGGGCGAGATCGGCGGAATTCTTGTTCTCGAACACCGCCACCGGCGGGAATTCCCAGCCAATCGCCTTGACCAGGGAGTTACGCAACTCGGTCGCGGTGAGCGAGTCGAGGCCCAGCTCGAAGAAATCACGTTCGAGATCGACGTCCGAGGAGTCGCCGTGGCCGAGAACGGCAGCCGCATGACGCCGCACCAGTTCCTCCAGCGCCTCGTGCTGCTGGGCTTCGTCAAGCCCGCGCAACCGCTCCCACAACGGGCCGGTCTCGTGTGTTGACGCGGACCGGCGAACACGCCGGGCCGGTCTCGCACCGCGGTCACCGCTGGAGGCGGCGGGGAACCGGTCGGCCGTGACCGGGCGTAGCACCAGCGAATCCACGGTCAGCACCGGCTCCCCTGCCGGGTCCACCGCCACCAGCGACACCTCGTCCGCGCCGGTCCGGGTCAACCGCACCCGCAACATCGACGCCCCAGACGCGTGCAGGCACACCCTGCCCCACGACGACGCCCTGTTGTCCGGCCCCCCGTCGCTGTCCGGCCCCCCGTCGAGGCCGAATGCGGCGGCATGCACCACCGCCTCCAGCAACGCCGGATGCACCCCGAACAAACCCGTTTCGCCGGCTTCTTCCGGCAACGCGACCTCGGCGAACGCCTCACCATCCTCGCCCCGCCACGCGGCCCGTAACCCCTGGAACGCCGGACCGTAATCGAAACCGTGCTCCGCCAGCCGGTCGTACACCTCGTCCAACTCGATCACAGCCATCCCCGCCGGCGGCCACGTCCCCACCTCCAGCCGCCCCGCGGCCCGGCCCTCGGGCGCCAGCACACCGGAGGCATGGCGCGTCCACGACTCGTCGTCAGCCGCCTCGGCAGACCGGACGTAGATGGTCACCGCACGCCGGCCCGCCTCATCCGGGCCACCCACCGCCACCTGCACCGCGACCGCGTCCGACTCACCCAGCACCAGCGGCGCGACGAGCGTCAGCTCCTCCACCACCTCGCAGCCGACCTGGTCACCCGCCCTGATCGCCAGCTCCACGAACCCGCTGCCCGGGAAGACCACTGTCCCGGCCACCGTGTGATCGGCCAGCCACGGATGCGACCTCACCGACAGGCGCCCGGTCAGCACCACCCCATCGGTACCGGCCAGACCCACCGCCGCACCGAGCAGCGGATGGAGCATCGCGGCCTGCCCCAGCGCCGCCACGTCACCCATACCGGAGTCGGCGTTCTCAGGCCAGTACCGCTGGTGCTGGAAGGCGTAGGTCGGCAGGTCGACCTGGCGACCGCCGGGCAGTACGGCCTGCCAGTCCACCGTCACGCCGCGCACGAACAGCTCGGCCGCCGAGACCAGCACCCGGTCCAGCCCGCCCTCGTCCCGGCGCAGCGTCCCGGTGATCACCGCGTCCACCGCGGCCTCGCCGACGCATTCGCCGATGCCGATCGTCAGTACCGGGTGCGGGCTCACCTCCACGAACACGCGGTGACGCTGCTCCAGCAGCTGCCCGATCGCGGGGGCGAAGTTGACCGTGCTGCGCAGGTTGTCACGCCAGTACGCCGCGTCGAGTTCCGATCCCTCCAGCCACTGGCCGGTCACCGTCGACAACATCGGCACCCGCACCGGCTGCGCCACCACCCCGGTCAGGACCCGGGCCAGTTCCGCACCGATCAGATCGACCTGGGCCGAGTGCGAGGCGTAGTCCACCGCGATCCGCCGGACCCGCACGTTCTCAGCGGCAAGGCGCTCGACCAGTTCCTCCACCGCGGCGACCTCACCGGCCACCACCACCGAACCGGGGCCGTTGACCGCCGCGACCGAGATCCGCCCGTCCCAGCCGGCCAGCCACTCACGGACCTGGTCGACCGGCAACGCCACCGACGCCATCGCCCCCAGCCCCGCCAGCCGGTCGGCGATCAGACGGCTGCGCAATGCCACCACCCGCGCGCCGTCCTCCAACGACAGACCACCCGCCACCACCGCAGCCGCGATCTCGCCCTGCGAGTGGCCGACCACGGCGTCCGGGCGCAGGCCGAGCGACTCCCACACCGCCGCCAGCGACACCATCACCGCGAACGACACCGGCTGGACCACATCCACCCGATCCAGCCCGGGAGCGCCCTCGATCTGACGGATCACGTCCAGTAGCGACCAGTCCACCAACGGCTCCAACGCCGCCGCGCACTCCTCCATCCGGCCCACGAAGACCGGCGACTCCTCAAGCAGGGCGGCACCCATGCCCGCCCACTGCGCCCCCTGACCCGGGAACACCCACACCGACTTCCCGACGACGTCGGCCACACCCGCGACCACCCGAGCAGCCGGCTCGTCGGCCTCGACCGCGGACAGGCCCGCCAGCAGTTCCTGACGGTCACGTCCGACCACCACCGCACGGTGCTCGAACACCGACCGCGACACCACCAGCGAGAACGCCGTATCGAGCAGCGCCACCTCACGACGGCCATCCACATGCGAGGCCAGCCGCCCGGCCTGCGCCCGCAACGCCTGACCCGTCTTGGCCGACACCACCACCGGCACCACACCACCAGCCGACGCCGGAACCTCCACCACCGGTCCGGCCGGAACCTCCGGCCCCTCCTCCAAGATCACATGCGCGTTGGTGCCGCTGATCCCGAAGGAGGAGACACCGGCCCGGCGCGGGTGACCGTTCCGCGGCCACTCGGCCGACTCGGTCAGCAGCTCCACCGCACCCGCCGACCAGTCCACATGCGAGGACGGCGCATCCACATGCAAGGTCTGGGGCAGCACCCCATGCCGCATCGCCAGCACCATCTTGATCACACCCGCCACACCGGAGGCGGCCTGCGTGTGACCGATGTTCGACTTGATCGCGCCCAGCATCAGCGGCCGATCCTCCGGCCGATCCTGCCCATAGGCCGCCAGCAGCGCCTGCGCCTCGATCGGATCACCCAGCGTGGTACCGGTGCCGTGCGCCTCCACCGCGTCCACCTCGGACGGCGACACTCCGGCATTGGCCAGCGCCTGCCGGATCACCCGCTGTTGAGAAGGACCGTTCGGCGCCGTCAACCCATTGGACGCGCCGTCCTGGTTGACCGCCGAACCACGCATGATCGCCAGCACCTGATGCCCGTTGCGCTGAGCGTCCGACAACCGCTCCAGCACCACCACACCCACACCCTCGGACCAGGTCGTGCCGTCGGCGGTGTCGGAGAACGCCTTGCACCGGCCGGTCGCCGACAGCCCGCCCGTCGCGCTGAAGCCGATGAACACCCCCGGGGTGGCCAGCACGGTCACACCACCGGCCAGCGCCAGATCGCACTCGCCCGAGCGCAGCGCCTGCGCCGCAAGATGCATCGCCACCAGCGACGACGAGCAGGACGTGTCCACCGTCACCGCCGGACCCTCCAACCCCAGCGTGTACGAAATCCGGCCGGTCACGACGCTTCCCGCGGTACCGGTGCTGACGAAAGCCATCACCTCCGGCTGGAGGCCGACGCTCATCACGTAGTCGTGGTGGATCAGCCCGGCGAACACACCGGTACTACTGCCGCGCAGTGAGACCGGGTCGATCCCGGCCCGCTCGATCGCCTCCCAGGACGTCTCCAGCAGCAACCGCTGCTGCGGATCCATCCCCAGCGCCTCACGCGGCGAAATACCGAAGAACCCCGGATCGAAGTCGGGCGCGTCAAAGAGGAACCCGCCCTGGAAGTCCAGCTCGCCCTGCGCCTGCCAGCCCCGGTCCCTGGGCACCGGCGAGATGGCGTCCCGGCCGTCGGCGACCAGCTGCCACAGATCTTCCGGAGAGCTCACTCCCCCCGGATAGCGGCAGGCCATCGACACGATCACGATCGGATCGTCCGCCACCGGCCCCACCGCCGACGGCGCCGCCACCTGCGCCTGCCCGCCCAGCAACTCCGCCAGCAGGTGGTCCGCCAGTACGGCCGGTGTCGGATAGTCGAAAACCATCGTGGCCGGCAGGTTCAAACCGGTCGCGGCCTGGAGCGCGTTGCGGAGCTCGACCGCGGTCAGCGAGTCGAATCCGAGGTCCTTGAAGGCCCGTCCGGTCTCGATCGCATCCGCGCCGGAATGCCGCAGCACCACGGCGACCTGCTCGCGGACCATGTCACGCAGGATCTGCGACCGCTCGCCCGCCGCCAGCTCACCCAGCCGTGCCCGCAGCGCGGCGGCCGCCGACTGCTCGTCCTCCCGGATGGCACGGCCCGCCTCGACCAGACTCCGCACTTCCGGCAGATCGCCGAGCAGAGCGCTCTCCCGCACGGCCGTGAACGTCGGGGCGAACCGCTCCCAGGCGATGTCCGCGACCGCGACGGCCGCGTCGCGGTGCGCGACCGCCCGCCACAACGCGGTGACGGCCACACCCGGCGTCATCACCCGCACGCCACGCCGGGAAAGGTAGTCCTGTGCCGCGCCGGCGGCCATGCCGTCCCCGGCCCAGGGGCCCCAGGCGACCGAGGTCGCCGCGGCCGCGCGCGCCCGCCGCTGTTCGGCGAGAGCGTCAAGACAGGCGTTGGCGGCGGCGTACGCGGCCTGGCCACCACTGCCCCACACTGCGGCGATCGAGGAGAACAGCACGAAGAAATCGAGCTCGCGGTCGCCCAGCAACGCGTCGAGGTTCAGCGCGCCGACGACCTTGGCCCGCATCACCTCGGCCAACTCGGCGGCATCCAGCCAGTCCAGACTGTTGGCCGGGCTGACACCGGCGGCATGGACCACCCCGGTCAGCGGGCACTCGGCCGGGATGTCGGCCAGCACCGCCGCGAGGGCGTCCGCATCGGCCACGTCGCACGCCACGACGGACACCCTGGCCCCCAACGCGGTCAGTTCCGCGCTCAGCTCGGCCGCTCCGTCGGCGTCCATGCCTCGCCTGCTGGTCAGCAGGAGATGTTCGGCGCCCTCGGCCGCCAGCCACCGGGCCACGTGAGCGCCGAGCGCTCCCGTGCCACCAGTGATCAAGACCGTGCCGTGTGGTTTGGGAGTGGTGTCGATCCCCCGGTACGGGGCGTGGGCGAGCCTGCGGCCATAGACGCCGGTCGAGCGGATCGCCAGCTGATCCTCGGAGTCGGGCAGGGTGAGGATGCCCGCCAGCCAGGTCACCACCCGCTGGTCCAGCGTCTGGGGAAGGTCGATGAGGCCGCCCCACCGGTGCGGGTACTCCAGCGCGGCCACCCGGCCAAGGCCCCAGACGCCCGCCTGAGCCGGGCTCGGAGCCGTATCGGATCGGCCGATCGAGACCGCGCCCTTCGTGAGGCACCACAACGGCACCTCGGCACCGGCATCACCAAGCGCCTGCAGCAGAGTCACCGTCAGCGCCGAAACCGCCGAGACATCCGCCGCCGCGGTCTCACGCAACGCCAGCAGCGACGCCACCCCGGCCGGCTCCACTCCGGAGTCGAGGAGCCCGCGCACCTGATCGGCGAGCGCGAACCGGTCCGGCGCGGACACCTCCAGCCGTACGGCCGCGGCCCCGAACATCTGGACCACGGACTCCACCCAGTCCTCGCCTGCCAGTTCCGCGGGCACCACAACCAGCCAGGAGCCCGGGACGGCAGCGCCCGAGACGCTGGTCAGCGGCTTCCAGATGACGCGGTACCGCCAGGAGTCCGCCACGGACGTCTCGCGCCGGGCTCGGCGCCAGGACGTCAACGCCGGCAACACCGCACCGAGCGTCTCCTGCTCCACATCCAGCCGCGCCGCCAGCGACTGAAGATCCTCCCGCTCAATGGTGGCCCAGAACTCCGCGTCCACCGGATCGGCCCCGGCGGCACTGTCGGCGGGGGCGCCGGCCTCGGGCCACAACCGCTCACGCTGAAAGGCGTAGGTGGGCAGGCCGACCCCGCGCCCGGGCGGGATCACCGTCTCCCAGCTCACCGGCACCCCGTGCACGTGCAGACGAGCCAGCGCCTCGGTGACGGCCTCGTGCTCATCCCGGCCCCTGCGCAGCACCGGCACCAGCACAACCTCTTCCAGGGCGGCGTGGCTCGCGACACCCGAGCCTGGGTCGGCCAACGTTTCTTGGGCCATGGCGGTCAGGACACCGCCGGGGCCCAGCTCCAGATAGGCCCGCACACCCTGTGCGTGCAGCGTACGGACGCCGTCGGCGAAGCGGACCGCGCCACGGACCTGGTCCACCCAGTAGTCCGGCGAGCACAACTGCTCGTCCGTGGCCGGCTCCCCGGTCAGGGTGGACACGATGGGGATCCGCAGCGGGCTGTAGGCCAATCCGCTCGCCAGCGTGCGGAAGTCTTCCAGCATCGGGTCCATCAGCGGCGAATGGAACGCATGCGACACCCGCAACCCCCGCGTCCTGATCCCCTGGGATTCCAGGACCGCGGCGACCTCAAGCACCGCCTCCTCGACACCGGAGATCACCACCGAGGCCGGGCCGTTGACGGCGGCGATCGACACCTCGGTCTCACGCCCGGCCAGCAGCCCGGCGACCTCCTCCTCCGAGGCCTGGACCGCCACCATCGCCCCGCCCGCGGGCAGCGCCTGCATGAACCGCGCCCGGCCCGCCACCAGCGCACACGCATCGCTCAGTGAAAGCACCCCGGCCATGTGCGCCGCCGCGAGTTCCCCGATCGAGTGCCCTGCCAGCACATCCGGCCGCACCCCCCACGATTCGACCAGCCGGAACAGCGCCGTCTCCAGCGCGAACAGCGCGGGCTGCGCCCACCCCGTCTGGTCCAGCAACTCCGCCTCGGCGAACATGACGTCGCGCAGCGGCCTGTCGAGCAGCGGGTCCAGCTCCGCGACCACCTCGTCCAAAGCCTTGGCGAACACCGGGAAACGGTCGTACAACTCCCGGCCCATCCCCGCCCGCTGACTGCCCTGGCCGGTGAACAGGAACGCGAGCCGGGGCTCCTCACCGGCCACCCCGCGCACCACATTCGCACCCGGTAGGTCCTCCGCAACCGCGCCCAGCCCGGCCAGCAGACCATCGCGGTCCCCGGCAAGCACCACCGCACGATGCTCGAACGCCGACCGCGTCGTAGCCAGCGAGAACGCGGTGTCGGTGAGCGCCACCTCGGGGTGGCCCTCCACATGCGAGGCCAGCTGTCCGGCCTGCGCCCGCAACGCCTGACCCGTCTTGGCCGACACCAGCACCGGCACCACACCCGGCGCCTGATCCTCGCCACGCGACTCCGCCGCAGGAGCCTCCGGCCCCTCCTCCAAGATCACATGTGCGTTGGTGCCGCTGATCCCGAACGATGACACCCCCGCCCGGCGCGGACGACCGGTCTCCGGCCACTCCACCGGCTTGGTCAGCAGCTCCACCGCACCCGCCGACCAGTCCACATGCGAAGACGGCGCATCCACATGCAAGGTCCTGGGCAGCACCCCATGCCGCATCGCCAGCACCATCTTGATCACACCCGCGACCCCGGCGGCCGCCTGCGTGTGACCGATGTTCGACTTGATCGCGCCCAGCAGCAGCGGACGATCCCCCGGCCGGTCCTTGCCATACGTGGCCAGCAGCGCCTGCGCCTCGATCGGATCGCCCAAGGCCGTACCGGTGCCATGCGCCTCCACCGCGTCCACCTCGGACGGCGACAAACCGGCGCTGACCAGCGCCTCCCGGATCACCCGACGCTGCGAAGGACCGTTCGGCGCGGTCAACCCGTTCGACGCGCCGTCCTGGTTGACCGCCGAACCACGCACGACCGCCAGCACCTGGTGCCCGTTACGGCGCGCGTCCGACAGCCGCTCCAGCACCAGCACGCCGACACCTTCCGACCAGATGGTGCCGTCCGCCGAGTCGGAGAACGCCTTGCAGCGACCGTCCGGCGCCAGCCCGCCCTGGACGCCGAAACCGATGAACGCCAACGGCGTCGTCATCACCGTGACACCGCCGGCCAGTGCCAGCGAGCATTCGCCCGTCCGCAGGGCCTGAGCCGCAAGGTGCAACGTCACCAGCGACGATGAGCAGGCGGTGTCCAACGTCACCGCCGGGCCCTCCAACCCCAGGGTGTACGAGAGACGGCCGGACAACACGCTGGCCGACAGACCGGTAAGGCCATGACCCTGCGTATCCGCTTGCGTACTCATGATCACATTGGCGTAGTCCTGGCCGTTGGTGCCGACGAACACGCCGGTGGAGCTGCCCTTCAGCGAGACCGGGTCGATCCCGGCGCGCTCGATCGCCTCCCAGACCGTCTCCAGCAGCACCCGCTGCTGCGGATCCATCGCCAGCGCCTCACGCGGCGAGATGCCGAAGAACCCGGCGTCGAACTCCGCCACATCAGGCAGGAACCCGCCCTGGCACCCAACGCCCAGCGCCGACAGCATCTCCGCATCCCAGCCCCGATCGGCTGGGAAGGGCGATATCGCGTCCTCACCTTCGGCCAGCAACCGCCACAAATCTTCAGGAGAGCCGACCCCGCCCGGATACCGGCACGCCATCGACACGATGGCGATCGGCTCATGCCTACCGGACTCCACCTCTTCGAGCCGCCGACGAGTCTCGTGCAGATCGGCGGTGACCCATTTCAGGTACTCGACGAGCTTTCGGTCTTCAGACATGAGCGTGGTCCTTCGGTATTCAGACGCGGGCTCGGGTCACAGATCTCTCGAGCGGCCCAGTTCGTTGTCGATAAAACTGAGGATCTCCTCGGTACTCGCAGATTCGAGCATGTCGGCGACAGCGGTTTCACTAGTTTCCGCGCCGCTCTCGCTCACCTTCGCCAGCAGGTGCCGCAGCCGGGTCGCGATGCCGTTCCGGGCGCGGTCGTCGAGCACGTTGCCGGAGAACGCGGTTTCGAACCGTTCGAGATCGGCCAGCAATGACAGCTCCACCTCGGTGTTCGCTCCGGGAGCGATTTCCGCCAGCACGTATTCGGCGAGGCTCGCGGGGGTGGGGCAGTCGAAGATGAGGGTGGCGGGCAGCCGCAACCCGGTGACGGCATTGAGCCGGTTGCGCAGTTCCACGGCGGTGAGGGAGTCGAAGCCCAGCTCGCGGAACTCCCGCCGCGCCTGGACCGCCTCCGGCGACGGGTGGCCCAGCACCACCGCGGCCTGCGCGCGCACCAGCTCCGTCACCAGCCGCATCCGCTCGGCTTCGCCCAGTCCCGCCAGCCGCCGTACCAGGTCCGCCTCCCCGCCCAGCGAGGTGGAGACCGCCGACCGGCGGCCTACGCGCACCAGGCCCCGCATCAGATGCGGCACCTCAGGGAACGTGCGCAGCACCGACAGATCCAGCCGCGCCGCCACCACCGTCGCCCGGCCCGACGCGGTGGCCGCCTCGAACACCGCCAGCCCCTGTTCGGCCGACAGCGCCGGCATGCCCGCCCGCGCCATCCGCTGCAGATTGACCGCCCCGAGCCCCCCGGTCATCCCGGTCCCCTGCTCCCACAGACCCCACGCCAGCGACAACCCGGGCAGCCCCTGCGCCCGGCGCGACTGGACCAGCGAGTCGAGGAACGCGTTCGCCGCCGCGTAGTTGCCCTGACCGGCGTTGCCCATCACCCCGGCCAGCGAGGAGAAGATCACGAACCCGGCCAGATCCAGGCCCTGGGTCAGCTCGTGCAGGTGCCAGGCCGCATCCGCCTTCGGCCGCAGCACGCTGTCCAGCCGCTCGGGCGTCAGTGACGGGATCGTGCCGTCGGCCAGCACACCGGCGGTGTGGATCACCGCGGTCAGCGGATGAGCGGCATCGACACCGGCCAGCAGGTCCGCCACCGCGTCCCGGTCGGCCATGTCGCACGCCGCGATCGTGACCTCAACGCCGTGCGCGATCAGCTCCGCCTGCAGCTCCACCGCACCCGGAGCCTCCACGCCCCGGCGACTGGTCAGCAGCAGATGCCGTACGCCACGCTCGGCCGCCACATGCCGCGCGAACAACGCGCCCAGACCACCGGTCCCACCAGTGATCAGCACTGTGCCCTCGGGGTTCCAGGCCGGGGCGTCGTGTTCGTCCGGTGACAGCCGGACGAGGCGCGGAACCAACACCTCCCCCTCGCGTACGGCGGCCTGCGGCTCAGTCGAGGCCAGCACGCCGGGCAGTACATCAAGCGGCGAAGACTCCTGATCATCCACGTCGACCAGCAGGAACCGGCCCGGCTCCTCCGACTGGGCACTGCGGACAAGGCCCCACGCCGCCGCAGCCGGCAGATCGGTGACCACTTCGCCGTCGCTCACCGCGACCGCGCCCCGGGTGAGGAACACCAGCCGCGAATCGGCGAACCGTTCATCGGCCAGCCACCGCTGCACCAGGTCCAGAACGCGGGCGGTCAGCTCATGCGCCGACTCCACCACCCCGGCCGCCGGATCCGAGACTATCTCCGTCACCACCACTGCCGGGACCGGATCCGCCTCGGCCAGCGACGACAGATCAACGTGCACCGGCACCGAATGCCCGCCAGGTTCCCCGACCAGATCGGCGACCGCGGGGGCGTGGCCCAGGGCGTCCAAGCTGAGCACCGCCGGCGACACCTGGTCGGCCTGCGGCAGGCCGCCGACCACGGACCATTCCACCCGGAACAGCGAGTCCCATCCGGCTCCGCGATGGTCGGAGCCGGCCACCTGCTCGGTGGCCATCGGTCGCATCACGACCGACCGGGCCGACACCACCGGCTCTCCGGCCGCATCCACCGCGAACAGGGAGAACGCGTCGTCCCCTGTCCGAGCCAGCCGTACCCGCAGCATCGACGCGCCGCCCGCGTGCAGGCACACCTCACCCCAGGAGAACGGCACCTGGCCGCCCTCGGAATCGTCCAGCCCAGTGAACGGCGCCGCTTGCAAAGCCGCGTCTAGCAGCGCCGGATGCAACCCGAACGAAGCCGCGTCTCCTGCCTGCTCCGGCAGACTCAGCTCGGCGAACACCTCGCCGTCAGCACCCCACCAGGCCGCCCGCAGCCCCTGGAACGCCGGACCGTAGGCGAAGCTCTCCTTCGCCAGTTCCTCGTACAGCCCCTCCAACTCGATCGCGGTCGCGTCGGCCGGAGGCCACACCGCCGCGTCGAACGGCACGGCTTCCGGAGTACCTGTCGCGAGTGTGCAGGTGGCGCGCAGCACCCACGGAGCCTCATCGGCCGCGTCCGCCGGACGTGTGTGGACACTCAGGCTCCGGCGGCCCTCTTGTGGTGCGTCCACCGAGACCTGCACCACTACCGCCTCGTGTCCGACGAGGGCCAGCGGCGCGGCCAGCGTCAGCTCTTCGATCACATCGCAGCCGACCTGGTCACCCGCCCGGATCGCCAGCTCCACGAACACGCTGCCCGGCACCACCACCGAACCCGCCACCAGGTGATCGGCGAGCCACGGCTGGGTGCTCACCGACAACCTCCCGGTCAGCACCACCCCATCGGAGTTGGCCAGCGGGATCGCCGCGCCCAGCAGCGGGTGATCCGTCGCGGACAGGCCCAGCACGCGAGGGTCACCGCTCTGCCTGGTGTTCGGCCAGAATCGCTGGTGTTGGAAGGCATAGGTCGGCAGGTCGACCTGGCGACCGCCGGGCAGTACGGCCTGCCAGTTCACCGTCACGCCGCGCACGAACAGCTCTGCGGCCGAGATCAGCACCCGGTCCAGCCCGCCCTCGTCCCGGCGCAACGTCCCGGCGATCACCGCGTCCACCGCGGCCTCGTCCACGCATTCCCCGATGCCGATCGTCAGCACCGGATGGGGACTCACCTCGACGAACACGCGGTGGCGCTGCTCCAGCAGTTCCCCGACGGCCGGGGCGAAGTTGACCGTGTTGCGCAGGTTGTCACACCAGTACCCCGCGTCGAGTTCCGGACCTTCCAGCCACTGACCGGTCACCGTCGACAACATCGGCACCCGCACCGCACGCGGAGCCACCTCCGCCAGGACCTGAGCCAGTTCCCCACCGATCAGATCGACCTGGGCCGAATGCGAGGCATAGTCCACCGCGATACGGCGAACCCGCACCCCATCCTCGGCCAATCGCTCGACCAGTTCCTCAATGGCCGCGACCTCACCGGCCACCACCACCGAGCGAGGGCCGTTGATCGCCGCGACCGAGATCCGCCCGTCCCAAGACGACAGCCGTTCACGCACCTGCTCGACCGGCAACGCCACCGACGCCATCGCCCCGAGCCCCGCCAGCCGGTCGGCGATCAGGCGGCTGCGCAACGCCACCACCCGGGCGCCATCCTGCAGCGACAGGCCACCCGCGACCACCGCGGCGGCGATCTCGCCCTGCGAGTGGCCGACCACCGCGCCGGGACGGACCCCCAGCGACTCCCACACCGCTGCCAGCGACACCATCACCGCGAACGACACCGGCTGGACCACATCCACCCGATCCAGCCCCGGAGCGCCCTCGGCCTGCCGGATCACGTCCAGCAGCGACCAGTCCACGAACGGCTCCAGCGCCGCCGCGCACTCGGCCATCCGACCCGCGAAGACCGGCGACTCCTCAAGGAGCTGCCTGCCCATACCCGCCCACTGAGCTCCCTGACCCGGGAACACCCACGCCGACTTCCCTGCGACATCGGCCACGCCCGAGACAACGTGAGCCGCCGGCTCACCTGCGCTCAGCGCACCCACACCCGCCAGCAACCCGCCACGATCCCGCCCGACCACCACCGCACGGTGCTCGAACACCGACCGCGACACCACCAGCGAGGACCCGACATCGACCGGGTCCAGGTCGGCCGCCTCCACCTGCGCCGCCAGACGACGCGCCTGACCACGCAACGCCTCCGGAGTCTTGGCCGAGACCACCCACGGCACGACACCCGGCGCCTGTTCCACCGGCTCCGATACAGAAGCCTCCGGCCCCTGCTCCAAGATCACATGCGCGTTGGTGCCACTGATCCCGAACGACGACACACCCGCCCGGCGCGGACGGCCGGTCTCCGGCCACCTGGCCGGCTCGGTCAGCAACTCCACCGCACCGGCCGACCAGTCCACATGCGAGGAGGGAGCATCGACATGCAGCGTCTTGGGCAGCACGCCATGCCGGAGGGCCAGGACCATCTTGATCACACCCGCGACACCGGCGGCGGCCTGCGTGTGACCGATGTTCGACTTGATCGAACCCAGCAACAGCGGCCGGTCCTCGTCCCGATCCTGCCCGTAGGTCGCCATCAGCGCCTGCGCCTCGATCGGGTCACCCAGGGTCGTACCCGTACCGTGCGCCTCGACCGCGTCCACCTCGGCAGGAGACAGCCCAGCGACGGCCAGTGCCTGGCGGATCACCCGCTGCTGCGACGGGCCGTTCGGTGCGGTCAGCCCGTTGGACGCGCCGTCCTGGTTGACCGCCGAGCCACGCACGATGGCGAGCACCTGGTGGCCGTTGCGGCGGGCGTCCGACAGCCGCTCCAGGACCAGCATGCCCACGCCTTCGGAATAGCTGGTGCCGTCCGCCGCGTCGGCGAAGGACTTGCTCCGGCCGTCGGGGGCCAGGCCGCCCTGCGCGCTGAAACCGATGAACACCGCCGGCGAGGCCATCACCGTCACACCACCGGCCAGCGCCAGATCGCACTCCCCCGACCGCAGCGCCTGCACCCCCATGTGCATCGCCACCAGCGACGACGAGCAGGCGGTGTCCACCGTCACCGCCGGGCCCTCCAGACCCAGCGTGTACGAGATCCGGCCGGTCGCGACGCTGCCCGCGGCACCCGTGCTGATGAAGCCCATCGCCTCCAGCGGGAGTTCCGCGGTCATCGCGTAGTCGTGATACATCACACCGGCGAAAACACCCGTCCGGCTGCCACGCAAGGAGAGCGGGTCCATACCCGCCCGCTCGAAAGCCTCCCAGGACGCCTCCAGCAGCAGCCGCTGCTGCGGGTCCATCGCCAGCGCCTCACGCGGCGAGATCCCGAAGAAGCCAGGATCGAACTGCTCGCTGCTCTCCAGGAAGCCACCGTCGCGCACGTAACTGGTGCCCGGGTTATCCGGATCCGGGCTGTACAACGCTCCCAGATCCCAGCCGCGCGTGGTCGGGAACTCACCGATCCCGTCCCCGCCCTCGGAAACCAGCCGCCACAGATCCTCCGGAGAGTCGACCTCGCCCGGGAAACGGCACGACATGCCCACGATCACGATCGGATCGTTCGTCACCGGCGCCATCGCCGTGGGCACCACCACATCGGCGCCCTCGCCGAACAACTCGTTCAGCAGAAACTCCGCCAGCACCACCGGAGTCGGATAGTCGAACACCAGCGTGGACGGCAACCGCAACCCGGTCGCGGAGTTCAACCGGTTACGCAACTCCACCGCGGTGAGGCTGTCGAAGCCCAGCTCACGGAACTCCCGCCGCACCTCCACCATCTCCGGCGAGGCGTGCCCGAGCACCGAGGCCACCTCGGTGCGTACCAGATCCAGCAGAACCTCGGCACGCTCGGCCGCCCCCAGCGGAGCCAGCCGATTCAGCAACGTCGCCGCCACCACCGAACCGGACGCCGCCGACCGCCGACCGCCCCGCACCAGCCCCCGGAACAACGGAGAGACCTCGCCGAAGGCGCGCAGCACCGCCAGCTCCAACCGGAGCGGGATCACCACCGGCCGGGCCACCCGGCAGGCCGCGTCGAACAGCGCCAAGCCCTGTTCCACCGACAGCGGTGGCATGCCCGTCCGGGCGATCCTCCGCATGTCGACCTCGCTCAGCGTGCCGGTCAAGCCGGTGTCCTGAGTCCAGGGACCCCACACCAGCGACTGCGCCGGCCGCCCCTCGGCACGACGCGACTCGGCCAGCGCGTCCAAGAACGTGTTCGCGGCGGCATAGTTGGCCTGCCCAGCCGCGCCCATGACACCCGCGAGCGAGGAGAACAGGACGAACGCCGCGAGGTCCAGGCCCTGGGTCAGCTCGTGCAGGTGCCAGGCGGCGTCCACCTTCGGCCGCAGCACCGACTCCAGGCGCTCCGGTGTCAGCGAGGGAATCGTGCCGTCATCCAGCACACCGGCGGTGTGCACGACCGCGGTCAGCGGATGCTTCTCGTCCACGCCGGCCAGCAGAGCCGCCACCTGGTCCCGGTCCGCCATGTCGCACGCCGCGATCGTGGCCTCGGCGCCGTGCGCGATCAGCTCGGCCTGCAACTCCACCGCACCCGGCGCCTCCAAACCCCGGCGGCTGGTAAGCAGCAGATGCCGTACGCCACGCTCGGCCACCAGATGCCGGGCCAGACTGCCGCCCAGACCACCGGTGCCACCGGTGATCAGCACCGTCCCGTCGGGATCCCACGGCCGCTCGACCTCTTCCGCGGGTGCCACCCGCGCCAGACGGGGGACCCGTACCCCACCCTCGCGCACCGCCACCTGCGGCTCACCCGAGACCAGCACCCCGGCCAGTACGGGTGAAGACAGCTCACCGTCGACATCGACCAGCAGGAACCGGCCCGGGTTCTCCCACTGCGCCGACCGCACCAGACCCCACACCGCCGCAGCCGCCAGATCGGCGACCACCTCGCCCTCCCCCGCCGCCACCGCACCACGAGTGACGAACACCAGCCGGGAAGCCTCGAACCGCTCATCGGCCAGCCACCGCCGCAACAGCCCCAGGACCTGAGCGACCAGCTCGTGGGTCGACTCCACGGTGCCGGCCGTCTCCGACGAGCCGACACTGAGCGTCAGCACATCCGGCACCACCTCCAGCAGCGCCAGGTCAGCGAGAACCTCTTCGGTGAGCTCGGCCACATCCAGCCCGGCGTCGGACACCGGCGCGTGAGCCGGCACCCATTCCAGCCCGAACAACGCCTCCCGCTCCGCCCCCGGACCACTGCCGGCGGCGGCGAGCTGGTCGGCCGAGACCGGCCGCGACACCAGCGACCGCGCGGAGAGCACCGGCTCTCCAGCGGCGTCCACCGCGCTCACCGACACGGCGTCGTCGCCCACCTTGGCCAGGCGGACGCGCAACAGTGCCGCTCCGCTGGCGTACAGGGTCACCTCCTGCCAGGAGAAGGGCAGCCGCGTACCCGCCGCGGTGTCCAGCCCGGCGAACGCGATCGCGTGCAGGGCGGCGTCCAGCAACGCAGGATGCACCCCGAAGCCACCGGCATCCGACTGCGCCTGCTCCGGCAACGCGACCTCGGCGAAGACCTCACCACCGGTGCCACGCCAGGCCCCCCGCAGGCCCTGGAACACCGGGCCGTACCCCAGCCCTCCCTCGGCCAGCTCTTCGTACAGCCCGTCCAGCTCGATCGCGGTCGCGCCGGCCGGGGGCCACACCGCCGTATCGAAGTGCGCGGCGGCCTGAGCATCCGTGGTGAGCGTCCCGGTGGCGTGCCGCACCCACTGCACCTCGTCACCGGCCTGCGCCGGCCGGGAGTAGACACTCAGGGTCCGGCGGCCGGTCTCCTCCGGGGCGCCTACCGCGACCTGGACCGCGACCGCGTCATCCTTGCCCAGCACCAGCGGCGCGGCCAGGGTCAGCTCCTCGACCAGGCCGCAGCCGACCTGGTCACCCGCACGGACCGCCAGCTCCAGGAATCCGGTGCCTGGGAAGAACACCATCCCCGCCACCGTGTGATCAGCCAGCCACGGCTGCGTTCGCAGCGAGATACGCCCGGTCAGCACCACTCCGTCGGAATCGGCCAACCCGACCGCGGCGCCAAGCAGCGGATGATCCGTCGCGGCCAGACCCGCCGCCGCCACGTCCCCCGCACCGGCACCGGCGCTCTCAAGCCAGTACCGGCGGTGCTGGAAGGCGTAGGTCGGCAGGTCGACCCTGCGCCCACCGGTCAGTACGGCCTGCCAGTCCACCGTCACGCCGCGCACGAACAGCTCGGCCGCCGAGACCAGCACCCGGTCCAGCCCGCCCTCGTCACGGCGCAGGGTACCGGCGATCACCGCATCCACCGCGGCCTCGTCCACACATTCGCCGATGCCGACCGTCAGCACCGGATGCGTGCTCACCTCGACAAACGCCCGGTACCGCTGCTCCAGCAGCTGCCCGATCGCCGGGGCGAAGTTGACCGTGTTGCGCAGGTTGTCACACCAGTACGCCGCGTCGAGTTCCGGCCCCTCCAGCCACTGGCCGGTCACGGTCGACAGCATCGGCACCCGCACCTGCTGCGGCACCACCCCTGTCAGGACCTTGGCCAGTTCCTCACCGATCAGATCGACCTGAGCCGAATGCGAGGCATAGTCCACCGTGATACGCCGGACCCGCACCCCGTCCTCGGTCAGATGCTCCACCAGCTCCTCGACGGCTTGCAGTTCACCGGCGACCACCACCGAATTCGGGCCGTTGACGGCCGCGACCGACACCCGCCCGTCCCAGCCGGTCAGCCGCTCACGGACCTGCTCGACCGGCAACGCCACCGAGGCCATCGCCCCGAGCCCTGCCAGCCGGTCGGCGATCAGGCGGCTGCGCAGCACCACTATCCGGGCGCCGTCTTGTAGAGACAGGCCACCCGCGACCACAGCAGCAGCGATCTCGCCCTGAGAGTGGCCGACCACGGCATCGGGGCGGACCCCCAGCGATTCCCAGACCGCCGCCAAGGAGACCATCACCGCGAACGACACCGGCTGGACCACATCCACCCGATCCAGCGACGGAGCACCCTCCGTCTGCCGGATCACATCCAGCAGCGACCAGTCCACGAACGGCTCCAGCACCGCCGCACACTCCGCCATCCGACCCGCGAAAACCGGCGACTCCTCAAGCAGGGCAGCACCCATGCCCGCCCACTGCGCCCCCTGGCCCGGGAACACCCACACCGACTTCCCGACGACGTCGGCCACACCCGCGACCACACGGGCCGACCCCACTGCGATCACGCCACCCCGCAGGGGGGCTCCGGCGTCGTCCGTGCTCAGCGGGCCGAGACCGGCCAGCAACTCCTCACGATCACGCCCGACCACCACCGCGCGGCGCTCGAACATCGACCGCGTTGTGGCCAGCGAGAACGCCACATCGACCAGCCGCAGATCCTCCGCCGCCGCCACATACTCGGCCAGCCGGCCGGCCTGCGCCCGCAACGCGTCATCGGATCTGCCCGAGATCACGCACGGCAGCACACCCGCCACCGGCGCCGGGTCCGCCGCGTCCAGCTCGGCCTGCGGCGTCTCCGGTGCCTGCTCCAAGATCATGTGAACGTTCGTGCCGCTCATCCCGAACGACGACACACCCGCCCGGCGCGGACGGCCCGTCCGCGGCCACTCCACCGGCTCCGTCAGCAGTTCGACCGCGCCCGAGTCCCAGTCCACCCGCGAAGATCGCTCGTCCACATGCAACGTCTTGGGCAGCACCCCATGCCGGAGAGCCAAGATCGTCTTGATCACGCTGGCCACACCCGCCGCGGCCTGCGTGTGACCGATGTTCGACTTGACCGCCCCGAGCAGGAGCGGCTGCCCCTCTGGCCGGTCCTTGCCGTACGTGGCCAGCAACGCCTGGGCCTCGATCGGGTCACCCAGCGTCGTCCCGGTGCCATGCGCCTCGACCGCGTCCACGTCAGCGGGACTCAGTCCCGCGACGGCCAGCGCCTTGCGGATCACCCGCCGCTGCGAAGGACCGTTCGGCGCGGTCAACCCGTTGGACGCGCCATCCTGATTGACCGCGGAACCCCGGACGATCGCGAGGATCTCGTGCCCGTTGCGGCGGGCGTCCGACAACCGCTCCAGCACCAGCACGCCCACGCCCTCAGACCAGCCCGTGCCGTTCGCGGTGTCGGCGAACGCCTTGCACCGGCCGTCGGGCGCCATCGCGCCCTGCGCGTTGAACCCGAGGAACACCAGCGGCGAGGCCATCACGGTCACCCCGCAGGCCAGCGCCAGCGAGCACTCACCCGACCGCAGCGCCTGCGCCGCGAGGTGAATCGCCACCAGCGACGAGGAACAGGCCGTGTCCACCGTCATCGCCGGGCCCTCCAGGCCCAGCGTGTAGGACAGGCGTCCGGACAGCACACTGGCCACCGTTCCGGTGACGCTGTCGCCCTGCCCGCCTTCCAGGACCAGGCTCATGTAGTCCTGGCCGTTGGTGCCCACGAACACGCCGGTGGAGCTGCCCTTCAGCGAGACCCGGTCGATCCCGGCCCGCTCGATCGCCTCCCACGACGTCTCCAGCAGCACCCGCTGCTGCGGATCCATCCCCACTGCCTCACGCGGCGAGATCCCGAAGAACCCGGCGTCGAACTCCACCGCATCGGACAGGAACCCGCCCTGGCATCCGACCCCCATGGCCGAGATGCCCTCCACATCCCAGTCCCGATCGACCGGGAAGGAGGAGATCGCGTCCTCACCGTTGATCAGCAACCGCCAGAAGTCCTCAGGCGAGCCGACTCCGCCGGGAAAGCGGCAGGCCATCGACACGATCGCGATCGGATCGTGCCGATGCGACTCCAACTCTTCAAGCCGTCGACGGGTCTCGTGGAGATCGGCGGTGACCCACTTCAGGTACTCAACGAGCTTCCGATCTTCGGACATCAGAGTGGCCCTCCAATTCAGACGCGGGGTCACAGATCTTTCGAGCGGCCCAGCTCGTTGTCGATGAAACTCAGGATTTCCTCGGTGCTCGCAGATTCGAGCATGTCGGCGACCGCGATTTCACTAGTCTCCGTGTCGCTCTCGCTCACCATCGCCAGCAGTTGACGCAGCCGGGTCGCGATGCCGTTGCGAGTGAGCTCATCGAGGGCGTTGCCGGAGAGAACGGCCTCGACCCTGTCGAGATCACCCAGCACCGTCGGCTCTTCCGCGGTGTCCGCCTCGGGCGCCATCTCCGTCACGATGTGCTCGGCGAGGCTGGCGGGGGTGGGGTAGTCGAAGATGAGCGTCACCGGCAGCCGCAGCCCCGTCGCCGCGTTCAGCCGGTTACGCAGCTCGACCGTGGTGAGCGAGTCGAAGCCCAGCTCGCGGAACTCCCGTCCCTCCTCGATCGCGTCCGCCGACGCGTGCCCGAGCACCGCCGCCGCCTGCGACCGCACCAGCTCCACCACCAGCCAGATCTGCTCGGCCTTCGCCATACCGGCCAGCTGCCGGGACAGCGCCTCGCCCGCGTCGCCAGCCGCCGACCCCGACGCCGCCGTGCGGCGGGTGCCGCGTACCAGCCCGCGGAACAGCGGCGGGACCAGCTGGGCGGGCATCGGCGGCAGGTTCATCGGGACCGGGAGCACCAGCGGCGAATCCGAGCCGATGGCCGTGTCGAACAGGGCCAGCCCCTGCTCGGTGGTGATGGGCGGCAGTCCGGCGGCGGTCATCCGCTGGACCTCGGCCTGCGACAAGCTCCCGATCATGCCGCTGGTCTGCGCCCACAATCCCCAGGCCAGGGAGAGACCCGGCAGTCCTTGAGCGCGGCGGGTGGCCATCAACGCGTCCAGCCAGACGTTGGCCGCCGCGTAGTTGCCCTGACCGGCGTTGCCCGTCACACCGGCCAGTGAGGAGAAGACCATGAAGTCGGCCAGGTCCAGGTCCTGGGTCAGCTCGTGCAGGTGCCAGGCGGCGTCCACCTTCGGCCGCAGCACCGACTCCAGGCCCTCCGGCGTCAGCGACGCGATGGTCCCGTCCGCGAGCACACCCGCGGTGTGGATCACCGCGGTCAGCGGATGCTCGGCGCCGATTCCCGCCAGCAGCGCCGCCACCTGGTCCCGGTCGGCCACATCGCAGGCGGCGATGGTCACGTGCGCGCCCAGTTCCTGCGCCAGCTCGCGTGCGCCGGCCGCTTCCAGGCCTCTCCGGCTGACCAGCAGCAGGTGCCGTACGCCGTGCTCGGCCACCAGATGCCGGGCCACCTCCGCGCCCAGACCACCGGTGCCACCGGTTATCAGCACGGTGCCTTCCGGGTTCCAGCGGCGCGGCATGGTCAGGACGATCTTGCCGGTGTGGCGGGCCTGGCTCATGAACCGGAACGCCTCACGGCCCCGGCGCACATCCCACGCCGTGACGGGTAGCGGTCGCAGCTCACCGGTCGCGAACAGCCCTGCCAGCTCGGTCAGGATCTCCCGCAACCGCTCCGGTCCGGCGTCCATCATGTCGAACCAGTGGTACGTCAGCCCGGGGAACTGCTCCTGGTCACGGATGTCGAGCTTGCCCATCTCGATGAAACGGCCACCCGGACGCAGCAGACGCACAGTGGCGTCGATGAACTCGCCGGTCAGCGAGTTGAGGACCACATCGATCCCCCGCCCGCCGAACTTCTCCTCGAACTCCAGGGTGCGGGAGGAGGCGATGTGATCGTCCGGGATGCCCAGCGAGCGGAGGACGTCCCACTTGGCCGGGCTGGCCGTGACGAACACCTCCACCCCCAGGCGTTGAGCCAGCTGGATCGCCGCCATGCCCACACCGCCCGCCCCGGCGTGCACCAGCAGTGACTCACCCGGCCGCAACCCGGCCAGATCCATCAGCCCGTAATAGGACGTCAGGAACGCCACCGGAATCGTCGCCGCCTGCTCGAAGGAGACCCCGTCGGGCACCTTCGCCAGGGCCGTGGCCGCGGCGACGACCACCGGGCCGAACGCGCCCTCGGCCAGACCCATCACGCGGTCTCCCGGGACCAGGTCCTCCACTCCAGGGCCGACTTCCATGACCACGCCGGCGGCCTCGCTGCCCATCAGACTGGCCATGTCCTGGTACCAGCCCAGCGCGTTGAGCCCGTCCAGCAGGTCCCGGAAGTTGACGCCCGTCGCGTGTACCGCGACGCGCACCTGTCCGGCTCCCAGCGGTTCCGCCGCCCTCGGGAAGGGAAGCAGTTCCAGCGCGTCCAGGCTGCCCTTGGCCTGACTGCCCAGCCGCCACGGCACCCCTGCCGGAGGCACCAGACCCGCCCCCGACACCAGCGACGCCAACCGCGGCACCCGCACCCCACCGGCACGCAGCGCCACCTGCGGCTCATCGCAGGCCAGCACCCCGGCCAGCACCGAGCCCGGCAGCTCACCATCGACATCCACCAGGACGAACCGCCCCGGATTCTCCGACTGCGCACTACGGACAAGACCCCACACCGCGGCAGCCGCCAGATCGGCGACCGCCTCGCCCTCACCGGCCGAGACCGCGCCGCGCGTCACGAACACCAGCCGCGAGCCCGCCAACCGCTCGTCGGCAAGCCACCCCTGCAAGAGTTCCAGCGCCGAAGCGGTCACCTGATGCGCGCAGGCCACCGCGTCCCCGGCCGGATCGGTCACGATCCCGGCCAGCACCACACCCGGCACCGGATCCGCTTCGGCCAGCGCCGACAGATCCGGATGAACCTCGGCCTGCTCCGTGGCAAGACCCAGCGGGTCGGGGCCGACCACCGCCACCGGCACCGGATCGGCCTCCGGAAGATCCGAAAGCGCGGCCCATTCCAGCCGGAACAGCCCGTCTCCCATCGTCGCCTGGCCACCGGCCGCGGTTGCGAGCTGATCCGCCGAGAACGAACGCAGCGCCAGCGACCGCGCCGACACCACCGGCGCGCCCGCCGCGTCCACCGCCACCAGCTCCACCGAGTCGGCGGCGGTGCGGACCAGCCGGACCCGCAACACCGACGCTCCCACGGCCTCCAGGGACACCCCGGTCCAGGAGAACGGCACCAGGCCACCCCCGGAATCGTCGAGCCCGGCGAAGGCCACCACGTGCAACGCCGCGTCCAGCAGCGCCGGATGCAACCCGAACGTCCCCGCCTCCGACTGCGCCTGCTCGGGCAACGCGACCTCGGCGAAGACCTCACCGTCAGATCCGCGCCAGGCCGCCCGCAGCCCCCGGAACACCGGGCCGTAGTCGAACCCGTCCGCGACCAGGTCCTCGTACAACCCGTCCAGCTCTATCGCGGTCGCGCCCCGTGGCGGCCAGATCGCGGCGTCGAACGACCCGGCTTCCGCGGAACCGGTCGCGAGCATGCCGGTGGCGTGCCGTACCCACGGGACGTCGTCGGCGGCTTCCGCCGAGCGAGCGTAGACGTTCACGTTCCGGCGGCCCGACTCGTCGGGCGCGCTCACCGACACCTGCACCGCGACCGCGTCGTCCGCGTTCAGCACCAGCGGCGCGGTCAGGGTCAGCTCCTCCACCAGGTCACAGCCGACCTGGTCACCCGCCCGGATCGCCAGCTCCAGGAACCCGGTGCCCGGGAAGATCATCATCCCGGCCACCGCGTGATCGGCCAGCCACGGATGCGACCGCACCGACAGACGGCCGGTCAGCAGCACCCCGTCGGAGTCGGCCAGGCCCACCGCCGCACCCAGCAGCGGATGACCGGCCACCGCCAGCCCTGCCGCCGCCACGTTACCCACCTGAGACGCCAGCCCCTTGGGCCAGAACCACTGATGCTGGAAGGCGTACGTCGGCAGGTCCACCCGGCGCCCGCGCGGCAGCAGCGCCCGCCAGTCCACCGCCACCCCGTGCACGTGCAACTCGGCCAGCGCCGTCATCACCGCCGTGTGCTCATCCCTGTCCTTACGCAGCGTCGGCACCAGCGCCACATCGGCGTCGGGTACGTCCACCGCGAGGGTGCCGGCGGCCATGGCGGCCAGCACCCCGTCAGGGCCCAGCTCCAGATAGGCCCGTACGCCCTGAGCGTGCAGCGTGCGGACGCCGTCGGCGAAGCGGACCGCGCCACGGACCTGGTCCACCCAGTAGCCCGGCGAGCACACCTGCTCGGCCGTGGCCGCCTCCCCGGTAAATGTCGACACGATCGGGATACGCGGCGGGTTGTAGGTGAGCCTGCCGGCCACCGTGCGGAAGTCCGCCAGCATCGGATCCATCAACGGCGAGTGGAACGCGTGCGACACCCGCAACCGCCGCGTCTTGACCCCGCGCTCCTCCAGCCTGGCGGCGACCTCAAGGACCGGCTGCTCGGCCCCGGAGAGCACCAGCGAGGCAGGACCGTTCACCGCCGCGATCGACACCTCATCCGAACGACCGGCCAGCAGGTCGGCGACCTGGTCTTCCGACGCCTGGACCGCGACCATCGCCCCACCCGCGGGAAGGGCCTGCATCAGCCGCGCCCGGGCTGCCACCAGCGCACACGCGTCGCTCAGTGAGAGCACCCCGGCCACATGCGCAGCCGTGATCTCCCCGATCGAATGACCGGCCAGCACCTCCGGCCGCACACCCCACGAGGACACCAACCGGAACAGCGCGGTCTCCACCGCGAACAGCGCCGGCTGCGCCCACCCCGTCTGGTCCAGCGACTCCGACTCGGTGAACATCACATCGCGCAACGATCCGTCGAGCAGTGGGTCCAGCTCGGCGATCACCTCGTCCAGAGCCTCGGCGAACACCGGGAAGCGGTCGTACAGCTCCCGGCCCATGCCCGCCCGCTGGCTGCCCTGACCGGTGAACAACACCGCGAGCTTCGGCTCCGTCGCGGCCACGCCGCGCAGCACACCCGCGCCCGGCCGGTCCTCGGTCAGCGCGCCCAGCCCGGCCAGCAGACCATCGCGATCACTGGCCAGCACCACCGCACGATGCTCGAACGCCGACCGCGTCGTCGCGAGCGAGAACGCCACATCGGCCAAGGCCGGCTCGTCGTGGGCCGCCACATGCGCGGCCAGCCGGTCGGCCTGCGCCCGCAGCACCTCTGCCGTACGGGCCGACACCAGCACCGGCACCACCTCGGTGACCGGTTCCCGATCCACCGCACCCGGCTCGGCCTGCGGTCCTTCCTCCAAGATCACGTGGGCGTTGGTGCCGCTGATCCCGAAGGAGGAGACACCGGCCCTGCGGGGGTGACCGTTCCGGGGCCACTCAGCCGGCTCGGTCAGCAGTTCCACCGCGCCCGAGGTCCAGTCCACGTGCGAGGACGGCTCGTCCACGTGCAGCGTCTTGGGCAGCATGCCGTGGCGCATCGCCAGCACCATCTTGATCACACCGGCGACGCCCGCGGCGGCCTGGGTGTGACCGAAGTTGGACTTGATCGCGCCCACCAGCAGCGGCCGATCCTGCGGCCGATCCTTGCCGTAGGTCGCCAGCAGCGCCTGCGCCTCGATCGGGTCACCCAGCTTCGTACCCGTGCCGTGCGCCTCCACCGCGTCCACCTCGGACGGCGACAACCCGGAAACCGCCAGCGCCTGCCGGATCACCCGCTGCTGCGAAGGACCGTTCGGCGCGGTCAGGCCGTTGGACGCGCCGTCCTGGTTGATCGCCGACCCACGCACCACCGCCAGCACCTCGTGCCCGTTGCGGCGAGCGTCCGACAACCGCTCCAGCACCACCACACCCACGCCCTCGGACCAGGTCGTGCCGTCGGCGGCGTCGGAGAACGCCTTGCACCGCCCGTCAGGCGACAGGACGCCTTGTGCGCTGAACCCCATGAACCCGAACGGGGTGGTCATCACCGTGACACCGCCGGCCAGCGCCAGGCCGCACTCGCCCGAGCGCAGCGCCTGCGCCGCCATGTGCATCGCCACCAGCGACGACGAACAGGCGGTGTCCACCGTCACCGCCGGACCCTCCAGACCCAGGGTGTACGAGAGACGGCCGGACAGCACGCTGGCCGACATTCCGGTCATGGCATGACCCTGCACATCGGGTGCGGCGTTCATCACCAAACTCGCATAGTCCTGGCCGTTGGTGCCGACGAAGACCCCGGTGGAGCTGCCCTTCAGTGAGACGGGGTCGATCCCGGCCCGCTCGACGGCCTCCCACACCCCCTCCAGCAGCAACCGCTGCTGCGGGTCCATCGCCAGCGCCTCACGCGGCGAGATCCCGAAGAACCCGGCGTCGAACCCGGCCGCGTCCGCCAGGAATCCGCCCTGGATGTCCAGGTCCGTCCCGGAGAGCATGCTCAGGTCCCAGCCACGATCGGCCGGGGCCGGCGAGATCGCGTCCGCACCCTCGGACAGCAACCGCCACAGACCCTCCGGCGAATCCACCCCACCGGGGAACCGGCAGCTCATCCCCACGATCACGATCGGATCGTTCGTCACCGGCGCCATCGCCGTGGGCACCACCACATCGGCGCCCTCGCCGAACAACTCGTTCAGGAGGAACTCCGCCAGCACGATCGGCGTCGGGTAGTCGAACACCAGCGTCGTCGGCAACCGCAGCCCGGTCGCGATGTTCAGCCGGTTACGCAGCTCGACCGCGGTGAGGGAGTCGAAGCCCAGCTCACGGAACTCCCGCCGCGCCTGGACCGCCTCTGCCGAGGTGTACCCCAGCACCACCGCCGCCTGCGCGCGAACCAGCTCCGTCAGCACCCGGACCTGCTCGGCCTTCGCCAACCCGGCCAGCCGCCGCAGCAGCTCCCCGTCGCCGTCCACCGGTACGGAGACCGCCGACCGGCGACCCGTACGGACGAGGCCCCGCAGCAGATGCGGCACCTCGGGGAACGTACGCAGAACCGCGAGTTGCAGCCGCGTCGCCACCACCGCCGCGTGAACCGTCGTGGCGGCCGTCTCGAAGGCCGCCAGGCCCTGCTCGGCCGACAACGCCGGCATGCCCGCCCGCGCCATCCGGCGCAGCTCGATCGCGCCAAGACCGCCGGTCAGCCCGGTCTCCTGCTCCCACAGGCCCCAGGCCAGCGACAGTCCCGCCAGGCCCCGTGCCCGGCGCGACTCGGCCAGCGCGTCCAGGAACGCGTTCGCCGCCGCGTAGTTGCCCTGACCGGCGTTGCCCAGCACCCCGGCGAAAGAGGAGAACAGCACGAACGCGGCCAGATCCCGGCCCTCGGTCAGCTCGTGCAGGTGCCAGGCGGCGTCCACCTTCGGCCGCAGGACCGTGTCCAGACCCTCCGCCGTCAACGACGGAATCGTCCCGTCGGCCAGCACACCAGCGGTGTGCACGACCGCCGTCAGGGGATGACCCGCGTCGATCCCGGCCAGCAACGCCGCGACCTGATCACGATCGGCCACGTCACAGGCGACGATCTCGACCTCGGCGCCATGCGCGATCAGCTCCGCCTGCAACTCCAGCGCACCCGGAGCCTCCAGGCCCCGGCGACTGGTCAGCAGCAGACGCCGTACGCCACGCTCGGCCACCACATGGCGAGCGAACAGCGCACCCAGACCACCGGTCCCGCCGGTGATCAACACCGTGCCATCCGGATCCCACGGCCGCTCCACCGTCTCCGCAGGCGTCAGACGCGCCAGACGCGGAACCCGTACCTCGTCCCCGCGTACCGCCACCTGCGGCTCGCCGCAGGCCAGTACCCCGGCCAGCACCGAGTCAGACAGCTCACCATCGACATCGACCAGCACGAACCGGCCCGGGTTCTCCGAGTGCGCCGACCGCACCAGGCCCCACACCGCCGCGGCCGGCAGATCAGTGACCGTCTCGCCGTCGCCCGTCGCCACCGCACCCCGAGTGACCACCACCAGAGGCGAATCAGCGAACCGGTCGTCAGCCAGCCACCCCTGCAGCAAAGTGAGAACGCGCGCGGTCAGCGCGTGCGCCGCCTCCACCGTCTCACCGTCGGAGGCGACCTCCGTCAGCACCACACCCGACCCCACCAGGGGCGAGAGATCCGGCGAGTCCAGGTCAAGCACCGTCACCGGCGCCGGGTCGGCTTCCGGCAGACCGCCGACCACGGACCAGTCCACCCGGAACAGTTCGTCCCGCCCGGCCCCACGGCCGTCGGAGCCGGCGAGCCGCTCATCGGACATCGGCCGCAGCACCACCGGCCGCGCCGACACCACCGGCGCGCCCGACCTGTCCACGGCCATCAGCGACACCGAATCGCCATCGGCCCTGGCCAGCCGCACGCGGAGCATCGTTGCCCCACTCGCGTACAGGCGCACCTCACCCCACGAGAACGGCAACCGGCCTCGCTCGGCATCGTCCAGCCCGGCGAACGGCACCGTGTGCAACGCCGCGTCCAGCAACGCCGGGTGCAACCCGAACGTCTCCGCTCCGCTGACCTGCTCCGGCAAGCTCAGCTCGGCGAAGATCTCACCATCAGACCCCCGCCAGGCCGCCCGCAGACCCCGGAACGCCGGACCGTACGCCAGCCCCTCCTCCGCCATTTCCTCGTAGAACCCGTCCAGCTCGATCGCGGACGCCCCAGCAGGCGGCCACACCGCCGCATCGAACGAACCAGCATCCACAGCATCGGTCGCGAGCATGCCAGTGGCGTGCAGCACCCACGGCAGGTCATCGGCCGCGTCCGCCGAACGCGCATAGATGTTCACCGGGCGACGGCCTGACTGCTCCGCAGCCTCGACCCACACCTGCACCGCGACCGCGTCACCCTCGCCCAACAACAGGGGCGTGGTCAGAAGCTCCTCGACCACATCGCAGCCGACCTGGTCACCCGCCAGGACGGCAAGCTCCACGAACACGCTGCCCGGCACCATCACCGTCCCGGCCACCACGTAGTCGGCCAGCCACGAATGCGACGAGAGCGACAACCGCCCCGTCAGCACCACCCCATCGGAATCGGCCCGGGGCATCACCGCGCCCAGCAGCGGATGCCTCGTCGCGTCCAGACCCAGAACACGGACATCACCGCTCTGCTGGGCGTTGGGCCAGTACCGCTGGTGCTGGAAGGCGTAGGTCGGCAGATCGACCCGGCGTCCACCCGGCAGCACGCTCTTCCAGTCCACCTCGATACCGCGGACGAACAGTTCGGCGGCCGAGATCAGCACCCGGTCCAGCCCGCCCTCGTCACGCCGCAAGGTCCCAGTGATCACGGCGTCCACCGCGGCCTCGTCCACGCATTCGCCGATGCCGATCGTCAGCACCGGGTGCGGGCTCACCTCGACAAACGCCCGGTACCGCTGCTCCAGCAGTTCCCCGACGGCCGGGGCGAAGTTGACCGTGTTGCGCAGGTTGTCACACCAGTACGCCGCGTCGAGTTCCGGACCTTCCACCCACTGGCCGGTCACGGTCGACAGCATCGGCACCCGCACCGACTGTGGAGCCACCTCCGCCAGGACCTGGGCCAGTTCCGCACCGATCAGATCGACCTGGGCCGAGTGCGAGGCGTAGTCCACCGCGATCCGCCGGACCCGCACCTCCTCAGCGGTCAGACGCTCCACCAGCTCCTCGACGGCTCGCAGTTCACCGGCCACCACCACTGAGCGAGGGCCGTTGATCGCCGCGACCGACACCCGTCCGTCCCAGCCGGCCAGCCGCTCACGTACCTGCTCGACCGGCAACGGCACCGACGCCATCGCCCCGAGCCCGGCCAGCCGGTCGGCGATCAGACGGCTGCGCAACGCCACCACCCGCGCCCCGTCCTGCAACGACAGACCACCCGCGACCACCGCAGCCGCGATCTCACCCTGAGAGTGACCGACCACGGCGTGGGGCCGAACCCCCAGTGACTCCCAGAGCGCAGCCAACGACACCATCACCGCGAAGGACACCGGCTGGACCACATCCACCCGATCCAGCGAGGGAGCGTCCTCGGCCTGGCGGATCACGTCCAGCAGCGACCAGTCCACGAACGGCTCAAGCGCAGCCGCGCACTCGGCCATCCGACCGGCGAAGATCGGCGACTCCTCAAGCAGGGCGGCACCCATGCCCGCCCACTGGGCTCCCTGACCCGGGAACACCCACACCGACTTCCCGACGACGTCGGCCGCACCTCGGACCACATCCGTCGCCGACTCACCGGACTCGACCGCCGACAGGCCCGCCAGCAGTTCCTGACGGTCACGGCCGACCACCACCGCGCGGTGCTCGAACGCCGACCGTGTCGTCGCCAGCGAGAACGCGATGTCGGCCAGCCCCAGAGCGGGCTCACCGTTCAGGTGGGACGCGAGACGCCCGGCCTGTGCCCGCAACGCCTGACCTGTCTTCGCCGACAGCACCCACGGCACGACACCCGGCGCCTGCTCCTCCGGCTCCGCCTCAGGAGTCTCCGGCCCCTGCTCCAAGATCACGTGCGCGTTGGTGCCGCTGATCCCGAACGAGGAGACACCGGCCCGGCGCGGGTGACCGTTCTTCTGCCACTCCACCGGCTCGGTCAGCAGTTCCACCGCGCCCGAGGTCCAGTCCACGTGTGAGGACGGCGTATCGACGTGCAGCGTCTTGGGTAGCACGCCATGCCGGAGAGCCATGACCATCTTGATCACGCCTGCCACGCCCGCGGCGGCCTGGGTGTGACCGATGTTCGACTTGATCGACCCAAGAAGCAGCGGCCGGTCCTCGTCCCGATTCTGCCCGTAGGTCGCCAGCAGCGCCTGCGCCTCGATCGGGTCACCCAGCGTCGTACCGGTCCCGTGCGCCTCGACCGCGTCCACCTCCGCAGGGGAGAGCCCAGCGACGGCCAGTGCCTGGCGGATCACCCGCTGCTGCGACGGACCGTTCGGCGCGGTCAGACCGTTGGACGCGCCGTCCTGGTTGACCGCCGAGCCACGCACGATGGCGAGCACCTGGTGGCCGTTACGGCGGGCGTCCGACAGCCGCTCCAGCAGCAGCATGCCCACGCCCTCGGAATAGCTGGTGCCGTCCGCCGCGTCAGCGAAGGACTTACACCGGCCGTTGGGGGCCAGCCCGCCCTGCGCGCTGAAGCCGACGAACACGCCCGGCGAGGCCATCACGGTCACACCGCCGGCCAGCGCCAGATCGCACTCACCCGACCGCAGTGCCTGCGCCGCAAGGTGCATCGCCACCAGCGACGAAGAACACGCGGTGTCCACCGTCACCGCCGGACCATCCAACCCCAGCGTGTACGAAATACGGCCGGTGACGACGCTTCCCGCGGTACCGGTGCTGATGAAGCCCATCGCCTCCGGCGGGAGTTCCGTGGCCATCCCGTAGTCGTGATACATCACGCCGGCGAACACGCCCGTGTGGCTGCCGCGCAGCGAGACCGGGTCGATCCCGGCCCGCTCGACCGCCTCCCAGGACGCCTCCAGCAGCAGCCGCTGCTGCGGGTCCATCGCCAGCGCCTCATGGGGCGAGATCCCGAAGAAGCCAGGATCGAACTGGGTGGCGCTCTCCAGGAAGCCGCCCTCGAGCACATAGCTGGTGCCCGGGTTATCCCGATCCGGGCTGTACAACGCCCCGAGGTCCCAGCCGCGCGTGGTCGGGAACTCGCCGATGCCGTCCCCGCCTTCGGCCACCAACCGCCACAGATCCTCTGGAGAGTTGACCTCGCCAGGGAAGCGGCACGACATGCCCACGATCACGATGGGGTCGTTGGTTACCGACACTATCGCCGTGGGCACCACCACATCGGCGCCCTCGCCGAACAACTCGTTCAGGAGGAACTCCGCCAGCGCCACCGGGGTCGGGTAGTCGAACACCAGCGTGGACGGCAACCGCAACCCGGTCGCGGCGTTCAGCC
This sequence comes from Acrocarpospora catenulata, assembly GCF_018476525.1. Lineage (GTDB taxonomy): Bacteria > Actinomycetota > Actinomycetes > Streptosporangiales > Streptosporangiaceae > Acrocarpospora > Acrocarpospora catenulata. The sequence continues at coordinate 334,304 of NZ_JAHCST010000002.1, forward strand.
GGTTACGCAGCTCCACCGCCGTCAGGCTGTCGAAGCCCAGCTCACGGAACTCCCGCCGCACCTCCACCGTCTCGGGCGAGACGTGCCCGAGCACCATGGCCGCCTCGGTGCGCACCAGGTCCACCATGACCTCGGCGCGCTCGGCCGCCCCCAGGGGAGCCAGCCGATTCAGCAACGTCGCCGCGACCACCGAACCGGACGCCGCCGACCGCCGACCGGCCCGGACGAGACCTCGCAGCAACGCGGGGACCTCGCCGAAGGCGCGCATCGCGGGCAGATCCATCCGGACGGGAACCAGCACCGCGTGCCCAAGGGACCCGAGTGCGGTGGCGACATCGAACAGCGCCATGCCTTGCTCGACGGAGAGCGGCGGCATGCCCGTACGGGTGATCCTCCGCATGTCGACATCGCTCAGCGTGCCGGTCAAGCCGGTGTCCTGAGTCCAGGGACCCCACACCAGCGACAGGGCGGCCAGGCCCTCGGCCCTGCGTGACTGGGCGAGTGCGTCCAAGAACGTGTTCGAGGCCGCGTAGTTGGCCTGACCGGGCGAACCCAGGACACCCGACAGCGAGGAGTACAGGATGAACGCCGCGAGGTCCAGGTCCTTGGTGAGCTCGTGCAGGTGCCAGGCGGCGTCCACCTTGGGACGCAGCACCGCGTCCAGCCGCTCCGGCGTCAGCGAGGGAATCGTGCCGTCATCCAGCACACCGGCGGTGTGAATGACCGCGGTCAGCGGATGAGCGGCATCCACGCCGGCCAGCAGAGCCGCCACCTGATCCCGGTCGGCCATGTCGCACGCCGCGACCGTGGCCTCGACGCCGTGCGCGATCAGCTCGGCCTGCAGCTCCACCGCACCCGGAGCCTCCAAGCCCCGGCGACTGGTCAGCAGCAGATGCCGCACCCCGCGCTCGGCCACCAGATGCCGGGCCAGATGACCGCCCAGGCCACCGGTGCCACCGGTGATCAGGACTGTTCCGTCCGGATTCCATGGCTGTTCCGCCGCCTCCTGCGCCGGTGCCATGCGGGTCAGGCGCGGGACCCGCACCGTACTCTCACGCACCGCCGCCTGCGGTTCACCGGAGGCCAGCACCACGGCCAGCGACGCCGAGGACAGTTCCGCATCGGTGTCGACCAGCACGAACCGGCCCGGGTTCTCCCACTGCGCCGACCGCACCAGACCCCACACCGCGGCAGCCGCCAGATCGGCGACCACCTCGCCCTCCCGCGCCTCGACCGCGCCCCGAGTGACGAACACCAGCCGCGAAGCCTCGAACCGCTCATCGGCCAAGCACTGCTGGAGCAGGCCGAGGACGTGAGCGACCAGCTCGTGTGTCGACTCCACCACGTTCTCGGCGTCGGCCGACCCGACGGTGACCATGACCACGTCCGGCGCCGGATCCAGCGAGGCGAGCTCCCCGGTCAGCTCGACCACACTCGTGTCGGCCGCCGGGACCGGCGCCTCCGAGAGCGAGATCCAGTCCAGCCCGAACATGGAGTCCCGCCCGGTCTCCGGGCCGCTGCCGGCGGCGGCGAGCTGGTCGGCCGAGACCGGCCGCAGCACCAGGGACCGTGCCGACAGCACCGGCTGCCCATTGGCATCCACCACGCTCACCGACACGGCGTCCTCGCCCACCTTGGCCAGGTGCACCCGCAGCAGCGCCGCTCCGGTGGCGTACAGGCTCACCTCCTGCCAGGAGAACGGCAGCCGCGTACCCGCCGTGGTGTCCAGCCCGGCGAAGGTGACCGCGTGCAGGGCAGCGTCCAGCAGCGCCGGATGCACCCCGAACGCACCGGCGTCCATCTGCGCCTGCTCCGGCAGAGCGACCTCGGCGAAGACCTCACCGCCGGCGCCCTGCCAGGCCGCCCGCAGGCCCTGGAACACCTCGCCGTAGCCGAGCGGGCTGTCGGCCAGCAGGTTGTAGAAGCCGTCCAGCGCGATCGCGGTCGCGCCGACCGGCGGCCACACCGTCGCGTCGAACGGTGCGGCGGTCCGCGCTTGGGTGGCGAGCGTGCCGGTGGCATGCCGTACCCAGGGCACATCGTCACCGGCCTCCGCCGGACGGGAGAAGACGCTCACGCTCCGGCGGCCGGTCTCCTCCGGGGCGCCCACCGCGATCTGCACCGCGACCGCGTCGCCCTCGGTGAGAACCAGTGGAGCCGCCAGCGTCAGTTCCTCCACCAGGTCGCAGCCGACCTGATCGCCCGCCTGGATCGCCAGCTCAAGGAATCCGGTGCCCGGGAAGAACACCATCCCGGCCACCTTGTGGTCGGCCAGCCACGGATGCGACGACAGCGACAACCGCCCGGCCAGCACGACCCCGCCGGAATCGGCCAGGCCCATGGTGGCGCCCAGCAGCGGATGGCGCACCGCCGCCAGTCCCGCCGCGGATACGTTCCCCATGCTCATACCGACACCAGCGGACCAGTACCGGTGGCGCTGGAAGGCGTAGGTGGGCAGGTCCACCTGGCGTCCGCCGGTCAGTACCGCCCGCCAGTCCACCGCGATGCCACGGACGAACAGCTCGGCGGCCGAGACCAGGACACGGTCCAGCCCGCCCTCGTCACGACGCAGCGTCCCGGAAATCACCGCATCCACTGCGGCCTCGTCCACGCATTCGCCGATGCCGATCGTCAGCACCGGGTGCGTGCTCACCTCGACAAACGCCCGGTACCGCTGCTCCAGCAGCTGCCCGATCGCTGGGGCGAAGTTGACCGTGTTGCGCAGGTTGTCACACCAGTACCCCGCGTCGAGTTCCGGCCCCTCCACCCACTGGCCGGTCACGGTCGACAGCATCGGCACCCGCACCGCGCGCGGAGCCACTTCCGCCAGGACCTGGGCCAGTTCCTCACCGATCAGATCGACCTGAGCCGAATGCGAGGCATAGTCCACCGTGATACGGCGAACCCGCACCCCATCCTCGGTCAGACGCTCCACCAGCTCCTCGACGGCTTGCACCTCACCGGCCACCACCACCGAATTCGGGCCGTTGACCGCCGCGACCGACACCCGCCCATCCCAGGACGACAGCCGTTCCCACACCTGCTCGGCCGGCAGCGCCACCGAGGCCATCGCCCCGAGCCCGGCCAGCCGGTCGGCGATCAAGCGGCTGCGCAACGCCACCACCCGGGCGCCGTCCTGCAACGACAGACCGCCCGCGACTACCGCGGCGGCGATCTCGCCCTGAGAGTGGCCGATCACCGCGTCAGGACGGATCCCCAGGGACTCCCAGACCGCAGCCAGGGAGACCATCACCGCGAACGACACCGGTTGGACCACATCCACCCGATCCAACGACGGAGCGTCCTCGGCCTGCCGGATCACATCCAGCAGCGACCAGTCCACGAACGGCTCCAGCGCCGCCGCACACTCCGCCATCCGACCCGCGAAGACCGGCGACTCCTCAAGCAGGGCGGCACCCATGCCCGCCCACTGGGCTCCCTGACCCGGGAACACCCACACCATCCGGCCGTCCACATCGGACACGCCCAGGACCACACCCGTCGCCGACTCGCCGGCCTCGACCGCGGCAAGGCCCGCCAGCAACTCCGCACGGTCGGCCCCGACCACCACCGCACGGTGCTCGAACGCCGATCGCGTCGTCACCAGCGAGAACGCCGTGTCCACCGGATGCAGATCGCTGTGCGTCGTCAAGTACGCACTCAGGCGAGCCGCCTGATCGTGCAGCGCCTGGCCGGTCTTGCCCGAGATCACCCACGGCACCACACCCGCCACCGGCGCCGGGTCCGCCACGCCCGGCTCGGCCTGCGGTGCTTCCGGCCCCGCTTCCAAGATCATGTGTGCGTTCGTGCCGCTGACCCCGAACGACGACACACCCACCCGCCGTGGACGACCCGTCTCCGGCCACTCCCGCTGCTCGGTCAGCACCTCGACCGCGCCGGAGTCCCAGTCCACGTGCGAGGACACCGCGTCCACGTGCAGCGTCTTCGGCAGCACGCCATGCCGCATGGCCATGACCATCTTGATCACACTGGCCACACCCGCCGCCGCCTGCGAGTGGCCGATGTTCGACTTGATCGAGCCCAGCAGCAGCGGACGGTCGTCCGACCGCTCCTGGCCGTAGGTGGCCAGCAGCGCCTGCGCCTCGATCGGGTCACCCAGGACCGTGCCGGTCCCGTGTGCCTCGACCGCGTCCACCTCGGACGGCGACACTCCGGCATTGGCCAGCGCCTGACGGATCACCCGGCGCTGGGACGGGCCGTTCGGCGCCGTCAGGCCGTTGGACGCACCGTCCTGGTTGATCGCCGACCCGCGCACGATCGCCAGCACCTGATGCCCGTTGCGCTGCGCGTCCGACAACCGCTCCAGCATCACCAGGCCGACGCCCTCGGACCACCCGATACCGTCCGCCGAATCGGAGAACGCCTTGCACCGGGCATCCGACGCCAGCCCGCCCTGCTCGTCGAACTCCGCGAACGCCGCGAGGGTGGCCATTACCGTCACGCCTCCGGCGAGTGCGCGTGAGCACTCCCCGTTGCGCATGGCCTGCGCCGCCAGGTGGATGGTCACCAGCGACGACGAGCAGGCGGTGTCCACCGTCACCGCCGGGCCCTCAAGACCGAAGGTGTAGGAGATCCGGCCGGACGCGACACTGGCGAGCTGGCCGGTCATGATGTGGCCGAGAGACTCCTCGCCGAGCATGTAGCTTGAGGCGACGGCACCGATGTAGACCCCGGTGTCGCTGCCCCGCAACGAGTGCGGATCGATGCCGGCCCGCTCGAAGGTCTCCCAGGCGGTCTCCAGCAGCAGGCGTTGCTGCGGGTCCATCGCCAGCGCCTCGCGTGGCGAGATCCGGAAGAACTCCGCGTCGAACTGGGGCGCGTCGAAGATGAACCCGCCCTTCAGGCCCAGATCGGTGAAGCTCTCCCAGCCGCGGTCGCTCGGGATCGTCGTGATGGCGTCCTGTCCTTCCAGGACCAGCTGCCACAGGTCCTCCGGGGAGTTCACCCCGCCGGGATAACGGCAGGCCATCGAGACGATGGCGATCGGGTCCTCCCCGGTAGAGACCGCGGCCACCGGCACGATGACGTCGCCGTGCGCGCCGAGCACCTCGCTCAGGAGGTGCTCTCCCAGCGCGGCGGGGGTGGGGTAGTCGAAGACGAGAGTGGACGGCAGGCGCAGTCCGGTGGCCAGGTTGAGCCGGTTGCGCAGCTCGATCGCGGTCAGCGAGTCGAAGCCCAGCTCGCGGAACTCCCGCCGGACGTCCACCGCCGATGGGTCGGCGTGTCCGAGGACGGCGGCGGCCTGAGCCCGGACCAGGTCGACCACGAACCGGGTCCGCTCGGTCTGTGTCAGGCCGGCCAGTTGCCGTAGCAGCCCTCCTTCATCGGCAGCGGGCGCCGACGCCGCCGTACGGCGGGTGCTCCGCACGAGGCCGCGCAGCAGCGGCGGGACCAGTTGGGCGGGCATCGCCGGCAGGTTCATCGGGACCGGGAGCACCAGAGGTGAATCCGACCCCAGTGACGTGTCGAGCAACGCCATCCCCTGCTCGGGGGTGATCAGCAGTAGCCCGGTGGCGGTCATCCGCTGCACGTCTGCCTGCGTCATGCCCCCGGTCATCCCGGTGGCCTCCGCCCACAACCCCCACGCCAGCGACAGGCCCGGCAGTCCCTGGGCCCGGCGGGTGGCCATCAACGCGTCCAGCCACACATTGGCCGCCGCGTAGTTGCCCTGACCGGCGTTGCCCATCACGCCGGCCAGTGAGGAGAACACCACGAAGCCGGCCAGATCAAGATCCGCGGTGAGCTCGTGCAGGTGCCAGGCGGCGTCCACCTTCGGCCGCAGCACCGACTCCAGCCGCTCAGGCGTCAGCGAAGTGATGGTTCCGTCTTCGAGGAGTCCGGCCGCGTGAATCACCGCGGTCAGCGGATGCTCGGTGCCGATCCCGGCCAGCAAACCGGCCACCGCATCCCGATCGGCCATGTCGCAGGCGGCGATGGTCACGTGCGCGCCCTGCGCGGCCAGTTCCTGCGCAAGCTCACGTGCGCCGGCCGCTTCCAGGCCCCTTCGGCTGGTCAGTAGCAGGTGCCGTACGTCGTGCTCGGCCACCAGGTGCCGGGCCACCTCCGCACCCAGAACACCGGTGCCGCCGGTGATCAGCACGGTGCCTTCGGGGTTCCACTGCCGGGGCATCGTCAGGACGATCTTGCCGGTGTGCCGGGCCTGGCTCATGAACCGGAACGCCTCACGGCCCCGCCGCACATCCCACGCCGTCACCGGCAACGGCCGCAACTCACCCGCCGCGACCAACCCCGCCAGCTCGACCAGGATTTCGTGCAACCGCTCCTGCCCGGCATCTGTCACGTCGAACCACTGATAAACCAGCTCCGGGAACTGGTCCTGGCTGCGGATGTCCAGCTTGCCCAGCTCCACGAACCGGCCACCCGGACGCAGCAACCGCGCGGAAGCGTCGATGAAGTCGCCGGTCAGCGAGTTGAGGACCACATCGATCCCGCGCTCCCCGCACACCGAACGGAAGCGCTCCTCGAACTCCATACTCCGCGAGGAGGCGATGTGATCATCGGGGATGCCCAGCGAGCGCAGCACGTCCCACTTGGCCGGGCTGGCTGTGGCGAACACCTCCACTCCCAGCCGCTGAGCCAGCTGGATCGCCGCCATGCCGGTCCCTCCGGCACCCGCGTGTACCAGCAGCGACTCGCCCGGCTGCAGCCCGGCCAGATCCATCAGCCCGTAATAGGACGTCAGGAACGCCACCGGAATCGTCGCCGCCTGCTCGAAGGAGACCCCGTCGGGGATCTTCACCAAGGCCGTGGACTCGGCGACGACCACCGGGCCGAACGCGCCCTCGGCCAGACCCATCACCCGGTCCCCCGGACGCAGGTCCTCCACCTCGGAGCCGACCTCCAGCACCACGCCGGCGGCCTCGCTGCCCATCAGACTGACCACGTCCTGGAACCAGCCCAGCGCGTTGAGTCCGTCCAGCAGGTCACGGAAGTTGATTCCCGCGGCGTGCACCGCGACGCGCACCTGGCCGGCTCCCAGCGGTTCCGCCACCTTCGGGAAGGGGAGCAACTCCAGGGCGTCCAGGCTGCCCTTGGTCTGGCTGCCCAGCCGCCACGGCACCCCCGTCGGAGGCACCAGCCCCGAGCCCGACACCAGCGACGCCAACCGCGGCACCCGCACCTCACCCGCACGCACCACCGCCTGCGACTCGTCCGAGGACAGAACCGCGAGCAGTACGTCGCGTAAAGCCGCGAGCGAGGACTCCTGACCATCCACGTCGACCAGGACGAACCGGCCCGGGTTCTCCGACTGCGCCGACCGCACCAGACCCCACACCGCCGCAGCCGCCAGATCGGCGACCGCCTCACCTTCACCCGCCGACACCGCATTCCGCGTCACGAAGAGCAACCGCGAATCGCTGAACCGCTCCTCGGCCAGCCAGCCCTGGAGCAGGCTCAACACGTCAGCGGTCACCCCGTGCGCCGCCGCCACCGCGTCCGCCATCGGCTCGGTGACGACCTCGACCAGCACCACATCCGGCACCGGACCCACTTCGGCCAGCGCCGACAGATCACGATGAACAGCGACTGACTCCCACGTCCCCGCAAGACCCAGCACATCCGGCTCAAACCCGGCAAAACCGGCTACCGCCATCGACACCGGATCGACTGCGGGGAGCTCCGACAGCGGAGTCCAGTCCAACCGGAACAGCCCGTCCCGCGTCGCCGGTGCCCCACCCGCGGCGACCTGATCAGGGGAGAACGCACGGAGCACCAGCGAGCTCACGGACAGCACCGGCTCTCCGGCGGCGTCCACCGCGCTCAGCGACACCGTGTCTTCGCCCACCTTGGCCAGCCGGACGCGCAGCAGCGCCGCTCCGGTGGCGTACAGGCTCACCTCCTGCCAGGAGAACGGCAACCGCGTACCCGCCGTGACGTCCAGCCCGGCGAACGTTGACGCATGCAACGCCGAATCCAGCAAAGCCGGATGCACTCCGAACGCACCCGCGTCCGACTGCGCCTGCTCGGGCAGCGCGACCTCGGCGAACACCTCGCCGCCCGCGCCCCACCAGGCCGCCTGCAACCCCTGGAACACCGGGCCGTAGACGAGCGAACTCTCGGCCATCCGCTTGTAGAAGCCGTCCAGCTCGATCGCGGTCGCGCCGGCCGGCGGCCACACCGCCGCATCGAACGGCACCGCGGCCCGGCCACCCGTGGCGAGCGTGCCGGTGGCGTGCCGTACCCACTTCACCTCGTCGTCCGCCTCGGCGGGCCGGGCGTAGATGTTCACGCTCCGCCTGCCGGTCTCCTCCGGCGCACCCACCGCGATCTGGACCGCGACCGCGTCGTTCTCGCCCAGCACCAGCGGCGCGACCAGCGTCAGCTCCTCGACCACATCGCAGCCGACCTGGTCACCCGCCCGGACCGCCAGCTCAAGGAAGCCGGTGCCGGGGAAGAACACCATCCCCGCCACCAGGTGATCGGCCAGCCAAGGATGCGACTTCACCGACAGGCGGCCGGTCAGCAGCACGCCGTCCGAGTCGGCCAGACTCACAGCGGCGCCCAGCAGCGGGTGCCTGGTCGCGGACAGGCCCAGAACACGGGCGTCACCGCTCTGCTGGGCGGCGTTCGGCCAGTACCGCTGGTGCTGGAAGGCATAGGTCGGCAGATCGACCCGGCGACCGCCCGGCAGCAGTGCCCGCCAGTCCACCGTCACACCGCGTACGAACAACTCTGCGGCCGAGACCAGAACCCGGTCCAGCCCGCCCTCGTCCCGGCGCAACGTCCCGGCGATCACCGCGTCCACCGCGGCCTCGTCCACGCACTCGCCGATGCCGATCGTGAGCACCGGGTGCGGGCTCACCTCCACGAACACGCGGTGGCGCTGCTCCAGCAGTTCCCCGATCGCCGGGGCGAAGGCCACCGTGTTGCGCAGGTTGTCACACCAGTACGCCGCGTCGAGTTCCAGCCCCTTCAGCCACTGACCGGTCACGGTCGACAGCATCGGCACCCGCGCCGGCTGCGGCACCACCCCGGTCAGGACCTGGGCCAGCTCCCCACCGATCAGATCGACCTGAGCCGAATGCGACGCATAGTCCACCGCGATACGGCGAACCCGCACCCCCTCACCCGACCATCGCTCCACCAAGTCTTCAACGGCCTGCACTTCACCGGCCACCACCACTGAGCGAGGGCCGTTGATCGCCGCGACCGACACCCGCCCATCCCAGGACGACAGCCGCTCACGCACCTGCTCGACCGGCAACGCCACCGACGCCATCGCGCCAAGCCCGGCCAGCCGCTCCCCGATCAGACGGCTGCGCAACGCCACCACCCGGGCACCGTCATCCAACGACAGACCACCCGCCACCACCGCGGCCGCGATCTCGCCCTGCGAATGACCCACCACCGCGTCGGGGCGAACACCCAGCGACTCCCACACCGCCGCCAGCGACACCATCACCGCGAACGACACCGGCTGGACCACATCCACCCGATCCAGCGACGGAGCACCCTCCACCTGGCGGATCACGTCCAGCAGCGACCAGTCCACGAACGGCTCCAACGCCGCCGCGCACTCCGCCATCCGATCCGCGAAGACCGGCGACTCCTCAAGCAGGGCGGCACCCATGCCCGCCCACTGCGCCCCCTGGCCTGGGAACACCCACACCGACTTACCGACGACATCGGCCACACCCTCGACCACGCCGCCGGCCGCAGGCTCACCCGAGGCAACCGCGCCCAAGCCCGCCACCAGCTCGCCGCGATCGCCACCGACCACCACCGCACGGTGCTCGAACACCGACCGCGACACCACCAGCGAGAACGCCGTATCGACCGGGTCCAGGTCGCCGGCCTCCACATGCGCAGCCAGACGACGCGCCTGACCACGCAACGACTCAGGGGTCTTCGCGGACAGCACCCACGGCACCACACCCGGCGCCCGGTCCTGCGGAGTCTCCTCCCCTTCCGGTGTTTCCGGTGCTTGTTCGAGGATGATGTGCGCGTTGGTGCCGCTGATCCCGAACGAGGACACACCCGCCCGGCGCGGATGACCGTTCTGCTGCCACTCCACCGGCTCGGTCAGCAGCTCCACCGCACCGGCCGACCAGTCCACGTGCGAGGACGGTTCCGTCACGTGCAGCGTCTTGGGCAGCACACCATGCTGGAGGGCCAGGACCATCTTGATCACACCGGCCACGCCCGCAGCCGCCTGCGTGTGGCCGAGGTTCGACTTGATCGACCCAAGAAGCAGCGGCCGACCCTCCTCCCGGTCCTGGCCATAGGTCGCCAGCAGCGCCTGCGCCTCGATCGGGTCACCCAGCGTCGTACCCGTACCGTGGCCTTCGACCGCGTCCACCTCGGACGGCGAGAGCCCGGCACCGGCCAGCGCCTGCCGGATCACCCGCTGCTGCGAAGGACCGTTCGGCGCGGTCAACCCGTTGGAAGCGCCGTCCTGGTTGATCGCCGAACTACGCATCACCGCCAATACCGGGTGACCGTTGCGCCGCGCGTCCGACAGCCGCTCCAGCACCAGCATGCCCACACCCTCGGACCAGCTGGTGCCGTCCGCGGTGTCGGAGAACGCCTTGGACCGGCCGTCGGGCGCCATTCCGCCCTGCGCGCTGAAACCTACGAAGACCATGGGCGATGTCATCACCGTCACACCGCCGGCCAGCGCCAGGCTGCACTCGCCCGACCGCAGCGCCTGCGCCGCCATGTGCATCGAGACCAGGGACGACGAGCAGGCGGTGTCCACCGTCACCGCCGGGCCCTCCAACCCCAGCGTGTACGACAGACGGCCGGACAACACACTGGCGGCCAGACCGGTGACACCGTGGCCCTGGAGATCCGCCTGAGCGTGCATGACCAGACTCATGTAGTCCTGGCCGTTGGTGCCCACGAACACGCCGGTGTGGCTGCCCTTCAGCGAGACCGGGTCGATCCCGGCCCGCTCGATCGCCTCCCAGGACGTCTCCAGCAGCACCCGCTGCTGTGGATCCATCGCCAGCGCCTCACGCGGCGAGATGCCGAAGAACCCGGCGTCGAACTCCGCCGCGTCCGCCAGGAACCCACCCTGGTCGATCGCGCCACCCAGCCCTGCCGCCCCTCCCAGATCCCAGCCCCGATCGGCCGGGGACGGCGAGATCGCGTCCTCACCCTCGATCAGTAGCCGCCACAAACCCTCAGGAGAACTGACCCCGGCCGGAAAGCGGCACGCCATCGACACGATGGCGATCGGCTCGCGCTTACCCGACTCCACCTCTTCGAGCCGCCGACGGGTGTCGTGCAGGTCGGCGGCGATCGACTTGAGGTAGTCAACGAGCTTCAGGTCTTCCGACATGGGCGAAGCCCTCCAGAGTACTCGCGCATGAGCCGCGCGATCACAGATCTTTGAGGCGGCCCAGCTCGCTTTCAATGAAGCCGAGAATGTCCTTGGTACTCGCCGATTCGAGCACTTCGGCGACTGTGATTTCACTAGTCTCCGTGCCGGTCTCGCTCACCGTCGCCAGCAGGTGGCGCAGCCGGGTGACGATGCCGTTTCTCGCGACCTCGTTCAGCGCGTGGCCGGAAAGTGCCGTCTCGAAGCGGTTGAGATCGGCCAGCAAGGACAGTTCCGTGGCCTTGTTCTCCCCGGGCGCGAGCTCTGCCAGAAGGTGTTCGGCGAGGCTCGCGGGGGTGGGGTAGTCGAAGATGACGGTGGCCTGCAGCCGCAGTCCCGTCGCCGCGTTCAGCCGGTTGCGCAGCTCCACCGTGGTGAGGGAGTCGAAGCCCAGTTCGCGGAACTCCCGTCCCGGCTGGATCGCCTCCGCCGACTCGTGTGCCAGGACCAGTGCCGCCTGCGTGCGCACCAGCTCCGTCACCAGCTGCACCTGCTCGGCCTCGTCCAGTTCCGCCAGGCGGCGGACCAGCTCTTCCCCTCCGCCCGCGGAGGTGGAGGCCGCGGCGCGGCGGCCGACGCGGACCAGGCCGCGCATCAGGTGCGGGACCTCGCCCATCGCGCGCAGTACCGGCAGGTCCAGCCGCACGGGTACCACCATCGCCCGGGCCGAGGCGGTGGCCGCTTCGAACGCGGCGAGACCGTGCTCGGCCGACAGCGGCGGCATACCCGGGCGGGCGAGCCGCCGCATCTCGGTGCCGCTCAACGTGCCGGTCATGCCGCTGTCCTGAGCCCACGAACCCCAGGCCAGCGACAACCCGGCCAGCCCCCGCGCGCGGCGCAGCTGGGCCAGGGCGTCCAGGAACACGTTCGCCGCCGCGTAGTTGCCCTGACCAGGCGCGCCGATGACACCCGCGAGCGCGGAGAAGACCACGAACCCGGCCAGGTCCAGGTCCTGGGTGAGCTCGTGCAGGTGCCAGGCCGCGTCCACCTTCGGCCGCAGCACACTGTCCAGCCGCTCGGCCGACAGCGACGGGATCGTCCCATCGGCCAGCACACCGGCGGTGTGAATGATCGCGGTCAGCGGATGTCCGGCATCGATCCCGGCCAGCAGGTCCGCGACCTGGTCCCGGTCGGCCATGTCACCGGCGGCGATCGTGACTTCGGCACCGAGCTCGATCAGCTCGGCCCGCAGCTCCGCCGCGCCTGGGGCGTCCAGGCCCCTCCGGCTGACCAGCAGCAGGTGCCGTACGCCGCGCTCGGCCACCAGATGCCGGGCGAACAGCGCGCCCAGACCACCGGTTCCACCAGTGATCAACACTGTGCCGTCCGGATCCCACGAGCGGGCGCCGTCCCCGACCGAGTCGATGTCGGAGACACCCGGGAGGTCGCCGGGCAGTATCCGCGCCAGGCGCGGCACCAGCATCTCACCCTCGCGCACCGCCACCTGCGGCTCGCCCGACGCCAGGACCCCGGTCAGCACCGGTGCGGAGATCTCGTGCTCGTCCGCATCGACCAGCACGAACTGGTCCGGATTCTCCGACTGGGCGCTACGGACCAGACCCCACACCGCGGCAGCCGGCAGATCCGCGACCGTCTCACCGTCACCCGCGGCGATCGCACCCCGGGTGCGGAACACCAGACGCGAATCGGCGAACCGCTCATCGGCCAGCCACTGCTGTACGACCCCCAGCACCTGGGTGGTCAGCAGGTGCGCCGACTCCACCGCTCCAGCCGCCGGATCCGAGGCCACCTCCAGCACCACCACGGGCGGTACCGCATCCGCGGTGGCCGCTCCCCAGTCGTCCAATCCGAACACCGCCACGTCGCCGGTCTCCCCGGTCTCCGGCGTGCCCGCCACGGCCTTCCACTCGATCCCGAACAGCGATTCCCAGCCGATGCCGCGGTCCGACACGGCCAGTTCTCCGGCGGAGACCGGCCGCAGCCCCACCGACCGCGCCGACACCACCGGCGCACCCGCCGCGTCGACCGCCGCCAGCTCCACCGAGTCGTCAGCGGTGCGGGCCAGCCGGACCCGCAGCGCCGACGCTCCGCCGGCCTCCAGAGACACCCCGGCCCACGAGAACGGCACCAGGCCACCCTCGGAATCGTCCAGCCCGGCGAAGATCACGGCGTGCAGCGCGGCGTCCAGCAGCGCCGGATGCAAACCGAACGCACCCACCTCGGACTGCGCCTGCTCGGGCAGCGCCACCTCGGCGAAGATCTCACCGTCGCGCTGCCAGGCCGCCCGCAGCCCCTGGAACACCGGACCGTATTCCAGTCCTTGGTCTGCCAGCTCGTCGTAGAAGCCGTCCAGTTCGACGGCGGTCGCGCCGGTCGGCGGCCAGACCGCCGCATCGAACGACCCCGCTGCCGGAGAACCGGTCGCGAGCGTGCCGGTGGCGTGCCGCACCCACGGCACATCCTCCCCGGCCTGCGCCGAGCGGGCGTAGACGTTCACGCTCCGGTGGCCCGATTCTTCCGGCGCGGCCACCGACACCTGCACCGCGACCGCCTCGCCCTCGCCCAGCACCAGCGGGGCGACCAGCGTCAGCTCCTCGACCACATCGCAGCCGACCTGGTCACCCGCCCGGACCGCCAGCTCAAGGAACCCGGTGCCGGGGAAGATCACCGTGCCGGCCACCGCGTGATCGGCCAGCCACGGATGCGTTCGCAGCGAGATACGTCCCGTCAGCACCATCCCATCGGAGTCGGCCAGCCCGACCGCCGCGCTCAGCAGCGGGTGATCCGCGGCGGCCAGGCCCGCCGCCGCCACGTTCCCTCCGCCGGAACCGGCGCTGTCGGGCCAGTACCTGCGGTGCTCGAAGGCGTAGGTGGGCAGATCGACCCTGCCCCCCCTGGGGAGCACCGCCCGCCAGTCCACCGGCACCCCGTGCACGTGCAGCCGGGCCAGCGCCATCATCACCGCCGTGTGCTCGTCTCGATCCTTGCGCAGCACGGGCACGAGCACGTTGTCGAACTCCGCGGCAAGGGTGTCCTGGGCCATCGCGGTCAGGACGCCGTCAGGGCCCAGCTCCAGATAGGCCCGTACGCCCTGAGTCTCCAGCGTGCGGACGCCATCAGCGAAGCGCACCGCGCCGCGGACCTGGTCCACCCAGTAGCCCGGCGAGCACACCTGCTCGGTCGTGGCCGCCTGGCCGGTCAGGGTCGACACGATGGGGATCTGCGGCGGGTTGTAGGTGAGCCTGCTCGCCAGCGTGCGGAAGTCTTCCAGCATCGGATCCATCAGCGGCGAGTGGAACGCGTGCGACACTCGCAGCCGCCGCGTTCTGACGCTCTGGGATTCCAGCGCGGCGGCGACCTCAAGGACCGCCTCCTCGACCCCGGAGAGCACCAGCGAGGCAGGACCGTTGACCGCCGCGACCGACACCTGGTTTTCGCGCCCGGCCAGCAGATCGGCAACCTGATCCTCGGACGCCTGGACCGCGACCATCGCCCCGCCCTCAGGCAACGCCTGCATCAACCGCGCCCGGGCCGCCACCAGCGCACATGCGTCGCTCAGTGAAAGGACCCCGGCCACGTGAGCGGCCGTGATCTCCCCGATCGAATGACCGGCCAGCACATCCGGCCGCACACCCCACGATTCGACCAGCCGGAACAGGGCGGTCTCCACCGCGAACAGCGCCGGCTGCGCCCACCCCGTCTGGTCCAGCAGCCCGGCCTGGTCGTCGAACAGCACCTCACGCAACGAACGACCCAGCCCGGCCGGCTCCAGCTCGGCGATCACCTCGTCCAGCGCCTCCGCGAACACCGGGAACCGCTCGTACAGCTCCCGGCCCATGCCCGCCCGCTGGCTGCCCTGGCCGGTGAACAGCACCGCCAGCTGAGGCTCCGCCCCGGCCACCGCACGCACCACACCCGCACCCGGCCGGTCCTCGGCCAGCGCGCCCAGCCCGGCCAGCAGACCGTCACGGTCCCCGGCCAGCACCACCGCACGATGCTCGAACGCCGACCGCGTCGTGGCCAGCGCGAACGCCGTATCGGCCAGCGCGACCTCACCGCGCTCCCGCACATGCGAGACCAGCCGCTCGGCCTGCGCCCGCAACGCCTGATCCGTCTTGGCCGAGACCAGCACCGGCACCACACCAGCGGGCGGCGCCTGATCCTCCACATCCGGACCGGCCGGAACCTCCGGCCCCTCCTCCAAGATCACATGCGCGTTGGTGCCGCTGATCCCGAAGGAGGAGACACCGGCCCGGCGCGGGTGACCGTTCCGCGGCCACTCGGCCGGCTCGGTCAGCAGCTCCACCGCGCCGGAGGACCAGTCCACGTGCGAGGACGGCTCGTCCACGTGCAGCGTCCTGGGCAGCACGCCATGCCGGAGGGCCAGCACCATCTTGATCACACCGGCGACGCCCGCGGCCGCCTGCGTGTGACCGATGTTGGACTTGATCGCGCCCAGCAGCAGCGGGCGGTCCCCCTGCCGGTCCTTGCCGTAGGTGGCCAGCAGCGCCTGGGCCTCGATCGGGTCGCCCAGCGCGGTTCCCGTGCCGTGTGCCTCGACCGCGTCCACCTCGGACGGCGACACTCCGGCATTGGCCAGCGCCTGCCGGATCACCCGCTGCTGCGAAGGACCGTTCGGCGCGGTCAGGCCGTTGGACGCGCCGTCCTGGTTGATCGCCGAACCACGCACGATCGCCAGCACTTGGTGGCCGTTGCGGCGGGCGTCCGACAGCCGCTCCAGGACCAGCATGCCCACGCCCTCGGAGTAGCTGGTGCCGTCCGCCGTGTCGGCGAAGGCCTTGCACCGGCCGTCCGACGACAGCCCGCCCTGGGCGCTGAAACCGATGATCCCCAGCGGCGAGGCCATCACCGTCGCGCCACCGGTCAGCGCCAGATCGCACTCGCCCGAGCGCAGCGCCTGCACCCCGAGGTGCATCGCCACCAGCGACGAAGAACACGCGGTGTCCACCGTCACCGCCGGGCCCTCAAGACCCAGCGTGTACGAGAGACGGCCGGACAACACGCTGGCCGACAGACCGGTGACGCCATGGCCTTGGATATCCGCCTGAGCGCCCACGATCAAGCTTGAGTAGTCCTGGCCGTTGGTGCCGACGAACACGCCGGTGGAGCTGCCCTTCAGCGAGACCGGGTCGATCCCGGCCCGCTCGACGGCCTCCCAGACCCCTTCCAGCAGCAACCGCTGCTGCGGGTCCATCGCCAGCGCCTCACGCGGCGAGATCCCGAAGAACCCGGCGTCGAACCCGGCCACATCAGGCAGGAACCCGCCCTGATCGGTCGCGCTGCTGCCCCGGCTGTCGGACCCGAACAGCATCTCCATGTCCCAGCCGCGATCGGTGGGGAAGGGGGTGATCGCGTCCTCGCCCTCGGACAGCAGCCGCCACAGACCTTCCGGCGAGTCCACCCCACCGGGGAACCGGCAGCTCATGCCCACAATCACGATGGGATCGCCCGCGACTCCCGCCTGCTGCGCGGCCACCACACCCGAGGCCGCGGCCAGGTCCTGGCGACCCAGCAACTCCGACACCAGGAATCGGGCCAGCACGGCCGGCGTCGGGTAGTCGAACACCAGCGTGGCCGGCAGCCGCAGCCCCGTCGCCGCGTTCAACCGGTTACGCAGCTCCACCGCGGTGAGGGAGTCGAAGCCCAGCTCGCGGAACTCACGCCGCGCCTGGACCGCGTCCGCCGACGCGTGCCCCAGCACCACCGCGGCCTGAGCGCGCACCAGCTCGGCCACCAGCCGCACCTGCTCGTTCTCGCCCAGCCCGACCAGCCGCCGTACCAGCTCCGCGTCTCCGGCCACCGGGGTGGAGACCGCCGATCGGCGGCCTGCCCGCACCAGGCCCCGCATCAGATGCGGCACCTCAGGGAACGTGCGCAGGACCGGCAGATCCAGCCGCACCGAGACCACCGCCGTCTGCGCCGACGTGGCAGCCGACTCGAACGCCGCGAGTCCTTCCTCGGGCGACAGCGGCGGCATGCCCGCCCGCGCTATCCGGCGCAGCTCGATCGCGCCGAGGCCACCGGTCATCCCGGTCTCCTGCGCCCACAGGCCCCAGGCCAGCGACAGCCCGGGCAGCCCCTGCGCCCGGCGCAGCTGGACCAGCGAGTCGAGGAACGCGTTCGCCGCCGCGTAGTTGCCCTGACCCGCGTTGCCCATCACCCCCGCGAGGGAGGAGAAGACCACGAACGCCGCGAGGTCCAGGTCCTTGGTCAGCTCGTGCAGATGCCAGGCGGCGTCCACCTTGGGACGCAGCACCGCGTCCAGCCGCTCCGGCGTCAGCGAGGGGATCGTGCCGTCATCCAGCACACCGGCGGTGTGAATGACCGCGGTCAGCGGATGCTCGGCCGGCACCCGCTCCAGCAGGGCAGCCGCCGCGTCCCGGTCGGTCACATCGCAGGCCGCGACCGTGACCTCGGCACCGTGTGCGATCAGCTCGGCTCGCAACTCCACCGCGCCCGGAGCCTCCAGACCCCGGCGGCTGACCAGCAGCAGGTGCCGTACGTCGCGCTCGGCCACCAGATGCCGCGCGAACAGCGCGCCCAGACCACCGGTCCCACCAGTGATCAACACCGTGCCGTCAGGATCCCACGGCCGTTCGACCTCGGCACCGGGCACGACCCGTGCCAGCCGGGCCACCAGCACCTCGTCACCGCGCACCGCGACCTGCGGCTCGCCCGACGCCAGCACTCCGGCCAGCAGCGGTGCGGAGATCTCCTGATCGTCCACATCGACCAGCACGAAACGGCCCGGATTCTCCGACTGGGCGCTACGGACCAGACCTCGGACCGCCGCCCCCACCGGATCCGGCGCGTCCTCACCGGCATCGGCCACGACCGCGCCCCGGGTGAGGAACACCAGCCGCGAATCGGCGAACCGCTCATCGGCCAGCCACCGCTGCAGCAGATCCAGAACGCGGGTGGTCAGCTCATGCGCCGACTCCGCCACCCCGGCCGCCGGATCCCGGACCACCTCCGTCAGCACCACACCCGACCCCGCCAGGGACGAGAGATCCAGCGCGTCCAGGTCAAGCACCGTCACCGGCACCGGGTCAGCTTCCGGCAGACCGCCGAAGACGGACCATTCCACCCGGAACAGCGTGTCCCGGCCGACGTCACGGCCATCGAGAGCGAGCTGCTCGGTGGAGATCGGTCGCAGGACCACCGACCGGGCCGTCACCACCGGTGACCCGGACGCGTCGACCGCGCTCAGCGACACAGCGTCGTCGCCCGCCCCGGCCAGCCGTACCCGCAGCATCGAGGCGCCGCCCGCGTGCAGGCACACCTCACCCCAGGAGAACGGTTCCTGGACAGCCTCGGCATCGGCGATCGGCGTCACCTGCAGGACCGCGTCCAGCAAAGCCGGGTGCAACCCGAACGAATCCGCTCCACCGACGTGCTCCGGCAGACTCAGCTCGGCGAAGATCTCACCGTCAGCACCCTGCCAGGCCGCCCGCAGGCCCTGGAACGCCGGACCGTACGCCAGCCCTCGGGTGGCCAGCTCATCGTAAAGGCCATCCAGTTCGATGGCGGTCGTCCCGGCCGGGGGCCACATCGCCGTATCGAACGGCACGGCTTCCGGAGCACCGGTCGCTAGCGTGCCGGTGGCGTGCAGCACCCACCGCACATCATCGGCCGCGTCCGCCGACCGGGAGTAGACGCTCAGGCTTCGGCGGCCCTGCTCCTGCGTGGCATCGACCCATACCTGGACCGCGACGGCCTCGCCCTCGCCCAGCGCCAGCGGCGCGACCAGCGTCAGCTCCTCCACCAAGTCGCAGCCGACCTGGTCACCCGCCCTGATCGCCAGCTCCACGAACACGCTGCCCGGTACCACCACCGAGCCCGCCACCAGGTGATCGGCGAGCCACGGCTGGGCGCTCACCGACAGCCTCCCGGTCAGGACCACCCCGTCGGAGTTGGCCAGCGGCATCGCCGCGCCCAGCAGCGGGTGCCTGGTCGCGGACAGGCCGAGAACACGGGCATCACCGCTCTGCTTGGCGTTCGGCCAGAACCGCCGGTGCTGGAAGGCGTAGGTCGGCAGGTCGACCCTGCGCCCACCGGTCAGTACGGCCTGCCAGTCCACCGTCACGCCGCGTACGAACAGCTCGGCCGCCGAGACCAGGAGACGGTCCAGCCCGCCTTCATCCCGGCGCAGGGTCCCAGCGATCACCGCGTCCACCGCGGCCTGGTCCACGCACTCCCCGATGCCGATCGTCAGCACGGGGTGCGGGCTCACCTCCACGAACGCCCGGTATCGCTGCTCCAGCAGCTGCCCGATCGCCGGGGCGAAGGCCACCGTGTTGCGCAGGTTGTCACACCAGTACGCCGCGTCGAGTTCCGGCCCTTCCAGCCACTGGCCGGTCACCGTCGACAGCATCGGCACCCGCACCGGCTGCGGCACCACCCCGGTCAGGACCTGCGCCAGCTCCGCACCGATCAGATCGACCTGAGCCGAATGGGAGGCGTAGTCCACCGCGATCCGCCGGACCCGCACCTCCTCGGCGGCAAGCCGCTCAACCAGTTCCTCGACCGCGACGACCTCACCGGCCACGACCACCGAACTGGGGCCGTTGATGGCCGCGACCGACACCCGGCCGTCCCAGCCGGCCAGCCGCTCACGCACCTGCTCGACCGGCAACGCCACCGACGCCATCGCGCCAAGCCCGGCCAGCCGGTCGGCGATCAGGCGGCTGCGCAGCGCCACTATCCGGGCACCGTCCTGCAGCGACAGGCCGCCCGCGACCACGGCGGCGGCGATCTCGCCCTGCGAGTGGCCGACCACGGCGTCGGGGCGGAGCCCCAGGGACTCCCAGACCGCAGCCAGGGAGACCATCACCGCGAACGACACCGGCTGGACCACATCCACCCGATCCAGCGACGGAGCACCCTCTGTCTGGCGGATCACGTCCAGCAGCGACCAGTCCACGAACGGCTCCAGAGCAGCCGCGCACTCGGCCATCCGACCCGCGAAGACCGGCGACTCCTCAAGGAGCTGCCTGCCCATGCCGACCCACTGCGCTCCCTGACCCGGGAACACCCACGCCGACTTGCCATCGACGTCGGCCACTCCCGCGATCACCCGAGCCGCCGACTCACCGGCCTCGACCACGGACAGGCCCGCCAGTAGTTCCTCGCGGTCACGGCCGACCACCACCGCGCGGTGCTCGAACGCCGACCGCGACACCACCAGCGAGAACGCCGTGTCGACCGGGTTCAGATCGCCGGCCTCCACGTGCGCCGCCAGACGACGGGCCTGGCCACGCAACGACTCCTCGGTCTTCGCCGAAACCACCCACGGCACGACACCCGGCGCCTGCTCCACCGGCTCCGAGACAGCAGCCTCCGGCCCCTGCTCCAAGATCACGTGCGCGTTGGTGCCGCTGATCCCGAAGGAGGACACACCCGCCCGGCGCGGACGGCCGGTCTCCTGCCACTCCACCGGCTCGGTCAGCAGTTCCACCGCGCCGGAGGCCCAGTCCACGTGCGACGACGGCGCATCCACGTGCAACGTCTGAGGCAGCACCCCGTGCCGCATCGCCAGGACCATCTTGATCACACCGGCCACACCGGCGGCCGCCTGCGTGTGACCGAGGTTCGACTTGATCGAGCCCAGCAGCAGCGGCCGACCCTCCTCCCGATCCTGGCCATAGGTCGCCAGCAGCGCCTGCGCCTCGATCGGGTCACCCAGCGTCGTACCCGTGCCGTGCGCCTCGACCGCGTCCACGTCCGCGGCGGACAATCCCGCGACGGCCAGCGCCTGACGGATCACCCGCTGCTGCGAAGGACCGTTCGGCGCGGTCAGCCCGTTCGACGCGCCGTCCTGGTTGACGGCGGAGCCACGCACGACCGCGAGCACATGGTGGCCGTTGCGGCGGGCGTCAGACAGCCGCTCCAGCATCACCAGGCCGACGCCCTCGGACCAGCCGGTGCCGTCCGCGGTGTCGGAGAACGCCTTGCACCGCCCATCGCCGGCCAGCCCGCCCTGCGCGCTGAAGTCGATGAACACGCCCGGCGTGGCCATCACGCTCACGCCGCCGGCCAGCGCCAGATCGCACTCGCCCGAGCGCAGCGCCTGCGCCGCCATGTGCATCGCCACCAGCGACGAAGAACACGCGGTGTCCACCGTCACCGCCGGACCCTCCAGACCCAGCGCGTACGCGACACGGCCGGTGAGGATGCTCCCGGCGCTACCGGTGCTGACGAAGGTCATCACCTCCGGCGAGAACTCAGCGCTCATCCCGTAGTCGTGGAAGATCGCCCCGGCCCACACACCGGTACGGCTGCCGCGCAGCGAGACCGGGTCGATCCCGGCCCGCTCGATCGCCTCCCAGGACGTCTCGAGCAGCAGCCGCTGCTGCGGATCCATCGCCAGCGCCTCACGCGGCGAAATACCGAAGAACCCCGGATCGAATTCGGCCGCGTCCACGAGGAACCCGCCCTGGAAGCCCAGCTCACCCTGCACCTGCCAGCCCCGGTCCCTGGGCACCGGGGAGATGGCGTCCCGGCCGTCGGCGATCAGCCGCCACAGATCCTCCGGAGAGCTCACCCCGCCGGGGAAGCGGCAGGCCATCGAGACGATGGCGATCTGGTCGTCCGCCACCGCGGTGGCGACCACCGGCGCAATCGCGTCGCCGTGCACGCCGAGCAGTTCACTGAGCAGGTACTCGCCGAGTGCGGTGGGGGTGGGGTAGTCGAAGACGAGGGTGGAGGGCAGGCGCAGCCCGGTGGCGTCGTTGAGCCGGTTGCGCAGTTCGAGCGCGGTCAGCGAGTCGAAGCCCAGCTCACGGAACTCACGCCGGACATCCACCCCCTCCACGGAGGAATGCCCGAGGACGGCGGCGGCCTGCGCCCGGACCAGGTCGACCAGCAGCTGGATCCGCTGGGGGTGAGCCAGACCGGCCAACTGCCGGGACAGCGCCTCGCCCGCACCACCACCTCCGGCCGCCGACAGCGCGGCGGCCGTACGGCGGGTGCCGCGCACCAGCCCGCGCAGCAACGGCGGCACCAGATGAGCGGGCATCGCCGACAGGTTCATCCGCACCGGGACCACGAGCGGTGCATCCGAGCCGATGGCCGCGTCGAACAGCGCCAGACCCTGCTCGGTGCTGATCGGGGGAATCCCGGCGGCGGCCATCCGCTGCACGCTGGCCTGCGACATGCCCCCGGTCATCCCGGTGGCCTGCGCCCACAATCCCCAGGTGAGCGACAGCCCCGGCAGCCCCTGTACCCGGCGCCGCGCCATCAGCCCGTCCAGCCAGGCGTTGGCCGCCGCGTAGTTGCCCTGCCCCGCGTTGCCGATCAGCCCGGCCAGCGAGGAGAACACCACGAACTCGGCCAGGTCCAGGCCCTGGGTCAGCTCGTGCAGATGCCAGGCCGCATCGACCTTCGGCCGCAGCACCGCATCCACCCGCTCCGGTGTCAGCGAGGCGATCGTCCCGTCATCCACGATGCCGGCCGCGTGAATCACCACGGTCAGCGGATGCTCGGCGTCGATCCCGGCCAGCAGGCCGGCCACCGCGTCCCGGTCGGACATGTCGCAGGCGCTGATGGTTACCTGGGCACCCTGATCGCTCAGCTCCTGGTGAAGCTCTGTCACACCGGGGGCGTCGGGGCCTCGGCGGCTGGCCAGCAGCAGATGCCGCACCCCGTGCTTGGCCACCAGATGCCTGGCCACCTCCGCGCCCAGACCACTGGTGCCGCCGGTGACGAGCACGGTGCCTTCCGGGTTCCAGCGGCGCGGCATGGTCAGCACGATCTTGCCGGTGTGGCGGGCCTGGCTCATGAACCGGAACGCCTCACGGCCTCGCCGCACATCCCACGCCGTGAACGGCAACGGCCGCAACTCACCGGCCGCGATCAGCTCCATCACCTCGGCCAGGATCTGCTGCAACCGCTCGGCGCCGGCGTCCAGCATGTCGAACCAGTGATACACCAGCCCGGGGAACTGCGCCTGGTCGCGGATGTCCAGCTTGCCCATCTCGATGAACCGGCCGCCCGGACGGAGCAGTCGCGCCGAGGCGTCGATGGGCTCCCCGGTCAGCGAGTTGAGCACCACATCGATCCCCCGCTCACCGCGGACCGCGCGGAACTGCTCCTCGAAGTCCAGGGTCCGCGACGAGGCGATGTGATCGTCTGGGATGCCCATCGAACGCAGCACGTCCCACTTGGCCGGGCTGGCCGTGGCGTACACCTCGACCCCCAGCCGCTGGGCCAGCTGGATGGCCGCCATGCCCACACCGCCCGTACCGGCGTGCACCAGCAGCGACTCCCCTGCCCGCAGCCCGGCCAGATCCATCAGCCCGTAATAGGCGGTCATGAACGTCACCGGGATGGTCGCCGCCTGCTCGAACGAAATCCCGTTGGGGATCTTGGTCAGAACCTGGGAGCTGGTGACCACCGGGCCGAACGCACCTTCGGTCAGACAGACCACCCGGTCCCCCGGGCGGATGTCGTCGACCTCGGGGCCGACCTCCAGCACCACGCCGGCGGCCTCGCCGCCCATCAGGCCGACCTTGTCCTGGAACCAGCCCAGCGCGTGCAGCGCGTCCAGCAGGTCACGGAAGTTGACTCCGGCCGCGTGCACCGCCACCCGCACCTGCCCGGCCGCCAACGGCTCGGCCGGCCCCGGGTCGGGAATGAGCTCCAGCGCGTCCAGGTTGCCCTTGGCCCTGCTCCCCAGCCGCCACGCCGTACCGGACGGAGGCAGCAGACCCGCCCCCGACGCCAGCGATGCCAACCGCGCCGCCCGCACGCCGCCGCCACGCACCGCCACCTGCGGCTCGCCGGAAGCCAGCACCCCACCGAGCAACCCGCCCAGCGCACCGAGCCGCACCGACTCCTCGTCCACGTCCACCAGCACGAACCGGCCCGGGTTCTCCGCCTGCGCGCTGCGCACCATCCCCCACACCGTCGCGGCCGCCAGATCGGTGACGTCCTCGCCATCGCCCGCCGCGACCGCTCCCCGGGTGAGGAACACCAGTCGCGACTCGGCGAACCGCTCTTCGGCCAGCCAGTTCTGCAACAGGCCCAGCACCTCACGGGTCACCTGATGCGCCGCTGCCACCGCGTCCTCAGCCGACGCGGTCTCGATCTCGGCCAGCACCACACCTGGCACCGGCCCCGCCTCGGCCAGCGTCGGCAGATCACGATGAGCCGCGACCGGCTGCCCGGCCGACTCCCACGTTCCCACCAGGCCCAGCATGTCCAGACCGACCACCGCCATCGGCACCAGGTCGGCCACGGGAACATCGGAGAGCGCGGTCCATTCCAGCCGGAACAGCCCGTCGCGCTCCGCCGCCTGGACATCACCCGCGGCGGCGATCTGACCGGGCGAGAACGGGCGCAGCACCAGCGAGCGTGCCGACAGCACCGGCTCCCCTGCGGCGTCCACCGCCGTCAGCGTGGCCGAGTCGGCGGCGGTCCGGCTCATCCGCACGCGCAGCATCGCCGCCCCGGTGGCGTGCAGGCTCACCTCACTCCACGAGAACGGCAACCGGCCGCCCTCGGAATCGTCCAGCCCGGCGAAGGTCACCGCGTGCAGGGCAGCGTCCAGCAGAGCCGGATGCACCCCGAACGAAGCCGCGCTCGACTGCGCCTGCTCGGGCAGGACGACCTCGCCGAACACCTCACCGTCGGCACCGCGCCAGGCCGCCCGCAGACCCTGGAACACCGGGCCGTATTCGAACCCGCCCGAAGCCAGTCCCTCGTACAGCCCGTCCAGCTCGATCTCGGTCGCGCCCTGCGGGGGCCAGACCGTCGCGTCGAACGGCGCGGCAGTGGACACGCCGGTCGCGAGCGTGCCGGTGGCGTGGCGCACCCACGGCACATCGTCGGCCGCCTGCGCCGAGCGGGCGTAGACGCTCACGCTCCGATGGCCGGTCTCCTGCGCGGCGCCCACCCACACCTGCACCGCGACGGGATCGGTCTCGCTCAGCACCAGCGGCGCGGTCAGGGTCAGTTCCTCGACCAGGTCACAGCCGACCTGGTCACCGGCCCGGATCGCCAGTTCCAGGAACCCGGTGCCCGGGAAGATCACCGTGCCGGCCACCGCGTGATCGGCCAGCCACGGATGCGATGACAGCGACAGACGGCCGGTCAGCAGCACCCCGTCGGAGTCGGCCAGACCCACGGCGGCGCCCAGCAGCGGATGATCCGTCACCGCCAGCCCGGCCGCGGCCACGTTACCCACCCGGGAAGCCGCCCCCGCGGGCCAGTACCGCTCGTGCTGGAAGGCATAGGTCGGCAGGTCGACCCGGCGCCCGCGCGGGAGCACCGCCTGCCAGTTCACCGGTACGCCGTGCACGTGCAGCTGAGCCAGCGCCTCGATGACGACCTCGTGCTCGTCCCGGTCCCGGCGCAGCAGCGGCACCAGCACGTTATCGATCTCTGCGGCAAGGGTGTCCTGGGCCATCGCGGTCAGGACACCGTCGGGGCCCAGCTCCAGATACGCCCGTACGCCCTGAGTCTCCAGCGTGCGGACGCCGTCGGCGAAGCGGACCGCGCCACGAACCTGATCCACCCAGTAATCCGGCGAGCACAGCTGCTCGGCCGTGGCCGCCTGCCCGGTCAGGGTGGACACGATCGGAGTTCGCGGCGGGTTGTAGGTGAGCCTGCTTGCCAGCGTGCGGAAGTCCTCCAGCATCGGGTCCATCAGCGGCGAGTGGAACGCGTGCGAGACCCGCAACCGCTTGGTGCGCACCCCGCGCTTCTCCAGCGCGGCGGCGACCTCAAGGACCGGCTGCTCGGCCCCGGAGATGACCATCGAGGCCGGGCCGTTCACCGCCGCGATCGACACCTGGTCTTCGCGCCCGGCCAGGAGCTCGTTGACCGCCTCCTCGGAGGTCTGCACCGCCACCATCGCCCCACCCGCAGGAAGGGCCTGCATCAGCCGCGCCCGGGCCGCGACCAGCGCACACGCGTCGGCCAGTGACAGCACCCCGGCCACGTGAGCCGCGGTGATCTCTCCGACCGAGTGCCCGGCCAGCACCTCCGGCCGGATCCCCCACGAGGACACCAGCCGGAACAGCGCGGTCTCCACCGCGAACAGCGCCGGCTGCGCCCACCCCGTCTGGTCCAGCGCCTCCGCCTCGGCCGTACCCGGCTCGGCGAACAGCACCTCCCGCAGCGACCCGTCGAGCAGCGGGTCCAGCTCGGCGATCACCTCGTCCAGCGCCTGCGCGAATACCGGGAAGCGGTCGTACAGCTCCCGGCCCATCCCCGCCCGCTGGCTGCCCTGGCCGGTGAACAACACCGCGAGCCTCGGCTCCGCCGCCACACCGCGCACCACACCCGCACCGGGACGGTCCTCGGTCAGCGCGGCCAGCCCGGCCAGCAGACCATCACGGTCCCCGGCCAGCACCACCGCACGATGCTCGAACGCCGGACGGGTCGTGGCCAGCGAGAACGCCGTATCGGCCAGCGCCACCTCACCGCGGTCCTGTACATGTGAGACCAGCCGCTCGGCCTGCGCCCGCAGTACCGCTGCAGTACGGGCCGACACCAGCACCGGCAGCACACCTGCGGCCGGCGCATCGTCCCGCGCCGCCGTCCCGGCCTCGATCCGCGGAGCCGCCGGCCCCTGTTCGAGGATGACGTGGGCGTTGGTGCCGCTGATCCCGAAGGAGGAGACACCCGCCCGGCGCGGACGGCCGGTCTGCGGCCATTCGGCGGACTCGGTCAGCAGCTCCACCGCGCCGGAGGTCCAGTCCACGTGCGAGGAAGGCTCGTCCACGTGCAGCGTCTTGGGCAGTACGCCGTGACGTAGCGCCAGCACCATCTTGATCACACCGGCGACGCCCGCGGCGGCCTGGGTGTGACCGAAGTTGGACTTGATCGCGCCCACCAGCAGCGGCCGGTCCTCCGGCCGGTCCTTGCCGTAGGTGGCCAGCAGAGCCTGGGCCTCGATCGGGTCACCGAGCGTGGTACCGGTGCCGTGCGCCTCCACCGCGTCCACCTCGGACGGCGACAGCCCCGACACGGCCAGCGCCTGGCGGATCACCCGCTGCTGCGACGGACCATTCGGCGCGGTCAGGCCATTGGACGCACCGTCCTGGTTGATCGCCGACCCACGCAGGACCGCCAGTACCTCGTGCCCGTTGCGGCGGGCGTCCGACAGCCGCTCCAGGACCAGCACGCCCATGCCCTCGGACCAGGTCGTGCCGTCGGCGGTGTCGGAGAAGGCCTTGCACCGTCCATCAGGCGCCAACCCGCCCTGCGCGCTGAACCCGATGAACCCGATCGGGGTGGTCATCACCGTGGCGCCGCCGGCCAGCGCCAGGCTGCATTCGCCCGAGCGCAGCGCCTGCGCCGCCATGTGCATCGCCACCAGCGACGATGAGCAGGCGGTGTCCACCGTCACGGCCGGGCCCTCCAGACCCAGGGTGTAGGACAGGCGGCCGGACAGCACGCTGGCCGACATACCGGTGATGGCATGGCCTTCCACGTCTGCCGCGGCGTTCATCATCAGGCTCATGTAGTCCTGACCGTTGGTGCCCACGAACACGCCGGTGGAGCTGCCCTTCAGCGAGACCGGGTCGATCCCGGCGCGCTCGACGGCCTCCCAGACCCCCTCCAGCAGCAACCGCTGCTGCGGGTCCATCGCCAGCGCCTCACGCGGCGAGATCCCGAAGAACCCGGCGTCGAACCCGGCCACATCCGCCAGGAACCCGCCCTGGATGTCCAGACCCGTCCCGGACACCGACGCCAGATCCCAGCCACGATCGGCCGGGACCGGCGAGATCGCGTCCTCGCCCTCGGACAGCAGCCGCCACAGACCTTCCGGCGAGTCCACCCCACCGGGGAACCGGCAGCTCATCCCCACGATCACCACCGGGTCGTCCGCCACCGACGCGCCCAGCCCGGCCACCACACCCGACCCGACGGCCTGGTCCTGCCGGCCCAGCAGCTCCGAAACCAGGTACTCCGCCAGCACGATCGGCGTCGGGTAGTCGAACACCAGCGTGGCCGGCAACTGCAGCCCCGTCACGGTGTTCAGCCGGTTACGCAAGTCCACGGCGGTGAGGGAGTCGAAGCCCAGCTCACGGAACTCCCGCCGTACCTGGACAGTCTCCGCCGACGCGTGCCCGAGCACCACCGCCGCCTGAGCCCGAACCAGCTCCACCACCAGCCGGACCTGCTCGGTCTCACCCAGCCCGGCCAGCCTGCGTACCAGCTCCGTGTCCCCGCCCACCGGGGTGGAGACCGCCGACCGGCGGCCCACACGGACGAGGCCGCGCATGAGATGC
The DNA here is from genome assembly GCF_018476525.1 of Acrocarpospora catenulata. Classification (GTDB taxonomy): domain Bacteria; phylum Actinomycetota; class Actinomycetes; order Streptosporangiales; family Streptosporangiaceae; genus Acrocarpospora; species Acrocarpospora catenulata. Next base: position 362,891 of record NZ_JAHCST010000002.1, read on the forward strand.
GGCACCTCGCCAAGCGTCCGCAGGACCGGGAGATCCAGCCGTGCCGCGACCACCGCCGTCTGCCCCGACGTGGCGGCCGCGTCGAACGCCGCCAGCCCTTGCTCGGCCGACAGCGCCGGCATGCCCGCCCGCGCTATCCGGCGCAGCTCGATCGCGCCCAGACCACCGGTCATCCCGGTTTCCTGCTCCCACAGGCCCCACGCCAGCGACAACCCGGGCAGCCCCTGCGCCCGGCGCAGCTGGACCAGCGAGTCGAGGAAGGCGTTCGCCGCCGCGTAGTTGCCCTGACCGGCGTTGCCCGTCACCCCGGCCATCGAGGAGAACACCACGAACCCGGCCAGGTCGCTGCTCCGCGTGAGTTCGTGCAGGTGCCAGGCCGCGTCCACCTTCGGACGCAGCACACTGTCCAGCCGCTCGGAGGTCAGCGACGGGATCGTCCCGTCGGCCAGCACACCGGCGGTGTGAATCACCGCGGTCAGCGGATGAGCGGCATCGACACCGGCCAGCAGGGCCGCAACCGCGTCCCGGTCGGCCATGTCGCACGCCGCGATCGTGACCTCCACGCCGTGCGCGATCAGCTCCGCCTGCAACTCCACCGCGCCCGGAGCCTCCAAGCCCCGGCGGCTGGTCAGCAGCAGATGCCGTACGCCACGCTCGGCCACCACATGGCGAGCGAACAGCGCACCCAGACCACCGGTCCCGCCGGTGATCAACACCGTGCCATCCGGATCCCACGGCCGCTCCACCGTCTCCGCAGGCGTCAGACGCGCCAGACGCGGAACCCGTACCTCGTCCCCGCGCACCGCCACCTGCGGCTCGCCGCAGGCCAGCACCCCGGCCAGCACCGAGTCAGACAGCTCACCATCGACATCGACCAGCACGAACCGGCCCGGATTCTCCGACTGAGCACTCCGGACGAGACCGTGAGCCGCCGCCGCCACCGGATCCGGCGCCGCTTCACCCTCCGCGACCGCGCCCCGGGTGAGGAACACCAGCCGCGAATCGGCGAACCGCTCATCGGCCAGCCACCGCTGCACCAGGTCCAGAACGCGGGCGGTCAGCTCATGCGCCGACTCCACCACCCCGACCGCCGGATCCGAGACCAGCTCCGTCACCACCACGGCCGGGACCGGACCCGACTCCAGCAGGGACGAGAGATCCTCGTGGACCGGCAGTCCGCCCGACTCTCCGGCCGCGTCGTTCCCGGCGGTCCGCAACGCCGCTGTGGCGCCCAGTGTGTCCCGGCCGAGCAGCCCCACCGACATCGGCGCCCCAAAGGCCTCCGGCGTAAGGCCCATGGGGGCCCACTCCACCCGGAACAACGTGTCCCGCCCAGAGCCACGACCGTCAAGAGCAAGCTGCTCGGTGGAGACCGGCCGCAGCACGACCGACCGGGCCGACGCCACCGGCGCACCCGTCGCGTCCACCGCGACCAGCGACACCGCATCACCGCCCGCCCCGGTCAGCCTGACCCGCAGCATCGACGCGCCGCCCGCGTGCAGGCACACCTCACCCCAGGTGATCGGCGACCAGCCGCTTCCCACCGTGTCCAGCCCGACGAAAGGCACCGCGTGCAACGCCGCGTCCAGCAGCGCCGGGTGCAACCCGAACTCCCCTGCGCCGCTGACCTGCTCCGGCAAGCTCAGCTCGGCGAACACCTCGCCGTCAGAACCCCGCCAGGCCGCCCGCAGCCCCTGGAACGCCGGACCGTAGGCGAAGCCCTCCTCCGCCAGTTCCTCGTAGAGCCCGCCCAGCTCGATCGCGGTCGCGCCGGCCGGGGGCCACACCGTCGCATCGAACGACTCGGCAGGCGAAAGTGCGAGGCCCGTGGTGAGAGTGCCAGTGGCATGGAGCACCCACGGAGCATCGTCGTCGCCGTCCGCCAGACGCGTGTGCACGCTGAGGCTCCGGCGGCCCTGTTGTGGCGCGCCCACCGACACCTGCATCACTACCGCGTCGTGCTCGGCGAGAGCCAGCGGCGCGGCCAGCGTCAGCTCCTCGACCACATCGCAGCCGACCTGGTCACCCGCCCGGACCGCCAGTTCCACGAACACGCTGCCCGGCACCACGACCGAGCCCGCCACCACGTGGTCGGCCAGCCACGGCTGCGTACTCACCGACAACCTGCCGGTCAGCACCATCCCATCGGTGTCGGCCAGGCCCACGGCCGCCCCCAGCAGAGGGTGCCTTGTCGCGGACAGGCCCAGAACACGGGCGTCGCCGCTCTGCCTGGCGTTCGGCCAGAACCGCTGGTGCTGGAAGGCATAGGTCGGCAGATCGACCCGGCGACCGCCGGGCAGGACGCTCTTCCAGTCCACCGTCACACCGCGGACGAACAGCTCGGCGGCCGAGACCAGGACACGGTCCAGCCCGCCCTCATCCCGACGCAACGTACCGGCGATCACCGCATCTACTGCGGCCTCGTCCACGCATTCGCCGATGCCGATCGTGAGCACCGGGTGCGGGCTCACTTCCACGAACACGCGGTGGCGCTGCTCCAGCAGTTCCCCGACGGCCGGGGCGAAGTTGACCGTGTTGCGCAGGTTGTCACACCAGTACGCCGCGTCGAGTTCCGGACCTTCCACCCACTGGCCGGTCACCGTCGACAGCATCGGCACCCGCACCGAACGCGGAGTCACCTCCGCCAGGATCTGCGCCAGTTCCTCACCGATTAGATCGACCTGGGCCGAGTGCGAGGCGTAGTCCACCGCGATCCGCCGGACCCGCACCTCCTCAGCGGTCAGTCGCTCGACCAGTTCCTCGATGGCCGCGACCTCACCGGCCACCACCACCGAGCGAGGGCCGTTGATGGCCGCGACCGAGATTCGCCCGTCCCAGCCGGACAGCCGTTCACGGACCTGCTCGACCGGCAGCGCCACAGACGCCATCGCGCCGAGCCCGGCCAGCCGGTCGGCGATCAGTCGGCTGCGCAGCGCCACCACGCGCGCGCCGTCCTGCAGCGACAGGCCACCCGCGACTACCGCTGCGGCGATCTCGCCCTGAGAGTGGCCGACCACGGCGTTGGGGCGGACGCCCAGGGACTCCCAGACTGCCGCCAGGGAGACCATCACCGCGAACGACACCGGCTGGACCACATCGACCCGGTCCAGCGACGGGGCGTCCTCGGCCTGGCGGATCACGTCCAGCAGCGACCAGTCCACGAACGGCTCCAGCGCCGCCGCGCACTCCGCCATCCGACCCGCGAAGACCGGCGACTCCTCAAGCAGGGCGGCACCCATACCCGCCCACTGGGCTCCCTGACCCGGGAACACCCACACCGACTTCCCGACGACGTCGGCCACACCCGCGACCACGTGAGCCGCCGGCTCACCGGACTCGACGGCCGACAGGCCCGCCAGCAGCTCGCCGCGATCCCCGCCGACCACCACCGCACGGTGCTCGAACACCGACCGCGACACCACCAGCGAGGACCCCACCTCCACCGGGTCCAGATCGCCGGCCTCCACATGCGCCGCCAGACGACGCGCCTGACCACGCAACGCCTCCGGAGTCTTCGCCGAGATCATCCACGGCACCACACCACCGGCCGACCCGGCAGGCTCTTCCGCCTGGGGTCGCGTAGAACCTTCCGGTCCTTGCTCCAAGATCACGTGGGCGTTGGTGCCGCTGATCCCGAACGAGGACACCCCGGCCCGGCGCGGGTGGCCGTTCCTCTTCCACTCCACCGGCTCGGTGAGCAGTTCCACCGCGCCGGAGGCCCAGTCCACGTGCGAGGACGGCGCATCCACGTGCAGCGTCTTGGGCAGGACACCATGCCGCATGGCCATGACCATCTTGATCACACCAGCCACACCGGCAGCCGCCTGCGTGTGACCGAGGTTCGACTTGATCGAACCGAGCAGCAGCGGCCGGCCCTCCGGCCGGTCCTGACCGTAGGTCGCCAGCAGCGCCTGCGCCTCGATCGGGTCACCCAGTGTCGTACCCGTACCGTGCGCCTCCACCGCGTCCACTCCGGCGGGAGACAGCCCGGCGCCGGCCAGCGCCTGGCGGATCACCCGCTGCTGCGACGGACCGTTCGGCGCGGTGAGACCATTGGACGCACCGTCCTGGTTGACCGCCGAGCCCCGGACGATCGCCAGGACCGGATGCCCGTTGCGGCGGGCGTCCGACAGCCGCTCCAGCACCAGCATGCCCACGCCCTCGGAGTAGCTGGTGCCGTCCGCCGCGTCGGCGAAAGACTTGCTCCGGCCATCGGGCGACAGGCCTCCTTGGGTGCTGAAGTCGATGAACGCCAACGGGGTGGCCATGACGGTCGCGCCACCGGCCAGCGCCAGGTCGCATTCGCCCGAGCGCAGCGCCTGCGTCGCCATGTGCATCGCCACCAGCGACGACGAGCAGGCGGTGTCCACCGTCACCGCCGGGCCCTCAAGCCCCAGCGTGTACGAGATACGGCCGGTCGCGACACTCGCGGCGGTACCGGTGCCGACGAAGCCCATCACCTCCGGCGGGAACTGGGCGTTCATCCCGTAGTCGTGGTAGAAGATGCCGGCGAACACCCCGGTACGGCTGCCCCGCAGTGAGGTCGGGTCCATGCCCGCCCGCTCGATCGCCTCCCAGGACGTCTCCAGCAGCAGCCGCTGCTGCGGGTCCATCGCCAGCGCCTCACGCGGCGAGATGCCGAAGAAGCCAGGATCGAACTGCGCGGCGCTGTCCAGGAAGCCGCCCTCGCGCACGTAACTGGTGCCCCGATGCTCGGTGTCCGGGTTGAACAAAGCCGCCAGATCCCAGCCGCGCGTGGTCGGGAACTCGGAGATCCCGTCCCCGCCCTCGGCCACCAACCGCCACAGATCCTCCGGAGAATGCACCTCACCCGGGAAGTGGCAGGCCATACCCACGATCACGATCGGATCGTCGCTCAACGGCAGGGCGGGTGCGGGAATGATCGCGTCGGCGTGCTCGCCGAGCAGTTCGGCCAGCAGGAACTCCGCCAGCACGGTCGGCGTCGGGTAGTCGAACACCAGCGTCGCAGGCAACCGCAGACCGGTCGCGGCGTTCAGCCGGTTACGCAGCTCCACCGCGGTGAGGCTGTCGAAGCCCAGCTCACGGAACTCCCGCCGCACCTCCACCGTCTCGGGCGAAACGTGGCCCAGCACCATGGCCACTTCGGTACGCACCAGATCCAGCAGAACCTCGGCACGCTCGGCCACCCCCAGCGGAGCCAGCCGCTGCAACAGCGTGGCCGCCACCACCGAACCGGACGCCGCCGACCGCCGACCGCCCCGCACCAGCCCCCGCAACAACGGGGAGACCTCGCCGTGGGTGCGCAGCACCGCCAGCTCCAACCGGAGCGGGATCACCACCGGCCGGGCCACCCGGCAGGCCGCGTCGAACAGCGCCAGACCCTGCTCCACCGACAGCGGCGGCATGCCCGTCCGGGCGATCCGCCGCATGTCGGCCTCGCTCAGCGCGCTGGTCATGCCGGTGTCCTGGGTCCAAGCGCCCCAGGACAGGGACTGCGCGGGCAGCCCTTCGGCCCGGCGCGACTGGGCCAGGGCGTTCAGGAACCTGTTCGCCGCCGCGTAGTTGCCCTGCCCGGGTGCTCCCATGACACCCGACAAGGACGAGTACAGGATGAACGCCGCCAGGTCCATGCCGCTGGTCAGCTCGTGCAGATGCCAGGCCGCGTCCACCTTCGGACGCAGCACCCTGCCCAGCCGCTCCGGCGTCAGCGACGAGATCGTCGCGTCCTCCAGCACACCGGCGGTGTGCACGACCGCGGTCAGCGGATGAGCGGCGTCGACACCGGCCAGCAGGGCCGCCACCTGGTCCCGGTCCGCCATGTCGCAGGCGGCGATGGTCACCTGCGCGCCCTGCGCGGCCAGGTCCCGCTCCAGCTCAGCTGCGCCGGCCGCTTCCAGGCCCCGGCGGCTGGTCAGCAGCAGGTGCCGTACGCCGCGTTCGGCGACCAGATGCCGGGCCAGATGGCCGCCCAGACCGCCGGTGCCACCGGTGATCAGAACTGTCCCGTCCGGATCCCACGGCCGTTCCGGCTCCTCGGCCGGTGTCACCCGGGCCAGCCGAGGTACCCGCAGCGCGCCTTCGCGCACCGCCGCCTGCGACTCACCGGAGGCCAGCACCGCGGCCAGCGACGATGGGGACAGCTCCGCGTCGACATCGACCAGCACGAACCGGCCCGGGTCCTCCCACTGCGCCGAACCCACCAGGCCCCAGACCGCCGCGGCCGCCAGATCGGTGACCGCTTCACTCTCACTCGCGGCCACCGCGCCCCGCGTCACGAACACCAGCCGCGAAGTCCTGAACCGCTCGTCGGCCAGCCACCGCTGCAGCAGGTCGAGGACGTGGGCGACCAGCTCGTGCGTCGACTCCACCACGTTCTCGGCGTCGGCCGACTCGACGGTGACCATGACCACGTCCGGCACGGGATCCAGCGAGGTGAGTTCCCCGGTCAGCTCGACCATGCTCGTGACGGTCTCCGCGACCGCCACCTCCGGCAGCGCGGTCCAGTCCAGCCCGAACAGCGAATCGCGCGGTACGCCGCCACCGCCCGCACCGGCGAACTGCTCGGGGGTGAACGGACGCACCACCAACGAGCGCGCCGACAACACCGGCGCTCCCGCCCGATCGGCCGCCGACAGCGACACGGAGTCGTCACCGGACCTGGTCAGCCGGACGCGCAGCAGCGCGGCGCCACTCGCGTGCAGGCCCACCTCTTGCCAGGAGAAGGGCAGCAGGCCACCCTCCGCCACGTTCAACCCGGCGAAGCTGACCGCGTGCAGAGCAGCGTCCAGCAACGCCGGATGCACTCCGAACGCGCCCGCGTTCGACGCCGTCTGCTCGGGAAGGGCGACCTCGGCGAAGACCTCGCCACCGGGGCCGCTCCAGGCCGCCCGCAGTCCTCGGAACGCCGGGCCGTAGCCCAGCCCTCGGGAGGCCAGTTCGTCATACAGTCCGTCCAGCTCGATCGCGGTCGCGCCGGCCGGAGGCCACACCTCCGTGTCGAAGTGCGCAACGCCCCGAGTGTCCGTGCCGAGCGTCCCGGTGGCGTGCCGTACCCACTGCGCCTCGTCGCCGGCCTGGGCCGGCCGGGAGAAGACGCTCAGGGTCCGGCGGTCGGTCTCCTCCGGCGCGCCCACCGCGATCTGGACCACGACCGCCTCGTCCTCGGCCAGCACCAGCGGCGCGGCCAGGGTCAGCTCCTCGACCAGGTCGCAGCCGACCTGGTCACCCGCGCGGATCGCCAGCTCAAGGAACCCGGTGCCGGGGAAGAACACCATCCCGGCCACGGTGTGGTCGGCCAGCCAGGGATGCGTGGCGAGCGACAACCTGCCGGTCAGCACCACTCCGTCGGAGTCGGCCAGGCCCACCGCCGCGCCCAGGAGAGGATGCTTCGTCGCCGCCAGGCCCGCCGCCGTCACGTTCCCCGCACCGGCGCTCGCACTGCCGTCAGGCCAGAACCACTGGTGCTGGAAGGCATAGGTCGGCAGATCGACCCTTCGCCCACCCGGCAGCAGTGCCCGCCAGTCCACCGTCACGCCGCGTACGAACAGCTCTGCGGCCGAGATCAGCACCCGGTCCAGCCCGCCCTCGTCACGCCGCAAGGTCCCGGCGATCACCGCGTCTACCGCAGCCTCGTCCACGCACTCCCCGATGCCGATCGTCAGCACCGGGTGCGGGCTCACCTCCACGAACACTCGGTGGCGCTGCTCCAGCAGTTCCCCGATCGCCGGGGCGAAGTTGACCGTGTTGCGCAGGTTGTCACACCAGTAGGCCGCGTCGAGTTCCGGTCCCTCCAGCCATTGGCCGGTCACGGTCGACAGCATCGGCATCCGTACCGAACGCGGAGTCACCTCCGCCAGGACATGCGCCAGTTCCTCACCGATCAGATCAACCTGAGCCGAATGCGAGGCGTAGTCCACCGCGATCCGCCGGACCCGCACCTCCTCAGCGGTCAGTCGCTCGACCAGTTCCTCAATGGCCGCGACCTCACCGGCCACCACCACCGAGCGAGGGCCGTTGATGGCCGCGACCGACACCCGGCCGTCCCAGCCGGCCAGCCGCTCACGCACCTGCTCGACCGGCAACGGCACAGACGCCATCGCCCCGAGCCCCGCCAGCCGGTCGGCGATCAAGCGGCTACGCAGAGCCACCACCCGGGCGCCGTCCTGCAACGACAGACCACCCGCGACCACCGCAGCCGCGATCTCGCCCTGCGAGTGACCGACCACGGCGTCGGGGCGGACGCCCAGGGATTCCCAGACCGCAGCCAGGGAGACCATCACCGCGAAGGACACCGGCTGGACCACATCCACCAGATCCAGCGACGGGGCGTCTTCGGTCTGCCGGATCACGTCCAGCAGCGACCAGTCCACGAACGGTTCAAGCGCCGCCGCGCACTCCGCCATCCGGCCCGCGAAGACCGGCGACTCCTCAAGCAGTCGCCCGCCCATACCGACCCACTGCGCCCCCTGACCCGGGAACACCCACACCGACTTACCGGCGACGTCGGCCACACCCGCGACCACGCGAGCCGCCGGCTCGCCGGCCTCGACCGCGGACAGGCCCGCCAGAAGTTCCTCGCGGTCACGTCCGACCACCACCGCACGGTGCTCGAACACCGACCGCGACACCACCAGCGAGGACCCCACATCCACCGGGTCCAGATCGCCGGCCTCCACCTGCGCCGCCAGACGACGCGCCTGACCACGCAGCGCCTCCGGAGTCTTGGCCGAGACCACCCACGGCACGACGCCCGGCGCCTGTTCCACCGGCTCCGTCACAGGAGCCTCCGGCCCCTGCTCCAAGATCACGTGCGCGTTGGTGCCGCTGATCCCGAAGGAGGAGACACCGGCCCGGCGCGGGTGACCGTTCTTCTTCCACTCCACCGGCTCGGTCAGCAGCTCCACCGCACCAGAGGCCCAGTCCACATGCGTGGACGGCTCGTCCACGTGCAGCGTCTTGGGCAGCAGCCCGTGCCGCATGGCCAGCACCATCTTGATCACACCGGCGACACCGGCGGCGGCCTGCGTGTGACCGATGTTCGACTTGATCGAACCCAGCAGCAGCGGACGATCCTCGTCCCGATCCCGGCCGTAGGTCGCCAGCAGCGCCTGCGCCTCGATCGGGTCACCCAGCGTCGTACCGGTGCCGTGCCCTTCAACCGCGTCCACGTCAGCGGGCGTGAGCCCCGCCCCGGCCAGGGCCTTGCGGATCACCCGCCGCTGCGAAGGACCGTTCGGCGCGGTCAGACCGTTGGACGCGCCGTCCTGGTTGACCGCGGAACCCCGGACGATCGCCAGGACCTGGTGACCGTTACGGCGCGCGTCCGACAGCCGCTCCAGCACCAGCATGCCGACGCCCTCGGACCAGCCCGCGCCGTCGGCCGCGTCGGAGTAGGACTTGCACCTGCCGTCGGGGGCCAGGCCGCCCTGCCCCGTGAAGTCGATGAACGGCCCAGGTGTGGCCATCACCGTCACACCGCCGGCCAGCGCGAGCGAGCAGTCACCGCCGCGCAGCGCCTGCGCCGCGAGGTGCATCGCCACCAGCGACGACGAGCACGCGGTGTCCACCGTCACCGCCGGGCCCTCCAGACCCAGGGTGTAGGAGAGCCGGCCGGTGGCGACGCTGCCGGCGGTGCCGGTGCCCATGAAGCCCATCACGTCGGCGGGGAAGGCCGTGCTGTTGGCGTAGTCGTGGTACATGACACCGGCGAACACGCCCGTGTGGCTGCCCCGCAGCGAGACCGGGTCGATCCCGGTCCGCTCGATCGCCTCCCAGGTCACCTCGAGCAGCAGCCGCTGCTGCGGGTCCATCGCCAGCGCCTCACGCGGCGAGATGCCGAAGAACCCGGGGTCGAACTCGCCGGCCTCGTGCAGGAAGCCACCCGCCTGGACATACTTGACGGCTTGGCCCTCGGCTTGCGAGAGCGCGTCACGCTGCCAGCCGCGTGTCGTCGGGAAGGGGGAGATGGCGTCCGCGCCCTCGGTGACCAGCCGCCACAGGTCCTCGGGAGAGTTGACCCCGCCCGGATAGCGGCACGCCATGCCCACGATCACGATCGGGTCGTCCGCCACCGGCAGGATGGCCGTGGGGATGACCGCGTCGGCGTCCTCACCGAGCAGCTCGGCCAGCAGGAACTCCGCGAGCAGCGTCGGCGTCGGGTAGTCGAACACCAGCGTGGCGGGCAACCGCAGGCCGGTCGCGCCGTTCAGCCGGTTACGCAGCTCCACGGCCGTGAGCGAGTCGAAGCCCAGCTCGCGGAACTCCCGCCGCACCTCCACCGTGCCGGAGGAGACGTGCCCGAGCACGACGGCCACCTCGGTGCGCACCAGATCCAGCAGGACCTCGGCGCGCTCGGCCACTCCCAGCGGAGCAAGCCGCTGCAGCAACGTCGCGGCCACCACAGAGCCGGACGCCGCCGACCGCCTGCCTCCCCGCACCAGCCCGCGCAGCAGCGCCGGAATCTCGCCCTGCGTCCGCAGTGCCGTCGGCTCAAGCCGGACGGGGACGAGCAGCGCGTGCTCCAGCGTGGTGGCGGCCTCGAACAACGCCAGACCTTGTTCTGGCGACAGCGGCGGCATGCCCGCCCGTGCCATTCTGCGCATTTCGGCGTCGTCGAGTGTGCCGGTCATCCCGGCGTCCTGGCTCCACGCGCCCCAGGCCAGCGAGAGCGCGGGCAGTCCCGCCGCCCGCCGGTGCAGGGCCAGCGCGTCCAGGAAGACGTTGGCCGCCGCGTAGTTGCCCTGACCGGCGTTGCCCATCACCCCGGCCAGCGAGGAGAACAGCACGAACGCCGCGAGGTCCAGGTCCTGGGTCAGCTCGTGCAGGTGCCAGGCGGCGTCCACCTTCGGACGCAGCACCGTGTCCAGCCGCTCCGGTGTCAGCGAGGGAATCGTGCCGTCATCCAGCACACCGGCGGTGTGAATCACCGCAGTCAGCGGATGAGCGGCATCGATCCCGGCCAGCAAGGCCGCCGCCTGATCCCGATCCGCCAGGTCGCACGCCGCGATCTCGACCTCGACGCCGTGCGCGATCAGCTCGGCCCGCAGTTCCACCGCGCCCGGAGCGTCCAGACCACGGCGGCTGGCCAGCAGCAGACGCCGTACCCCACGCTCGGCCACCACGTGCCGCGCGAACAGCGCGCCAAGACCACCGGTGCCGCCGGTGATCAGCACCGTTCCCTCCGGGGCCCACGGGCGCGCGTCGCCCTCATCGAGGACATCGCCAGGATCAGCGGCGCGTGTCACCCGCGCCAGCCGGGGCACCCGTACGCCGTCCTCACGTACCGCCACCTGCGGCTCGCCCGACGCCGACGCGGCGGCCAGCACCTCCGGCAGCGAAGGCTCCTGCCCGGCCACATCGACGAGTACGAACCGGCCTGGTTCCTCCCACTGCGCGGACCGCACCAGTCCCCATACCGCGGCGGCCGCCAGGTCCGTCACGGTTTCGTTCTCGCTCGCCGCGACGGCACCCGTGGTGACGAACACCAGCCGGGAGCGGACACAGCGGTCATCGGCCAGCCAGGCGCGCAGCAGGTCCAGCGCCGCGGCGGTCAACTCGTGAACCGAAGCGACCACGTCGCCGTGCGCGGCGCCGACCGTAACGGTCACCACCTCCGGCACCGTCTCCAGCGCCGCCAGCGCCGCCGCCGGGTCCGAGGCCGGGGTCAGGGTCAGCTCGGCCGAATCGAAGTCGACGGCAGCCGGTCCGTCGGGCAACGCCGTCCAGGCCAGCTGGAACAGTGAGTCCCTGAGCGGGTCGCGACCGCCGCCCAGGACAGCCTGGTCGGCCGCGACCGGGCGCAGCACCAGTGACCGCGCCGAGAGCACCGGTTCCCCTGCGGCGTCCACCGCGATCACCGAGACCGCGTCGCCTCCGGTCCTGTCCAGCCGGACGCGCAGCACCGACGCGCCACCGGCGTGCAGGCACACCTCACCCCAGGAGAACGGCAACCGGCCGTCGGCCTCGTCCAGCCCGGCGAAGGTCACGGCGTGCAGCGCGGCGTCCAGCAGCGCCGGATGCATTCCGAACGAACCCGCGCTCGACGCCGCCTGCTCGGGGAGGACGACGTCGGCGAACACCTCGCCGTCAGCACCTCGCCAGGCGGCCCGCAGGCCCTGGAACACCGGCCCGTAGTAGAAGCCGCCCGCGGCGAACCGGTCGTACAGGTCGTCCACCTGGATGGGGGTGGCGTCCTGCGGCGGCCACACCGCCGTGTCGAAGCCGGCGGCGGCGGGCGCGGCTGTGGCCAGCACGCCGGTGGCATGCCGTACCCATGGTTCCTCGTCGGCGGCTTCGGCCGGACGGGCGTAGATGCTCAGGTTGCGGCGGCCGGACTCGGCCGCC
>NZ_JAHCST010000020.1 GCF_018476525.1 Acrocarpospora catenulata
GATATCCCCGCCCATCGACACCCGTCCACCTCCGCAGAACGGCTACAGAACGGCGCGGTGAAATCACCCTCAGACAACCATGGACTCAACAAGAACGCCAGACACTACAAAGATCACCAACAGCATCCGAAATTTGAGCCAGAGCCTGGAACTCACGAACAAAATCACCGCCGGTTCTGGCGCTCCCACGGAACGTGATCAGGAGGTGTCCAATGACGTTTCCCCGGAAGGGTACTCGCCTCATCACCGTAAGTGATGTGGCTTACCGCTGGCGCATCCGTCACAAGCCCACCTACGACCAGGCCATCGGCGTGGGCCCGCTCACTTTCGCGGTCCAACTGGCCGACAAACCGGGCCAGGTTCTCCTGGCATCGCTGCCCTGCCAGCGCCCAGACAGCTGGCTCGGCGAGAAGACGACAACGGTACGCCCGGCCCTCGTCGCCGCCACCATCAGAAAGGCCCTGGACCTCGGCTGGTCCCCCAACCGAAACGGGAGTGCCATGATCATGGACCTTTCAGACAATGATCTGGCGGGTCTCGCCGAAACCCGTCTCCTGCTTTAGGTCAGGGTCATGCCTGCGATGTTGGTCGCGATCTCCTCCACAGCAGGGTGATCGCCAGAAGTCCTGCCAGGCACGGCAGCACCCCGGCCCAACCGAGCAATGGCGGCAGGCCCGTGTCTCCAGAGGTGTCCGTCACGAGCAGGTTGAACAGGGCGAGGGTCCTGGGGCGTCACGGCCAGGAGGCTTACGAGCGACCCGACATCAAGCCACGGCGCGATCAGGGGCAGGCGATCAGAGGCTCAGGCGCCTGCCCCGCGCAACCTCGGTCGGTCAGATGACGCCCAGGGCCAGCATGGCTTCGGCGACCTGGGTGAAACCGGCGATGTTGGCGCCGGCGATGTAGCTACCAGGGGCGCCGTACTCGTCGGCGGTCTGCAGGCAGCGGTCGTGGATGCCGCGCATGATGTCGGCGAGGCGCTCCTCGGTGTGCTCGAAGGTCCAGGAGTCGCGGGAGGCGTTCTGCTGCATCTCCAGGGCGCTGGTAGCGACCCCGCCGGCGTTGGCGGCCTTGCCGGGGGCGAAGCGGACGCCGGCTTCGGCGAACAGTTTGACGGCGTCGGGGGTGGTGGGCATGTTGGCGCCCTCCGCGACGATCTGGCACCCATTCTTGATCAGGGTGAGCGCGTCCGCGCCGTTGAGTTCGTTCTGGGTGGCGGAGGGCAGGGCGATGTCGCAGGGGACGCCCCAGACAGTGCGAGCCGGCACGAAGTGGGCGTCGTCGCGGGCTTGCGCATACTCCTGGATGCGCCCGCGCCGCACCTGCTTGATCTCTTTGAGCAGGTCGAGGTCGATGCCCTTGTCGTCGACGACGTAGCCGCTGGAGTCGGAGCAGGCGACGACGGCACCGCCGAGCTGGTGGACCTTCTCGATGGCGTAGATGGCCACGTTGCCCGAGCCGGAGACGACGACCCGCTTACCGTCGAAGGACCGGCCGTCGGTCTTGAGCATCTCGTCGACGAAGTAGACCGTGCCGTAGCCGGTGGCCTCGGTGCGGACCTGGGAGCCGCCCCAGGTCAGGCCCTTGCCGGTGAGGACGCCTGATTCGTACCGGTTGGTGATTCGTTTGTACTGGCCGAACAGGTAACCGATCTCCCGGCCGCCGACGCCGATGTCGCCCGCCGGGACGTCGGTGTACTCGCCGATGTGCCGGTACAGCTCGGTCATGAACGACTGGCAGAAGCGCATGACCTCGCCGTCGGAGCGGCCCTTGGGGTCGAAGTCGGAGCCGCCCTTGCCGCCGCCGATCGGCATCCCGGTGAGCGCGTTCTTGAAGATCTGCTCGAAGCCGAGGAACTTGACGATCCCGAGGTAGACGCTGGGGTGGAACCGCAGCCCTCCCTTGTACGGCCCGAGGGCCGAGTTGAACTCGACCCGAAACCCCCGGTTGATGTTGACCCGACCGGCGTCGTCCACCCACGGAACCCGGAAGATGATCTGCCGCTCGGGTTCGCACAGACGCTGGATGACGGCCGCGTCCGCGTACTGCGGATGCTTGGCGACAACTGGCCCAAGGCTGTCCAGCACCTCGTGTACGGCTTGGTGGAACTCGGTTTCCCCGGGGTTGCGACGCAGCACCTCGTCGTAGATGTCGTACAGCTTCTCGTCAAGGACGGGCACGCCGTCACTCCTTCAATCAGGGGATCGACCATGACAAGTCCCGACAACGCTGGCGGCGACCCCTCCGAGGGTATCGGCCACCACTTGATGCCATGTTAGAGAGGACCCGAAACAAGCTGGAAACATACGACACGCACGATCCTGCCGACCGCGCCCCGCGACATCCAACTCGGCCATGCCGCAGTCCCCGCCGAACTGCCGACCGACCCAAATGGCGTGATCCTCATATGTCCCGATCTGCTATGCCGCTTCTGCTGGCTGTACAGCAGTCCGTCCGATGACCCGCCTTTGTCGTCCGGTCCCAAGTGGACCGAGACCGACCACCAGGCCCGCTCACAGGTCACCGCACCCGGTCTAGTCGGGAATCGGGCCAAGCCCGAGAACGGCGCGCAGAGCGTTCTCCAGGTCAGTGGCGCGGTCGAAATCGCCGGCATGGCCAGTGAGGAAGGCGAAAGTGTAGCCGGCGGCGCCGGCATAGTTACCGCCCAGGCCGCCCATACCGTAGTCGTCACCATGGATGCCGAAGCCCAGCCCCCAGGTCGCCTGTGCCCCGAAAACCGCGTCCATCCCCGAGCATTGGGCGGTGGTGGCCTCGGCGAGCAGGCCGGCTGACAGCAGCCGCGGCAACGCGGAGTAGAACCCTGCGGCTGCCCGGGCGGTGCCGTGGGCGTTGATAGCGGGGATCTCGGCGGCCCGCCAGGCGGCGGAGTTGACCACAGCCGGGTCCTGGGCACCGGGCGGATTGCCGATAGCCCGGTGGTAGAGGTCGGGCTTGCCGTCCAGCGCGGCAGCCCGGTAGGCCGAGGTCAAGCCGGTCAGCTCGATCGCCCGCGCCTGTTCAGCGGGGCCGAGGCCGATGTGAAAGTCCAGCTCGTGCGGGCCGCAGACCTCCTCAGCGAGAAAGCGGCCGAGCGTCCGCCCGTCGGCGCGCCGGACCAGTTCGCCGACCAAGTGCCCGTAGAACAACGCCGACTCGCCGTGCGCGGTGCCCGGCTCCCACGACGGCTCCTGCGCGGCAAGAAGCGCGCACATCCGATCCCAGTCGTAGAAAGTCTCGGTGGGTACCAGCTGGTCCAGTGCCACCACGCCCGCCTGGTGCGACAGGACATGTCGTACGGTCGCCGGCGCAGTGAACTCGGGCCAGTAGCGCCGCATCGGGGCGTCCAACTCCAGCACGCCCCGATCCACGAGGAGCAACACACAGACCGCCGCGAACGGTTTGGTTACGGAGTACGGCATGACGATGCTGTCGCGTGACCAGCCCGGCCCGCCCCACAGGTCGATGATCCATCGGCCGTCCAACTGGGCGGCAACCGCGGCCCCCGCTCCCCCAGCCTGCCGCTTCAGCACATCGGCGAAAACGTCCCGTACCTGCTCGAAACCCGGTTCCACCGTTCCGTTGACCATGGCCCTCCACCCTAGGAGCGGACAGGCAATTTGTCGTACCCGAACAAGAAACCCCGCCTGCCAATCAAGGGAGACGGGGTTTCTGCACGTCAAGAGCTACTTCAGCAGCTGGCGGGCCATCACCATGCGCTGGATCTGGTTGGTGCCCTCGTAGATTTGGGTGATTTTGGCGTCGCGCATCATGCGTTCGACTGGGAAGTCGCGGGTGTAGCCGTAGCCGCCGAGGAGTTGGACGGCGTCGGTGGTTATTTCCATGGCGGCGTCGCTGGCGGCGCATTTGGCGGCGCTGGAGAAGAAGGTGAGGTCGGCGGCGGGGGTGCCGTGCATGGCGCGGTCGGATTTGGCGGCGGCGGTGTAGGTGAGTTGGCGGGCGGCTTCGAGTTTCATGGCCATGTCGGCGATCATGAATTGGAGGCCCTGGAAGTCGGCGATGGGGCGGCCGAACTGTTTGCGTTCCTTGACGTAGGAGATGGCGTAGTCGAGGGCGCCTTGGGCGATGCCGAGAGCCTGCGCGGCGATGGTGATGCGGGTGTGGTCCAGGGTGGCGAGGGCGGTTTTGAAGCCGGTGCCGGGGGCGCCGATCATCCGGGTGGCGGGGATGCGGACGTTGTCGAAGAGGACCTGGCGGGTGGGGGACGCCTTGATGCCGAGTTTCTTCTCCTTGGGGCCGAAGGAGACGCCCTCGTCGGATTTCTCCACGACGAAGGCGGAGATGCCGCGCGGGCCCGCGCCGGGCTCGGTCACGGCCATGACCGTGTAGAACTCGGAGACGCCGGCGTTGGTGATCCACATTTTGGCGCCGTTGAGGATGTAGTGGTCGCCGTCGGCCACCGCGCGGGTCTTCATCGCGGCGGCGTCGGAACCGGCCTCGGCTTCGGAGAGGGCGTAGGAGAACATGCCCTCGCCGCGGGCGACGGGCGCCAGGTACTGAGCCTTGAGTTCCTCGGACCCGGACAGAAGTAGTGGAACCGTGCCTAGTTTATTGACCGCGGGTATGAGGGAAGAGGAAGCGCAGGCGCGGGCCACCTCTTCGATCACGATGACGGTGGCCAGCGCGTCAGCGCCAACGCCGCCGTACTCCTCGGGCACGTGTGTGGCGTGGAAGTCGGCGGCGACAAGATCTTTGTAGACCTCCCAGGGGAACTCCTCGCTCTCGTCCGCGGCTGCGGCGCGCGGAGCGATCCGTTCGTCGGCGAGGGCGCGTACGGCCTCGCGCAGCATTTCGTGCTCCTCGCTGAGCGAGTAGAGAGGGAAGCTCATAGCCCGATTGTAGGACGTCCAACTATTGGCCGACCACCAGGGCAGGGTCCACGAAGAAAGGGTCCATAGCCTGGGATAACATGCCGGGACGCAAAGTGTCGGTAATGAGGGGAGTGTGGCCGTGCCGTACCGTCTCACGGTGCTGGGGACCGGGTACCTGGGGGCCACGCACGCTGCGTGCATGGCCGAGCTGGGATTCGAGGTGCTCGGCCTGGACGTGGACCCCGAGAAGATCGCCACTTTGCAGCGCGGGGAGTTGCCGATCCACGAGCCGGGGCTGGAGGAACTCCTGCGGCGGCACCTGGCCACCGGGCGGTTGCGGTTCACCACCTCGTACGAGGAGGCGGCCGCGTTCGGGGATGTACATTTCGTCTGCGTCGGCACCCCGCAGAAGAAGGGCGAGTACGCCGCCGACGTCTCCTATCTGGACGCGGTGATCGAGTCCCTGGCGCCACATCTCGACCGTGACTGCCTGGTGGTCGGCAAGTCCACCGTCCCGGTCGGTACGGCACAGCGCCTGGCCGACAAACTCGCCGCCCTTGCCGGGCCGCAGGTCGAACTCGCCTGGAACCCGGAGTTCCTCCGGGAGGGCTTCGCCGTCCAGGACACCCTGAAGCCGGACCGGCTCGTGTTCGGCGTGGCCTCCGAGCGGGCCGAGAAGATCCTCAGAGACGTGTACGGCCCGCTGGGCGACGTCCCGATCGTGGTCACCGACTTCCCGACGGCGGAACTGGTCAAGTCGGCCGCCAACGCCTTCCTGGCCACCAAGATCTCGTTCATCAACGCCATGGCGGAGGTCTGCGAGGCCGCGCACGCGGATGTGCGGCAACTCTCCCTGGCGCTCTCCTTCGACGAGCGCATCGGCGGCCGTTTCCTCAACCCGGGGCTGGGGTTCGGCGGCGGCTGCCTGCCCAAGGACATCCGGGCGTTCATGGCCAGGGCCGGGGAACTCGGCGCCGACCAGGCGCTCACCTTCCTCCGCGAGGTGGACGCGATCAACATGCGCCGCCGGGCCCGCATGGTGGACCTGGCCAGGGACCTGGTGGGCGGCTCCTTCCACACCAAGACCGTGGGCGTCCTGGGGGCGGCGTTCAAGCCCAACTCCGACGACATCCGCGACTCCCCCGCGCTGGACGTGGCGCTCACCATCGGCCAGCAGGGCGGCGCGGTGACGGTGTACGACCCGGTCGCGCTCACCAACGCCCGCAAGGCCCACCCCACCCTGGACTACGCCGACTCCGCCCTGGACGCCACCCGCCACGCCGACGTGGTGCTCCTGCTCACCGAATGGCAGGAGTTCGTCGAACTGGACCCGGAGCGGGTCGGCTCCGTGGTGAGCGCCCGCAACATCGTGGACGGCCGCAACGCGCTGGACGCGGAAACCTGGCGAGCGGCGGGCTGGAACTACCGCGCCCTCGGCCGGCCCTAGAGCCCGGTCCTACAGCTCCAGCGCCTCGGCGCGGAGTTTCTCCCCCTTGGCGTGCGCCTGGTCGCGGAGGGCAACCTGAAATGTCGCCATACGTCCACGCAGCGCGGGATCGGCGACCGCCAGGATGCGAACCGCGAGCAACCCGGCATTGCGCGCGCCGCCGACCGCCACCGTGGCCACCGGAACCCCGGCCGGCATCTGGACGATGGACAGCAGCGAGTCCAGGCCGTCCAGGTACTTGAGCGGAACCGGCACACCGATCACCGGGAGCGGAGTGACCGAGGCGAGCATGCCGGGGAGGTGGGCCGCCCCGCCCGCTCCGGCGATGATCACCTTCACGCCGCGGGAGTCGGCGTGGCGGCCGTAGTTGAGCATCTCCTCCGGCATGCGGTGGGCGGAGACGACATCGGCCTCGAAGGGCACGCCGAACTCGCTGAGCGCCTCGGCGGCGGCCCTCATGACCGGCCAGTCCGAGTCGCTGCCCATCACGATCCCGACCTGGGCGGCGGGTGTGCTCATCCGAGTGGTCCTCTCAGGCAGGTGACGGCGTGGCGGGCGCGGGCACGTACCTCGTCGAGGTCGGTGCCGAGGGCGGTGACGTGGCCGATCTTGCGGCCGGGGCGGACTTCCTTGCCGTAGAAGTGGATCTTGATGCCCGGGTCGTGGGCGAGCACGTGCTCGTACCGGCGGAAGACGTCCGGGTCGGGGCCGCCGAGCAGGTTGGCCATGACGACCACGGGCGCGGTGAGGGCGGGTGAGCCGAGCGGCAGATCCAGTACGGCCCGCAGATGCTGTTCGAACTGGGAGGTCCTGGAGCCCTCGATGGTCCAGTGGCCGCTGTTGTGCGGGCGCATGGCCAGCTCGTTGACGATCAGGCCGGTCTTGGTCTGGAACATCTCGACCGCCAGCAGCCCGGTCACGCCGAGTTCGGCGGCGATGGACAGCGCCACCCGCTGCGCTTCGGCGGCGTGCTCGCCGTCGAGTTCGGGGGCGGGGGCGATCACCTCCACGCAGATGCCGTCCTCCTGGACCGTCTCCACCACGGGGTAGCTGACGCCCTGGCCGTGCGGGGAGCGGGCGACCAGTACGGCGAGTTCCCGCTCGAACGGGACGAACGCCTCCACGAGCAGTTCCATGCCGTGGCCGAGCACTTCGGCGGCCTCCGCGGCGGACCTGACGACCCAGACCCCTCGTCCGTCGTACCCGCCGCGCACCGCCTTGAGCACCACCGGCCAGCTGTGCTCGGCGGCGAACTCCGCCACGTCCTGGAGGCCGGTGACCCGGGCCCAGGCCGGGCAGGGTGCGCCGATCGCGGTGAGCCGGTCGCGCATGACCGCCTTGTCCTGGGCGTGGACGAGCGCCTCCGCCCCCGGATGTACGGCGATGCCCGCCGAAGCCAGCGCGCGGATGTGGTCGGTCGGCACGTGTTCGTGGTCGAAGGTGACCGCGGAGCAGCCTTCGGCGAAGGCCCGCAGATCGTCCAGGGAACGGTAGTCACCCACCGTGGTCGCCGGGATCACCCGGGCCGCGCTCTCGTCCGGAGATCCGGCGAGCACCCGGAGTTCGATACCGAGGGCGATGGCGGCCTGCTGGGTCATTCTGGCCAGCTGCCCGGCGCCGACCATCCCGACAACGGGGGCGTTGGGGCTGTTCACAAGGGGCAAGCTTAACCGAGGCGGTTCAGTGCGCCGGGGCCGCGGTCAGCCGGCGGTGATCTCGGCCAGCTCCCGGCGGAGTCCGATCGTGGTCATCTTGCCGGCCTCGGTGACCTTGGTGGCCAGGAAGAGGATCTCGCTGCCCGTGAGGGTGTCCAACCGGGACTTGCCGGTGAAGGCGCGCAGATCGTCCTTGCCGTACAGGGGGTGTTTGAGGGTCTTGCGCCCGCGGGCGGGTTTCTGGGTGCGGACCAGGCGCAGGGCGTGCAGGACCAGGGCGCCGCCGTCGGCCAGCATGAGCACCCGAGGCGACTCGGTGACCAGCCGGACGTCGGTGGTGACACGGTCGGGGCGGGCTTTGGTGGGGCGGCGGAGCAGCTCCGCCAGCAGGGCCCGCATGGGGTCCCCGGCGGGGAAGGTGATGCCGCTCACTCCGGCGGGGTCGGTCAGGTAGGTCAGGTACTGCTGGGGCACCAGCTTGGCTTTGACGGTGAGCGCCGGGTCGGCCGGCATCTCGTCCCCGGCCGGTTCGGCCACCTTGCCCAGCGCCGGTACGGGCCCGAGCGCCAGCCGCCAGAGTTCCTGCTCCAGCATGATGACGAAGTACGCGGGTTCGGGGTCCCGCGCTATGGCCAGGAACCACGTGCCGTCCTCGGGGGCGGGCGCCGCGGGCAGGTAGACGTCGGCGTCGGAGTACTCCGGACGGGCCGGGGCGCGGTGGCCCTTCGGGATCGCCGCGCAGACGGTTTCCGCCGACTGCCCTTCCGCCCAGGTGCTCAGGTAGGCCACCTTGGCGCAGTCCAGCCGCCGCCAGGCCCCCCAGAGTTCGGGCAGGGTGTCGAAGGCGTCCTCGGCCACGTCCACGGTGAGGGCCGGGGGCGGACTCGGCCGGGGCACGATCTCCTCGACGACCGGCGGGGCGCCCCCGCAGGCGACCGCGCCCGCCAGCAGCACCAGGCCCCAACCGGTACGGGGGAGGGTGGCACGGCGACCAGGGAGACCGAGTAGTCCCATGATCAGGAGTCACCTCTCCACCCGGCACGACACGCCTGATATCGGGCGCGAGCGTAGTGCCTCCAAGCCCCCAATCGCCCTCATAGTCGGATATTTGTTGAAATGTTCTTCGGCCAGCTGGGCAGAACCTTAAAGAAGAACGGACGGGACGCCCGTTTCCAGGCAGTACCGGTAGCCTGGGACGAATCCGAAGGCCGGGCCAGGAGGCCCGAACAGGAAGGATTGTGCGGCTCGTGCAGCTTATTCGTCGCGCATACGAGCGGTTCGCCGCGCTCGTCCACGAAGTGCTCAAGTTCGGAACCGTGGGCGCCATGGCCTTCGTGATCAACTTCGGCGTGGTCAACGCGCTGTGGGCCTGGTGGGGGTCGCAGGGCACGCTCACCGCGAAGGTGATCGCCACCGTGGTGGCCGCCACCTTCGCCTACTTCGGCAACCGCTACTGGACCTTCCGCCACCGCGAGCAGAGCGGCCTGGCCCGCGAGTACGTGCTGTTCTTCGTGCTGAACGGGGTCGGCCTGCTGATCGAGCTGCTCTGCCTCAGCTTCAGCCGGTACACACTGGGCCTGGACAACCTGCTCGCCAACAACATCGCCACCCTGATCGGCACCGGTCTCGGCACGCTGTTCCGGTTCTGGTCGTACAAGAAGTGGGTGTTCCTGGCCGCGCAGCCGGTGGAGAGCACGGTGGAGGGCACCGTGGAGGGCACGGTGGAAGCTCAGGCGGGCCCGCTGACCACTCGGTGACGCCGCCCGTTCTCGCCCACCTGGCGGAGGAAGATGGCGAACGTGGCCGGACGGGGTTTGACCAGCTCCAGCCGCCCGCCGTCGGCCGCCACCAGGGAGCGGGCCAGGGTGAGCCCGAGGCCGGTGCCGTGCCCGCCGGTGACGTTCCGCTCGAAGACCCGGTTACGGATCTTGTCCGGCACCCCGGGCCCCTGGTCGGACACCTCGATGACGATGGACTTCTCCGAACTCGTGGTGGTGATCCGGACCGGCCCCCCGCCGTGTTGCAGCGAGTTGTCCAGCAGCGTGGCGACCACCTGGCTCAGCCCGCCGGTGGTGGCCAGCGCCAGCAGCCCCCGGGTGCCGGTCAGCTCGATCTGCCGATGGGAGCGGCGGAACGCGGGCTCCCATTCGGTGATCTGCTGGATCAGCACGTCGTCTATGTCGATCGGCTCGGCCTGCGAGGTGCGCTGGCGGCGCGCCGCGGCCAGTAGCTCGTCGATGACCGCGGTGAGGCGTTCGGCCTGCACGATGGCGGCCTCGCCCTCCTCCTGCACGACGGCGGGCTCGTCGGCCGCCGCGACGATCTCCTCCAGCCGCATGGTCAGCCCGGTCAGCGGGGTGCGCAGCTGGTGGGAGGCGTCGGTGGCGAACTCCCGCTCCCGGCCGAGCAGCTCGGAGATGCGGATGGCGCTGCGGTCCAGCACCTCGGCCACCCGGTCCAGCTCGGGGATCCCGTACCGGTGTTTGCTTGGGCGGGCGTCGCCGGAGCCCAGTTTCTCAGCGATCTTGGCCAGGTCTATCAACGGCAGCGTGAGGCGCCGCGAGGTCACCACGGCCAGGCCGATGGCCACGCCGAGCGCGGCGACCGCCAGCGAGATGGTGAGCAGCAGGCGGGCCCGGATCTCCTGGTCGATCTCGGCGGTGTCCCGGGTGACCCGGACGACCCCGTTCTCGGACCTGGCGTCCTCGGTCAGCGAGCGGTTCGCCGGGGGCTGGATGCCCACCGCGATCGGCGAGATCCCGCGGAACGCCACCTGCACGTACCGGTTGGGGTAGTTGCTCGCCAGCTGTTTGGGGTCGACCGGCTGCTCCTGGCTGATCGCATACTCCACGCTGATCAGCACGCGGGTGGCCTCGGCGCTGAGCTCCTGGGCGGCCTCGTCGTTGATGAGCCGTACGACGACCACGCCCAGGGGCACGCCGAGCAGCAGGACCGCGATGACCGCCACGAGCAGCATCGAGGAGAGCAGGCGCCGCCGCATCCGCCTTACTCGCGTTCGAAGCGGAAGCCGACCCCTCGCACTGTGGTGATGTACCGGGGCTTGGCGGCGTCATCGCCCAGTTTGCGACGGAGCCAGGAGATGTGCATGTCCAGGGTCTTGGTGGAACCCCACCAGTTGGTGTCCCAGACCTCACGCATAATCTGCTCACGAGTCACCACCTTTCCGGCGTCCCTGACCAGGACGCGGAGCAGGTCGAACTCCTTGGTGGTGAGGTGCAGCTCCTTGTCGCCCATCCAGGCGCGGCGGGAGTCTGCGTCGATCCGCACCCCCTGCACCACGGGAGTCTCCGACGTGCCGCGCCGCAGTAGCGCCCGGACCCGGGCGAGCAGTTCGGCCAGTCTGAACGGTTTGGTTACGTAGTCGTCGGCCCCGGCGTCGAGACCGACCACGGTGTCGACTTCGTCGACGCGAGCGGTGAGGATGAGCACGGGCGTCCCATGGCCTTCGGCCCTGATCCGGCGGGCGACCTCGAGCCCGTCCATCTCCGGCAGGCCAAGGTCCAGAACTATGAGGTCAACGCCTCCAGAAAGAGCCCTTTCCAGGGCCTGCGGGCCGTCCGGGCTCACCTCCACCTGGTAGCCCTCCCGGCGCAGCGCGCGCGCCAGTGGCTCTGAGATCGAGGTGTCATCCTCGGCGAGAAGTACGCAGGTCATGGAGCGATCGTAGGACCTTAAGCGATCGTTTCCCGGCAGCAGCGCGCGGTTTGACTCGTCGTTGACCTATCAATTGACCTGGGCAAACACACTTAAAGGTCGGTATATGGCAGTAGTTCCACCGCCCGATCGCGGTAGCGGGAGAGGAAAGAAGCCAGGGAAAGGAGAAGCCCGCCGAGGCGGAATACGGCGGGCGTGCCCCATGCGGCTCGACTACATTCAGGAGGCCACATTCAGGAGGAGGAGGGTGGCTCCGCGTAGCGCTGGAGATAGAGCTGCTCGCCCAGGCTCTCCATCAGCCCGAGCTCGGTCTCCAGATAGTCGATGTGGTGCTCCTCGTCCTTCAGGATCTCCTCGAAGAGCAGGGCGGAGACGATGTCACCACGCTCCCGCATCAGCGCGATCCCCGGCTTGAGCCGCTTCACCACACCCAGCTCCAGGTCGAGGTCGGCCTGGATCTGCTCCTTCACCGTCTGCCCGATGTGCAGGGTGTTCAGCTTCTGGTAGTTGGGCAGCGCCTCCAGGAACAGGATGCGGTCGGTCAGCTTCTCCGCGTGGCGCATCTCGTCGAAGGATTCGGCCCGGGTGTAACTCGCCAGCTTGGTGTAGCCCCAGTTCTCCTGCATCTTGGCGTGCAGGAAGTACTGGTTGATCGCGGTGAGCTCGGACGTCAGCTGCTCGTTGAGCAGTGCGATGATCTCTTTGTCGCCCTGCATTGACAAGCCCCTTGGTCTCTATGCGGTGGTGATCAGGTCTTCTGACCTTTTTAGGATCGCACAGATCTTCCGGACACATGCCGCGCAGTCGCCTCCGGCGCCCGTGGTGTCGCGCACCTGCCGGGCGGTCCGGGCGCCGGCCTTGATGCACTCGTGCACTTCGGTGTCGGTCACCGCGCGGCAGATGCAGACGTACATGGCAGGGGAGGGCCTCTCAAAGTAGGTTAGGCACACCTAAGATAACCCACTTTGGTAAGGCTTGCCTACGTGAGGCAGAACACACTCGTCAATAGCCCCTGGCCAGCCACTCCGCCAGGTGCGGCGCCTCCGCGCCGATGGTGGTCGACGAGCCGTGACCGGTGTGCACCACCGTCTCCGCCGGGAGCGTCAGCAGCCGGTCCTCGATCGACTCGATGATCGTCTCGAACGAGGAGTACGACCGCCCGGTGGCCCCTGGCCCGCCCTGGAACAGGGTGTCGCCGGTGAACACCACGCCCAGTTCGGGGGCGTGCAGGCAGACCGCGCCCGGCGAGTGCCCGGGCGTGTGCAGCACGGTCAACGCTACCTCTCCGGCATCGATGACCTGCCCGTCCTTCAACGGCCGGTACGGCACCGCCCCCGCGCCGTAGTGCATCTCCCAGAGCATCTGGTCGGCCGGATGGAGCAGAATGGGCGCCCCCGTCCGGTCCGCCACCTCGGCGGCGGCGTCGATGTGGTCGTTGTGCCCATGCGTGCACACGATGGCGGTCACCGCCCGGCCGGCCACCGCCGCCAGGATGGCCTCGGCGTCGTGGGCGGCGTCGATGACGACGACCTCCTCCTCCGACCCCACCAGCCAGACGTTGTTGTCGACCTCCCAGGTCCCGCCGTCCAGCGAGAACGTGCCGGAGGTGATCAGATGCCCGACCTTGTCCTGGGCGCTCACAGCACCACCGCCGAACGCAGCACCTCGCCGCGGTGCATTTTGGCGAACGCCTCCTCCACGTCGCCGAGCCCGATGGTCTCGGTGACGAAGCCGCCCAGGTTGAGGCGGCCCTGCAGGTACAGGTCGATCAGCATGGGGAAGTCGCGGCTGGGCAGGCAGTCGCCGTACCAGGAGGACTTGAGCGCGCCGCCGCGCCCGAAGACGTCGAGCAGCGGCAGGTCCAGGCGCATGTCGGGGGTGGGCACGCCGACCAGCACCACGGTCCCGGCCAGGTCGCGGGCGTAGAAGGCCTGCTGGTAGGTCTCCGGGCGGCCGACCGCCTCGATCACCACGTCGGCCCCGTGGCCGCCGGTGAGGTCGCGGATGGCCTCCACCGGGTCGCTCTCCCGCGAGTTGACCGTGTGGGTGGCGCCGAACTCGCGGGCCCAGTCCAGCTTGCGGGTGTCCACGTCGACGCCGATGATCGTCCTGGCCCCGGCCAGCCGGGCGCCGAGGATGGCTGCGTTGCCGACGCCGCCACAGCCGATCACGGCCACCGAGTCGCCCCTGGTCACCCCGCCGGTGTTGATCGCGGCGCCCAGACCGGCCATCACGCCGCAGCCGAGCAGCCCCGCCACCGCGGGTTCGGCGCGGGGGTCGACCTTGGTGCACTGCCCGGCGGCGACCAGGGTCTTCTCGATGAAGGCGCCGATGCCCAGGGCCGGGCTGAGGACCGTCCCGTCGGTGAGCGTCATCTTCTGCTTGGCGTTGTGGGTGGCGAAGCAGTACCAGGGACGCCCGCGCAGGC
Source organism: Acrocarpospora catenulata (assembly GCF_018476525.1). GTDB lineage: Bacteria > Actinomycetota > Actinomycetes > Streptosporangiales > Streptosporangiaceae > Acrocarpospora > Acrocarpospora catenulata. The sequence goes on from NZ_JAHCST010000020.1 coordinate 14,035, forward strand.
AGGCCCGGCAGTTGCCGCAGACCGCCCGCCAGTTGAGGATCACGTAGTCGCCGGGGGCCACCTCGGTGACGCCTTCGCCGACCGCCTCCACCACGCCCGCGGCCTCATGACCGAGCAGGAACGGGAAGTCGTCGTTGATCCCGCCCTCCCGGTAGTGCAGGTCGGTGTGGCAGACCCCGCACGCCTGGATCGTGACAACCGCCTCGCCGGGTCCGGGGTCGGGCACGATCACCGTCTCCAAGGTGACCGGCTCGCCCTTGCCCCTGGCGACGACGCCCTGCACTTCATAAGCCACAACAACCACCTCGTCCTCATTGACCGGAGATCAGGATTTCCAGGACAAGCCATCTCGTCAAGGTCGGCGCAGCACATAAGGCTGGACCACGCCCAGGCCGCGCGCAGGGCGACGGCGGATTTTGACCACGTCGATTCCGGGCCGGCCGATGACGGCCTCGGCGAGCGCGCTGTCGGCGATCACGCTGCCCGGGCGGGCGATGGCGGTGAGCCGGGCCGCCAGGTTGACGGTGGTGCCGAAGACATCCCCCATCACGGGCAACACCGGCCCGTACGCCAACCCGATCCGTACCCCGGGATCGCCCCGGCCAAGCGCGTCCACCAGGTCGAGCGTCATCCGGGCGGCGACCTCGGGATCGGCGGCGGTGAAGAGCACCTCGTCGCCGAGGGTCTTGACCAGCCGCCCGCCGTGCTGAGCCACCACGTCGGAGGCCCGCTCCTCGAAGCCCTCCACCAGTTCGGCCAGCGCGAGCTCGTCCAGCTCGCGGGAGACCCGGGTGAAGGAGACCAGGTCGGCGAAGCCCACCGCCAGGGTCAGCCGGTGCGGCGGGGCGTCGTCGGCGAGGGCCAGCAGGCGGCCCGCCGAAGCGGCCAGCTGGGCCCGCCAGACGTGCACGAGCATGCGTTCGAAGTCGGGCAGCAGCAGGCGCGCCGCCTCCACCAGCCGGGCCAGGTCGGCGTCACCGGGCCGCTCGTTCGGGTCGAGCAGCGCCCCCACCATGATCTCCGTCTGCCACTGCGCCAGCCGCGCGGTGGTCCGGCCCAGCGCCCTGGCCATCCGGAGCACGGTGGTCTCGTCCAGCAGCCCGGCCTCCAGCATCGCCCCGACCCGCCGCAGCGCGTCCAGGTCGGCATCGGTGAAGGCCACCGCGTCGTCGGCCAGGGTGGCGAAGCCGAGCGCCCGCCAGAGCCGTTCGGCCAGCTCGGGCCGTACCCCCGCGGCTGCCGCCAGCGCGCGGCGGTTGTGGCGCGGCGGCTCGCCGAGGAAGACCCGCTGCACCTCCGCTGGGCCGGGGCGGTCGCTCACTTGCCGTCGATGGTCCCGTCGGCGGCGTCCTCCACCAGCCGGAACAGCTCGGTACGGACCGTCTGGATCTTGGGAATGTCCCGGTAGTTGATCTCACCCCGCTCGGAGGCCGACTCGACCTTCAGGGTGCCGCAGCCGAGCAGCCGCTCCAGCAGGGTCTGGTCGGAACTGACCGAGTTGACCTTGGCCAGCGGGATGTCGTCCTCGGACTTGCTGAGCACGCCGGTGCTGATGTTGAACCGGTGCGTGGTCAGCGTGTACGAGGTGGTCTTCCACCGCAGGTACGGAATGAACGACAGGAGCGTGAGCGCGACGACGGAGACCACGGCCACCGTGATCCGGGCGAGCCAGTCGTACTCGAACTCCGGCATGAAGTAGATCGCCGCGCTGGAGACGGCGATCACCAGAACCAAGGCGAGGAAGGGCACGACGAGCCGCTTCCAGTGCGGGTGGAACGAGTGGACGACGCGTTCCCCGGTGGTGAGGTGGTGATCGGGCAGACCCATAGTGGGCATCGTGGCACGACCGGGCGCTCTCTGTCGTGTCGGACTCTGATTACGAAACGGCGCGGACGTGGACCACGTCCCCCACGCTCAACGGATGATCCTCCCCGTCGGCCCGCACGATCAGGCGCCCCGCGCGGTCCACCGAGGTGGCCTGCCCGACCAGCACCCGCTCCCCGGGCAGCTCCACCCGCACTTCCTGCCCGACCGTGGCGCTGCTTGCCAGGTAGGCCGCCCGCAGCCCGCACGCCTCCGCGTCCCCGTCGGCGGCCACCCACTCCCGGTACCGTACGGCCAGCTCGCGCAGCACCGCGACGAGCAGTTCCCCCCGGTCGGTGCAGGTGGCCCCGGCCAGGGCCAGCGAGATGGCCCGTTCCACGGGCAGTTCCTCCCGGCGCAGGGTGACGTTGAGCCCCATGCCGACCACCACCGAGCGGTCGACCCGCTCGGCCAGCACCCCGGCCAGCTTCCGCTCCCCGGCCAGCAGGTCGTTGGGCCACTTCAGCCGGACGTCGACCCCGCTCACCCGGCTTACGGCAGTGGCGGCGGCCAGTCCGAACAGCAACGGCAGCCAGCCCTGCCGGCCCACCGGCACATCGGGCCGCAGCAGCACCGAGAAGGTCAGCCCCGACCGTGGTGGCGCGCTCCACAGCCGGCCCAGCCGCCCCCGCCCGGCGAACTGCGACTCGGCCACCAGCACCGCCCCTTCCCGAGTCCCCTCCCGGGCGCCGGCCCCCAGGTCGGCGTTGGTCGACCCCGTACGGTCCACGACGGTCACCGACGACCAGAGCGAGCCCGGTCTTACCAGGGCCTCCCGCAGCGCGGCCTGCGACAACGACGGACGTTCGAGATCAGGGAATGGTGACTGTGGCACCCCGTAATCTTCTCGTCCCGAGCGGCGTTCTGTAACCGGATTCCGTCATGGCCTGGTCATAAGGTGTTCTACAGAACAGCTGAGGAGTGCAAATGGACCGCAGGAACTGGGCGGGATGGAAGCCCTTCGGGATCGGCGAGCGCAAGCCGAACAACTACCTGGAGCTCTGGAAGGCGTTCCGTTCGGTGAAGGGCAACCGGCGCTACGCCTGGCGCATCCTCACCCAGGGCACCTGCGACGGCTGCGCGCTGGGCACCAAGGGCATGCGGGACTGGACGATGGACGAGATCCATCTGTGCAACATCCGGCTCCGGCTGCTTGAGCTGAACACGATGCCCGCGCTGGATCCGGCGCTGCTGGCCGACGTAGCCAAATTGCCGTCCCGGAGCGGGGACCTGCGGGCGCTGGGGCGGCTGCCGTACCCGATGCTCCGCCGGCAGGGGGAGCCCGGGTTCCGGCGGATCTCCTGGGAGGAGGCGCTGGAGACGGCGGCCGGGCGGCTGGACGGGCGGGTCGGGGTCTACCTGACCAGCAGGGGCGTGCCCAACGAGAACTACTTCGCGGCCCAGAAGGCGGTCCGGGCGCTGGGCGTGAACTCCATCGACAACGCGGCCAGGATCTGCCACTCCCCGTCCACCGTGGCGCTCAAGCAGACCATCGGCGCCGCCGCGACCACCTGCTCCTACCAGGACTGGATCGGCTCCGACCTGATCGTCTTCATCGGCTCCAACCCGTCCAACAACCAGCCGGTGGCGATGAAGTACCTCTACCACGCCAAGAAGGCGGGCACCCGCATCGCGATGGTGAACACCTACCGCGAACCGGGCATGGACCGGTACTGGGTGCCCTCCAACATGGAGTCCGCGGTCTTCGGCACGAAGATCACCGATCACTTCTTCGGCGTGAACATCGGGGGCGACATCGGCTTCCTGAACGGCGTGCTGAAGCACCTGATCGAGAACGACTGGCTGGACAAGGAGTTCATCGACCGGCACACCGCCGACTTCGACACGGTGCGCGAACAGGTCGCCGGCCAGTCCTGGGAGTCCCTGGAGGCGCTTTCCGGGGCCACCAGGCAGGACATGTTCGAGCTGGCCAAACTGCTGGGCGAGGCCCGCTCGGCCGTGCTGGTCTGGTCGATGGGCATCACCCAGCACGCCTACGGCGAGGAGAACGTGCGGGCCATCGTCAATCTGGGCCTGGCGCGTGGCTTCGTCGGCCGGGACAACTGCGGCCTGATGCCGATCCGGGGCCACAGCGGCGTGCAGGGCGGCGCCGAGATGGGCGCGTACGCCACCGGCCTGCCCGGCGGCCTGCCGGTCACCCCCGAGAACGCGGCCAAATTCACCGAACTGTGGGGGTTCGAGGTCCCCGCCGAGCCCGGCCTGACCGCCACCGACATGATCGACGCGGCGCACGCGGGCGAACTGGACGTGCTGATCTCCTCCGGCGGCAACTTCCTGGAGGTGCTCCCCGACCCGGACTACTGCCGCGAGGCCCTGTCCCGCCCGTCCCTGCGGGTGCACATCGACATCGTGCTCTCCTCGCAGATGCTGGTCCCCGGCGCGGGCGACGTGCTCCTGCTCCCCGCGCAAACCAGGTACGAAATGTCGGGCGGGGTCACCGAGACCTCCACCGAGCGGCGGATCATCTACTCCCCCGAGGTCCCCGGCCCCCGGATCGGCGAGGCCTGGCCGGAGTGGAAGATCTTCACCGAGCTGGTCGCCCGGGCCCGTCCCGACCTGGCCGACCGGGTCCGCTACGAGGGCACCGCCGCCATCCGCGCCGACATCGAACGGGCCGTGCCGTTCTACCAGGGCATCGCCGCCCTGTCCGGATTCGGCGACCAGGTCCAGTACGGTGGGCGCCACCTCTGCCCGGACGGCGAGTTCCCCACCCCGGACGGGCGGGGCCGGTTCACGCCGGTGGCGCTGCCCGAACTGACCCGCCCCGACGGGGCCTTCCTGGTCGCGACCCGGCGCGGCAAGCAGTTCAACAGCATGGTCCACGAGCGCAGGGACGGGTTCAACGGGGCCACCCGGCAGGCCGTGCTGATCAGCGCGTACGACGCGGACCGGCTGGGCCTGGCCGACGGCGCCGAGGTGACGCTGACCAGCGAGTCGGGGAGCTTCACCGGGCAGGTGCTGCGGGCGCCGCTGATGCCGGGGAACGTGCAGATCCACTGGCCGGAGGGGAACGTGCTGCTGGACAAGGCCCGGCGCTCGCCCGACGCCCGGATTCCCGACTACAACGCCTACGCGACCCTCACCCCGCGATGAGCCGTCCCGGGCCCATTTCCCGGTACCGGGTGCGCCAGGTCTCCCGGGGGCACGAGCGGGAGCGGCGCGACGACCTGGCCACCGAGGAGCCCCTGGAGATCCGGGTGCTGGCGGCCGGCGAGAGCCGTACCGTGGCGATCACCATGCGCACCCCGGGCGCGGACTTCGAGCTCGCGGCCGGTTTCCTGCACGGCGAAGGCGTGATCGCCCCGGGCGACGTGACGGCCATCGGCTACTGCACCGACGAGGACGTCCTCCCGGAGGCCCGCTACAACACCGTCTCCGTCCGCCTCAACCGCCCAATCCCCGAAATTTCCCATCTAGAGCGACATTTCGTGACTTCGAGCGCGTGTGGGGTGTGCGGGAGCGGCAGCCTGGACGCCCTCCGGAACCGCTGCGCCCCGCTCACCGGCCCCACCACGCTCACCGTCACCCCCGAGATCCTGTACGGCCTGCCCGCCACCCTCCGCCAGGCCCAGGGCGTCTTCGGCCGGACCGGCGGCCTGCACGCGGCGGGCCTGTTCACCCCGGACGGCACCCTGATCCAGGCCCGCGAGGACGTCGGCCGCCACAACGCGGTGGACAAACTGGTCGGCTGGGCCCTGCTCCAGGGCAGGCTCCCGCTCACCGGCCACCTGCTCCTGGTCAGCGGCCGGGCCAGCTACGAGATCCTGCAGAAGGCGCTGGCCGCCGGAATCGAGCTGGTCTGCGCGGTCTCCGCCCCCTCCTCCCTGGCCGTGGACCTGGCCAGGGAGTTCGGCCAGACCCTCGTCGGCTTCCTGCGCGAGGAGCGCTTCAACGTCTACGCCGGGGCCGAGCGGGTCACCCCGTGTTCTGCAGCCCCGCCGCCACCCCGTTCACGCTGAGCAGCAGCAGCGTGGACAGCCGCTCCCGCTCCTCCTCCGGCAGCCCGTCCGCGCTCCGCAGCGCCGACAGCGCCCGCAGCTGGAGGTGGGACAGGGCGTCCACGTACGGGTCGCGGAGCTGGACCGCGCGGGAGAGCACCCGGCGGCTCTCCAGCAGGCGGCTGTGGCCGGTGATCTCCAGGACCAGCTTCCTGGTCAGGTCGTACTCCACCAGCACCTGCTTGGTGAAGTCGTCCCGGCCGCCCAGCGCCAGGTAGCGGGTGGCGATCGACCGGTCGGTCTTGGCCAGCGACATCTCCACGTTGTCCAGCAGCGAGGCGAACAGCGGCCACTCCTGGTAGGCCGACTGGAGCTCGGCCCGGCCCCCGGACTCCAGCACCGCCGACAGGCCGCTGCCCAGGCCGTACCAGCCGGGCAGGTTGACGCGGGTCTGCGCCCAGGCGAACACCCACGGGATGGCGCGCAGGTCGTCCAGCGACTTGGGGGCGCCCAGGCCGCGCCGGGCCGGGCGGGAGCCCAGGCGCAGCGAGCCGATCTCCTCCAGCGGGCTGACCAGCGCGAACCACTCGGGGAAGCCGGGGGCCTCGGTCAGCGCGCGGTAGGCGTGCTCGGAGGCCGTGGCGACCTGCCCGGCCAGGTGGCGGAACTTGGCGGCGGCCTCGGCGGTCCGGCTCTCCACCGTGCTGGTGGAGGCCAGCAGCACGGCGTTGGTGACCTGCTCGATGTGGCGGCGGGCGATGGCCTGGTGACCGTACCTGGCGAAGATCACCTCGCCCTGCTCGGTCACCTTGAACCGCCCGGCCACCGAGCCGGGGGCCTGGGCCAGCACCGCCCGGTTGGCGGGGCCGCCGCCCCGGCCGAGCGCGCCGCCCCGGCCGTGGAAGAGGGTGAGCCGGATGTCGTTGTCGGCCGCCCAGGCGGCCAGCGCGGCCTGCGCGTCGTAGAGGCGGAGGGTGGCGGCGGCCGGGCCGAGCTCCTTGGCCGAGTCGGAGTAGCCGAGCATGACCTCCAGCCGGCGCCCGTTGGCGGCCAGCCGCCGCTGGACCGGCTCGGCGGCCACCATGCCGGCCAGCACGGCAACCGAGTTGTCCAGGTCCTCCCCGGACTCGAAGAGCGGCACCACGTCCAGCACCGGGGCCCGGTCGCCGAGCGCGTGCCTGGCCAGCTCGTAGACGGCCACCACGTCCTGCGCCGAGCGGGTGAACGAGACCACGTACCGGGAGCAGGCCTTGACCCCGAAGCGCTCCTGGATCCAGGCGATGGTCCGGATGGTGGCCAGCACCTCCTCGGTACGCTCCGAGCGCCCCTTCCCTGCCTTCAGCTCGGCCAGCGCCTCGGCGTGCACCTGGGAGTGCTGGCGCACCTCCAGCTCAGCCAGGTGGAAGCCGAAGGTCTCCACCTGCCAGATGAGGTTCTGCAGCTCGCCGAAGGCCTGCCGTACCGCGCCGGCCTCGCGGAGCGAGTCCTGGGCCAGGCGCAGGTCGGCCAGCAGATCGGCCGGGGACAGGTAGGCCAGGTCCAGGTCGCGGCGGCGGGTGGCGGCGATCCTGGCCGCCACGAAGAGCAGCCACTGGCGGTGCGGCTCCTGCGGGGAGCGGGTGGCCATCTCCGAGACCAGGTCGGGGAAGTCCCCCTCGGCCTGGGCCAGCGCGGCCCGCAGCTGCTCGGACGGCGAGGTGTAGGCGCTGGCCAGGGTGAGGGTGCGGGCGATCCGGGTGGCGGCGGTCTCCAGCGCGACCAGCACGTGCTCGGCGTGGATGAGCACGGCCTCCCTGGTGACCTTGGCGGTGACGTTCGGGTTGCCGTCCCGGTCCCCGCCGATCCAGCTGCCGTACCGGATGTAGGCGCGGGAGCGGGGCACCCGGGTGCCGGTGCCGGGCTCCAGGGCGGCGTCCAGCGAGCGGTAGATGAACGGGACGACCCGGAAGAGCGTCTCGTCGAAGGCGGCCATCGCGGTGCGCACCTCGTCCAGCGGGTCCAGCTTGGTGTGCCGCAGCTGGTGGGTGCGCCAGAGCAGGTCGATCTCCTCCAGCAGCCGCCGGCGGGCCTCGTCGCGCTCGGCGGCGCCCCGGCCGGGGGTGTTGTAGAGGTCCAGCTGGGCGCTGACCCGCTGGATGGCGGTGACCACGGCACGCCGCCGGGCCTCGGTGGGGTGCGCGGTCAGCACCGGACGGAACTCCAGACCGGCCACCAGCCGGTTCAGCTCCTCCTCACCGAGATCGTCCTTCAGATCCCGGACGGCCTGGGCCAGCGACTCGGGCACCGGCACGTTGTCACTGTCCCTGGCCCGCAGGATGCGGATGCGGTAGTGCTCCTCGGCCAGGTTGACCAGGTGGAAGTAGCAGGTGAAGGCGCGGGCGATCTGCACCGCCCGGTCCACCGGCCAGGAGCTCGCCAGGGCGGCCACCTCGTCCCCGCTGACCTCCCGGCGGCGGGCGGCGATCACCGCCTTGCGCAGCCGTTCCACGTCCGCGAGCAGTTCGGGGCCGCCGTGTTCGGCGATCACCTGGCCGAGCAACTCACCCAGAAGGCGGACGTCGGCGCGCAGGTCGTCGGGCATCTCCGTGACGGCGCTGTGGCGTTCTGCGGGAGAGATCGAGGCCATGCCTGGAAGCCTAGCGAGTGCCCGTGATCCGCCCGAGACCGGTCTCACCAATTGGACTAGACCAGTGTGCCCGCGCTAGGCGGGCCGGGAGACCGCCGCGATCAGCTCGGGAAGCCGCCGGAAGCCCACCTGACTCGCCACCCGCCGCCCGCCCCAGGCCACCGCCAGCCCGTACGGCACGGCGAGCGCGCTCACCCACAGCATGCCGAAGAGCACCGGCAGCAGCAGGGGCAGCACGAGCAACCCCGTGCCGAGCAGCGCGCCGAACGAGCCCACGAACGCCTGCCCGCCCTGCCCTGGCGCGGCCGAGCTGAACGCGTTCATCCGCTCCGGATAGGTGTAGGGCATGCTCACGCTGAGCAGCGCCCCCACCCCGAGGGAGACCCCCAGCACTCCCCAGGCCACCAGCGCGGCGGGAATCGCCCAGACCACGTTCCCGGCCAGCGCGCCCGCCGCCACGGCCACCACGGTCAGCAGCGGCACCCCGATCACCGTGGTGGCCAGCTGCCGACCGGCCAGGTCGGTGCGGAGATCCCGGGGCCGCCCGAAGGCGACCGCGTTCATCCACAGGGAGCGACCGTCGATGCCGAACACGTTGGCGGCCTGGATGCCGATCATGCCGGCCGCGATGGCGACCGGGCCGACGGCCAGCGGCAGGCCCTGCCAGCCTTGCGGGCTGCGGAGCGTGAACAGCAGGATCCCGCTGACCGCGATGGCGGTGAACCAGATCACCCGGCCGCGCGGCTCCCGCCGGGCGTACCTGAGCTCCTTGGCCAGCACGGCGCCGAGCGGGCCCTCCGGCAGCAGGCGGCCCAGGCGGGAGCGGCGGACCGCGGCGGCCTGGCCGGTCGTGTCGGGCCGGACCAGCGCGGCCCGCAGGGCGAGGATCCAGAGCCAGCCGAGCAGCAGCACGGTCGCCGCCACCGTGGCCAGCTCCAGCAGGCCGGTCAGGCCGCCGTCGGCGATGGCGTGCGCGGCCATGCCGGGCGGGGCCCAGCGCAGCACGGCGGCGGGCGCGGCCACCGCCTCCAGCGGGTCGGCGGGCAGGCCGTCCCTGAGCAGCAGGTTGGGCAGCTGGGTGAGCACCACCACCAGCACCGCCGCGACGCCAAGCAGGTCCCGCCCGCGGCGGCTGCGCAGCGCGCCGGACAGGGCGGTGGTGACCAGCCGGGAGGTGACCAGGCAGAGCGCGAACTGCAGCGGCACCGCGACCAGGCCGAGCAGCACACCGCCTGGCCCGGTGGCCAGCCCGGCCACCGCGCCGAACAGCGCGACCAGCGAGGCCAGCGGCCAGACGCCGGTGGCCGAGGCGGCGAACAGGCCGGTGGCCAACTGACGGGTGGTCAGCGGGAAGAGCGAGAGACGGCCCGGGTCGAGGGTCTCGTCCAGGCCGAAGGCGAGCAGCGGGACCACGATCCAGGCGATCGTGAACGCGGTGAACTGCATGACGACCAGGTCGACGGCCAGGTCGTGGGGCACCAGCCGGACCAGGGAGAAGCTGAGGAAGCCGAAGGACGCGCAGATCACGGCGGCCAGCAGCGAGAAGCCGAAGCCGAGCTGGCGGACCAGGTCGCCGCGGAGGTTCCCGACGATCAGGCGGAGTTTGAGCCGGACGAACAGGCCGATCATCGCGACCCCAGCCAGGAGAGCCCCTCGCCGTCCCCGTGCCCGCGGGCCCCGACCAGCTCAAGGAACGCCTCGTTCAGGCTGCGGCCCTGGCGGACCTCCTCCACCGGGCCCTGGGCCACGATCTGGCCCCGGCTCATCACCGAGACCCAGTCGCAGAGCCGTTCCACCAGGTCCATCACATGGCTGGAGAAGATCACCGTGGAGCCGGAGGCGGTGTACCTGCGGAGCACCTCCACCAGGGTGTTGGCGCTCACCGGATCCACCCCCTCGAACGGCTCGTCCAGGAAGAGCACGCCCGGGTTGTGCAGCAGCGCGGCGGCCAGGCCGATCTTCTTCCGCATGCCGGTGGAGTAGTCCACCACCAGCTTGTCCTGCGCCTCGGTGAGATCCATCACACCGAGCAGTTCCCCGGCCCGCCGTTCCACCTCGGCCCTGGGGATGCCGCGCAGCTGGCCGTTGTAGAGCAGGAGCTCCCGCCCAGAGAGGCGTTCGAAGAGGCGCAGGCCCTCGGGGAGCACGCCGATCCTGGACTTGACGTTGACGGGGTCGGCCCAGACGTCGAAGCCCGCCACGGTGATGGTCCCGGCGTCCGGCCTGAGCAGGCCGGTGGCCATGGAGAGGGTGGTGGTCTTGCCGGCTCCGTTGGGGCCGACCAGACCCGCGAAGCTGCCCTTCGGCACCACCAGATCCACCCCGGCCACCGCCAGTTGCGATCCGAAACTCTTGACCAGCCCCCGGGTGCGCACCGCCTCGTCCATGCCCTCAGAACGAACGAACCTCCGGTGAAGTTGCGGTACTACGGGATACCAGCCGGTTGATCACCCAGAGCAACGTGCCCGCTCCGAGCAGCGCCAGGGCCCGCAGGTAGACCGCGCCGTCCCGGCCGGTGACGGGGAGCGCCAGCACCAGGCAGGCCACCGCGCCCAGCACCGGCGCCCAGGTCGGCGCCCGGAAGTGCGGGTGCGGCACGGCGTCCCGCCTGAGCACCAGGACCGACACGTTGACCAGCGTGAACACGCAGAGCAGCAGGAGCACCGTGGTGTCGGCCAGGCCGCCCACGTCGCCGGTGGCCACCAGGACCGCGGCGACTCCCACGGTGCACAGGATGGCCACCCAGGGGGTCGCGCGGGTGGGGTGCACGGCGCCGAAGAGCGGTGGAATGATCTTCTCGCGGGCCATGCCGTACACCAGCCGGGAGGCCATCAGCATGTTGATCAGGGCCGAGTTGCCCACCGCGAGCAGGGCGATCAGCGCGAACAGCTTGGGCGGGAAGGCCAGCCCGGCCACCTTGACCACTTCAAGGAGCGGGCCGGTGGAGGTGGCCAGGGTGGCGGTGTCCACCAGCATGGTGGCCGTGAAGGCGACCGCCAGGTAGATCAGCCCGGCCACGGCCAGGCCGCCGAAGAGCGCCCAGGGGAAGTCGCGGTGCGGGTCGGTGGCCTCCTCGGCCAGGTTCACCGAGTCCTCGAAGCCGAGCAGCGCGTAGAAGGCCAGCGCGGTGCCGCCGAGCACGCCCAGGAAGGCGCCGTTGGCCGGGTGGAACTCCAGCGCCCGGGCTGGCTCGCCGTCGCCGGTCAGCAGCGCGAACACCCCGATGGCGATGATGACCAGCAGGCCGAACGCCTCGACCAGGGTGAGCACCACGTTGACCCGGACGGACTCGGAGATGCCGGCGAAGTTCACCAGGCTGATCAGGGCCAGGAAGATCAGCGCGCCGAGCACGGTGGGCAGCGAGACGAACTCGGCCAGGTACTGCCCGCCGAACGCGCGGGCGGCGGCGCCGGCCGAGGTGATGCCGCTCATCATCACCGCGAAGGCCACGATGAAGGTGACGAACGGGATGGCGAACGCCTTGTTGGCGTAGAGCGCGGCCCCGGCCGCCTGCGGATACTTGCCGACCAGCTCCGCGTACGCCGTGGCGGTGAGGGCGGCCAGCACGAAGGCGGCCAGGAACGGGACCCACAGGGCGCCGCCGACGTGCCCGGCCACCTTCCCTGCCAGCGCGTAGATGCCCGCCCCGAGGATGTCGCCGATCACGAAGAGCAACAGCACGCGGCGGCCGATGACCTTACGCAGACCGTGCGTTTGGCCGTGCGCTTGCCCCTGCTTGAGACCCGGTTCACCCATGCGCGCACCCGTACCCCGGGCCGCGCCCGCCACTCCGGGCACCCTGGCCTGGGGTCACTGGTTTGTCCCTGGTTATCTTGGCTGAATGACGGCTGAGAGTCTCCCTGAGATCGACATCCACACCACCGCAGGAAAGATCGCTGACCTGGAGCGACGCCTGTATGAGGCGGTCCACGCGGGATCCGCGCGAGCGGTGGAGAAGCAGCACGCCAAGGGCAAGATGACCGCCCGAGAACGGCTTGTCGCCTTCCTCGACGAGGGCTCCTTCGTGGAGTTCGACGGGCTGGCCCGGCACCGTTCCACCAACTTCGGCCTGGAGCGCGAGCGCCCGTACGGCGACGGCGTGGTCACCGGGCACGGGACCGTGGACGGGCGGCCGGTGGCCGTCTTCGCGCAGGACTTCACGGTGTTCGGCGGCTCGCTGGGCGAGGTCTTCGGGGAGAAGATCGTCAAGGTGATGGACCACGCGCTGAAGACCGGCTGCCCGGTCGTGGGCATCAACGACTCCGGCGGCGCCCGGATTCAGGAGGGCGTGGTCAGCCTCGGCCTGTACGCGGAGATCTTCAAGCGGAACGTGCACGCCTCGGGCGTGATCCCGCAGATCTCGTTGATCATGGGCCCGTGCGCGGGTGGCGCGGTCTACTCCCCCGCCCTGACCGACTTCGTCCTGATGGTTCAGGAAAAATCGCACATGTTCATCACCGGCCCGGACGTGATCAAGACGGTCACCGGGGAAGAGGTGACCTTCGAGGAGCTCGGCGGGGCGCACACCCACAACTCCCGGTCAGGGGTGGCCCACTACGAGGCCGCCGACGAGGAGGACTGCCTGGCCTTCGCCCGGGCGCTGCTGTCCTACCTGCCGTCCAACAACCTGGACGAGCCGCCCGTCTACCCGGTCGACCCCGCGCTCGACCCGGTGCCGGAGCTGGACACGGTGATCCCCGACTCGGCCAACCAGCCCTACGACATGCACGCGGTGCTGGGGCACGTGCTCGACGACGGGGAGTTCCTGGAGGTGCACGCGGCGTTCGCGCCCAACATCCTGGTGGGGTTCGGGCGGGTGGAGGGCCGCTCGGTGGGCGTGGTGGCCAACCAGCCGCTGAGTTTCGCCGGCACCCTCGACATCGCCGCCTCCGAAAAGGCCGCACGATTCGTCCGGACTTGCGATGCTTTCAATATCCCTGTACTCACATTTGTAGATGTACCGGGATTCCTTCCTGGAACGGATCAGGAATGGAACGGCATCATCCGGCGGGGGGCGAAACTCCTCTACGCCTACGCGGAGGCCACGGTCCCCCTGGTCACCGTGATCACCCGGAAGGCGTACGGCGGGGCGTACGACGTCATGGGCTCCAAGCACCTGGGCGCGGACGTCAACCTGGCCTGGCCGACCGCGCAGATCGCGGTGATGGGCGCGCAGGGCGCGGTGAACATCCTCTACCGGCGGGAGCTCACCACCGCCACCGACCCGGACGCGGCCCGCGCCGGATTCGTCGCCGAGTACGAGGACACGCTGGCCAACCCGTACCTGGCGGCCGAGCGCGGCTACGTGGACGCGGTGATCCGGCCCTCCGACACGCGGGCCCAGGTGGTCCTGGCGCTGCGCGCACTGCGCAACAAGAGGGCTTCGCTGCCGCCCAAGAAGCATGGGAACATCCCCCTGTGACCCAGCTTCGGATCGTTCGCGGGGACGCCTCCCCCGAAGAGATCGCCGCCCTGGTGGTCGCCCTCGCCGCGGCCACCGCACCGGGCAGCACGGCGGAGACCGCGGTGGAGACCGGCGCCTGGCTGCGTTCGGCGCGACGGCCGCGCGGCTCCGCGGTCTCGGGCCGGGCCTGGCAGACGGGCCCCGGAGCCTGGCGGACGAGCGCGTTGCCGGATTAGCGTCGGATTAGATCCGCCGAACCGGGTGTCAAGTGGCCCAAGAGTTGGGAGTATCTACAAAAGGGCAGTATCACCCTCAGCGAAAACAACATGGAGACGAGGCCTGGAGGACAAGATGGCCATCCCGGACCTCGCAGTGCACAGCATGGGAGCCAACAAATACGCGGTACTTGTCGACGTCGGATACCTCTACGCGGCGGCCGGGGAGGTCCTCCTGTCCGCCAAAGAGCGTAAGGAGTACCGGGTCGCGGCCGACGAGCTGATCCAGTCGCTGCAGAAGCACGCGCTGGAGCGTATTCCGGGCGAACTGCTGCGGGTCTACTGGTACGACGCCGCACGCGACCGGGTGCCCACCGTGGACCAGCGCGTGATCGCCCAGCTCCCCTGGGTGAAGGTGCGGCTTGGCAACCTGAACGCGCGCGGCCAGCAGAAGGGCGTGGACGCGCAGATCCGCAGCGACCTGGAAGCACTGGCCCGCCATCACGCGGTCAGCGACACCGTGCTGATCGCGGGCGACGAGGACATGGTGCCCGCCGTGGAGGCGGCACAGGCATATGGTGTCCGCGTACACCTGTGGGGCGTGGAACCGCCGTTCGGAACGAACCAAGCCGAGCGACTGGTGTGGGAATCCGACACAGTGGAGATCCTCACCGCGGATTTCCTGCGTCCCTACTTCAACCGGGCGCCGATCCCGGTGACCGTGCCCCCGCCGCCGTCACCCGCCCAGGTGTTCGCCGCCCGGGCGGCGAAACCGGTGCCGCCCAAGCCGACGCACGGTGCGGCCAGCCCCAAACTGGGGCCCAGCCGGCCCCGGGTCGAGGAGGTGGGCGAGCACGTCGCCCAGAAATGGATCCTCACCCGCGGCCGCGACAACATCCGGGACCTGCTGCCCGGGCCCATCCTGCCCACCGTCATCGACACCGAGCTGCTGATCGAGGCGGAGAAGGAGCTGGGACACTCGCTGCGGCCCTATCCCGAGGCACGGGTCTGGCTGCGGGACGGGTTCTGGGCGCGGGTGTACCGGGAGTTCGACCTGGGGGTGGGCGTCTCCAGCAAGTGACCTTGGGGTACGGGGGTTCCTAGAGGTCACGGTCAGGTCCGATTTCCGCCAGCACGGGGGATTGAGCAGGGCATAGCGTGTTCCCATGAGCACGCGGGAGGAGCTCGACTTCGAGCGCTGTTACCTGGCCCTGACGGCCCGGGACGCGCGGTTCGACGGGCGGTTCTACACAGCCGTGACCTCGACCGGGATCTACTGCCGGCCGATCTGCCCGGCCCGCACCCCGGCCCGGCGGAACGTGCGCTTCTACGCCCACGCGGCCGCCGCCGAGGCGGCCGGGTTCCGGCCGTGCCGCAGGTGCCGCCCCGAGCTGAGCCCGGGGTCGCCGGGCTGGGACGTACGGGCCGACCTGGTCGGACGGGCGCTCCGGCTGATCGACGACGGGGTCGCCGACGACCTCGGGGTGGCCGGTCTCGCCCGGCGGCTGCACGTGACCGAGCGGCACCTGCGCCGCCTGTTCACCACCGAGGTCGGCACCGGGCCGCTCGCGGTGGCCCGGACCCGGCGGCTGCTGCTGGCCAAACAGTTGCTCACCGAGACGCCGCTGCCGGTCACCGAGGTGGCCTTCGCGGCGGGGTTCGGCAGCGTGCGGCAGTTCAACGCGGCCATGAAGGAGTCGTACGGGTTCGCGCCCGGCGACCTCCGCAAGGCCGTGGGGCCGCTCCGCTCGGCCGCCGGGCCTTCGGAGCCGCAGGGGCTGACCCTGCGGCTGGGGTACCGGGAGCCGTACGACGCGGAGTCGTTGCTGCGGTTCCTGGCGTCCCGGGCGATTCCGGGCGTGGAGAGCGTCGCCCAGGACGGGGACGCGGTGCTGAGCTACAGCCGGGTGATTCCCGGCGGGACGCTCACGCTGGCGCCCGCGGCCGGGCATGTGCGGCTGACCGTCCAGGTCGACGACATGCGGAGACTGGCCAGGATCGTGGCACGGTGCCGGCGGCTGCTCGACCTGGACGCCGACCCGGACGCGATCGAGTCGGTGCTGGGGCCGACCGCGCTGGGACCGCTGGTGGCCAAGCGGCCGGGGCTGCGGGTGCCGGGGGCGTTCGACGCCTTCGAACTGGTGGTCCGGGCCGTCGTGGGACAGCAGGTCTCGGTGGCCGGCGCGCGTACCCTGCTCGGGCGGATCTGCGCCGGGGGCGCCTTCCCCACGGCCGGTGAGCTCGCCGAGCGGGACCTGTCCGGGATCGGGCTGACCAACCGGCGCATCACCACGCTGCGCGCGGTCGCCACCGCCGTGGCCGGTGGGGACATCGACCTGGACGGCGGCGACCCCGCAGAGACGGCCGCAGCGCTGCTGGAGATCCCCGGCATCGGGCCCTGGACGGTCGGCTACATCGCGCTGCGCGCCCTGCGCGACCCGGACGCCTGGCCCGGCGGCGACCTGGTGCTCCGTAAGACGATGGCCCGGCTGGCCATCCCCGAGACCGAGATCGAGCGGTGGCGGCCGTGGCGCGCCTACGCCGCCCTGCACCTGTGGAACGCGTGAGGAGATTCTTATGATCATCGCCCAGACCGTGCCCACCCCGGCGGGGCCGCTCGCCCTGCTGGCCCGCGACGGCGTCCTGGTCGCGGCCGGATTCACCGCCGACCCCCAGGTCATGTTCGACCGCCTGGCGCCCGGGCTGCGGGCACTCGGCTGGCGGGCGGGCGAGGTGCCGCAGGCCGCACTCGCCGTCGAGGACTACCTGAACGGCAAACTGGACGCGCTGGACGCGGTGCCGGTCGAGCAGCCGGGCAGCCCCACCCGGCAGCGGCTCTACGTGGCCCTGCGCGAGGTGCCCGCCGGGACCACCGTGCGTTACGCCCAGCTGGCCGAGCGGGCCGGACTGCCCCGCACGGCCGCCCGGGCGGCGGGGTCGGCCTGCGCGCAGAACCTGATCGCGCCGTTCGTGCCCTGCCATCGGGTGCTTCCCTCGACGGGCGGGTACGGCGGCTACTACTACGGGACGCCCGTGAAGGAGTGGCTGCTCCGCCACGAGTCGCTCACCGTCTGACCGCTCACTGTTTGACCGTGCTCTGCACCTCGCCCACCGGAACGTCGCGGCTCACCGTGGCCTGCACCGGGTCGAACACGAAAGGCACCACGGACTGGTCGCTGGTCACCGGCCAGACCGTGGTCACGGTGAGCGTGTAGACCTTGCGCGGCTGGTCCGCCGAGGCGCGCAGATACCGCACCCCGCAGCCGAACGTCCCGCCCTTGGTGTACGGCTGCCCGGCCGTGCCGCAGTTCTCCTTGACCTCGGCGCGGTCGGCGGTGGTGCCGGCGTCGATCTGGATGTCGTCCAGGGTCGCGGTCACCGTGGCCGACATCACGCCGGGCAGGGTGGCGGTGACCGAACGGGTGGTCTGGCCCTGGCCCTCCAGCCAGACCCAGGTGGGCAGGTTGACGTAGCTCTTGGCATCCGGGTTGAGCTGGATCTGCGGCTCCGGCACGGTGAGCGCGGCGCGGGCGAGGTCCAGCAGTTCGGTCATGGTGATCCCGGCCGGTGGGGTGTCGCCCTGGTCCACCCAGAGCGCGCCCTGCAGCGCGGTCCAGCAGGCCATGCCGTTCGGGTCGGCCGCGTTGTAGGCGGGGGACCACCAGCGGCCGGGTACGCCGATCTTCTCCTTGAACTGCTCAAGGAACTTCTGGAAATCCGCCTCGCTGCGGCCTTGGCCGGTGGCGAACCAGTACGCGCGGATGCTCTCCTGGGTCTTCAGCATGTCCTCGGCGTCGCGGCCGGGTTCGTACCAGCAGGGGCGTTTGACCCGGTAACCGTCGGCCTTCTTGCCCAGACCGGTGCCGGTGATCACGATGCTGGAGTTCTCCAGCTGCACGCCGACCGTACGGCCGGCCTGGAAACCCTTGCCGTACGGGCCGCCGGGGTTCGGGACCGCCCCGGCCGCCGGGGTCACCGGGGCCAGGGCGCACACGGTAAACGTGAGCGCCAGGGCGAGCAGCACTCTCATCGCACGCACTCCTTCGCGCGTTCGTCCGGATAGCTGGCGTGCCGGAACAGTTTGACCCGCCAGGTGCCGTCGTCCCCTCTCCGCACGGCGGCGACCTGCAGGTACGTGGAGCGTGGCGGGGTCGTCCAGTCCGGCTGGTCGGCCACCGGCGCACCGGTGGAATCCGTCACCCGGACGCCTGAGACGTCCACACACGCGTTTACTTCGGCCCCTCGGCCGTTCACCGCGGCCACCCGCAGCGAGTACAGCTTGGCGATGCCCTGGGCCGACAGGCGGTCCTTCAGAAAGCTGTCGACCCAGTCGTAGGAGTCCCGGGTGGCCGGTTCCTCGACGGAGGCCAGGTAGGACTTGTCCGTGCCCTTGGTGAGAACCGCGCGCCACTGGTCGACGAAGTTGTCGGTGAAGGCGCGGATCTTCTGGTCCTGCTTACCGCCCCACTCGATGTCCACCCGCAGGCCGGGACCCGCGGAGACCGTCTCCACCCCGGGGACGGCTCCCTGCGCCGCCGCCGTGGATTCCGCCACGGTCGTGGTCTCGGCGGTGGTTTCCGCCGGCTGGGTCGCGCCGCCGCCGGGGACGAAGTCCCGCTGCCCCTGTGTGCCACACGCGCCCAGCGCCGGGATCGCCAGGGCCAGCGCGATCGCGAGCCAGGCCCGGCGGGCGGGCGGCGTCGTGGTGTGCCGGGGCGGCGCGTGGCGCATGCGTCCTCCCGGGCGTGTGGTGACCTCTCGCGTCGCAGACGGTAACCAAGCGGGTGAGGCGGGTTCCACAGTTATGCGGGTTTTGGCATGACATATCGGGTTCATCGCGTGGGCTCCTCAGGCCAGTCGGGGAGCTCGGAGATCGGGGGCCCGGCGCCAGGTCGGGAGCAGCTCGTCGATGAGCGCCTCCGTCTCCGGCGCCATGCCGCCCCCGTACGGGTGGGAGGCCGCGCGGCGGTGCAGGGCGTCCACGACGGAGCGGAGCCGTACGTGGTCGCCGGTGGCGTGGGCGGCGCGGAGCAGGTCGCGCCAGAGGACCTCGTCGTCGGGGGCGAGCAGCAGGCCCGCCCTGGCCGCGGCCATCGCCCCGTCCGGTTCGCGGCGGCCCAGCCGGGCCTCGCAGAGCCGGTGCGCGGCGTCGGCCACCCCCGCGGTGATGTCGTACTCCAGCGAGTCGGCGGCCAGCCACGCGTACCGGTGGGTCGGCCTCGCGCTCAGCAGCGGCCCCCTGACCAGGCTGAGCGCGCGTTCCAGCGAGGCCAGATCGCCCCGGCGGGCCAGCTCCTGGAACAGGTCCCAGTCGGTACGGACCTGCGGGCTGAGCTGCAACCGCCCCGAGTCGTCCACGGAGAGGTAGGGCCTGCCCTGGGCGTCCTCCCCGAGCCACCGGGCGACCCTGGCGATCGTGGCGTCCCGGACCATGGGCTGGACCCCGCGCGGCCAGAGCACGCCGCCGAGCACCACCGGGTGCACACCGCCCGGATGGGTGGCCAGGTAGACGACCATCTCCTGGGCCAGCTCGGCCCGGCCCTCCTCCAGCGGGCGCACCGGGCCGATCTCGATCGAGCCCAGGATGCGCACCTCGATCGCCGGGGGTTCGCCGGTGCCGGGGCGGGCCGGCGGAGGCGTGTCGGTCAGCGGTTCGCCCTCGAAGCGGCCCGCCGTGCGGAACAGGTCGATGACCGCGTTGTAGTGGCGCCGGGGAAGGAGCTGGGCGTCCACGTCGAAACCGAGCGTCTCGACCACCGCGCGGCCGTCCTCGGTGAGGTCCCAGGTCCAGGTGGCGTGCGGGACCGGGCCCGCGATCACGTATCCGGTGGCGGTCCGGGTGCCCTTGCCCAGCAGGGCCAGCCTGCGGGCCTCGTCGGGGGTGGGCTGGAGTGCCGAGAGCAGGTAGTGCGGGGGGCAGGCCGGGTCCTGGGCCCGGCTGTGGACGCGGCCGGTGAGCACGTCTGACGGCTGTTGCCTGGCGCGTTCCTCCAGCTCGGGCAGGACCTCGGTGAGGCTGCCCGCGATCCGGACGCGGTCGGGGGCGATCATGCGGAGTTCCGCGCCGAAGCCGACCAGCGTGATGCGCATCTGGTCCGACCACCGGTTGGTGGCCAGCTCGACCGCCAGTGCCGAGAGGGCCGGCACCACGTTGCCGCCGGTCATGCTGATCACACCGTGCGCGGCCTCCAGGTCGATGAGCACCCGTCCGCCGCCGCCCGTGCCCAGGGAGACCAGGCCCGGGTAGGGGGCGGGGAGGTCGCTCACCGTGTGGTCCTCGATGCGGCGTGCCTCGTGCGCGGGGAGCCGCCAGACCTGGCCCTCGTCGGCCGCCTCCCACGGTTCCGGCGCGTTGTCGTCCTGTGGGTGGATCCACAGGTCCACTCCGCGGTCGGACAGGTGCACCCCATAGATCGCCGGTGGTCGGCGGCCCGCTTCGGCGAGCGACCGTCCCAGTAACCGGAGCGCGGTGTCCAGCATGCGGGTGCCCGGCGCGTCCGCGCCCAGCCGAATCGCCACCTCGGCGCTGGCCGCGTCCCCGCGCGGTCGTACCACCCGGTACCCGAACGCCCTGCGCCACAACTGCTCCCGGCGCCGCCGCCCCAGCACGGCCAGCAGCCCCGCCCCCATCAAGGTGGCTCCCGCCAGATAGTCCAGCATGTCCAGCCCGGCCGCCGCCTCCTCCGGCTCCGCCACAACCTGCCCAACTCCCTGCTGCCCGGTCCCTTGCTGCCCGGTCCCTTGTTGCCCGGTCCCTTGCTGGCCGGATCCTTGTTGCCCGGTCCCTTGCTGGCCGGATCCTTGTTGCCCGGTCCCTTGCTGGCCGGTCCCTTGCTGGCCGGTCCCTTGCTGGCCGGTCCCTTGTTGCCCGGCTCCCTGCTGGCCGGACCCTTGTTGCCCGGTGTCGGGCTGCTGGGTCGGCACTGCCGAAGGCGTCGGTATCACCGTCCGGCCGGGCCAGGACTGGCCGGGTAGGGTCACCCGAGGCTTGGTGGGCGAATCATCGACATCCCCACCCCCATCGTTTCCGGTGACATCGCTCCGGACGTCACCGTTCCCGGTCCCGCTCCGGACGTTTCCGTTTCCGTTTTCGGTTCCGGCACCGGAACGGGCGCCTGCCACCTCGCCGGTGTCCGGGCGGGTGATGTCCTGCTCCAAGCCGCCTGTCCGCGGGAGATCGGTTCTCCCCGTGTCCGGCCGGGAAGCGTCCGGTTTGGCCGTGCCCTGGTCGGCGGCAGCGCCGGGGAGGCCGTAGCCGGTCCGGCCGTCGAGTTCGGCGGGGCGGTCGGGGTGGTCCTTCAGGATTTCGCGGCGACTGTCATCGATGGGGACGACGTGGACGTTCCTCGCGTCGTCCGGCATGTCGAGAACCCAGCCGGGGCGGATCAGGTCCGCCATGTGCAGGCGGGTTCCGTCCGGCTGCTGCTTGTGCTGGTTGAGCTCGAAAATCTCGGGGTACCTACGGCCGTCTCCGAGGCACTTCTCGGCGATCTCCCAGAGGCTCTCGTGGTGACGGCCGTGCGGAGGCTGAACGACGTACACCTTCTTGACCTCGCGCGCCTGGAGGGCGGGCCGGTCCTCGGCGGGCGCCTGCACCGGCGAGGTCACCGCGGTGAGCTGCGACTGGATCGGCGGTGGCGGCGCCGCGACCCGCGCGAACGGGACCGCCACCGCGGTAGCCGTGAACAGCAGCAGCACCGCGCCGACCAGCCGGTTGGCCAGCGCCTGCGTCCCGCCCGCGAGCGGCACCCGGGCCGGGATCCCGATCCGGCGCACCCCCGCGTACACCTCGACGATGACGCACAACACCAGCTGCAACCAGGCCAGCCAGACCAGCAGCACCAGCACCGCGATGATCGTCTCGGGCCCGACCTCACTGGTGAACACATCCAGGTTGAGAAGCCCTGCCGGCACCGGCGGCCCCGCCAGCCGAAGCAACGCGTACGGCACTCCCCCGATGAGCCCGACCAGCGCCACCAGAGCCGCCAGTCCGGCGAAGACATCCCCGGCAGTGCGCCGCCGAGCGATCCTCTCCCCAGTTCCCCGGCCAACCCCACCCGCGACCCGACCCGACTCCCGCACAGACCGCCGCCCCGTCTCCGTCTGCCCAGCCCCCCACCGTTCCTCTTGCCCGAGCCCCCGCCGCCGGGAATCCCCTTGCCCGGACCCACGCCACCCGGAATCCTCTTGGCCGGACCCACGCCACCCGGAATCCTCCTGGCCGGACCCACGCCACCCGGAATCCTCCTGGGCGAACCCACGCCGCCCCGAATCCCCCTGAGCCGACCCACGCCGCCCCGAATCCTCCAGCCCTTGGCCCGACCGCCTCGAATCCTCCTGGGCGAGAGCCCGCCCTGACTCCGCTTGCGCGGTACGCCGAGCCGCAGGGCCGTGCTCAGGAAACCGCCGCCCTGACGGGCCATGCTCAGGGAAGCGTCGGCCCTTGTTTCCATGACGCGCAGGCCGCCGCTCGTCCTCCTCCTCAGCCCGACGATCCGCAACTTGCCGATCCGCAACCTGCCGATCCGCAACCCGACGATCCGCAACTTGCTGATCCTCAGCCCGACGATCCTCAGCCCGACGATCCGCAACTTGCCGATCCTCAGCCCGTCGATTTTCAGCCCGACGATCCCCAACCTGCCGATCCGCAACCTGTCGATCTACAACTCGTGGATCTTCAGCGCGGCGATCCTCAGCGCGCCGGAGCCCCTGCTCTCCTTCGCCCCCTCGAAGAGCGTTTGCGGCCTCAGCTGCTCCCCCGCCCCATGACGCGGTGCCTCCGCCGAAGCGACCACTTCTGCCCCGGCCACCGCTTTCCGCTGGAGCACGGGAGGGCCATTGCGGCGGTGCGTCGCGTGGCACTCGTGTGTCGTCCGGAAGGCTTTCGATACGCCAGGCGGGCGGCGAGCCGTCCACATTCGGTTCCATCGGTGCGATGGGCAGCCGACGGTTCTGCTGAGAGTCGGGGGTGTCCCATTCATCAGGAATGACCGCAGACCAGTTCCTCCCACTGATGACCTTCGAAGCACCCGGCCCATGCGGCCCCGCCGGACCATCGGATACCGGAGGCTTCGGAGCTCCGGCGGCAGGTGCGTCCATCGGGACGGACGAACCTCTCGAATCTGGCGGTGGCGATAAAGGCGGTGGAACTAGCGAGAGGGGCTGCGTTCCTGGATCCGCCACCGGTGGCAGCGGAGTGGAACGCTCTCTGTGAGAGGGCGGAACCTGCGTGCCGCGAGGAAGCGGAACCTGGGTATCGCGGGGAACCGGGGCCTGGGCGTCGCGAACCGGGACCTGGGCGTCGCGGGGAACCGGGGCCTGGGTGTCGCGGGGAACCGGGACTTGGGTATCGCGAACCGGGATCTGGGCGTCGCGGGGAACCGGGACCTGGGTATCGCGAACCGGGACCTGGGTATCGCGGGGAACCGGGACCTGGGTATCGCAGGGAACCGGGACCTGGGTGTCGCGGGGAACCGGGACCTGGGTGTCGTCGGGAGACTTGGCCCGCGCGGCGTTGTCGGTCAGCGAGGCGTCGGCGGGGAGGCCGGCCACCGGGCGGTCGCCGGGTTCGCCACGGCGACGTGGGCGGGGGCGTACGGCGAGGTCCGGCTGGCGTTGCGTGGGGACCACGTTGGGCTGATAGGAGGAATCCGGGTCCGTGAGAGGACTGGATGCGGGATCTTTGGCCATGGCGTCAGACCTCCCCGGGAACATGCGCGGCGGTTGACCCACTCAGATTTGCTGGCCGTGGAGGTGACGACCAGCGAGACGACAGGATCGGCATAACGTTCACGCGTCCCCCTCATCCGGTACGGCGGTCGCGGTGGCCGTCATGTCAGCGCCCGGGAACCCGATGACCGAGAGAAAGAATGCGTCCCAGTGCACGCTCACCCCCACGGTCACCTCGGTCTGACCACCACCAACCGTGCATTCCGTCAGCTGCACCCCGGCAGCGTCATGGGCGTCGACGATTTCCTGGGCCCGCCCACACACCTCGGCGTCCCCACGCAACCGCACCTGCCCGTTCCCCCGAAGCGTCTCCTCATCGATCTCGTCGGCGGCCCCCCGAGCCCCCTGCTCGGCGATATCCGCCGCCTTCAACCGTGAATTGATCGCAGCCCCACCGTCCACGAGCAACCCGGCCAGCAGGAACACCGCCACCGAAAAGATCACCACAAACACCGACATGGACCCGCGCTCCCCACGCCGAGCCGCCTCATACCGAGCCGCCCCACGCCGAGCCGCGTCCCTAGCCGTCCCATGCCGAGCGGCCCCACGCCAAGCTGCGTCCCTAGCCGTCCCATGCCGAGCGGCCCCACGCCAAGCTGCGTCCCTAGCCGTCCCATGCCGAGCGGCCCCACGCCGAGCCGCCTCATGCCGAGCCGCCTCATGCCGAGCCGCCTCATGCCGAGCCGCGTCCCGAGCCAGGTCCCGAGCCAGGTCCCGAGCCAGGTCCCGAGCCGCCTCACGCCGGATATTCGCACGCCTGCCGCCGAGAACCGTTCCGGCGATTTCACGAAAAGCCCTATGGCGAAGGTTCATTCGACCCTCCGGAACTGCTCCAGCGGTACGACCGAATTTCCGGTCATCTGCTTCGTCGCCCCGAAGCCCAGGAAGTCCAGGTCGAGTTCGCAGGTGACGGTCACCACGACCACGCCGCCCTCGACCCATTCGGTCCCCGTCATGCTCACCTGAGGCGGGCACTCCGCCCCGAGCACCGACTGCGCCGTCTGATCGGCGGCGGTCCGGGCGGCGTCCTCACTCCGCTGTACCGAAGCCGCCCGAGCCGCGTCCCGAGCCGCCCCGTTCACCTCTCCCTGCGCCTCGACAACCCGTCCTGCTCCCACCAGGAACATCAGGAACAGCAACAGCACCGGCGCCAACATGACCGCCTCGGCAGTCATCGACCCCCGCTCCGACCCCCAACGCCGCCCTCGGCCAAGTCTCCTGACCCCATCCCTGACACCGACCCGAACGTCACCCCGGCCAACGGCACCAGGGGCAGCGGTGATACCACGGATTCCGATACCGCCAAACGCGCGGACCAGAATTTCAGACGCATTCCCGATCGCAATCAAAGGAAAAGTCCGTATTGAGCCCGAACAACGCCTCAATAGCGCCTGAATCGAGCCCCCAATAAAGGCACGCACAAAAATGGGAGTCGCAGGCTCTCTCAGCACGCGCCGAAATACCGACCGACCATCGCCAACGGCGAACTGAATGCCGCCATCGCTGCCAGCACGGCGAGTAATGCGCCCCGGCGGCTCCGGGCGGGAGGTGAGGGTTTCGTGTTCGGGGATCATTCACAATCCTCGCTTCCGTCGTCGGGGCGGAAACACTCGATGGGGCCGACGGAGCGAGCCGTGATGGTGAAGGTCAGTTCCGGAAGCAGGGGCACCACCTGGACCGCGGTGCCGGTGACCTCGACGCCTCGCTGGTCACCTTCTTCGAAAGCGGTGGCTGTGGCGGACTGGAGAAGCTGGGGACCCACGGCTTGGATGATCTGTTGAGCCTTGGCCTCGGCTTCCTGTTGCCAGGTCTCAGAAACGCCGGCGGCCCGCGCCAGACGAGCCCCCTCCCGAGCAGCGGCATCGGCCACCTGCCGCCCGTGGAACCACAGCGCCATCTGCACCACCAGCAGGACGACAGCCAGGACCACGGGCATCAGAATGGCCAGCTCAATCACCGCCGCCCCCCGTTCCCCCTTCGGCACCGGCGGTCTCCGCCCCTCACCTCCCGGCACGGCCGACCCCGCCCCCTCGCTCGTGGGCGCGACTGGCCACTGCCCCTCGCCCTTCGGCGCGGCTGGCCCCTGCCCCTCGCCCTTAGGCGCGGCAGGCCACTGCCGCTCATCCCTCGGCGCGGCTGGCCCCTGCCCTCTCGCTGCCCCGGTTCCACGACCAAGGCGGACCTGCTCACGCCCGGAAAGCGCCACGGCACACGGCCGAACCCGCGCCGACCGTTCATCGGACGGGGTAGCAGAAGACGCCGGGCGTGGCGGCGCGGAGTCCGCCGGGCGCGGCGGGGCGGAGCCCGCCGGGGTGGGTGGTGGGCTCGTGGTTCGGGGGGCAGGGGGTGGGGTCATTGGCCGATGCCGCCGCCGTTGCTGCCGCCTCCGCCGCCGAAGGTGCTGCCGATTTCGGCGGATTTGCCTTCGACGAGGCCTTTGATGAGGGTGGCCAGGCCGAGGGCGACACCGGCGATGATCGCGGTGATGATGACCCACTCGACCGCGGACGCCCCCCGGGTGGGGGCCGTGCGGGCTTGGTGGATGCGGACCTGGAGCAGGGCGATCAGGTAGGTGAACATCTAGGATCCCAACATCTTCATGGCTGCCGGATAACTGAGAAAGATCACGAAGCCGGCGCAGAGCAGCAGCTGGGCGACGAGCATGGACTGCGAACGTTCGCCCGCCTTGCCCTCGATCTCGGCCAGCTCGCGACGGCGGAGAGTCGCCGACCGCGCGGTCAGCGAGGAGCGCACCTTGGCGCCGTCGTCGGCGACCAGGCCGAGCGCGGCGGACAGGTCACGCAGTTCGTCCACGTTGATCTCGTCCCCGAGCTGGCCAAGCGCCTGCCATGGGGTGATGCCGACGATCCGGGCGTTGGCCAGCGCCTCCCTGATGCGTTCCATCGCCCAGTTGGACCCGGCCGAGTCGGCGGCGGAACCGTTCGGCGAGGCCGGACTGCCCACGGACACCGCCATCAGCAGGGACTCGGGAACGCCCCGGCCCCCGGCCAGGTTCATGGCCACCAGATCCAGGAAGGCCCCGACCGCGTGCCGGAAGTCCCGGCGCCGCACGGCGGCGTCCCGCCGGATCTGGGCGTCGGGCAGCAGGAAGAACACGACCGAGACCAGCAGCGCCGACCAGAACGGCACGTGCAGCGAGACACCCCAGCCCATCAGCGCCAGCCAGCCGACCAGGAACGGGAACGCCAGCAGCCCGGACACGCCAAGCAGCACCTTGGTGGCCAGGAACCCTTCGAAGGACTTGCCGAGCAGCGTGAGGTCGGCCCGGATCGACCGGACCTCCCAGCCCCGGGCCGCGTAGAAGCGCGCCAACCGCACCCCCAGGGCCTGCCGGAACTGGCTGACCTCCTCGTCCACCGCCACCAGCGGCGCCCGGACCGCCTCTTCCCCGGCCCGCGCCCGTTCCAGCGCCGCCAGCTGCTTCACCAGCCCCGGCCGGGGCGGGAACAAGGCCCGGATCAGCAGGAACAGCCCGAGCCCGAGCACTCCGCCCGCGAACACCGTCGCGTTCACGCCGCCACCCCCAAGTCCCTGACAGACAGCGACAGATCGATCGTGATCATGAGGCCACCCCTGCTTCCTCCGGACGAGGGGACGGCTCGGGGCGGTGGTAGGGGGCCAGGATCCGGGCCGGTTTGTCGAACCTGGCCAGGCGCCGCATCCAGGCGAAACCCGCGCCGAACAGTCCCGCCACCACGACCAGCACGGCCTGGCCGAGGAGCGTGTTGTACTCCGCCACGTACGAGCGGTTGAAGATGACCAGGAAGGCCGCGAAGGCCAGGGCGGTGCCGACGACGATCTGCACGCTGCGGCGGGTGGCGCGGCGTTCCGCCTCGACGCGGCGGCGCATGTCGAGTTCCTCGCGGGCCGAGAGGGCGAGCGCGGAGAGCACGTCGCGCAGGCCGGGCCCGCGCAGTTTGGAGTTGAGCACCAGGGCGGCCACCACCAGGTCGGCGGACGGGTCGTCGAGTTCGTCGGCGAACATGCGGAGCGCGTCGCCGAGCGCCATCCGGGTGTGCATGCGGTCCACCAGCGCGCGCAGGTGCGGCCGGAGGGAGGGCGCGGCGGCCCGGATCGACACCGGGATGGCCTGCTCCAGTCCGGCCGCCCCGGCGATGGTGTCGCGCAGGGACTCGGTCCAGGCGGCCAGCCCTTCCAACCGCCGCATCGAGGCCCGCTCCTCGGCCGCGCCTCCGGTCAGCCCCCGCCAGGCGATCACCAGCAGCACCGACCCGGCCGCGACCACCGGCCACCCGGTCAGCACCAGCACCACCACCCCGGTGATCACCGCTACCGCCGTCCGGGTGGACAGGGTGCGCACCAGTTCCTTTCGCCGCGCCTTCCCGTCCGGCCCGGCAGGCCGGGGCCGGAGGCCGTAGATCGACAGGAAGAGCAGGTAGAGGCCGCCGCCGATGGCGGCGCCCGCGAACAGCACCAGCGGATCGAACAGACCGGCGGGCATCAGGACCACGCTCCCTCGTAGCCGTGCGCGGCCAGGTCGTCGATGCAGGCGATGGGGGCGAGCGGGACGGCGACGCCGTTGCCGTTGTTGGTGAAGATCTCCGAGGAGAGCACCCGGCCGTCGCAGCCGGCCACCTCGCGGACGGAGGAGACGAAGCGCCGCAGGGTGCCGCCGCGGTGGTAGTCGTTGCGTTTCTCGATGAAGACGACGAAGTCGATGGCGCCGGCGATGAGCATGTGGGTGGCCTCGATGGGCAGCCGTTCCTCGGCCTGCAGGGCGTAGGTGGCGATGCGGTTGAAGACCTCCATCGAGGAGTTGGCGTGGATGGTGGAGAGCGAGCCGTCGTTGCCCTGGGTCATCGCGTTGAGCATGGTGACGATCTCGTCGCCGAGGACCTCGCCGACGATGACCCGGGACGGGTTCATCCGGAGGGAGCGGCGGACCAGCTCGGCCATCGAGATCTCGCCCTGGCCCTCGGAGTTGGGCAGGCGCTGCTCGAAGGCGACCACGTTGGGGTGGAGCTCGGGGAACTGGTCCAGGCCGAGTTCCAGCGCCCGCTCCACCGTGATCAGCCGCTCGACCGGGGGGATCTCGTTGGCGATGGCGCGGAGCAGGGTGGTCTTCCCGGCGTTGGTGGAACCCGCGATCATGATGTTCTTCCTGGCCGCCACCGCCGCCGACAGGAACCGGGCCACGTCGGGGGTGAGCGTGTTGTTGCCCACCAGGTCGCTGAGGAAGACCTTGCCCAGGCGGGCACGCCGGATGGAGATGGCGGGGCGCACCGTCACGTCCATCACCGCCGAGAGCCGGGAGCCGTCCGGAAGGCGCAGGTCCAGCTGGGGGTTGGCGGTGTCGAACGGCCGGGAGGAGAGGCCGGAGTAGGCGGCCAGGATCTGGATGAGCTCGATCAGCTCCTCGTCGGATTCGGCCACCGGCTCGTGGGTGAGCTCCTGGCCGTCCGCGTAACCGACGAAGACCCTGTCACAGCCGTTGATGTCGATGTTCTCGACCTCGGGGTCGTCCAGCAGCGGCTGGAGCCGCCCGACGCCGAAGAGCGCGGCGTGGATGCCGGCGGCGAGCCCCTCCTCTTCCTCCACGCTGGGCGGGGTGCGGCCGACGCCGATCTCGCCGCGGGCGAATTCCTCCAGCACCTGGGCGATCAGCGCCCGGGCGAACTGCCGCTCGTCCTCCCCGCTCATCGGCCGCAGGCCGCTGGCCTGGTCCAGCCGCCGCTGCCGGGCCAGCCGGTCCCCGACCTCCTGCCGGAAACGTTTCACCAGGGCGTGGTCGACGGTCACGGCGTCTCCTCACGCTGCCCGGGGACGATGGGCGTGCCGGGACGGGGATAGCCGTCGGGCGGGTAGCCGTTGACCGGGTACCCGTTGGCGGAGTAGCCGGGGGGATACCCGTTGGCCGAGCGGTGGCGGGCCGAGCGGGACCCGGGAACCGGACCTTGATCTGGGCCGGGCTCGGGCTCGGGGGCGACTCGGCCGGCCAGCCGGTTGGCCAGTTCGCGGGCGGTCCGGATGAGCAGGCTGCGGTCCAGCCGCCCGCCCCACTGCCCGCGCAGCAGCTCGGCCCCCTTCGGGTCGTACGCCAGCCCGCCGACGAAGGACACCTCCCAGCCGGAGACGATCCGGCGCACCTCGTCCAGCGAGGCCCGGTACGACCGGGGGTCGGCGATCACCACCACGCCCACCGGCCGCTTCAGCAGCGCCAGACGTTCCCGCAGGTGGGCGACGTGATCCAGGCTGGGCCTGGTGAACAGCACGACCTGGTCGGCCGCCGCGAGCAGCTCGTTGACCTCCGGATGGGCGCCCAGCCGCCCGCAGTCCGCCAGCACGTCGGTGTGCGGCAGCGCGGCCAGCGAGCGCCCGAGCGGCCCCCAGAGCCAGGTCAGCCCGGCCGCCTGCTCCCCGTTGGCCAGCCCGGCCAGCACGTCGAGACCGCCGACCAGCTTCTGGGTGTGCTCCAGGATCTGTTCGGCGTGCAGCCCTCGCCGGGCCACCGCGCCCAGGCTGAGCAGGCCGCGCGCGGGGTTGAGCACGCCGCCGTCGGCGCCGGGGAGCCGGTAGGCCAGGTCGCCGCCGGCCGGGTCGCACTCGGCGAGCAGCACCGGCCGGGGCCAGACGGCGCCGAGCGCCGTCGCGGCCGTGGTCACTCCCGGCGCCCCCTTGTCGGCGGCCAGGACGATCAGCGCCACTAGCGTGCCCCCGGCAGGACGGCCAGCGCGATCTCTCCACTGGAGGCGTACTGCGCGATGGTGGGCGAGGCGGCCGCGTCGACGATCACGGTGACCAGGCCGGTGGCGGTGCGGCCGGGGGCGCCGACGCTGTGCACCAGGGCGTTGGCGGCCAGGACGCGCTGCGGGCTGGCGTTGGCGCTGCCCCGGCCGACGCTGGGCACGTAGATCACCTGTACGACGTCTCCCGCGGTCAGGCCCACCGGATACTGCCCCGACTTGAGGGCCAGCCCGACCTGGGCCTTGCCGGGGCCGAGCTGCTCGCTCTCGGTGGTGACCATCCGCTCGGTGAGCAGCGTGCCGGGCAGCAGGGTGACCGCCGCGTAGGTCTTCAGCACCCGGTCGCGGAACTGCCAGGCCACGTAGTCGATGCCGGTCTCGGCGATCTGCACCTCCTGCATGGCCGAGGCCGGGATCTGCTGCCCGGCCCCCACCTGCTGGACGATCCGGACCGCGGACACCCGGTCGCCGCTCCGCATCACCAGCAGGGTGGTGGCCAGCGCCCCACCCACGATGAGGAGCACGGCCAGGGCGGCCAGGGCCGGTTTGCGCTCGCGGGGCGGCACAGGCAGTTTCCGGGACGCCGGACCTGACAAACCAGGCCGTTCCGCCGGGCCCGTACGGCTGTCGCGGGCCGGGTTCTCGGTGATCCTCATGGGCGGGGGGCTCCCAGAATCCAGTCAACGCGCATGCGGCCGAGGCCACATGACGAGGAACGGGGTTGATCAAAGCATTTCGGATTCGCGCGAAATATCACGCCATTATGGACATCCCTGACGGGCCGGACCCCGGAAAACGAGGACCCATGCTTATCGGTTATAGCTCGGCCCGTCAACGAAAAAGGTATTTCCGCAGCTAAGACGCAAGATCGTTCACACGGGTAACACAGGTAACATGACTCACAGAGCTTCCTGGGATACTGCCTTAACACGATATAACAACAACAAGTCAAGAGACCGGAAATGTCAACGGAAATCCCCCTTACAGAGGAGTTGACAAGACTTGTTGGGCACCCCGAACGGCACACAATGGAGCGATAGCCCATATCAACCCAAAGCGCGCGGAACCCTACTCTCCGTGTCGCGCCAGGCCTACCCAAGGTACCCCACCCACCCCCCGCTCGAAGGAAGTTATCCACAGGAACGTTCAGTGAACATGAATTAGATTCGCGTTCATCAAACCGGTAACGGCCACCTCAGCCGCAGGTAGACGCTCGGATTCCTCCGGGTTTGTCCACAACCGCCAGAGTTATCCACAGCGTTATCCACCGGTTTCCCCCGTCTTCCACAGCCCGATCGACACCTCTGTCCACAGACCTCAGCGCCCCCAGGAGCCCCACCAACCACAGGCTCCGAAGCCCCAGATCCACAGACGCCTCCACCGGGTGCACGTCCAGACCGGGACCCCCGTTCTGGACGCTGTCCAACCTCTGTCCACAGGTACGCACCAAATCCAGATCTGGCCCAGATTGACCACGAACTTGAGGCCCGAACGGATTCCCCGACGTAGTCCCGGTTGAAGACCGATTCCGCATACCAGGCGAGCCGCCCGGCCCCGCTCTGTACCGTGACCCCGCCCTCACCCCTTTGGAGACCGCCCATGCGGATCACGCTCACCGTGGTCGGACCCCCCGGGAACGCCCGCGACCTCCTCGTGGAGGGCGACGAGACCACCACCGTCGCCGCCCTGGCCACCGCGCTGGAGAGCCCGGCCGCCCGCCCCTCCAACGTGGTACGCCTCCCGCGCGCCCGGGCCCCGTACGGCCTGGACACCGGCCTGGACCGCCACCCCCAGGACCACCCCGACCCGGAGATCTGGCTGGACGGCCGCCGCCTCGACCCCGAGGCCAGGGCCTTCGGCCTGCTCCGCGACGGCGACCGCATCGCCCTGGACCGGCGGGCCGCCCCGCACACGGTGATCGAGGAACCCGGCGGCATGGTGGAGCTGCGGGTGATCGGCGGCCCCGGCGCGGGCACGGTCCACCGGCTGGCCCTGGGCACCCATGTGATCGGCTCAGACCCGGCCTGCGCGATCGCCGTACCGGACGACCAGGAGCTGCCGCCGGAGGCCGCCGTGGTGCGGCTGGTCCCCTCGGGGATCACGGTGAGCGCGGCCGAAGGCGTACCGACCCTGGACGGCGAGCCCCTGGGGGAGGCCGTCGCGTGGCCGGAGCGCGCGGTGCTGGCCTGCGGGAACTCGGCCTTCCAGATCGGGTTGATCGAGCCCCCGGACGCCCACCTGGACGCCCTCCCGGACGGCGGCCTCGCCTACAACCGGCCACCCCGGCTGCGCCCGGCCGACCGGACCGTCCGGCTGGCCGTGCCGCAGGAGCCCAAGAAGGCCGAGGGCATGCGGCTCCAACTGCTGGCCGCGTTCCTGCCGGCCGTGTTCGGCCTCGTCATGGCGGTGGTCTTCCAGACCTGGTACTTCCTGCTGATCGCCTTCATGACCCCGATGATCATGATCGGGCAGTGGGCGAGCGACCGGCGGCACGGCCGCAAGCAGCACCGCCAGGCACTCAAGGAGTACCGCCTGGAGCTGGAGGAGTTCGAGCGGAAGGTCGCCGACGCCTGCCGCGCCGACGAGCGGGCCCGCAGGGCCGCCGCGCCCGACCCCGCCGAACTACTGCTCACCGCAACCGGCCCGCGCCGCCGCCTCTGGGAGCGCCGCACCCACGACCCGGACACGCTGCGCCTGCGGGTCGGCCTCGCCGACCTCCCCGCCGAGATCGAATTCGACCAGGAGCGGAAAGAGCCCACGATCTCGACGAATGTCCCGGTCGCCCTGGCGATGCAGCGCCTGGGCGTCGCCGGAGTGACCGGCCCCCGGCGCGCCGCCCTGGGCACCGCGCGCTGGCTGATCGGCCAGGCCGCCACCCTGCACAGCCCTCGCGACCTGGCCATCGTCGTGCTCTCCACCCACCCGGACGCCGCCGACCAGTGGAACTGGACCCGCTGGCTGCCGCACTGCACCACGCACACCGTCGACAGCGTCGCCCTGGTCGGCACCGACCCCGAGGCCGCCGCCCGCCGGGTGGCCGAACTGGCCGCCCTGGTCGCCGAACGCCAGGACGAGGAGAACGCCCCCCTGCTCCGCCCCGGCCGCCTCACCGGGGGCCCGTCCGGCTGGACCGAACTGGGCAGGGGCGCCCCGAAAGCCGCGGAACCCACCTTCGCCACCTACGACGAGCGCCCGTACGACATCCTGGTCGTGCTGGACGGCGCCCAGGTGCTCCGCGGCCTGCCCGGCATGCCGCAGGTGCTCCGCCAGGGGCCCCCGGCCGGGGTCTACACCCTGGCCATCGACGACGACCAGGCGCTGCTGCCCGAGGAGTGCGCCACCGTGGTCTCCTGCGCCGCCGACGGCACGCTCAGGCTCCGGGGCGGCGGCCTGGACGCGCTCGGCCGGATCCGCGCCGACCAGGTCTCCCCCGGATGGGCGGACCGGGTGGCCCGGGCGCTCGCCCCGCTCCGCGACGTGAGCCGCGACGACCCGGCCACCGCGCTGCCCGGCCAGGCCCGCCTGCTCGACCTGATCGACCTTGGCCGCACCCCCGGCCGGGACACCCGGGCGATCATCGGGGTCGGCCCCGACGGCCCGTACACGGTGGACCTGCGCCGGGACGGCCCGCACGCGCTGATCGCCGGAACCACCGGCGCGGGCAAGTCGGAGCTGCTGCAGACCCTGATCAGCTCGCTGGCGGCGGTCAACCGGCCGGACGAGATGACCTTCGTGCTGATCGACTACAAGGGCGGCGCCGCCTTCAAGGAGTGCGTACGCCTCCCGCACACCGTGGGCATGGTCAGCGACCTGGACGGCCACCTCACCCAGCGGGCGCTCACCTCGCTGGCGGCCGAGCTCCGGCGCCGGGAACGGCTGCTGCTGGAGGCGGGCGCCAAGGACATCGACGACTACCTGGAGGCGCGGGACGCGGCCGAGCGCGGCACCAGCTGGGTGCTCGGCGCGGCGGGGGTACGGCAGAGCAACGTCACCGGCCTGTTCGGCAGCCCCGTCAGGACCACCGCCCGAGCCGGCCAGGAGCCGCCTCCCCCGCTGCCCCGGCTGGTGCTGGTCATCGACGAGTTCGCCGCGCTGGTGGCCGAGCTGCCGGACTTCGTGGACGGGCTGGTGGACATCGCCCGGCGCGGACGCTCGCTCGGCATCCACCTGATCCTGGCCACCCAGCGGCCCGCCGGCGTGGTCACCGCCGACATCCAGGCCAACACCTCGCTGCGGATCGCCCTGCGGGTGACCGACGCGCAGGAGTCGTCCGACGTGATCGACGGGCCGGAGGCGGCGCAGATCCCGAAATCTCTGCCCGGACGGTGTTATGTCCGATCCGGCGCGGGGCCTGCGGTGGCCGTACAGACGGCCAGAATCGGCGGGCGGGCGCCGGGCGGGGACGCCCCGAGCGGCGAGGTGCGGGTCACCGACCTGCCGTGGACGGCGCTCGGGCGGGCGCACACCCCCGGCCGCGCGGGCGTGGACTCCTCCGGCACCACGGACCTGGCCCGGCTGGTGGACCAGGTACGCACGGCCACCCGCTCCATCCCCCGCCAGCCCAGCCCCTGGCTGCCCCCGCTGCCCGAACAGGTCCTGGTGCCGGAGGGCGGACCCGAGGAGATCCCGTTCGGCCTCTCCGACCTGCCCTGGGCGCAGCGCACCCGGCCGCTGATGCTGGGCCCCGGCCACCTGCTGATCGCCGGAACCGCCCGGAGCGGCCGGTCCACCGCGCTGCGCACCATCGCCGGCTCGATCGCCGCCACCACCTCCCCCGACGACGTACACCTGCACGTGATCGACTGCGGCTCCGGGGCGCTGCTGCCACTGGTCGCGCTCCCGCACTGCGGCGCCGTGGTCACCCGTGACCAGCTGGAACGGGTGGAGCGCCTGCTCGCCCGGCTGCGTGCCGAGGTGGCCCGCCGCCAGCACCTGCTGGCCGAGAAGGGCTTCGCCTCGCTGGCCGAGGCCCGCCAGGCCGGGGTACGCGAACCCTGGCTGATCCTCATGCTGGACCGCTGGGAGGGATACACGGCCGCGTTCGAGAACTACGACTACGGACGCCTGCTGGACGCGCTGCTCCAACTGCTCAGGGAAGGCCCCGCGGTCGGCCTGCGCGCGGTGGTCACCGCCGACCGCTCCGGCCTGCTCGGCCAGGTCTCCACGGTCTTCGACGACCGGCTGGTGCTCCGCCTGGCCGACCCCGCCGACTACGGCCTGGCCGGGCTGCCGGCCAAGAACCTGCCCGCCTCGATGCCGCCGGGACGCGCGCTGTCGATGACCGAGCAGGGCCTGGTGGAGAGCCAGATCGCGCTGCTCGCCGACGACCCGTCAGGACCCGCCCAGGTGGCCGCCCTCCAGGCCCTGGCCCGTACGGCCGACTCCCCCAAACGCCCGCCCCTGCGGGTGGACGCGCTGCCCAACCGGATCACCGTGGACCAGGCGCTCGCCCTCGTCCCCGGCTTCGAACCGCCCTCCCCGCTCTGGGCGCTGATGGGCGCGGGCGGGGACGCGCTGGCCCCGGCCGGGCTGGATCTGCTGGCGCACGGCCCCGCCGCCGTGGTGGCCGGTCCGTCCAGGTCGGGGCGCTCCTCGACGCTGCTCGCGGCCGCCCAGTCCTTCCTGGACCGGGGGGTTCCGGTGCTGGTCATCGCGCCCAGAAGGTCACCGTTGCGGGAGTTGCGTGGAGTGCTCGCCGTACTGGACGGCAATGCCAGGAGCCTGCGCGCGGAGGCCGGCGGAGAGGCCGGATTCGGGGGCCTGCCGGGGGCGCTGGACCCGCTCAAACTGGTCGAGGGCCAGCAGCGGTACGTCGTGATCGTGGACGACGCCGAGCTGATCTCGCCGGACTCGGCGCTCGGCTCGGCTTTGGACGAGATCCTGCGGACCGGGCGGGACGGAGAGCACGGACTGCTCGTCGCGGGCACCACCGGCGACCTGGCCACCGCGTACCGGGGCTTCGTGGCCGAGGCCCGCAAGGCGCGCACGGGCCTGCTGCTGTCGGTGCAGAGCCCGGCGGACGGCGATCTGTTCAATGTGCGGCTCCCCCGGGGCGCGACCGGGGGGCCTCCAGGGCGCGGCCTGCTGGTGGTGTCGGGGAGCACCACCCCCATCCAGGCCGCCGTTCCGGACTAGCGCGTCGCGGACTCGATGTTGCCCCGGTAGGTGTTGATCACCCGGGACGCCTCGTTGAGCTCTTCCGACATCCGCTGGAAGGCGGCGCGGTAGTTCTGCCAGGAATCCCGGAACCGCTGGGCCCCGGGGCCGGTCCAGACCGTGCCGACCTTGGCCGCTTCGCGGTCCAGGGCCGCCATTGTGGCGCGGACCTGGTCGGCCTGCTGGGTGAACTGCGCGGCCATGCTCTGCATTTCCGCGGGGTCGCCCCCGAGCAAGCTGTGACTCATCTCGTTTCCCTTCGACGAGGTATGGGCGCCCTCACCGTAAGCAACCGGGTGGCCGATCGTCCCGGTTATACCTACTCGTTATGAAAGCGTCAGGGGCGTCCCAGGACCAACTCAGCAAGGGGCGACATCAGAGAGCTGTCGGGGTCTGCTTACACTCCCCTTTGTCAGGCTGTAGTGAGGGAGGTCCCGGTGGAAAAGGTCCTGATCGCCAATCGCGGCGAGATCGCGGTTCGCGTGGCCCGCGCCTGCGCCGATGCGGGCCTGGGCAGCGTTGCCGTCTACGCCGACCAGGACCTGGACGCGTTGCACGTCAAGGTCGCCGACGAGGCCAGGGCCCTGGGCGGCCAGAGTCCGGCGGAGACCTACCTGAACATCGAGAAGCTGCTCGCGGTGGCCCGGGAGACCGGGGCGGACGCGGTTCACCCCGGCTACGGCTTCCTCGCGGAGAACGCCGACTTCGCGCAGGCCGTCCTGGACGCCGGGCTGACCTGGATCGGGCCGCCGCCCGCGGCGATCACCGCGCTCGGCGACAAGGTGCAGGCCAGGCACATCGCCCAGCGGGTGGGTGCGCCGCTGGTGGCCGGGACCCCCGACCCCGTCTCCGGGGTGGACGAGGTGGTCGCCTTCGCCGCGGAGCACGGGCTGCCCATCGCGATCAAGGCCGCGTACGGCGGTGGCGGGCGCGGGCTCAAGGTGGCGCGCACACTGGAGGAGATCCCCGACCTATACGAGTCGGCGGTGCGGGAGGCCGTCACCGCCTTCGGGCGGGGCGAATGCTTCGTGGAGCGGTACCTGGACCGGCCCCGGCACGTGGAGACCCAGTGCCTGGCCGACAGCCACGGCAACGTGGTGGTGGTCAGCACCCGGGACTGCTCGCTGCAGCGCCGCCACCAGAAGCTGGTCGAGGAGGCGCCCGCGCCGTTCCTCAACGACGCTCAGCTCACGCTGTTGTACGACAGCTCCAAGGCCATCCTCCGGGAGGCCGGGTACGTCGGGGCCGGGACCTGCGAGTTCCTGGTCGGGCAGGACGGCACGATCTCCTTCCTCGAGGTCAACACCCGGCTCCAGGTGGAGCACCCGGTGACCGAGGAGGTGGCCGGGGTGGACCTGGTCCGGGAGATGTTCCGGATCGCCGCCGGGGAGCCTCTCGGGTACGGGGACCCCGCCCTGCGCGGTCACTCCATCGAGTTCCGCATCAACGCCGAGGACGCCGGACGCGGCTTCCTGCCCGCCCCCGGCACCATCACCGCAATGCACGTCCCGTCCGGCCCCGGCGTACGGCTGGACGCCGGGTACGAGTCCGGAATGACGGTCCCGCAGTCCTTCGACTCCCTTGTGGCCAAACTCATAGTGACGGGCGCCACCCGG
This sequence comes from Acrocarpospora catenulata, assembly GCF_018476525.1. GTDB lineage: Bacteria > Actinomycetota > Actinomycetes > Streptosporangiales > Streptosporangiaceae > Acrocarpospora > Acrocarpospora catenulata. The sequence continues at coordinate 52,328 of NZ_JAHCST010000020.1, forward strand.
CGGGAGGCCCTGGAACGGGCTCGCCGGGCCCTGGCCGAGTTCACCATCGAGGGCATGCCGACCGTGCTGCCCTTCCACCGCGCGATCGTCACCGACCCCGCGTTCGTCTCGGAGCCCTTCTCGGTGCACACCCGGTGGATCGAGACCGAGTTCGTGAACACCATTCCCCCGTACGAGGGCCCAACCGAGATCGCCGAGGCCGGGGAACGGGAGCGCATCACCGTCGAAGTCGGCGGAAAGCGCCTGGAAGTGGTCCTCCCCGCCGGTTTCGCCAACACCCGCTCCGAAACGAAGAAGGCCGCCCCCCGCCGGACGACCGGCGCGGCCCGCAAGACAGCCACCAGCGGCGACGCCCTAGTCAGCCCCATGCAGGGCACCATCGTCAAGGTGGTCGCCGCAGACGGCGACACAGTCGCCACCGGCGACATCATCGTCGTCCTCGAAGCAATGAAAATGGAACAACCCCTGACCGCCCACAAGCCCGGCACCATCACCGGCCTATCCGCAGCCGTCGGCCAAACAGTCACCGCAGGCTCCACCATCTGCGAAATCAAGGACGCCTAGCCCGCTCCACGTTCGCCCTCAACCCTCCCGACATGCCCGCCGGGAGGGTTGGTTGCTGTGGAACTCCCACCCACCCTCCTGACCCGGCTCCGCCGGGAGGGACAACTGCCGTTCGGCGCGCGAAAGATTGGTTGCCGAGGAACCCGTCCCACGTGTTCCGTCATTGACTGTCGGTCGGATCCGGCTCCGCCGCGACATGCGCCAAGACGGCAACCACCCTGCGCAGCCGGGACCCCGGTTGAAGGTCAGAAGATGACGGGGAGATTTCGCGTAGAGCGGATATTTGTTTGGGAGCGGTGGTCTGGGGCGCGTGGGGTGGGGCTCGGGCGGATACGGTGGAGCCGTTGAGGAACCATATTGCGATGCCGTTCGTCCACAAGGGCGAAGGAGGCCTAAAAGCCGTGACCAAGACCCATCCGCTGGGCCGCGTGGGGGCCGCCGTTGCGGCGCTGTTCGTTGGCCTGGCCACGCTGCTGCTGCTCACCCCCACCGCACGTGCGGCGTCGTTCATCGCCGCCCCACCCGACGTGACAACGGTGATCAACTCATGGAAGAGCGGTGACCCGCTCTTCGTCCAGCCAGGCTCACCGCTGACCTCGGCCCAGCAGAGCGACATCCGCACCGCTCTCAAGGAGTCCAAGGCCAAGATCTACGTGGTCTCCCTGCCGGACGCCACGGTGACCGAGGCCCAGGCCGGTCAGCTGATCACCCAGCTCGGCACCGCACTCGACCAGAACGGGCGCTCCGCCGCCACCGTGGCCGTGCTGGACGGTATGAGCCTGTTCGCCGGCTCGACCGATCTGCCCAAGGGCGCGGCGGGCCAGCTGGCCAAGAAGGCCACCAGCGCCAACTCCGACGTGAGCACCGGCATGCAGGATTTCGTGAACCGGGTCAACATGATGGCCTCCGGCGACCGCTCCGGGGCGATGAGCAACAGCTCGGCCAGCGGTGGTGGCGGAGGCGGCGTCTGGATCGGCCTGCTCGGCGTCGCGGTGGTCGGCGGTGGCGGCATCTGGCTGATCTCCCGGCGTATGAAGCGGCAGCGCGAGGCCAAGGAGGCCGCCGAGCTCGCCGCCGTGCGGCAGACCGTGGAAGAGGACGTCACCAAGTTCGGCGAGGAGATCACCTCGCTCGACCTGGACGCCCGCATGCTCCCCGCAGCCGGAACCGACACCGACTGGCAGCACGCGCTGGACTCCTACGAGAAGGCCAAGACCGAGCTGGCCGCGGTCAAGCGCGCCGAGGACCTGGGCACCGTGACCTCCACCCTGGAGGACGGGCGCTACGCGCTCGCCGTGGTGAAGGCGAAGATCAACAACCTGCCCCTGCCGGAGCGGCTCCCGCCCTGCTTCTTCAACCCGCAGCACGGCCCGTCCGTGCGGAACGTGCGCTGGGCCCCGCCCGGCGGCGCCCTCCGCGACGTGCCCGCCTGCGCGATGGACGCCCAGGCCATCGAGCGCGGCTTCGACCCGCAGATGCGTGAGGTCGTGATGGCCAACGGCCAGCGCGCCCCCTACTGGAACGCCGGCCCGGCCTACCAGCCCTACGCCCACGGCTACTACGGCGGCTTCGACGGCGGCGGCCTGCTCACCGGCATGCTGGTCGGCACCATGCTCGGCAGCGCCTTCGGCGGCTGGGGCATGGGCGGCTACGCCGCCGGTTACGCCGACGGCGCGGCCGCAGACAGCGTCGGCGGTGGCGACTGGGGCGGCGGCGGCGGAGACTGGGGTGGCGGCGGCAGCGACTGGGGCGGCGGCGACTTCGGTGGCGGTGACTTCGGCGGGGGCGACTGGTAGCCCGCGCATAAGGGTCTGTAAGGCTCATACGGCCTCGCACGTAAGTGCGAGGCCGTTTCCTTTTGTTCCTTTACGGCTCTCGCCTCCCCCGGCCGACCGCCGTTGTGGCTCAGGTCTGGTTCCGGCGCTCCTCGCCTGAGTTTGGTCTGAGCGCCGTCACGCGTATTTCTGGGGGATTTGGGGGGTTGTGGGGGGGCTGGGGGGTTCGGTGTGGATCGTTGGGTGAGGGGGTGTAAACGAGGCACAAACGTGATCGGTGCGCAAGGTGTTTGCAAGTGGTTTGTAAGCCTCCATGGGAAGATTTAGCCGTTCCCCTGGAGGCTGTTGTGCGCGTTACTCCCATGTTCATGGCCTTGTTCGCCGTGTTCGTCACCATCGTGGTGGGCATTGCGCTGGCCATCGTGTTGCCCGCGTCCGCCGCGCATTCCGCCACGGCGCCCTGTAAGCCGGGTAGTGGGCCGAATCTCCGGGGGAAGGACTTCACCCGGGGGGCTCAGTTACCTCTCAGCCTGCGCTGCGCCAATCTGACCAATGCCAAGCTGGATGAGGTTGATCTCACGCAGAAGGACCTCACGGGGGCGGTGCTGCGGGGGGCCTCGCTCAGGGAGGCCGATCTGACGCAGGCTCACCTGGAGTACGCCGATCTGCGGGGGGCCGACCTGACCTCGGCTGACCTGGGGCAGCTCCGGGCCAAGCAGGCGGACCTGCGTGGGGCGGTGCTGATCGACGCCGAGGCCGGGCAGGCGGAGTTTCCGCACGCTGATCTGACCGAGGCGGTCATGACCCGTGCGGTGCTCACCCAGGCCACGCTGACCAACGCCAAGCTGACCGGCGCCGACCTCAACCAGGCCGAACTCGGCCAGGTCAAGGGCCGCACCGCCGACTTCAGCGGGGCCAAGCTCCGCGAGGTCAAGTTCGGCCAGGCCCAGCTGCAGCACGCGGTCTTCAAGGATGCCGACCTGACCGAGGCCCAGTTCATCCAGGCCGAGCTGAAGGGCGCCGACTTCACCGGCGCGGTGGTCGACCAGGCCTCCTTCATCCAGGCCGGCGATGTGAACCTGGCCGGGGCCAAGGGGGCGGCCACCGACCTGCCGGACGACGCGATCGTGGCGACCGAGCCGGCCCAGGACCCGCAAGGGGGCACCACCGAGGACACCACTCAGGGCACCCGGGAGACCGGCCCGGCCGATCGGTCATCCTCGGGCGGGCTCTCCCCCGCGCTGCTGGTGGTGATCGCCAGTGCCTTCGGGCTGAGCATGACGCTGCTGGTCTGGGGGGTCACTCATCGCCGCCGGGAGCGCTCGAACGCCGTGTTCGCGATGGCCCGGCACTCGGCCGAGGAGGACGTCACCCGGTTCGGCGAGGAGATCGACACCCTCGACTTCGAGATGAAGGTGAACGCGCTGAGCGGCCCCAGCCACGACTGGCGTGCCGCGCTGGACGCCTACGAGGCGGCCAAGCGGGCGCTGGCCCTGGCCCGTACCCCGAACGAGCTGCACGCGGCCGCCTCGGCGGTGCATCACGGGCGGCAGGCGCTGCATCGGGTGCGGTCCGGTATGGGCCGGGCCTACAGCTAGCGCCTGCGGGTAGCGCCAGCAGAAGGCGCCATCCAGAAAGCGCTGTCGCCATCAAAGACCGCCACCCAGAAAGCGCCGTCGCCGTCCAAGAGCGCCATCCAGGAAGCGCCTGCGGCTGCCTTCAGAAGCGCCGTCCAGAAAGCGCCTGCGGCTGCCTTCAGATAGCGCCTGGGGCTAGAGTCCGGCGGTCAGTGGGGACATCAAGCGGCGGGCCGCCTCGGTGACCGAGCCGGACAGCGAGGGGTAGACCGCGAAGGTGTGCGCCAGTTGGTCCACGGTCAGGCGGTGCTGGACGGCCACCGAGAGGGCCAGGATCAGTTCGGAGGCGCGCGGCGCCACCACCACCCCGCCCAGCACGATGCCGGTGTTGGGGCGGCAGAAGAGCTTCACGAAGCCGTCGTTGAAGCCCTGCATCTTGGCCCGGGCGTTGGTGGCCAGCGGCAGTTTGACGACCTTGGCCTCGATCTCGCCGGACTCCACCTGCTGCTGGGAGATGCCTACGGCGGCGATCTCTGGGTCGGTGAAGATGGTGGAGGCGACGGTAGCCAGGCGGATCGGCTGCACCGCCTCGCCGAGCGCGTGCCAGACCGCGATCCGGCCCTGCATGGCGGCCACCGAGGCGAGCATGAGGACCCCGGTGCAGTCCCCGGCCGCGTAGACGCCGGGCGCGGAGGTCCTTGAGACCTTGTCGACCTCGATGAAGCCGTTGCGGTCCAGTCGTACGCCGTTGTCCTCCAGGCCGATGCCGGAGGTGTTGGGGATCATCCCGACGGTCATCAGGCAGTGGGTACCCTCGGCGGTCCGGCCGTCCTCCAGCGTGACGACCACGCCGTCGGCCGTGCGCTTGACGGAGGCGGCCCGGGAGCGGCCCATCACGTTCATGCCGCGCCGCCGGTAGACGGCCTCCAGCACCTCGGCGGCGTCCGCGTCCTCGTTGGGCATCATGCGGTCGCGGCTGGAGACCAGGGTGACCTCGGAGCCCAGCGACTGGTACGCGCCGGCGAACTCGGCGCCGGTGACGCCGGAGCCGACCACGATCAGGTGTTCGGGGAGCTCCTGGAGGTCGTACATCTGGCGCCAGGTGAGAATGCGTTCGCCGTCGGGTTCCGCGCCGTCCAGTACGCGGGGGGTGGCGCCGGTGGCCACGATGACCACGTCGGCTCGGATGGTTCGGTCGCCGGCGCGGACCACCTGGGGGTCGACCAGGCGGGCCGAGGCGCGAATCACCTCGATGTTCTCGGCTGCCAGGCGGGCCGCCACGTCGGCCGACTGGGCTCTGGCCAGGTCCTTCACGCGGGCGTTGACCAGCGGCATGTCGGCTACCGCGCCGCCTACCTCGCCGTCGGAGCCGCCAGTGAAGTAGACGCCGAGGGATTCGGCGTCGAGGAGTGCCTGCTTTCGCACGGATGTGGCGATCAGGGTTTTGGAAGGGACGCAGTCGGTCAGCACACAGGCACCGCCTGGCCCGTCCCGCTCGACCACGGTCACCTGCGCGCCGAGTTGCGCGGCGACAAGGGCCGCCTCGTAGCCGCCGGGTCCACCGCCGATGATCACGATCCTGGTCACGTAGTCCATTGTCCCGCATCACAAGTAGTGCTCTCGGTCCAGGGACACGCATTGCCCCTGCCCCTCCCGCCCCCCAGGCCCCTCCTGTCGGCTTCGCCGTCGTCTGGCGTGGATCTCCCACCCACCCTTCCGGTCTCCCGGGTCCGGGCTCGGCTCCGCCGGAATGGGTTACCGGGGAACTCCCACCCACCCTTGCGACCCTCCGGGTCCGGGCCCGGCTTCCGCCGGGACGGATGGTTGCCGTGGATCTCCCACCGTCCTGTCCTCCGGCCGAACCCGGCTGCCGGGCAGGTGCTCCCGCGCTCGTACGTCGGAATCGAGCTTGCCGTGGACGCCCAGCCCAGTTTGACCTCCGGTCGGACCCGGTCCGCCGGGAGGGCCGGCTGCCGCCCGGTACGCAAAAGAGTTGGTTGCCGGGAGACTTCCACCCACCTTGTTCGATCTTCGGTCGCAGACCCGGCTCCCATCTGGGGCCGTCGGCGCTCCGCCGGGACCGTCGGCTTCCGCCCCGGCGCGCCAAAGCTCGACACGCGGCTCCGCCTGCCCGGCGGGGGCGGGTCCGACCGAAGGTCGAAAGGGTGGGTAGGTGGGAGTCCCACGGCAACCGTCCGTCCCGGCGGAGCCGGGCCCGGACCCGGGAGTGTCACAAGGGTGGGTGGGTGGGAGAAGAACGGCAAGCAGGGTGGGTGGGTGGGAGTGCCAGGGTCAGGGATCTAGAAGGTCACTAGGGTTTCCAGTGGGCCTCCGGAAAGGTGGTAGTCGCCGAGGATCAGTTGCCAGCCTTCTGGGGTCCAGATTTCGGCGGTGCGGTGGGGGATTTCGATGGTTACCGTGGTTTCCGCGCCGGGGGCGGCCTCGGCGGTTGTGAAACCGGCCAGCCAGCGGGTGGGGCGCTCTGGGTCGGGGGTCGCGGGTGAAAGGTATGCCTGGACGACCTCTCTTCCCGGGCGGGAGCCGGTGTTGCGGAGGCGTACGGTGAGGGTGCCTTCCGTGTAGGTGAGTTCCTGGTACTCCCAGGTGGTGTAGCCGAGGCCGTGGCCGAACGGGTAGGCGGGTGGGGTAGAAGCGCGGTCCCAGGCGCGATAGCCGATGAAGACGCCCTCGTCGTAGGCGATCTCCCCGTCGACCGGGGTGACGTCGATGACCGGACAGTCGGCCATGGTCGCGGGCCAGGTGGTCGGCAGCCGCCCACCCGGCTCGACCTCACCGGTCAGTACGTCGGCCAGCGCGTGCCCACCTTCCTGCCCGGGGAACCAGGTAAGCAGAATCGCCGCAACCTGATCCCGCCAAGGCATCTCAACGGGAGACCCAGCGTTGACCACGACCACCGTACGCGGATTGGCAGCGGCCACCCGGGACACCAGTTCATCCTGCCGCCCCGGCATACGCAGCGAGGTCCGATCAAACCCCTCGCTCTCCACCTCCTTGGAGGTCCCCACCACAACCACCACCACATCGGCCTCCCGAGCGACGGCCTCGGCCTGCGCGAGCAGTTCGTCCGGCCCCGGCGTCGGCTCCCGATACAAGAGGCCGAAGCCCACGTACAGGATGGGCATCTCCCCAAGCACACCCTTGACCACCGTGTGAGTGAGACTGACCGGAACGTCCTCCCCCGCCGCCAGCTCAACCGTGAAAACCTCCGACCCGGACTCCACCCGCCCGTCGAACAGAACCTCCTCGCCCACCACCAGCCGGAAGAGCCCCGTCCCCTCGATCCCGAACCGATGAGCACCCCCGACCTCCGGCCGGAACGTCCCCCCGATCTCCACGGAACGCAGTTCCTCGTGGGGCACCGGCATCGACCCGATCCACGTCAGACTGCCGTCGCTCTGCGGGATCACCCCCAGCACCCGCCCTTCGGCGTCCCGAGCGGTGGAGGCGATCGTGAACCCTTTCCCCGCCGGACTGAGCTGCTCGCTCGGATCGGCCCCCCGGGCATAAACGACATCCAGCCCAGCGGCCCGCAGCCCTTCCAGCGGCGACACCACACGCTCGGGAAAGACGAGCGCACTCCCCCCACCCATCACCCGAGCCTCCTTGGCCAGCCCCCCGATCAACGCGATCCGAACCTCCCGAGCCAGCGGCAGCACCCCATCCTGGTTCCGCACCAGCGTGAACGAGCGCGCGGCCAGTTCCCGCGCGAGCCCCACCCCGTCGATCTCCTCGTAGACCGCCGGAGGCGAGCCGTTCTTGAGAGCCCCCGTCCGGACCGCCAGCGTGAGCACCCGGCGTACCTGCTCGTCGAGCACCGACTCGGGCACCTCCCCCGCCCGTACGGCCTCCGCCAGCGCAGGCCCGTACACGGTCACCGGCCCAGGCATGGCCACGTCGAGCCCGCCGAGCGCGGCCCGCACGGTGTCCCGGGCGGCCGTCCAGTCCGACACGATGCACCCGTCGAAGCCCCACTCACCCCGGAGCACCCCGTTCTGCAACGGCCCGTGCTCGGTCATGGTCGGCCCGTTGACCCTGTTGTAAGCCGCCATCACCCCGTACGGCCCGGCCTTCGCCTGCACGATCTCGAACGGCCGCAGATACAGTTCCCGCAGCGCCCGTTCCCCCACCAGCACGTTGGCGGTCAGCCGCTCGGTCTCGAAGTCGTTGGCCACGAAGTGCTTGACGGTGACCCCTACCCCGCCCGACTGCACCCCGTTCACGTACTCAGCGGCGATCTCCCCCGTCAGCAGCGGATCCTCCGAGTAGCACTCGAAGTGCCGCCCGCCCAGCGGCGACCGGTGCAGGTTGACCGTCGGCGCCAGCAGCACGTGCACGCCCTTGCGGCGGCACTCCTGCGCCAGCAGCGCCCCCACCCGCCGGGCCAGTCCGACGTCCCAGGTCGCCGCCAGCGCGGTCGGGCTGGGCAGCGCGATCGAGGGGTCCTGCGCGGTCCACTGCACCCCCCGCACCCCGATCGGCCCGTCGGACATCACCAGCGAGTCGAGCCCGATCTCCGGCACCGCCGGCAACGTCCACATGTCCTGCCCGGCGACCAACGCCGCCTTGGTGTCCAGATCCAGCGCCGTGATCGCGTGTTCGACCTCGTCCATCGTTCACCTTTCCCGTCGTCCGACCTGTTCCGTTTGCTTTCCTCCCTATCTGTGGCGAGAGATTCAGGGAAGTCCCTCATTGCGCGTCAGGTACGGGAACGGCATCATTTCGCGCGTGAACTCTGGAAAGTCGCTCAAGCAGGCCCCTGCTCAGCTCATCGAGTGGGCCCTTCCATACTGGACGCGCGGCGAAGCGGGCCGGGAGACCCCCGCCGACCTGTTCCGTGTGCTCTACCTCGGCTGGCTGGCGGCTTTCATCCTCAAGGTGCTGGGCTCGTCCTGGGACGTCTCCTGGCACTTCCGCTGGCTCCGCGACGACCTCGCCCCGCCGCACCTGCTCAACACGGTGGGCACGGTGATCGCGGTCGCCCTCACGATCATCCACTGGTACACCGGCTACGGCGTCGACCGCCCCGCCTCCCGGCTGATCACCTGGGGCACCGGCACCTTCCTCATCGCCATCCCGCTGGACCTGATCAACCACCGCATCAACGGCCTGGACATCACCGCCTGGAGCCCGTCCCACGCCCTGCTCTTCATCGGCACCGCCCTGATGATCGCCGGCGTCATCCGCGGCTGGTTCGTCGGCGCGGCCCCCGGCCGCCGCCGTACCGTCTACCTCGCCGTCTTCTACGGGTTCTTCCTGGAAAATGCGATCTTCCCCAGCCAGCACCAGGAGTACGGCGTGCTCGGCCTGGCGGCCTGGTTGCGCGGCCAGCCCGACGCCGAGCCCGAGCTCATGAACTTCGCCGCCGCCAGCCTCGGCCGTCCCGTCGACCTGGTGGCCATCCAGAACTTCACCCTCCCGGTGCCGGACGCCGTCTACTCCGTCTACGCGGGCGTCGTCGCCATGACCATCCTGGTGATGGCCCGCATCATGGTCGGCCGCACCTTCACCGCCACCCCCATCGCCCTCGGCTACATCGCCTACCGCCTCCTCATCCTCCCCCTCCTCCTGGCCGGCGGCTTCCCCGCCTCCGCCATCCCCTTCTTCCTCATCCCCGCCGCCCTCTGCGTCGACCTGGCCTTCCGCCTCCCCCTCCCCACCTACGTCCGCCCCCTGGTCGGCACCGCCCTGGTGACCACCGCCGTCTACGGCGGCCTCTACCTCCAGTCCCACTACCTCGAAGCCCCGCCCTACGCCCCCACCTCCTGGCCCCTCACCGCCGCCCTCCTGGCCCTAACCTGGCTAACCACCGAATTCCTCACCCACCGCTACCACCTCCGCGCCGAAGACGCCCCCGCGGTACGTGAGGCCCACTGAAGCAGTCCCCTCACCCGGGCTTCTCAAGCCGAGCGGTCAGGGCGTCTCCGCGCTGCGTCGGGGTTCGCGATCTCCGACGCCACAACCAGGCGAGACTCACTGATCATGCCGTCACGGAGGTCATCAAGCTGGAACAGCCTGTCCCCATGCTCGGTGAGAAACCGCGCGATCGGCTCGGGTTTGAGAGCGATCTGAGCCAGCCGCGACCGGACCAACGGGATTTCCTCCACGATGTACTGACCGCGCGAAGCATCGGAGAACTCCGGGCCGCTGCGCCGAGCCGGATCCCAGGTCTCCACGCGGGCCAGGAAGAAGTGCTGCCGTTCCCCGTCGATCTCCAGCGAGTGGACGAGGGCGACGACGGAGGCCTTGCCCGCGAGTTCCTCCGCGAGCTCGCGCAGCAGAGCCGCCTCCAGGCTCCCATCGCCGGGTTCGACGTGCCCTCCGGGCAGCACCCAGTACGGGTCCATGTGCGATCGCACGCGTTTGATCGTCAGCAGGTTCCCTGCGGGCGTGATGCAGATGCCCCGTACCCGTTCCGTCACGGATTCTCCTTTGTGGCCAGAACTTGGACCGTTTCAGTGTGGGCGTGGTAGGACGCCAGCGTGGCGAAGTGTCGTTGGCCGGATCCGCTGGTCTCCGGCATCCGGGTATGCGCCGGTTGCTCGGGCGCGCCGGATCGGGTGGCGTCGGGCAAATTGGGGGTAGAGGCTTCGAGTTCTGGATCCGGCTGCGTGTGGTGTGTTGTTCACCGATAGGGTCCCGGCAACCGCTCGCGTCGGTGGGGAGATGTTAAGGAGTCCATCCGGAATCGATCGGGCGGGTCGTAGGTTTGTTGAGGTAACGACCTGAAGGAAAGGCTGGGACACCGTGTTCGACCCGACGGATCTCTACCGGCTCGACGGTGATATCCCCGAGCTGACCGATCCGGTGCTGCTCTACCACTTCGAGGGTTTCGTGGACGCGGGGGGCGCCGGGCGGCTGGCCCTGGGGCATCTGCTCGCCGAGCTGGATCACCGGGTTGTCGCCACCTTCGATGTGGACCGGCTGCTCGACTACCGGTCGCGGCGGCCGGTGATGGTGTTCGACAGTGACCGCTGGGTCGATGTCGACATGCCGGAGCTGGCGGTCTACCTGCTGCGCGATGTGACCGGCACGCCGTTCCTGATCATGACGGGGCCGGAGCCGGACCGGGAGTGGGAGCTGTTCACCGAGGCGGTGGGCATGCTGGCCACCCAGTTGAAGATCGGCAAGCTGGTGACCGCGCACGGCATCCCGATGGGCGTGCCGCACACCCGGCCGCTCGGCCTGACCGCGCACGGCAGCCGCCCCGAGTTGCTGCCCGGGCAGACCAGCCCGTTCGGCCGGGTGCAGGTGCCGGGCAGCGTCGCCGCGCTGCTGGAGTTCCGGCTGGGCGGCAAGGGTCATGTGGCGCTGGGTTACGCGGTGCACGTGCCGCACTACCTCGCCCAGGCGGAGTACCCGCAGGCCGCCGTGGCCGCGCTGGAGGCGATCACCCGGAGCACCGGTCTGGTCTTCCCGATGGACGCGCTCCGCGAGGCGGCCGGCAAGACCACGGCCGAGATCGAGGAGCAGATCCAGGCCTCGGCCGAGCTGTCCGGCGCGATCGAGGGGCTGGAGCAGCAGTACGACGCCTTCCAGTCGGGCGCCGACAAGGAGAACCTGCTGGCCGAGTCCACCCCCATGCCGACCGGGGATGAACTGGCCGCCCAGTTCGAGGCGTTCCTGGCCGAGCGGGACGACCGGGAGATCTAGCACCCCACTCGCTCTAGGGTTGACCCCATGAGCGACGAGATCAGGGTCGGTTTGGTCGGCTTCGGGGCCGCCGGTCGTTTCTTCCATGCGCCGTTGATCGCCGTGACCCCTGGTCTGCGGCTGGCCGCGGTGGTCACCCGCGACCCGGAGAAGGCCCGGCTGGTGCGGCTCGCGCACCCGGACGCCGAGGTGGTCGGCGCCGCCGAGGAGCTCTGGTCCCGGTCCGACCTGATCGTGATCGCCTCCCCCAACCGCACCCACGTGCCGCTGGCCGAGGCGGCCCTGCGGGCGGACCTGCCCGTGGTGGTGGACAAGCCGCTGGCCGGGACCGCCGCCGAGTCCCGCGCGCTGACAGCGCTGGCCGCGGAGCGGGGGCTGCCGCTGACCGTGTTCCAGAACCGGCGCTGGGACGGGGACTTCCTGACCATCCGGCGGCTGCTGCCGGAGCTGGGCGAGGTGCGGCGGCTGGAGTCGCGGTTCGAGCGCTGGCGGCCGGTGCCCAAGGGCGGCTGGCGGGAGCAGGGCGGGCCCGGCGAGCTCGGCGGCCTGCTGTACGACCTGGGCAGCCACCTGGTGGACCAGGCGCTCCAGCTGCTGGGCCCGGTGACCGCCGTGTACGCGGAGAGCGACGTACGCAGGGCGGGGGTGGCCGCCGAGGACGACGTGTTCCTCGCGCTGACCCACGCCAATGGCGCGCGGTCGCATCTGTGGATGAGCGCGGTGGCCGGGCAACTCGGACCGCGCTTCCGGGTGGTGGGCGCGGATCGTACGTACGTGACCTGGGGCATGGACCCGCAGGAGGACCGGCTCCGTGCCGGGACAGCGCCGGACGAAAAGGGGTTCGGGGCGCGCCCCGAGGCGGAGTGGGGGACGCTCGGAGTGCTGGGCGAGGTGGCGAGGGTGCCCACCGAGCCGGGGGCGTACCTGGACTTCTACCGGGGGGTGGCGGCCATGGTCCGGGAGAAGGCGGCGCCGCCGGTGGACCCCGGAGGGGTGGTGGCGGCGCTCGCCGTCCTGGAGGCCGCCAAGGTGGCGGCCGCCGAGGAACGGGTCGTGGAGCTGGGCTAGTCGCGTAGCCGGGCGCGCAGCGCGCCGGTGTCGGCCTCGGTCCAGCCCTGTGCGGCCAGCCAGCCGAGCGGGCCGTCGAAACGCTCCTCCAGGGTGAGGAGGAAGCGGTTCATGTACTCGGGCCGGGGCACGTGGTGGTCCGGCGGCTTGGAGTCCAGGTCCACCCGGTAGGTCTCGCTGGCCCGCAGCCGCTCCAGGATCGCGGCGATGCGCTCACCGGTGAGCACGTAGTCGTCGACGATCGCCTCGCGGGTGACCCCGGCCACCGCCTGGGCGAGCGCGCAGACCACGCCGGTGCGGTCCTTGCCGGCCGCGCAGTGCACCACGGCGAGGCCGTCGTCGTGGGCCAGCGCGCGGAGCGAGGCGAGCACCGAGTCGGGCCGGTCCCGCAGGTAGCCGTAGTAGTAGCCGGTGACCCGGAGCTCCCGGTCTTCGCCCCGGCCGTTGGCCCACGGTAATGCCCGCTCGTCGATGGTGTCGGCGTCCACGTCGGTGAACTGGCCGCCTTCGGCGAAGAGGGTGTGATGGTGGTGGGCGATCTCCGGCATGTCCGCCAGCGGCCCTGGGCCCTCCAGCCGGACCTCCGCGATGGACCGCAGGTCCACCACGTGCCGGAGTTTGAGGGTGCCGACCAGCAGGTCCACGTCGGTGGGCGTGAGCCCCTGCAGGTTGTCGGCTCGCAGGATGCGCCCGGAGCGGGTGGTGCCGCCGTCGTCCGTGGGCAGCCCGCCGAGATCGCGTACGTTGACTGCGCCTTCCAGTGATATCCAACGCTCATGTTCGTTCATCACTTATGAGCGTAACTGTCGCGAAAGGCGACAGCGTGGCGGGGGAATGAATGTCTGCCCAAGTGGCTGTCAGGAGGCCGGTGGCACCGGCCGGGGCGCCTCAGCGCGGTCCAGGACGTCCCGGGCGCGCCGGGCGCCGACCTCGTTGCCGAGGCTGAGGTAGATCGCCAGGGCCTGTCGGGCGGGTTCCCTGGCGTCCTCCCTGCGGTCGGCGCGGAGCAGCATCTCGGCCTCGCCGCGCAGGCTGCGTGCCTGCCACCAGCGGTCGCCGAGCGCCTCGAACTCGCTGCTCGCGCGGCGCATGGCGGCAACCGCCTCGCGGGGGCGGCCCAGCCGCTCCAGCACCCGCCCCTCGGAGATCTCGGTACGGGCCACCCCCCAGGAGTCGCCCAGCTTGGCCAGCATCTCCTTGGCGTCGGTGACGTTGCGGTACTCGGTGAGCCTGTTGTTGGGATCCCCGATCTCCCCGGCCGCGCGCAGGCTCCGGGCCTCCTCCCACTCCTCGTGGCGGTCGTGGAAGGCCTTGATCGCGAAGCGCAGGGCGTTGCCGGCCAGGATGTACTGGCGTTCCGCGGCCAGGTCCTCCCCCGCCTCCAGCAGAGACCGGGCCTTGGCGGCCAGCACCTCGCCGAGGGCCCGCTGGGTCTGCGCCTCGGAGTAGCGGTTGCCGTCCGCCTCGAAGGTGCTCAGCGCCTCCTCCAGCAGGGCGGCGGCCTCGCCGTACCCGCGCTGGGCGAGGCGGAGCTCGGCCAGGTTGCGCTGGGTGCGGGCGGTCCACCAGCGGTCGCCCTCGGCCTTGAAGGTGGTGACCGACCTGGTCAGGTACTCCTGGCCGCTGTCCAGGTTGCCGCCGCTGAACAGGGTCATGCCGACCGCGCGCATGGCGCGGGCCGCCCACCAGGTCTCCCCCTGCGCGGTCAGCAGGTCCAGGGCCCGCCGCGCGTCGGTCAGCGCACGCTCCATCCGGCCCAGGCCGCCGGCCACCGCCGAGCGTTCCAGCAGGGCGATGCCCATCGCCCGGGCGTCCCCGATCTGCTCGGCGGCCTCGCAGAGGATGTCGGCCACCGTCTCCCAGTCCGACCAGTACGCCCGGAGCGAGTGGCAGAGCGAGCAGAACGCCCGGCCCATGCTCCACGCCTGTTCCCACATGCCCTCCGCGCGGGCCAGGTGGATGGCGGCGAGCAGGCCGAGGCGCTCGGTGGTGAACCAGGTGGCCGAGGTCATCTCGGCGGGGGTGAGCGGCCAGTTGACGTGGATGGGGGTGATCGGGCGGCGGGAGGTCCAGTCCTGCGGCCAGCGGGCCTCGGCGGCGGATTCGGCGCGGCGGCGGTAGCCGTACAGGACACGTTCGATGGCGGCGCGGCGCTGTTCCGGGTCGACCTGCTGTTCCTGGGCGAAGAGGCGGACCAGGTCGTGCAGCCGGTAGCGGAGGCGGCCGGTGGCGTCGTGGCCGGTGCACTCGGCCAGCTGGCTGGTGACCAGGGTCTCCAGCTGGTCGGCGCCGTCGGTGCCCGAGGTGTCCAGCAGGTCGCCGGCCACCCAGTCCTGTACGTCGGGGGCGGTCAGCTGGGCCAGCAGGCGGAGCAGGCGGCGCTGGATGCGAGTGCAGTCGTCGTAGCTGAGCTGGAGGGAGGCGCGCACGCTGCGGTCCCGCTGGGAGCCCACTTCCAGCTGGTCCAGGCGGCGGCGCTCGTCGGCGAGGCGGTCGGCCAGGTCGTGCAGGGACCAGTGGGCGCGGGTGCCGAGGCGGCCGCCGCAGATGCTGATGGCCAGCGGGAGGCGGTCGCAGAGCTGGACGATCTCCTGGGCGGAGGCCAGGTCGGCGGCCACCCGCTCGTCCCCGGCCAGTCTGGCCAGCAGTTCCAGGCCCTGGGCCTCGGTGAAGGGGACGAGCTGGGTGTCGTAGCTGTTGGCCAGTTCCAGCGGGCGGCGGGAGGTGACGATGACCGCGCACCGGCGTTCGGTGGGGATGAGGTCCTTGACCTGGTTACCGTCCTGCGCGTTGTCCAGAAATATCAGGAGCTTTCGGTCCTTGGTCCAGGTCCACCAGAGTTTGCGGAGCTCCTGGAGGCCGCCGGGGTCGGTGGTGAGGCGGACGCCGAGCGAGCGGAGGAAGCCGGCCAGCACCTCCTCGGGGCGGACCGCGCCGTCCAGGCCGCGCAGGTCGAAGTAGAGCTGGCCGCCGGGGAAGGCGTCGATGACGTCGTGCGCGAACCGGGTGGCCAGCGCGGACTTGCCGACGCCGCCTTGGCCGTACAGGGAGACCACGAAGGGGGCGGCGCCGTCCCTGCGGTCGAAGCGGGCGCGCAGGTCGGCCAGGGCGTCGGCGCGGCCGGTGAAGTGGGCGATGACCGGGGGGAGCTCGGCGGGGACGGGCGCGCCGCCGAGCGCGGCCGGTTCCTTGGGGCTCTGGGGCGCGGTGGAGGCCCAGGCGACCACGCCGGCCAGCAGGGCGGCGGCGCCGGTGAGGCCCACGCCCAGCGCCACCGGTAAGTCCCAGATGCTGGTGGCCGCGGCCAGCGCGCTGGCCACCGCGGCCACCACGCCCACGGCGGCGGGGGCGGCGATCGCTCGCCTGGTGGGGGGCTTCTCCTCGTCTGCGGGTGCGGGCATGCAGATCCTCAGGTGGTCGCGAGGCCGTCGTGGGAGATACCGGGTCCGCAGGTACTACCGGGACAACCAGGATTCAAGCACGCCGCTGGGATTCGCGCGTTCGTGGCGCCGAATGGCCGTAATGTATGCCTTCGCGTTCAAAGTCGTTCATATTCGGGAGGCGATGGTGCGGCCGGTCCACCGGGTGGTGTTTGCGGCGTTGCTGCTGGTCTGCGGTCTAGCGGGGTTACCCGCGACCCAGGCGTCGGCGGCCTCGGGGCACCTGGTGGCGACCTGGTCGGCCTCCTCCGACCGGCTGCCCACCGCGATCGGCGACCAGACCATCCGCATGGTGGTGCGGACCACCATCGGCGGCACCGGGCTGCGCATCCGGCTGAGCAACGTCTACGGGCGCAAGGCGGTCACCTTCAAGTCGGCCTTCGTCGGCCTCCAGGCGTACGGGGCCGAACTGGAAAGCGCCACCAACCAACTGGTGACCTTCAACAAGAAACGTTCGATACGGCTACAGCCCGGTCAGGCGGTGTGGAGCGACCCGGTGATGAAGAAGGTCGCGCCCAGCCAGAACCTGACCATCAGCCTGTACGTCCCGGGCTACCACGCCGAGGTGACCGGCCACGAGCGGGCGTACGCCACCACCTTCCTCTCCGACCCCGGCAACCACGCCGGGGACGAGACGGCGGGGCCCTTCACCTACACCAGCACGCAGTGGTACTTCGTGGACCGGGTGGCGGTGACCACGTCCAAGAAGGTGCGGTCGGTGGTGGCGCTGGGCGACTCGCTGACCGACGGGGCCGGGCAGAACACCGACGCCAACCGGCGCTGGACCGACTACCTGTACCAGCGCATGTCGGGGCTGCCCGCGGCGAAACGGATGTCGGTGATCAACGCGGGGATCGCCGGGAACCAGGTGCTCCGCTGGGGGACCGGGCCGAGCGCGCTCTCCCGGTACTACCGGGACGTGCTCAGCCAGCCCGGGGTGAAGACCGTGGTGATCTTCGAAGGCGTCAACGACATCTCCAAGGGCGGGCTCACCTCGGCCGCGCCGCTGATCAACGCCTACAAGAAGATGATCAAGCTGGCACACGCCAAGAAGCTGCGGGTGCTGGGCGCCACGCTCACGCCGTTCTCGGGGTACTCGAGCTGGACGCCGGAGCGGGAACGCGTGCGGCAGCAGGTCAACAAGTGGATCAGGACCAGCAAGGCGTTCGACGGGGTGCTCGACTTCGACCGGGCGGTCCGCGACCCGGAGTTCCCCGAGCAGCTGCTCGGTAGCTACGACCACGGCGACCATCTGCACCTCAGCGACGCCGGGCGGCGGAAGCTGGCGTACACGGTGCGGCTGAGCCAGGTGCTCTGACGGTTCACCCGCCGGTCACCTGGACTTCAGCAACGGGTCACGGCATTTCGGGACGATGCCGCGCATGCGCACAAAGACCCTCGCCGCGACCGCCGGTTTATTGCTCACCGCGACTCTGCTCACCGCACCTTCCGAGGCCGCGACCAAGGGCATCACGATCAACTTCCTTGGCCGGTTCACCACCGGCGCCGTGGGCGTCGGCGCGTCGGAGATCACCGCGTACGACCCCAGGACCCGGCGGGTGTTCGTGGTGAACGCCCAGGACGGGACCGTGGACATCCTGGACATCAAGCACCCCACCCAGCCGAAGAAGGTCGGCACCCTGGCCACCCCGGGCGCCAACAGCGTGGCCGTGCACGACGGCCTGGTGGCCGTGGCCCAGCAGGCCGCCGTCAAGACCGACCCCGGCGTGGTCAGCCTCTTCGAGGCCAGGAGCGGCAAGAAGCTCTACCAGGTGACCGTGGGCGCGCTGCCCGACATGCTGACCTTCACCCCCGACGGGAAGAAGGTGCTGGTGGCCAACGAGGGCGAGCCAGACTCCTACTGCGCGGGCGCGGTGGACCCCGAGGGCTCGGTCAGCGTCATCGACGTGCGCAAGGGCACGGTCAAGACCGCGGGCTTCGCGGCCTACATCGGCAAGGAGGACCAGCTCCGGGCCAAGGGCGTCCGGATCTTCGGGCCGAACGCCAACGCCGCCCAGGACATCGAGCCGGAGTACATCACCACCGACGGCGACCTCGCCTGGGTCTCGCTCCAGGAGAACAACGCGCTCGCCATCATCGACGTGCACAGCGCCAAGGTGAAGGACATCGTGCCGCTCGGGCTGAAGGACCACAGCCTCCCCGGCAACGGCCTGGACGCCTCGGACCGGGACGGCAAGATCGACATCCGGCCGCGCCCGCTGGTGAAGGGCATGTACATGCCGGACGCGGTGGCCTCCTACCAGGCGCGCGGCCGGACCTACATCGTCACCGCCAACGAGGGCGACGCCCGCGACTGGCCCTGCTTCGCCGAGGAGGTCCGGGTCAAGGACCTGAACCTGGCCCACCCGGACGCCGCCAACCTCAAGAAGGACGCCGAACTCGGCCGCCTCACCGTGACCGTGACCTCGCCCAAGGACGCCAACGGAGCCACCACCGAGGTGCACGCCTTCGGCGGCCGGTCGATCTCGATCCGGAACGCGGCCGGAGCCCTGGTGTGGGACTCGGGCGACCAGATCGAGCAGTTGATCGCGCAGAAGCTGCCCGCCTACTTCAACGCCGACCACGGGGACAACAACTCCTTCGACACCCGCAGCGACAACAAGGGCCCCGAGCCCGAGGGCGTCGCGATCGGCAAGGTCAAGGGCCGTACCTACGCCTTCGCCGGGCTTGAGCGGGTCGGCGGCATCGTGGCCTTCGACATCAGCGACCCGAACAAGGGCACCATCGCCACCTACGTGAACAGCCGCGACTTCACCGGCAACGTGCAGGCGGGCACCGCCGGGGACGTCGGCCCCGAGGGCGTGCTCTTCGTCCCCGCGAGCGACAGCCCCACGCACAAGCCGCTCCTGATCGTCGGCAACGAGATCAGCGGCACCACCGCGATCTACGAGATCCGCTGAACTCCGGTTCCCGCTCCCCGTGGCGGCGGGGAGCGGGCCGGTTCTCAATCCAACCGATATCCCCGTACGGTATGACCCATGGTCGCCCCACTCACCCCCGATGATCCGGCCTCGCTCGGCGGCTACACGCTCACCGGGCGGCTCGGGGAGGGCGGCCAGGGCATCGTCTACCTGGGCCGTTCCCCCGAGGGCACGCCGGTGGCGGTCAAGCTGCTGAAGGGCGGCTTCGACCCCGGCGTACGGCAGCGCCTGGCCAGGGAACTGGACGCGATGCGCGGGGTGGCCTCCTTCTGCACCGCCCGGGTGCTGGCCGCCGAGGTGACCGGGCGGGAGCCGTACGTGGTGAGCGAGTTCATCGACGGCCCCGCGCTCCAGGATCGGGTGACCGCCGCCGGGCCGCTGCGCGGGGGGGAGCTGGAGCGGCTGGCGGTCGGCACGGCCACCGCGCTGGCGGCCATCCACGGCGCGGGCATCGTGCACCGCGACTTCAAGCCGGGCAACGTGCTGCTGGGGCCGGACGGGCCCCGGGTGGTGGACTTCGGGATCGCCCGGCAGAGCGAGAGCGCCACCCTCACGGCGGGGCCGGTCGGCACGCCCGCCTACCTCGCCCCCGAGCAGCTGGCGGGTCATCCGGCCGGCCCGGCCTCGGACGTGTTCGCCTGGGGCGCGACCATGGTGTTCGCGGCGACCGGGCAGGCGGCCTTCGGGTCCGCCACCGTGGCCTCGGTGCTGCACCGGATCATGACGGCCACCCCGGACACCAGCGCGGTGCCGGAGCCGCTGCGGTCGGCGGTGGACCGCTGCCTGTCGAAGGATCCCGCGCTCCGGCCGAGCTCCCGGGATCTGCTGCTGGAACTGGTGGGGTCGGCTCCCGACCCGCTCCGCGCGGGGGCCGCGGCGGCGGAGCCCCCGGCGGACCCGTGGACTTCCCCGCCGCCGGGCACCGCCCGCTCTGACGGGACGACGACGGCGCCGGGGAAGGCCGGGCGGAAGAGCAACCGAGGGCTGGTGGCGGCGCTGGTGGTCGCGGTGCTCGCGCTGGCGGCCACCGGCGCGGTTCTGGTGCCGCGTCTGCTCGCCGATCAGAGCGGTTCGGCCTCCGGCGGCCCCGGATCGACCTCTACGACGACACCTGCCCCGGAGACGCCCGCCCCGGAGGATACGGTCACCGTGGGCACGGTGACGGGTCTCACCGACGAGACCCCTGAGCCCTCGGAATCAGCGGACACCGAGGGAACCGAAGGCATCCCCGGCGCCTTCGCCGGGAACTGGGCCGGGCACATCGTCCCCACCACTCCCGTCATGAGCGAGCACGACATCCGCATCGAGCTGCGCGAAGGCAAACCCTCCGGCCGTTGGTACGAGAACGAGTGCGTCGGCACGCTGACCTTCGAGCGGATGTCCGGGAAGGCCGGGATCTTCCGGCTCAGCGACGCCGGGCAGTGCATACCCGGCACGGTCACCCTCACGCGCAAGGGCGACCGGCTCGCCTACCAATGGGACGACGATATGGGGCTGGTGACCTACACCGGCGATCTCACCAAAGAGTGAGCCGGGCGGCCAGGCTCATACGAGCCGGGCGGCCAGCTCGGGGAGCCCGTCCACCACGAGGTCGCACCGGGCCGCCTCCGGCCGTTCGGCGTGCAGGTACCCCCAGGGACCGCGCCGGATCAGCGCCGTGCGCATCCCGGCCCGCGCGGCGGGCAGCACGTCGTTGTCCAGCCGGTCTCCGACGTAAAGGATCTCCTCCGGCGCGTGCCCGGCCACCGCGGCGACCTTGGCGAAGAAACCGGGGTCCGGCTTGGCCACGCCCCAGCCGTCCGAGGTGTGGATGCCGTCCACCGGCAGGTCCATGGCGACCAGGGCGTCGTATGCCTGCCGGGGCTGGTTGCCCGCCACGATCACCTGGAACCCGGCCTCCCGGAGCGCGGCCAGGCCAGGCCGTACGTCGGGGTAGAGGTCGTCGGCGTCGAAGTTCTCGCGCAGGCCGTCCGGGTCGTCCCGGTGCCAGGCGGCCAGTTCGGCGGACAGGTCGAAGCCGGGGCGGACGGCCTCGAAGGCGTCCGCGTACGAGCGGTCGAGGGCGGCCATGCCGCCGAGCACGCCCAGGAGGGTGAGCCGGGGCACGCCCAGCCGGTCCGCCCAGCGGGACCAGACCCGGGTCTCGTCGATCAAGGTCTCGCCCACGTCCAAAACGACGGATCGGATCACAGCTGCTCCATGGCCTTCCTGATGCGTTTCTCGGAGACCGGCACGGGGGTGCCGAGTTGCTGGGCGAAGAAGCTGACCCGCAGCTCCTCAAGCATCCAGCGCACGTCCTGGACCCCGGCCGCGTCCCGCCGCGCCGGGGGCAGCTTGGCGACCAGCTCCCGGTAGTCGTCCTCCAGGTCCTGCACCTTGAACATCCACTCCCGGTCCCGGTGCGGCTCGTCGGGGAGCTTCTCCAGGCGGCGCTCCACGGCGCGCAGGTAGCGCTGGAGGTCGGGCAGGCGGCGGTAGCCGGTGCCGGTGACGAAGCCAGGGTAGATCAGGTTGTCGAGCTGGGTGCGCAGGTCGGCGACCGCGTCGGCGGGGCCGCGCAGGGCGTTCTGCACGGTGTGCCAGAGGGCCAGCACGCGTTCGACCTTGGTGACGACGTCGTAGGTCAGCGCGTACAGATCGGCTCTGACCCGGTCGTGCAGGCGGGTGAAGCCCTCCTCGTCCCAGGCGGGGCCGCCGGCGTCGGCGATGAGCTTGTCCGCGGCGCAGGCGGTGCAGTCGTCGAAGAGTTCGGTGGCTCCCCCGTGCGGGCTGCGGCTGAGGGCGAGCTTCTGGGCGGTGGTGAGGCCGCGCAGGATGGACTTGGCCGGGTTGAGGGTGTTGAGCAGGAGCAGGCGGCGGGTGCCCGCCCACATGGCGCGCTCCTGCTCGGCGGTGGTCTCGAACATGCGCACGGCGACCGTGGTTCCGTCGTCGACCAGAGCCGGGTAGGCCCGCATGCGCCCCTGTTCGAAGACCTTCGGCAGGGCTGCGATGGTCCAGGCGGTCAGGCCCTGGCGTTCCAGGCCGGTGGCGGCCTCGGAGAGGGTGGCGCGGATCTTCGGGGCCAGCCGCCGCTTCAGCGAGTCCAGGTCCTTGTCCTCGCCGACCGGGCGTTTGCGCTCGTCGACCACCCGGTAGGTGACGCGCAGGTGGTCGGGCACCTGGTCCAGGCTCCACGCCTCGCGGGGGACGAGCACGCCGGTGAGGCGGTGCAGCTCGCGTTCCAGGGCGTCCAGGATCGGCTCGCTGCCGGGGGTCACCCGGGCCAGCACCTGCTTGGCGAAGTTGGGCGCAGGGACGAAGTTGCGGCGCAGGTTCTTCGGCAGCGAGCGGATCAGCGCGGTCACCAGATCCTCCCGCAGGCCGGGGATCTGCCAGTCGAAACCGGCGCCGTTGACCTGGTTGAGCACGTCCAGCGGCACGTGCACGGTGACACCGTCGGCCTCGGTGCCGGGCTCGAACTGGTAGCTCAGCTTCATGCGCTGGCCGTTCTGGCGGACCGCGTCGGGATAGTCGCGGGCGCTGACCCCGGCGTTCTCGTTGACCAGCATGTCGAGGGAGAAGGCCAGCACGGACTTGTCCGGTTGCTTCTTCCACCAGCTGTCGAAGTGGCGGCCGGAGACCACCTCGGCGGGGATGTGCCGGTCGTAGAAGTCGAAGAGGGTCTCGTCGTCGACCAGGATGTCGCGGCGGCGAGCCTTCTCCTCCAGCTCCTCGACTTCTTGGAGCAGCTTGCGGTTGTCGTGGAAGAAGCGGTGGTGGGTGCGCCAGTCGCCCTCCACCAGGGCGTGCCTGATGAACAGCTCGCGGGAGAGCTCGGGGTCGATGCGGCCGTAGTTGACCTTGCGTTCGGTGACGATGGGCACGCCGTACAGGGTGACCTTCTCCAGGGCCACCACGGCGGCCTGGTCCTTCTCCCAGTGGGGTTCGCTGTAGGTGCGTTTCACCAGGTGCTGGGCGAGGGGTTCGACCCACTCGGGTTCGATCTTGGCGTTGACCCTGGCCCAGAGGCGGGAGGTCTCCACCAGCTCCGCCGACATCACCCACTGGGGTTGTTTCCTGGCCAGCGCGGAGCCGGGGAAGATGGCGAAGCGGGCGTTGCGGGCGCCGACGTACTCGGTGAGCGGGCGGCGCTGGCCCGGCTGCTCCTTCTTGGCCACGTCCTTGACGCCGATGTGCGAGAGCAGCCCGGCCAGCAGGGACAGGTGGACGCGTTGGGGGTCGGCGTCGGCGCTGTTCAGGGCGACGCCGAGGGACTTGCCGACCTGGCGGAGCTGGCTGTCGATGTCCTGCCACTCGCGGACCCGCAGGTAGTTGAGGAACTCGGCCTTGCAGAGGCGGCGGAAGGCGCTGGAGGACAGCTCCCGCTGCTTGTCCTTCAGGTAGTTCCAGAGCGTCAGGTAGGTGAGGAAGTCGGATTCCTTGTCGGCGAAGCGGCGGTGTTTTTCGTCGGCGGCCTGCTGCTTGTCGGCCGGGCGCTCGCGCGGGTCCTGGATGGAGAGCGCGGCGGCGATGACGGTCACCTCGCGTACGCAGCCGTTCTTGTCGGCCTCCAGGATCATCCGGGCCAGGCGGGGGTCCACCGGGAGCTGGGCCAGCTTGCGGCCGAGCGGGGTGAGGCCGCCCTTGTCGTCCAGCGCGCCCAGTTCGTGCAGGAGGTTCACGCCGTCCTTGATCTGGCGGCTGTCCGGCGGCTCCACGAACGGGAAGGCGGCGATGTCGCCCAGGCCGAGCGAGGTCATCTGGAGGATGACGCTGGCCAGGTTGGTACGGAGGATCTCCGGGTCGGTGAACTCGGGGCGGCCGAGGAAGTCCTCCTCGGCGTACAGGCGGATGCAGATGCCGTCGGAGGTACGGCCGCAGCGGCCCTTCCGCTGGTTGGCGGAGGCCTGGGAGATCGGCTCGATGGGCAGGCGCTGCACCTTGAGGCGGTGGCTGTAGCGGGAGATGCGGGCGTTGCCGGGATCGATGACGTACTTGATGCCCGGCACGGTCAGCGAGGTCTCGGCCACGTTGGTGGCCAGGACGACGCGGCGGCCGGTGTGCCGCTGGAAGACCCGGTGCTGTTCGGCGGCCGACAGGCGGGCGTAGAGCGGGAGGATCTCCTCCTTGCGGCCCTTGAGCGCGTCGGCGGTGTCCCGGATCTCGCGTTCGCCGCTGAGGAAGACCAGGATGTCGCCGGGGCCCTCGGCGACGAGTTCGTCCACCGCGTCCACGATGGCCTGGGTCTGGTCGTCCTGGTCCTCGTCGATGGGGCGGTGGCGCACCTCCACCGGGTACGTCCGGCCGCTCACCTCGACGATCGGGGCGTTTCCGAAATGTCGGGAGAAGCGTTCGGGGTCGATGGTGGCCGAGGTGATGATCACCTTGAGGTCGGGGCGTTTGGGGAGCAGCTGTTTCAGGTAGCCGAGGATGAAGTCGATGTTGAGGCTGCGCTCGTGGGCCTCGTCGATGATCAGGGTGTCGTACTGGGCGAGCAGGCGGTCGGTCTGCATCTCGGCGAGCAGGATGCCGTCGGTCATCAGCTTGACCAGGGTGCCGTCGCTGGAGTGGTCGGTGAACCTGATCTTGTAGCCCACCGCCTCGCCGAGCGGGATGTCCAGCTCCTCGGCGATGCGCTCGGCCACCGTGCGGGCCGCCAGGCGGCGGGGCTGGGTGTGACCGATCACGCCGTGCACGCCCCGGCCCAGCTCCAGGCAGATCTTCGGCAGCTGGGTGGTCTTGCCCGACCCCGTCTCGCCCGCGACGATCACCACCTGGTGGTCGCGGATGGCCGCCAGGATGTCGTCCCTGCGCTGGCTGACCGGGAGTTGCTCGGGGTAGCTGATGGCCGGCACGGCGGCGCGGCGCACCGCGACGCGCTGTTCGGCCGCGTCCAGCTCGCCGGAGATCTGGGCGGCGATGGCCTGTCTGGCCTTGGGGTCGCGAACCTTGCGCATACCGTCGAGGCGGCGGCCCAGCCTGCGCTGATCGCGCAACATCAGGTGGGGCAGGCGGCCCTGGAGGTCGGAGAGCGTATTCATTCCGCCCTCAAGGATAGGCAACGCGGGTACGGCCGCCGCCAGCGGTTTTCCCCGGCGTGTACGGCGCTCGCCGGTGACTTACGGGCGGGGCGGCACGTACTTGTAGCCGACGTTGCGAACCGTGACGATCCGGGAGGCGTGACGCCCGAGTTTGCGGCGGATGCGAAGGATGTGCACATCCACCGTGCGGGCGTGCTCGCCGCTGTAGCGGTCCCAGACGGCGGCCATCAGCTGCCTGCGGTTGTAGACGCGGCCGGGCGCGGCGGACAGGTAGTCGAGCAGTTCGAACTCACGGTAGGTGAGGTCGATGGGCTTGCCCTCCAGGCGCACGGTCCGGGTCTCGCGGTCGACCACCAGGTCGTCCTGGGGCTTCTGGTGCTGCGGTTCCGGCGCGGGGACGGGGGCGGCGGACATCAGGTAGCCGACGATCACGAGGGCGGTGTCGGTGCCGGGGACGGGGACGACGCCTAGCACCGTGCCGTCGTCGGTGGACGGGTCGGTTGTTCGGCTGGGGACGGTGATGGTGTCCATGTCGTTATCGTGTCAGGAATAATCTCGATTGTCCAGGTAGGAATTAAGGGGATTTCTTGATGGGTCGCCGGAAGTGGCCGCGGACCGTGGCGCCGGGGGTGGTGACCGTGTAGGTGTCCTCGGTGCCCGTGTGCGCCTGCGTGCGGTTGTACTGCGCCGCGAAGGTCCACTTGCCGGCCCAGACCTTCCGGCCGGGCTTCAGCTCCCACACGAACAGGAAGGCGTCCGGAAGGGTGGTTCTGGTCTCGGCGAAGTCCTCGGCGGGCAATCCCACCCAGGCCCCGGTGACCTCCACGCCCTCCCCCCTGGCCACCCGGATCTCCACCCGCAGCTCGGTGACCGACTGGACGAGGGTCACCACCAGGTTGTTCTGCGCCCAGTACGGGTTGCTGTGCGGATCGAGCCGGGCCTCGGCGCTCACCAGCACCGGGCCAGGGGTCGCCGTGGCGGTTTCCGAGCTTCCCCGGCTCGGCGAGGCGGTCATCGGGACGGCGATCGCCGGTGCGGTCGGCGACGGCGTGGCGAGCAGCTTGGCGACATACGGGATGCCTAGGGTGACCACCGCGGTCACCGACGCGGCGACCGCGGCCACCATGGTCAGCCGGAGCCGCTCCGGCCGCCAGTCCCGCCAGTCCCAGCGAGGTCGGCGGTTGGCGACGATCCGGGCGTGCATCCGCTCCCGCGACGGAAGATGACTCTCCGCCTCCGCCTTGAGCGCGACCCGCAGCCAGTCAGCCATTCGGGCCCTCCAGACGGGGTTGGTTCAGCAGCAGGCGGTTGAGGGCCTGGCCGCCGAGCGCGCGTTCCAGTTCCACGACCGCCTTCGAGGTCTGGCTTTTCACCGTACCGACCGAAATGCCGAGGATCTCGGCGGTCTCCCGTTCGGAGAGGTCGAAGGCGTACCTGAGCACCACGCAGGCCCGCTTGCGCGGGGGCAGCCGCCGCAACGCGGCCCGCACGTCCAGGACGGCGGGCACGTCCGGGCCGTCCGCCCACTCCACCGCCGCCGCCCCGGCCGCCGTCACCCTGCGCCGCTCCCGGAGCAGCCGCCGCACCCGGCCGCCCGCCAGCCGGGCGACGATCCCCCGCGCGTACGCCAAGGGGCTGGCGGCGTTCCTGACCCGATCCCAGCGACGCCAGGCCGCGACGAAGGCGTCCGCCGTCAGATCATCGGCCTCGTCCGGGTCACCGGTGAGCAGATACGCGAGCCGGCCAAGCTCGCGGTGATGGCGCTCGAAGAAGAGGTTGAACTCCTCGTCGGCTGTCACTTCTTCCCCTACCTGGAGGCGGCGCGCCGACATTAGCACCATATTTCCAAGGATTCACGGCAACCATTCCTGGTCCCGGGAGCCACTTACCTATCGGAGGCATCCTTCGCGACGTCCCCTCTGCCCATGCGGCTTCCGCCCCTCCTGACCTGGGGCGGAAGCCGTCCGGCCAAGACTCGGCGCGAGCCCACCTGCCATCACGCCGAAGTGATCGCCGGTCAGGCCGTCAAATACTCCCAACCAGACAGAACCTGATCAGCGTCAACGTTTCTAGTGACTCCACCCACCGCTAAAGCGGCGAGCTTCCTGCGTCGCCAGCTAGGCAGCGTCGCAGAGGGCCAGCCCGGCCCTGAGAATGTTCAGCGCGCCGACGACATCGGCGTGTGCCGCATGCCCGCACGCCGTACATCGGAACTCGGCTTGCGTGGTGCGGTTCTCCTTGGCCGCATGCCCGCATTCGGGGCATCTGCGGGAAGTGTTACGGGGCTCCACGGCGATCACGGTCCGTCCGGCGCTTTCAGCCTTGGCGTGCAGGATCGTCAGGAACACCCCCCAACCCGCATCCGAGATCGATCGGTTGAGCCCGGACTTCGCACTCGCACCGTTGGCCAGGTACACCCCTGGCTGTTCAGGGTCCGGTTTAGGCGCCGGAGCCTTGACCATGTTGGCGATCCGAAGATCCTCGTGCGCGATCAGGTCATAGCCACGCACGAGCGCGAGCGCGGTCTTGTGGTGGTGGTCGCGCCGTTGACGCCGGATCTTGGCGTGCAGTGCGGTGACCTTCCGGGCTGCGGCCCGGTGTGTCTTCGTCCGGTGCTTGGTGCGCTTGGGGAAGATAGCCAGGTGCCGCTGTGCCTCGGTCAACTCCTCCTGCCTGTTGTGCAGGAAGCGGGGGTTGGCCACGGTTCCACCGTCGGAGGTGGTGAGAAACGATGCGATGCCCATGTCGATTCCGGCGACCGCACCAGCCGCCGGAAATGGCTGGGCGGGCACGTCATCACAGGAGAGGACGACGTACCAGCGGCGGCCTTCCCGCTTGACACCGATGGTCTTCACTCGCCCGTGGACGGGGCGGTGCTGGTGGATGCGGATGTGACCGATGCCCTGCAACCGCACATAGTTCGAGGTGGGGTGTTCGGGCTGGGAGTCCCACCGGCAGCCGTCGCCGTCCTTTGGCCACTCCACCGTGTGGAACCAACCCCGGCCCTTGAATCGGGGGAATCCCGGCTTCTGCCCAGCCTTGACCCGGCGGAAGAACGCGGCGAACGCCTTGTCCAGACGGCGCAAGGTGGCCTGCTGTGAGCAGAACGACCATCGGCCCTGTCCATCCGGGTCCTCGGCGCGGATGTCCTTGAGTTCGGCGGACTGGTCGCCGTAGCGAACGTTGACGCCTGCCTTGCGGTAGGCGGTGCGCCGGTGCTCAAGGGCTGCGTTGTACAGATCCCGGTGGTCTTCCATGCAGACGGCAAGCGCAGCGGCCTGCTTGCTGGTGGGGCGCAGCAGGAACTTATACGACCTACGCTACGCACCGCCACCACCCTCGGCAGGCTGCTCATACTGCGTCTGGATGTACCGCTGCATGGTCTGCGCCAGCACTGCGCCGACGATTGCGACAAAGTGGGACCGCGACCACAGCGTTACACGACCGCCCAGGACGGGGGTGGCGATACTTCGGGCACCACACCAGGTGGTAGGCGTAGGCCGCACCGGGGAGGCGTACACCTGTCGTGTCACACGATCATTATGAGACCGCTGTCTATCTAATGTGCGGAAGGGAACCTGTTGTGATCCCAGCTAGCAAGCCATGTAGGGACGGACCGAGACAAGGAACTCCAGGAGGTCCTGGCCGTCCTCGCCGCCTGCATCACCCCCACGCCCAGCGCGGCACAGCGCGGCGTCCCGCCGCTCTGGGACTGGCGGTCGGCGCGGGATCGCCTGATGGACCTGGGGCGGACTTGGCGCGGCGATCGGCGGAGCGTCGGCACGGTGACCAGGCTGGCCGGGGCTGTGAGGTGGACCGGGAACTCCAGCGGCGTGGATCGCAGTGAAGCCCAAGCGTGTCCTACGGGCTGATTGGTTCGGTGGCGGCTAGGGCGGCGCCGACGATGCCGGCCTCGTTGAGGAGGGTGGCGGGGACGATTGGGGCGCGGGTTTTGAGGTGGGGGAGGAATTTGTCGGATTTTTTGCTGGCGCCGCCGCCGATGATGATCAAGTTGGGGGAGAGGAGGCGTTCCATGTGGGTGAGGTATTCCTGGACGCGTTCCGACCAGTCTGACCAGGAGAGGTTCTTGTGTTCGCGGACGATCTCGGAGGCGCGGCGTTCGGCTTCCTTGCCGCGGATTTCGAGATGGCCGAACTCGGTGTTGGGGACCAGTTTGCCGCCGGTGAAGAGGGCACTGCCGATACCGGTGCCGAAAGTGAGCATGAGGATGACGCCGTCGTGGCCTTTACCGGCACCGAAGGTCGTCTCGGCGATACCGGCGGCGTCGGCGTCGTTGAGAAGGTGGGCCTCCTTGCCGAAGACCGCCGCGCCTTCGAGGCCGACCCAGGAACGGTCCACATTGGCGGCGGTACGAATCTCGCCGTCCACGATCACGCCGGGAAAGGTGATACCCACCCTACGAGTCCACCCGAAGTGATCGATGATCTGCTGCACTACGCCCGCGACCGCGTCGGGTGTGGCGGGCTGGGGGGTCGGGATGCGACACCGCTCCGCGACCAGTTTCCCGGTCCTCGTCTCCACCGGGGCCCCTTTGATACCCGTGCCACCGATGTCAATGCCGAGTACTTTCATGAAACAAATCCCTACCCCCGCCCGAGCCGGTCACTCGTCACCCTCCGGCGGCAGCAGCGCTACCTGGTACGGATCCCGATAGGCAACCCGAGACTCCACAGGATTCTTGATCCGCACTACCCGCACGATATGCCCCGCTTCGCGAAGTTCGGCAAGATACGCCAGGCCGTACTCCCGCCACCCGAGTTCGGTGAACCAGAACCGCACCCGAGGGTTGCTGAGCGGTGGGAGCGGTAGCCCGTCCAGTGACTTGCTGGGCCCGCCTCCCGCCCACGCGCCACCCATCCGGGTACCCGAGGGCCGACCGAAGGAATCACCGGAATCATCGGAGCTGTATTCCACATAGCCGCGAACACTGTCGGCCAGGATCCGGTAAAGCATGCTGCGAGCATCCCCCATGGTGCGCCGCGTAGCCAGTGGGCCCAGAAGCCAACCCCGCACTTGTGTGCCCTGTTGCCAGTGAGCCCTGAAACCTTCTATGTTTCAGGGCTATGAACGGCGCCTTACACGGCGTCGCGCGGCGGTCGGGGACGCAGTGAACGGTGCCGGCAGACCGGGATTCCCCCGTGCCTGCTCCCGAGCGAGACGAGAGCCATGGGTTTCAAGCGTGACACCATCCGGGTCAAAGCCTTCTCCCTGCTCGTCGTCCCGCTGCTCTCGCTGACCGCGATCTGGGCCTACACGGCGATCAGTTCGATCGGCGAGGCCGCCACCCTGCGTGGCATCTCCGAACGCTACAGCTCCTACCTCGGCCCGGTGGAGGACCTCAACGACAGCCTCCGCACCGAACGCCGATTATCGGTCGTCACCCTCCACTACGACCTCAAGGGCAAGAACAACGAGGACGCGCACGCCAAGCTGACCGCCCAGCGCACCACGACCGACCAGGCCCTGGACGCCTTCCGCCGCGCCACCGCCCAGCAGGACCAGGCGAGCCTGCCCCCGCAGACCACTGAGCTGGTCACCCGCCTGGACAGCCTCCCCGCGGTCCGCCGCTCCATCGACACCGGCACCAGCAGCGAACTGACCGCGCTGCGCGTCTACAGCGACCTGGTGGACGAGATCTACAGCTTCCTGGCCGGCCTGGCCAGGAACGACGGCATGTCGCTTGAGCAGTACTCCCGGATCCGCTCGCTCGGCTCCCTGGAACTGGCGGTGGACCTGCTGGCCCGCGAGCAGAGCCTGATCCGCGACGCGGTCGCCAAGAAGGACCTCTCCCCCGCCACCCACGCCCTGTTCTCCGAACTGGCCACCAGCCGCAAGTTCCTGCTCAGCAACGCCCACAGCGACCTGAGCCCCCAGTTGCGCACCGCCCTGGACGGCATCCTCACCCTCCCCGTCTACAGCGCGGTGGTGGCCGGCGAGGACCGCATCGTGGCCTTCGTCCCCACGCCGGGCGAGCTCCCGTACGAGCTGGAGCAGTGGCTGAAGGACGGTGACGCGGTGAGCGCCGCCGCCGGGCGGGTGATCGACGCGGAGATGGCCGGGGCACTGGCCGACGCCGACGAGCGGATCACCGCGGTGATCGCCCGGACCGCTCTGATCACCAGCCTCGGCCTGGTCGCCGTGGTCGTCTCGATCCTGATCTCGATCAGGTTCGGCCGCCGCCTGGTCCACGAGCTCAACGATCTGCAGGAGTCGGCGGTGGGCATCGCCAAGGTGCGCCTGCCCGACCTGGTACGGCGGCTGCGCGGCGGCGAGGTGGTGGACCCGGCCGAGGAGACGCCCAAGCTGACCCAGGGTCGTACCTCCGAGGTGCGGCAGGTGTCGGAGGCGTTCGACTCGGTGCTCACCGAGGCGGTGCGGGCCTCGGTCGGCCAGGCCGAGCTGCGGCGGAGCGTCGGCCAGGTGTTCCTGAACCTGGCCAGGCGGAGCCAGTCGCTGCTGCACCGCCAGCTCAGCCTGCTGGAGGTGATGGAGCACCGGGCCGAGGATCCGGAGACGCTGGAGGACCTGTTCCGGCTGGACCACCTGTCCACCC
Organism: Acrocarpospora catenulata; assembly: GCF_018476525.1. Lineage (GTDB taxonomy): Bacteria > Actinomycetota > Actinomycetes > Streptosporangiales > Streptosporangiaceae > Acrocarpospora > Acrocarpospora catenulata. The sequence goes on from NZ_JAHCST010000020.1 coordinate 83,962, forward strand.
GCATGCGCCGCCACGCGGAGAACCTGATCATCTTGTCCGGCGCGGCGCCCAGCCGCCGCTGGCGGGAGCCGGTGCCCGTCTTCGACCTGGTCCGCGGCGCGGTCACCGAGGTGGAGGACTACACCCGGGTCACCGTGCACGAGATGCGGAACGCGCCGACCGTCTCCGGCGCGGCCGTCACCGACCTGATGCACCTGGTGGCCGAGCTGATCGAGAACGCCACGGTGTTCTCCCCGCCCGGCACCCGGGTGTTCGTACGGGGCGACATCGCCGCCAACGGGTACGCGCTGGAGATCGAGGACCGGGGCCTCGGCCTGGACGCGGCCAAGCTGGAGACGCTGAACCGCCGGCTGGTCGAGCCGCCCGAGTTCGACCTGGCCGACAGCGAGCGGCTGGGCCTGTTCGTGGTGGCCCGGCTGGCCGCCAGGCACGGTGTCAAGGTGGTGCTCCGCCCGTCCCCGTACGACGGGGTGACCGCGATCGTGATGATCCCCCCGACGCTGCTGCACACCCCGGAGGAGCACCCGCTGCCCCGCCCCCAGCCCCGGCACAGCGTCGCTCCCCCGGTGACCCCGCCCGTACGGCCGCTCCCGGCACCGCCCGTCGCGGAGCCCACCGAGGACGACGACATCGACGACATGGAAGGGCTGCCGCTGCGGGTGCCGCAGACCCACCTGGCGGCGCCGCTGCGCGCCACCGGAACCCGGGGACAGCTAGCCCAGGCCACCCAAACAGCCGAAGAGCCGATAAATCAGGACATAGACGTGCGTGCGGCTGAGCGGCGGGCCGGTCTGATGACCGCCATGCAGCGCGGCTGGGAGCGCGGGCGCAGGGAAACCGGTCAGGCCGACCTGTTCGGCGGACGAAAGGACAGGACGGATGGCTGAACTCGCCAAGGAACTCGACTGGCTGCTCGACGACCTGATCCGGCGCACGCCCGGGGTACGGCACGCGGTCGTGCTCTCCTCCGACGGCCTGGCCATGGGCGGGTCCCAGGGCCTGGACCGGGAGGACACCGAGCACCTGGCGGCGATCGCGGCCGGCAGCCACAGCCTGGCCCAAGGCGCGGGACGCCGGTTCGGCGTGGGGGGAGTCCGGCAGACCATCATCGAACTGGAGGGGGCCTTCCTGTTCATCACCGCCGCCGGCGATGGCGCCAGGCTGGCCGTCATGACCGGCCCGGAGGCCGACCTCGGGGTGGTCACCTACGAGCTGACCATGCTGGTGAAGAGGGTCGGTGAACATCTGAGCACGCGACCAAGGGCCGCCAGTGGCCAGGTCTATGGGCACTGACGAGGATCCGGGCCCACTGGTCCGCATGTACGCGGTGACCGGCGGGCGGGCCCGGCCGATCGGGGAGTCGTTCGACGTCGTCGCCGTGGTGACGACACTCGGCATGCCGCAGGTGTCGGTGGGCCTGTCGCCGGAGCACATGACGGTGCTCCGGTTGTGCGCGCGGCCGACCACGGTGGCCGACATCGGCGTGTACCTGCGCCTGCCGCTGAACATCACCCGGGTGCTCCTGAGCGACCTGCGGCGGGAGGGGCTCGTCTCGATCGATCGCCCGGCGGCCTCCGCCGGTTCCATGAACGAGCGGATCTATCAGGAAGTGCTCAATGGACTACGCACGCTCTGAGACCCTGGCCATCAAGATCCTGGTCGCGGGCGGCTTCGGGGTGGGCAAGACCACCCTGGTCTCCTCGGTGAGTGAGATCCAGCCCCTGCACACCGAGGAACTGCTCAGCGACCGGGGCACGGGCGTGGACGACACCAGCCTGGTGGAGGGCAAGGCCACCACCACGGTGGCGCTGGACTTCGGCCGGATCACGCTGCGCGAGGGCCTGTGGATCTACCTGTTCGGTACGCCGGGGCAGGACCGGTTCTGGTTCATGTGGGACGAGCTCTCCATCGGCGCGCTGGGCGCGGTGGTGATCGCCGACACCCGGCGGCTGGGCGAGGCGTTCCCCGCGGTGGACTACTTCGAGCAGCGGGACATCCCGTTCGTGGTCGCGGTCAACTGCTTCGACGGGGCCCGGCGGCACAACCCTGCGGTGGTGCGCAAGGCGCTGGCGCTGCCGCCACACGTGCCGGTGCTGCTGTCGGACGCGCGGGAGCGGGAATCGGTGAAGGAGGTCCTGGTCACCCTGATGCAGCACGCGCGCACCCACGTGCCCGCCGTCACCGCGTCGTAGACAGGTCCCAGACCAGGATGCGCTCCCCGTTTCCGCCCCGGAGCAGGAGGGTGTGCCCGTTCACGTAGGCCAGTTCGAACGCCGCCCACAGACCCGCGGTGATCGCCGGGCCGATCTGGTGGCCGTCCTCCAGGTTCCAGATCCGGATCGTCCGGTCCCGCGCGGCGGTGACCGCGATCGGGAGGGCGCCGAGGACGCCGTACCGGATCATGAAGATCCGGCCGGTGTGGCCGGTCAGCGGGGGCGTGATCTCGTGGCCGGTGCGCAGGTCCCAGACGTGGCCGGCGTTCTCCGTCGCGGTGAGCACGGCCGTGGTGCAGCGCACTCGCCCGAGGTCGGGATCGGCCTCGCCGGCGTGCACATCGGGGATGGCGCCCAGACGCCGGCCGCTGTACAGGTCCCAGATCCTGATCCGCCGCCGTATGTCGATCATGACGGGTCCGCCGTCGAGGTCGGTGAGCCTGGCCCGGCTGACCGGCTGCTGACCGGTGATCGGGATACGCGCGCCGATCGGCTTGCCGGTGGCCAGGTCGTGGAGGCGGAGCCCGCCGGACTCCTCGGTGATGAGCGCCGGGCGGCCGTCGAACTCCACGGGCCTGGTGGAACCGGGTTCCGACCGGACATGGACCAACGTGCCGTCGTCGTCGAACTGCCAGAACCCGAACCCGAACCCCCCTGTCGGCATCTGGATCAAAGGGGGGCCGTGCGGGACGCTGATCGGGAATTTGTCGCCGGGCGGGCTGGTCAGCGCTGGCCCGATCCGGCTCCGGGTGGCCAGGTCCCAGAGCAGGACCCGGCCGTCCCAGCTGCTGGAGGCCAGCACCGGGCGGCCGTTCAGTTCGCCGGTCCCCAGCGCGGCCACCTGGTCCTGATGGCCCACCGGCTCGGTGGCCGCCATGGCCTTCCCGGTGGTCAGATCCCACAGCCGCAGCGTGTTGTCGCCGCCGCCGGTCAGCGCGACCGGACGGCCGTCCAGCGTGGTCGTGGCCAGGGCCGTCCGGTCGTACACGTTGCGGTGGCCGTAGGCCTCCGGCCCGAAGGTCGGGGGGTTGCCGGGAAGCGTCCTGATCTGGGTCCTGGTCGCCGGGTCCCAGATGGTCACGCTTCCGTCGGGCGCGTAGTCGGTGCCCAGGTCCCATCGGTTCTCGCCGTTGTTGACGGTGAGCAGGACCGTTCTGCCGCCCACGGTGGCCTTGGCCACGGCGGAGAAAGCGCCCTCGATGGTGTCGATCTTCTCGCCCGTGGCCAGGTCCCAGAAGCGCACGTAGTCGGGGCCCGGATCCATCTCGTCGCCGCCGTTGTCGTTGACGACCGCGGTGAGCCTGCCGCCGAGCGTGACGAGGACCAGGGCGTGGACGGTGTTGTCCTCACCGAGGTAGATGTCCGGGCCGACCTCGCGCCCGGTGGCCACGTCCGTCACGCGCAACTCGTCCCCGGCGGTGACCCTGACCCGGCGGCCGTTCAGCAGTCCGGTCGGGGCCAACGGTTCGGGCACGACCAGCGGCTGTCCGTCGAACTCGCCTGAGACGATCGTCTTGGCGCGCACCGGTTCGCCGATCGGGGTCAGCTTCGGCAGGGACCACACCCGCATGGTGCCCTCCGCGCCGGTGCTGACCGCGACCTGGCGGTCGCCCAGCCGTCCGAACGCGACGGCGGTGACGTTGGTGTGCTCGTCGCCGCCCAGGGTCTCGGGCGGGCCGAACGCCGTCGGGGCCGGCGCGGCGGTGGGCGGGCAGAGCCGCGACGGGTACGGCCAGGGCGAGGCCGGAGCCCCGGCCGAGGTCGCCACCCCGGCCGAGGCCCGTGGAACGACGCCGGCAAGCAGCAGACTGCCGGCGATCACCCATCTCCGGAGGTTCCCCACAGTGGTGGGATTCCGGATTGCCGCTGTTTGTTCGCTCCGTGATCCGATCGTGTCCAGACGCTAGCTGTAGACGCCGAACTCCCAGAGCGAGTACCCGTACGCGGTGCCGCGCTGGGTCATGTTCACCCGGACGTATCTGGCCGACACGTTCAGGTCGATGCCGTCGAAGCCGCCGTCACCCGTGGTGGTCGTGTAGACGTTGGTCCACGTGGTGCCGTTGGCCGAGGTCTGGATCTGGTACGCCTTGCCGTAGGCGGCCTCCCAGGCGAGTTGCACGTGCCGGATGGCCGTGGTCGCGCCCAGGTCCACCTGGATCCACTGCGGGTCGGCCCACTCGCTGGCCCACCGGGAGGTGTAGCTGCCGTCGGTGGCCCGGTTCGGGTTGAACGGGCCGCCGTCGCCGGTGGCCTGGAAGGTCGACGCGGTGGTGGTCTTGCCGATGGCCACGTTGGTGCCCGGGACCACCGGGGGTGTCACCCGGAAGGACTTCTGCTCGATGCCGACGTTGCCCTGGCCGTCGTAGGCGTAGACGTACACCTTCCAGACGCCCATCTGCTGCGGCGCGGTCACCGAGAAGCGGCCGGGTCCTGTCTGGGTGAAGCGCACGTGGTCGAAGCCGCGGTTCCCGTTGATGTGCTTGTTGCTGTACATCAGGTTGTAGCGGATCAGGTCGCCGTTGGGGTCGGAGGCGTTGACCTCGACGGTGAACTGCGAGCCCGCCGGGACGGCGGTGGGCGTGCTCACCGTCATGGAGGTGATCTCGGGCGGGGTGTTGGCCGAGGGCGTGCCCGAGTAGGCCTGCTTCAGCGCGTGGTAGCCGTGCCGCCGCCAGCCGCCGGTGAGGGTGTTCAGCCAGACCCCGCCGAAGTCGTTCTCCAGGCCGTAGTGGAACTCGGTGGCCCCGAGCGCGACCCCGGTGTGCCCGTGGATGGCGTTCCAGCTCGCCGTGTACATGGCCCGCTTCTGCAGGTCGGTCGGCTCGGTGGGCACGCCGTTGACGTCGTTGGGCACCTCCCACTCGCCGTCGGGCCCGGCCTCGGTGACGATGTACGGCTTGGTGTAGCCGCCGTTGATCCAGTCGGTGCGGACGGTGTTGATGGCGCCGTAGGAGTTGACGGCCAGCAGGTCCAGCGCCGGGGAGTGCGCCTTGTAGTAGGTCCAGGCGTAGGTGTAGGCGTCGGTGGAGGTGACCGGGTGGTTGGGGTCGGCCGCGTGGATGGCCACCGCCAGCTCGTTGACGAACTTGGCGTACGCCACCCGCCGGGCCTCCACCTCGGCGGCCGGGAGCCCGAAGTCCTGCATGGTGAGGATGACCTCGTTGCCGACGTCCCACATCAGCACGCCCTGCCGGTTCTTCAGGGCGTTCACCCGGGCCACGATCTCGTTCTTCACCGCCGTCTTGTACGCGGTGTCGTTGACGTAGTCGGCGCCCTGGTTGAGCCAGTGGCCGACGATCACCTTGACGCCCTGCTGGGCGGCCTTGTCGAGCAGGGTCGGGGTGTTGGCGTCGTCCACGCCCCAGGTGCGGATGGTGTTGACGCCCATGTTCTTCAGGTCACGCAGGTAGCCGTCGGCGGCGGCCTGGGGCGGCCCGTAGGTGAGGCCCTTGACCTCGTACGGGGAACCGTTGACGGTCAGCTGCCAGTTGCCCTGGGTGCCGGTGACCCGGACCACGCTCGGGCCCGCCGGAGTGGCGGGGTCGGTCATCGCGGGGGGAACCGTGCCGGTCTGGCGGGCGACCTGGACCCAGTCGACGCTGAGCACGCCGCCGGAGGTGGTGTCCGGGGTGGGGGTGGTGGTGCCGGCCAGGGCGTTGGGGAGGGAGCCGCCGATGGCCAGGTCGAAGCGGAGGTAGAAGCCGTGCTGCACGGCGGCCTGCCAGGCGGCCACGCCGACCTGGCTCTCCCGGACCACCCAGGTCTGGCGGCCGTCCAGGTAGAACCGGATCTCCTCGTCGGTCTTGGTGCGGTCGATGATCTGGGTGTACTCGTGGTAGCCGGTCTGGCAGCCCTCGCAGCCGGCGAAGCCGCTGGTGCGGCCGTTGTACTCGTTGCAGACGCCGTCGGGGGCGGTGCCGCAGTGGAGGGTGTTGGCGAGCTGGCTGCGGCCGTTGACGTTGGTCATGATGTCGGTCTCGCCGACGCTCGGCCAGTTGGTGTAGTTGCCGCGGTAGGCGGCGCCGGTGGCGCGGAAGCCGGGCCAGTAGCCGAGGGCGTTCGCGACGTCGGGCTGCTTGAGGCGGGCGGTGAAACGGAGCATTTCGCCGGGCTGGGGGGCGAAGTCGGTGCGCTGGGTCTCGATACGGCCGGAGGTCCAGTTGCCGGCGCCGTCCTTGATGGCCTTGATGGCGAGCAGGCCGGTGCCGTCGAGGTAGACGTTGGCGGTGGAGGCGCTCATGGTCTCGACCTCGCCGGTGCCCCAGTTGGCGGCGCCGCCGGGGTAGGCGGTGCCGGTGCGGAGGAGCCAGTTGGCGGCGCTGGGGGAGGTTCCGGCGGTGCCGGTGAAGTCGTCACGCCAGACTTCGGTCCAGTTGCCGGGGTCCGGGCTGGGGCTCGGGCTGGGACTGGGGCTCGGGCTGGGGGTCGATCCGGTGTAGACCGCGAACTCCCAGAGGGAGTAGCCCCATCCGGTGTTCCGCGCCGTCCCGTACATCCGGATATAGCGCCCGCTGCCGGAAATATCGAGGGATTGCACGCCGCCGGTGCCGGTCGTCGTGGAGTAGATGTCCGTCCAGGTGGTGGCGTTGGGCGAGGTCTGGATCTTGAAGGCGGTGGCGTACGCGCCCTCCCAGGTCAGGACGACCTTGCAGATCTGCTGGGTGCTGCCCAGTTCCACCTGGAGCCACTGCGGGTCGCTGTACGCGCTGGACCAGCGGGTGCCGGCGTTGCCGTCCACGGCGGCGGAGGCGGGGGTGCCCGCGTTCTCCAGGGAGGAGGCGGTGGCGGTCTTGCCCTGGGCCACGTTGGTCGTGCCGCAGGCGGCCGGGCTCGGGGAGGGGCTGGGCGAACCGAAGGTGCCGTAGACCTGGAACTCGAAGAGCGAGTAGCCGTACCCGGTGCCGCGGGCGGTGCCGTACATGCGGATGTACCGGCCGGAGCCGGTCACGTTGAGGGTCTGGGTGCCGCCGGGGCCGTTGGTCACGGTGGCGATGTCGGTCCAGGTGGTGCCGTTGGGCGAGGTCTGGATCTTGAAGTCCTTGCCGTAGGCGGTCTCCCAGGTGAGCACGACCTGGGAGACGGTGGCGGTCTGGCCCAGGTCGACCTGGAGCCACTGCGGGTCGGCGGGCAGGCTGGCCCACCGGGTGGTGGTGAGATTGCCGTCAACGGCGGCGGAGGCGGGGAACGCGGCGCCCTCGGTGGAGGAGGCCGTCGCCGTCCTGCCCTGGGACAGCAGGGTGTCCGCCGCCAGGGCGGGCGTGATGAGCGCCAGGCCGGTCGCGACCAGGGCGACCAGGGTGGCGACGATCAGGCCTAACCGGAACCGGCCTGGATGTGGGGACGGGTGCACAGGCTCTCTCCTCGGAACGGGGGCACCGGCCGGGTGCCACCGGCCGGGGAACTGGAGGGAGAGCGCTCTCCACACCGAGAGCGTGGCGCTGTGGAACGTGGCTTGTCAAGGCTCAAATTTTTTGGCGTGAAATATTCCCCTCACCTCCGCGAAACATGATTTATCGGGCGGGCCCTCCAGCGGAGAGCGGCCGCGCCGGGGCATTGACACAGGTAGCCGGGGCCACCGACCCTGAAGCCTGATGGAGAGCGCTCTCCAAATCGACAGTTCCCAACCGATCGAGCGAGAGGACCTGGACGTGACCGACGAGGAACTCGACCAGCTGGTGGAGAAGCTGGACCTGGCACAGAAGGTCCGGCTGCTCGCCGGCGCGTCGGTGTGGCGCACCCACGCCGAGCCCGCCATCGGCCTGCGCGCCATGGTGATGTCCGACGGCCCGATCGGGGTACGCGGCGAGGGCTGGGACGAACGGGTCACCGCGCTCACCCTGCCCTCCCCCACCGCCCTGGCGGCCACCTGGGACGACGAGCTGGTGTACCGGCTGGGGGCGCTGCTGGCGGGCGAGGCCCGGCGGAAGGGCGTGGACGTGGTGCTCGCGCCCGCGCTCAACCTGCACCGGTCGGCGCTCGCCGGGCGGCACTTCGAGTGCTACTCGGAGGATCCCGTGCTCACCGGGCGGATCGGCGCCGCCCTCATCCGGGGCGTGCAGTCGGGCGGGGTCGCCGCGACCGCCAAACACTTCGCCGCCAACGACTCAGAGACCGACCGGATGACGGTCGACGTGCTGGCCGACGAGGCGACCCTGCACGAGCTCTACCTCGCGCCCTTCGAGGCCGCCGTGGACGCCGGGGTCTGGGTCGTCATGTCCGCGTACAACGCGGTGAACGGCACCACGATGTCGGAGAGTCCCCTGCTCACCGACCCGCTGAAGAGCCGCTGGGGCTTCGACGGGCTGGTCGTCTCCGACTGGGGCGGCGTGCGCTCCACCGTCCCGGCCGCCCGCGCCGCCCAGGACCTCGCCATGCCGGGCCCCAGCCCGTTCTGGGGCGAGGAGGACCTGGTGTCGGCCGTCGAATCCGGCGAGGTCCCGGAATCCGCCATCGACGACAAGATCCGCCGCCTGCTCCGCCTCGCCTCCCGCGTGGGCGCCCTCCACCCGGCCGCCTCCCCAGCCCCCCACCCTGCCGCCCGCCCTGCGTCGACCGCTGGCGACACCCCGCGGGACCTGCTCCGGCAGACGGTCGCGGCCAGTTGCGTACTGCTGCGGAACGAGGGCGGGGTCCTGCCGCTCGATCCCGGCGCCCTTCGCCGGATCGCGGTGATCGGCCGCAGCGCCGCCGTCCCCCGCATCCAGGGCGGCGGCAGCGCGGGCGTCTTCCCCCGTGCCACGGTCTCCCCGCTGGACGGCATCCGCACCGCCCTGGCCGGGCTCGCCGAGGTCGCGTACGCCCCCGGCGTGTCGATCACCGACCTGCCGACCCCCCTGGACACCGCGAACGCCCGCAACCCCCGAACCGGCGAACCGGGGCTCCTGGTCCGCGTCCTGGACGCCCACGGCGCCGAACTCCACGCCGAACACCGCCTGACCGGCCGCCTGCTGGAACCCACCCTCACCGACTCGGCCGCGTACGTCGAGGTCAGCGCCCTGCTCCAGCCACACGTTCCCGGCGAGTGGCGACTGGCGATGGCCGGCTGGGGCCACCTCCACCTGGCGGCCGACGGCCGTACGCTGCTCGACGAGGAGATCCCCAAGCACACCGACGATCCCGCCACCGTCCACCTGCACCCGCCCTACCGCCGCGCCATCCTCCCCCTCACCACCGACCACGAGATCGAACTCGTGGCCCGCCGCCGCCTGGACCACGACACCGGCCGCGCCACCGTCCTGGCCGCCGACCCGCCCCGCCCGGACGACGACCACGAACTGGCCGCCGCCGCTCACCTGGCCGCCACCTGCGACGCCGCCATCGTCGTCATCGGCACCACCGAGGAAATCGAAGCCGAGGGCCGCGACCGCACCTGTCTCACCCTCCCCGGCCGCCAGAACGACCTGGTCACCGCGATCACCGCCGCCAACCCCCGCACCATCGTGGTGGTCAACTCCGGCGGCCCCATAGCCATGCCCTGGCACACCCAGCCGCCCGCCCTCCTCCTGACCTGGTTCCCCGGCCAGGAGGCCGGCCACGGCCTGGCCGACGTCCTGTTCGGCGTCCACGAACCCGGCGGCCGCCTCCCCACCACCTGGAACGATTCACCCATCACCACAACCACCCCCCAAAACGGCACCCTCCCCTACCGCGAGGGCCTGAACATCGGCTACCGCGCCTGGCACCACCGCCCCGACACCCCCACCTACTGGTTCGGCCACGGCCTCGGCTACACGACCTGGTCCTACGAGTCGCTCGTGATCGACGACTCACGGGTGGCCCGGGTCCGGGTCCGCAACACCGGGGCGCGGGCCGGCGGGGAGACCGTCCAGGTCTACCTGTCCCGGCCGGAGAGCGCGGTTCGCCGCCCGGCGATCTGGCTGGCCGGCTACGCGCGCGCCAAGGCCGCGCCCGGCGAGACTGCCGAGGTCGTGATCCCGTTGCCGGAACGGGCGTTCCAGCACTGGTCCGCCGACCATCGGGCCTGGTGCCGGGAGCCGGGGACGTTCGCCGTGCACGCCGGACCGTCCGCCGACGTGCTCCCGCTCCACTCCCAGGTGGAGAGCGCTCTCCATTCCTGACCGCACCGGGCAGCGGATTTCACCCGTGTGAACTGCCGGTTTCCGTTCGATAGAAGAGGATCCCTTGACAGCCGTGGAGAGGTGGGTCCACTCTCCTTGGAGAGCGCTCTCCATCCTCGTGGCTGTTCGGCCACGGCACCCCCATGCGTAAGGAGAGGCTGTGTATTCATCCAGAAGTCCAGGTCGGTGGCGGTTAGGGCTGGTCGTGGCCAGTGTGGTGGCTCTGGTGGCCGCCGGGCTGGCGATGATCGGGACGGCCGCCGCGGCGGATGCGCTGCTGTCCGAGGGACGGCCGGCCACCGCGTCCAGCACGGAGGGCGCGGGGTACGCCGCCGGGGCCGCGTTCGACGGGAACAACGGCACGCGGTGGGCCAGCGCGTTCAGCGATCCGCAGTGGATCCAGGTGGATCTGGGCGCGACCGCGACCATCTCCCAGGTCATCCTCAACTGGGAGGGGGCGTACGGTAAGAGCTTCAAGATCCAGACCTCGGCCAACGCCGGCACCTGGACCGACATCTACTCCACCACCACGGGCACCGGCGGGGTGCAGACCCTCAACGTGACCGGCTCGGGGCGTTACGTCCGCATGTACGGGACCGTACGCGGCACCGGCTACGGCTACTCGCTCTGGGAGTTCAAGGTGTACGGGACCGGCGGCTCGGGCTCGACCCCCGTACCGAGCCCGACCTTCACCGACGAGGTGACCCACCACGAGTTCCAGGCCAACTGCTCCTTCACCCAGAACCGGCCGGACGACCCGATCGTCTACCCGGGCCTGCCGGGCGCCTCGCACATGCACACCTTCGTCGGCAACACCACGACCAACGCCAACAGCACCGCCGCGTCCCTGCTGGCGGGGAGCACCTCGTGCACCAACCCCCACGACCGGTCGGCGTACTGGTTCCCCAGCTTCTACAAGGGGAACGACCTGATCCAGCCCACCGGCAACCAGGTGATCTACTACAAGTCGGGGATCCTGGAGTACTGGCGGGTGCGGTCCTTCCCGCAGGGGCTGCGGTTCGTGGTGGGCAGCCCGACGGCCACGCTGGCGGAGTTCCGGGACTCGCCCGGCGCCGTCGAAGGGTTCGAGTGCGGCGACATCTCCAAGCAGTGGGACATTCCCACGAACTGCCCGGCGGGCAGCCAGGTCAACGTGCGGTACCAGGCACCGAGCTGCTGGGACGGCGTGAACCTGGACAGCGCCAACCACAAGAGCCACATGGCCTACCCGGTGGGCGGCTACTGCCCCGCGACGCATCCGGTGCCGGTGCCGATGCTGGAGTTCAAGATCGCCTTCCCGGCGAGCGGCGACCTGTCGCAGGCCCGGCTGTCCAGCGGACGCGGGTACACCTGGCACTACGACTTCTTCAACGCGTGGGACAACACGGCGATCCTGCAGGCGCTGGTGACCCACTGCATCAACGGCGGCCTGCAGTGCGACCCGCGCGGGTACGACCAGTACAAACCGCACCGCGGCGCGGCCCTGACCCCCAATTTCGAACTCCCCTGACCCAACCCCTTCCGCTCGGGTGACCTGACACCCGAGCGCACAACCCGGACCCGGCCCCCGGCGCGGCCAGGCCGGGTTGTGCATTTTTCCGCCATAAATCGAGATATAAATCTCGGCCACGAGTCAGCCATAACAATTCAAACGTTCCAACGGCCATTAGCCGATATTTCGGGATAATCGGTGGAACGGTGTGGGAGGCCGCTCGATGGACGACGAAGCACAGAACTCAAATCAAGGCGCAATGCCTGACTTTACGGACAATGTGGCCTTATGGTCTCGGCGTATCGCCGAGCAGGTCGTGCCCGCAGAGTCCGCGACCGCCGAACACGTCGGCGCCGCCTATCTGGCGGGCGGAAAACGCCGCCGCGCCCTCTTCCGCACCTCCGGCGCCGCCGAACCGGGCGGCTTCGGCGGCGGTTTCGGCCCCGGGGAGCTGGCGGTCATCCTGGACGCGCTCCGCGCCACCTCCGGCGGCCTGCTCGACCTGCTGGCCGGCAGCCCGCTGGCCAACCTGCTGGTGCTGATCGCCGTCCGCCAGGGCATGCGCCCGCGTACCGAAGCGGAACCGTCTGGCGAGAAGTTCGACCAGGTCATCGGCGGTCTGGCCGGACGGCTCCAGGCACAGGGAGTGGCGCCGGAGCGGGCCGAGGAGCTGACGTACGAGACGTTGAAGGTGGTGTTCCAGCAGGACCGGTCGACGGAGGAGATCCGGGCCTTCCTGGGGGCGCTGGCCGCCAGCCCGCCCGCCGAGCGCCTGCCCGCCGAACGGGACACCACCGCCCAGGGCACCGGCTGGATGCTGCCGCCCTGGCTCTGGTTCTACTTCCTGGGGGTCAGCGCGCCGGCGGTGCCGGGCATGGTGGCGAGCGTCCAGGAGGACGCCGACGGGGTGGCGAGCATCATCGGCTACCTGACCGCCAACGCCAACCAGGCCGTCGCGGCCCTGTTCACCGGCGCCGGGCTGATGGAGTTCTTCCCCGCCGTACTGCTGCTGGCCGGGATCGCGGGGGTGCTCTTCCCGGGGACGCGGGGCCGCTGGGCAGAGCGCCGCCACGCGCTGCGGCCCAGCGACGACCCGGCGATCATCGAGATGGCCGCCGTGGTCCAGCGGCACGCGCCCACCGTGGAACTCCGGCTGGGCGGACGGTTCGACCGGCTGGCCAGGGTCTACCCGACGGGGTGGCGGACGGCCCGGATCGCGGTGCATCCGCCGCTGATCAGGCTCTGGCACGCCGACCGCGAGGCGGCCACCGCCGTACTGCTGCACGAGGTCGCCCACCTGCGCCAGGGCGACCATCTGATCGTCGGCCTGGCCAGCCCGTTCCTCTGGCTGGTCCGGGTATGGAGCGTGCTACTCACCCTGTTGGTGCTGATCCCGGTGACGATCTACGTATTCGTGGGTGGGCCGGAGGCGCCGATGGTGCTGCTCTCCCTGGTGCGCAACGTCGCGACCATCCCGATCGCGCTGATCCTTCCGGTGGCCGGGCTCTGGGTGGCGGAGCTGAGCGCCGACCGCTTCGCCATTCAGGAGACGAGTCCGGCGGCGCTGCGCCGCGCGCTCGGCCCGGTCGGGCCCAGGACCGGGCTCCCCGCCAGGGTCGGCGGGCTGCTCGACCTGCTCACCCATCCGCCGCGCAGGCTCCGGCTGCGCGCGGCGGCGGGCTGGCCGCACGGGACGGCCGCGCTGGCCGCGCTCTGGCCGGCCGCGCTGGTGGTCCGGATCGTGGCCATCGCCCTGTTCGGGCTGGTCGCGCACCAGCTGAACGGCTCCTCCGCCACCGAGGCGCTTGGCGAGGTGGGCCGGGGCCTGCGGGCCGACCTGGACGGGGCCCAGCCGTTGCTGGTGGAGATGATCGTGCTGCTGGTCAACTGGCCGCTGCTGGCGCCGCTGTGGATCCGGATCTGGACCTCGGCGTCGATGGCCCGGCAACGTTTCGCGCCGTACCTGGTGTCGGCGCTGGTCCCGGCCGTGCTGGCGGCGGGGTCACTGACCACCGGCGAGCAACCCCCGCCGCCCGAGGCGTACCCGCCGACCGCGTCGGCCTCCGTGTCGGCCTCCGCCACGTCGCCCGTCCCTGTGCCGACGCTGACCGGCGCGCTGGACGACCGCCCCTGGGCCGGGCAGCCGCTGCCGGTGGAGTTGCGGGTCACCGAGGTCATCCCGCTCACCCAGCTGTCCGGCCCGCCGCAGTGGCTGGGCACGGCCGCCGGATGGTTCGGCCCGTCGATCTGGCGTGCCGAAGCCGACGGGCGGCTGTCGCTGAGCAATCCCAGCGGACGCACCGACTTCCGCACCTCCAACGGCAACTGGCTCCGCCAGGGCGACAGGGTCACCTTCTGGCTGACCGTCGAGTACGACTTCGACGGCCGTACGGTGGTCAGCGAGATCCTCGGTGAGCTGGACCTGACCACCACCAGGCTGACCGGCATGTGGGCACCCAAGATCACCGGTGGCGACCCGCTCCAGCTCCTGGAGCTGCCCTCGTTCGACATCGCCACCGCGGTGAGCGTGGACCCGGCGGCCTGATCAGGGCACGTGGATCCAGCACTCGGCGGTGAAGCCCTTGTCCTCGATCACCGCCGAGACCTTGGTGAACCGCCAGGCCGCGTCCCCGTCGAAGGCGCGCTTCACCGAGCCCTCGTACATGGCGTCCGAGACGATCACCACGTGGTGGCCGGCGGCCTCCTTGAGTGCCTGCTTGGCGACCGGGCTGTCCCGCATCCGGCAGGCCCGGATCACGCCGTGCCCGGCGAAGCCGTTACGCCCGGGATGCACCACGTCCTCGTCCAGCGCGATCCGTATCCGGACCGCGTACTCCCGTTGCACCGGCCGGTTCTCGGCGGCCAGGCCGCTGGCCAGCTCGCGCAGGAACCACCGGATCACCGACGGCTCGTCGATGCCGGCCGGCAGGATGACCAGCTGCCCGTCGCCCTGCTCCTGGGTGTCGCAGCCGCGCACCGGCCGCAGGGCCGCCGCGAGCGCCTGGTCGATCACCTTGACCAGCACGTCCTGGAGCCGCTCGTGCTCCCGGGTGTCCCGCTTGCTGTACGCCTCGACGTCCACCGCCACGCAGAGCCGCCGCACCCCGCCGGTGGGGATCTCCGCCGGGTCAGGTCCTGTCATGATCGGCGTGTACGTGCCGTCGGTCAGGCGGAGCGCGAACGGCTGGGGTTCCACCGTGGCGGCGGCCACCTCCAGGCCCAGCTCTGGGTCGGCCAGCCGGGCGGCGGCGGTGATGACGCCGGTCAGCGCGGTGACCCCGGCCGGCACCTGGAGCAGCACCCTGGCCACCCGGCTGCCGTCGGTCAGCCCGGGCTCCTCCGGCTGCGGGCGCAGCCGCCAGCGGAAGGCGGACTGGCTCTCCCCGAAGGCGGTCAGGTCGCCGAGGGCGCGGTCGTCGTACCGGGTGGCGGACAGGCGCCGCCCGACCGCCTCGCCGTCCAGCGTGACCGCGAACTCGGCTTCCAGGTAGCTCATGCCCTCTTCCGGTTCCTCCAGGTCGAACGGGAAAAGCAGCTGAAGGTAGGTCCATCGGTTGAAGTCCCGGGCCGCGGTGACCTCGGGGGGCAGCTGGTCCCTGGCCACGTCGAGCACGGACGGCCGGCCGAGAGTGATGCCCGCCTCCCGGTTGAACCGGCTGCCCGCGCCCATGAGCTCCTCTTCCGCGCCCAGGTCGAGCCGGACCAGCACATTGAAATCCACCGTTGACCTCCGTCAGTCCGGTAGTCCGAAGAGGGTGAAAGCGGCCCAGCGGGTGGGCGAGACGCCCGACTCGACCAGGGACAGCTGCGCCGCCCGGAGCGCCTGGGCGTTCCCGCGCGGCGTGCCGAGCCGTAGTTCGTGGAAGCGCCGGAGCAGCCGCAGGCTGGCCCGCTCCACCACGGGCCAGAGCGTCATCAGCACCCCGACGGGTCCGGCGCTCAGGAACGCCCGGCTCAGCCCGACGATCCCGTCCGCGGTGACCCTGCCCGCCCCCGTCTCGCAGGCGGCCAGCACCACCAGCGGCACCGGCAACTCCAGCTCGGGTACGGCGTCCGCCCGCAACTTGCCCGAGGCGAGCGCCACGAACGAGGCCATCGGGTCCCCTGGCAGCGCCTGCGCGTGGGTGGCCAGGCAGAGCACCGAGGGGCGGCGGGCGGCCCCGGCGCGCAGCGCGTCCACCGTGGCCTCAGCGCCCCGGTAGATCTCGGCCTCGGCGAAGAGGCCGCTCACCACCCCGAACCCGGCGCGCAGCGTGGGCAGCGGCGTGAAGTCGTCCGGCATCGGCTCGGGGTCGACCAGCGCGCAGATCCTGGACGGCCTCTCCCTCTCATACGCGGCGGCGCGGGCCAGCAGCGGCGGGAGGATGGCGGCGGCGGGGAGCACCGTGGTTGCGTGCCGGGCCACCAGGTGGCGGCCGTCGCCGTCCAGCAGCGCGTGGAAGGGCAGCCGGAGCAGGTCGTCGTGGGGCACCAGGGTGACGGGGATGTCCGGGTCGGCGGGCAGCAGGCCGGCGATCGGGTCCCAGAGGATGGCGCCGAGCGCGCGGAGCAGCTCGGTCACCCTGGCTTCGTCCACCATCCGGGCGTCCTCGTCGCCGGAGGTGACGCGGAACCAGCCTTGCAGTTCGTCGGTGAGGGCCTGGAGGTGGGCGCGGTCCACCCGCAGGTCGGCGGCCTCCACCGTGCCGTCGGGGGCGGCGACGAAGACGAGCAGCCGGTCGCCGGTGAGGAAGTACTCGACGAGGGGCCTGCCGTACTCGCCGAGCAGGGCGGTGAGGCGGGCCGTGGTGAGCCTGGGAGCCGCCGTCCGGGCCGTGCTGCGGCCGGTCATCAGGTCGGCGAAAGCGCGGGCCCGGGACATCTCGGCGGCCACCAGCGCGTCCACCGGGGCGCCGAGGTCGGCCATGGCCTCGACCAGCTGCCCGTGCAGCGGCAGGGCCTGCTCCATCAGGTCGATGCGGGACGAGTCGCCGGTGAGGCGGGAGCGCCAGCTTTCCACGAACACGGCGAGCAGGGCGATCCCCTCGGCGTTGCGGGCCCAGAGCCTGCGGGCGTTCCCCGCCGGGTCGAGGCGCTCCAGGAAGGCGTGCTGGTGGGCCATCCGGGCCGCGGCGGCGGTCAGCGCGACCGCGGCGTTCTTGACCGCGATGGCCTGGGAACGTTCCGGATGGTCGGCCAGGGCGTGCTCCCAAGCCGTCTCGCGGGTGTCCAGCTCGTCCGGTTCGGCCCCGGCCGTCAGGCGGGCCAGCAGCTCTTCCCGGTCGGTCCGGAGCGGATGCCCGTCCGGGAGCACCCGCAGGTCGGTCTGGAGCACCGGCGGGATCAGCGCCCGCAGGCGTGCGGTCAGGGCGGCCAGTTCGGTCCTGGCGGTGGTGACCTCCTGGTCGAAGCGCTCCGGGTCCGGTGGGGTGCGGTCCAGCCGGGCCAGCGTCGCCGCGGCGGCGGTCAGCGCGGCGGCGCCCTGGCCGAGCAGCTCGCCGAGGCGGCCCGAGGTGGCGATCAGGTCCAGCAGGTGCCGGTCCAGGGTGAGCATGTCCTGGATGCCGGCCAGCGTGCGCTCCCAGGGCCCGGTCATCAGCTCGCCGGTGCTCAGCTCGCGCCGCAGCGCGACGGACTCGCGCAGCCCGGCCAGCAGGGCGGGCAGGTCACCGCGCTGGAAGTGGCCGTGGACTCGGGCCTGGAGCTCGACCACCCGGCCGAACAGGTCGGGGGCGGGCGGGAGGAGTTCGGAGCGCTCCAGGACGACGGCGTCGGCGGCGTGCGCGTCGATGACCGCCTCGTAGCTGGACGGCCGGCCGTGGAGGTCGGTTGCGGTGAGCCGGACCGAGCCGCGCAGTCGTGAACCGTTCACGGCGAGTTCGGCGGTGGCGCCGCCGGCCTCGTGCGGGAGCGTGAAGGGCGTGCCCATCGGGCTCTCCACCGGGGCCCACCAGTGCGGCCGCGCGACGGGGGCGTTCAACGGGCCGAGCACGACGGTGGCGCCGGTGGGCCCGGCGGCCAGGTCGGCGTCCTCGTCGCTGACGACGACCCAGGTCAGGCCGCCCGGTTCGGTGCTGGGAGAGGTCATCAGGAAAAACGAAATACCATCCCACTCAACCGATATCTCCACCGCGGGCCAGGGCTTTCCATCCAGCACCGGATGCACCATGCCCGCGAAGCGCCAACGCTGGGATGCCTCTGGCCGTTCCGCCACGATTGTCGATCGTAAAGGCGTTTGCCGGGCCCGTACAGAACGCCCGCCTTAACGGTAAATCAACGCTTCAATCAGGATATGGCGGTGGGAAACGAGCCGGTTTTTGTCGGCCGGGAGCCGGAGCTCGACGTGCTCCACAGGGCCTGGCGGAGCGTCCGGGACAGCCAGGCCAGGGTGGTCTGCGTGGCGGGCGATCCGGGCGTCGGCAAGACCGCGCTGGTACGGCGGTTCGTCGAGGAGGCCGGGCCGGAGCACCGGATCTGGGTGAGCGGCGACGAGGCGGAGGCCGGCCTGCACTGGGGGGTGCTGGCCCAGCTGGCCCGGGTGCTGCCCGGCTCCTGGGCGGCCCGCGCGGACCCGGTCTTCGCCGGGCAGGCGCTGGCCAGGGAGCTCCAGGACAGCAAGGAGCTGATCCTGGTGGTGGACGACGCGCAGTGGGCGGACCGGCCCTCGCTGGCCGCGCTCCGGCTGGCGGCGCGGCGGCTGCTGGCCGACCCGGTGCTGCTCGTCGTGGTCCAGCAGACCCCCGGCGAGCTGGACCGGGTGGTCCGCGATCGGGAGGTGCCCGACCTGGACGACGGCTGGCGGCGCCTGCTCGACTCCGAGCGCGGGGCCAGGATCCGGCTCTCCGGCCTGACCGCCGCCGACCTGGTACGGCTCGGCGGCCTGTCCCCCGGAGGAGCCGCCCGGCTGCACGAGCACACGGGCGGCCATCCGCTGCACGCGCTCCATCTACTGGACGAGCTGCCCGCGCACACGATCAACTACGGCCACGGCCCGCTGCCCGCGCCGCGCGGGGTGGCCACCGCCATCCGGTCCCGGCTGGCCGCCTGCTCCCCCGCCACCCGCGACCTGCTCGCGGCGGCCGCCGTGCTCGGGACCCCCGTCACCCGGGCCGCGCTGCGCGAGCTGGACGGGCACGACGCGGCGGAGGCCGTACGGATGCGGCTGCTGGACGAGGTGCCCGGCACGGCCGGGCAGGAGCTGATATTTCCGGGAACGCTGGTCAGGAGCGTGATTTATCACGACCTGGAGCCGGAGCGGCGACGGGAACTGCACCGGAAGGCCGCCGCGCGGGGCGGCCCCGGTGCGCTCTGGCATGGGGTGGCCGCCGCCGACGGCCCCGACGAGCGACTGGCGGCCGACGCCGAGGCGGCGGGCCGCGAGCAGCTGGGGCACGGCTGGATCCCGCTGGCGGCGGCGCATCTGCGGCACGCAGCCGACCTCACCCCGCCTGGCCCGGACCGGCGCAGCCGGCTGCTCACCGCCGTGGAGGCGATGCTGGTCGCGGGCGACCTCGCGCCCACCCTGCCCTACCAGGGCGAACTGGGCGGCACCCGGTGGGGCGACTACGTGCTGGGCTACCAGCTGCTGCTGACCGGCAGGGTGACCGAGGCAACCACCCTGCTCCGGCGCGCCCTGGACGCGGCCAGTGAACCCGGGGAACCGGCCGACCTGGACGCCAGGATCGCCACCCAGCTGACCATCATCGGCGTGCTCACCGTGGCCTACCCCGACATGATCCGGTACGGCGCCACGGCGGTGGCGGCGGCCAGGGAGCCCTGGGTGGCGGCGTTCGCCTGGTTCGCCCGGGCGCTCGGTCTGGCGGTGGCGGGCCGGGCCGAGGAGGCGCTGACCGAGCTGGCCGGTGCGGACGCGCCGGGGGCCCCGGCGGGTCTGGACGGGCTGGTGGCCCGGGGCATGCTCCGGCTCTGGAGCGACGACCTGCCCGGCGCGCGGCGTGACCTGGCGGCGGTGGTGCGCCGGGCGGCCCAGGGCGAGCCGCTCCGGGTGGGGCAGGCGCTGGGCTTCCTCGGCGAGACCGAGTACCGGCAGGGTGCGCTGGGCGAGGCTGTGCTCCACGCCGAACTGGCGGTGCAGGACGCCACCGGGAACGGCCGGGTCTGGGACTACCCGATGGTGCACGCGATCGCCTGCTACCCGCTGGCCGCGCAGGGCGCCTGGGAGCGGGCCGAGGCCCACGCCGAGCAGGCCGGGCGCTGGGCCAGGGCGGTCGCCACCCCGTCCGCCCTGGTGTACGCGGCGGCGGCGCGGGCCGCGCTGGCCCAGGCCAGGGACGATCCCGCCTGGCTGCTCGCCGCCGCCACCGAGGCCGCGGCGCACTATCCGGCGGCCGAGGCGGGCACCCACCTGCTCGGGCCGCTCCGCGCCGAGGCGCTGGCCCGGCTGGGCCGTCCCGGTGAGGCCGCCCAGGCGCTGGCCGAGTTCCCGCCGACCGGCCGCCGTTCGGTCCAGATGTGCGCCGCCCGGGCCCGCGCCCAGCTGGCCGTCGCGTCCGGCCGTCCCCGGGACGCGCTGGCCGAGTACCGCACCGCGCTCCAGCTGGCCAGGGAGACCGGCCTGCGGCTGGAGGCGGCCAGGATCGAGCTGCTCACCGCGGAGTGCCTGCTGGGCATGGGCCGCAGGGCCGCCGCGGAACGCTCGTTACGCTCGGCCCTGCGGCAGTGCACCGCGATGGGCGCCACCGCGTACGCCGACCGCGTCCTGGACCTGGCCGCGCGGGCGGGGCTGGCGCTGGACGCGCCGCCGGCCGCGCTGGGCGCGCTCACCGCCGCCGAGCGCGCGGTGGTCACGCTGGCCGGTTCCGGCAGCTCCAACCGGGAGATCGCGGCCCGGCTGGTGCTCAGCGTGAAGACGGTCGAGTACCACCTGACCAACGTGTTCCGCAAACTCGACATCGCGACCCGGGAGGAGCTGCGGCAGGCCCTGAACGCCTAGGGTCCCGGGCGCGGATCCCTGGGGTCCGGCCCCGAAGTCGCGGCGGAACGTGCCACCTACGCTGAGCGCCGTACCCCCCTCATGTCCGTAGGAGGCCTGACCCCTCATGCGCATTTTGCTCACCGCACTGGCCATCGCCTCGTTGGCCGCCCATCCCACGCCCACCAACGGCTTCTCGCCGAAGGGTCCGTGGAACACCAAGATCCCCCGGAACGTCCAGCTGGCGCCCAACTCGCAGGCCATCGTCAACAACATCAAGCTGGACAAGGAACAGAACTACGGCAGCTGGGCGATCAACACCGACGAGTACTCGGCGCCCATCTACACCGTCGGCAAGCACACCCCCCGCAAGAAGTGGCGGTTCTCCGACTGCCTCAACCTGCCGCACCTGGCGCCGGTGATCGCCGACAGCCTGGCCGCGGTACCCACCCCGCCCGACATGATCGTCTCCAAGGGCACCGACGCCTCGGTGGCGATCTACCAGCCGTCCACGGACACGTACTGGGACTTCTGGCGGGCCGAGAAGGACGCGATGGGGAACTGGTCGGCCTGCTGGGGCGGGAAGATCGAGCGGTACTCCAAGAACCCGGGGATCTTCACCAACCCGCTCGGGGCGACCGCGACCGGGCTGCCGTTCGGGGCGTTCACCATCCGGATCGAGGAGCTGCGCCGCGGGTACATCGACCACGCGCTGAACATCGTGACCGTGCGCACCCGGGCCAACTGCAACTCCTGGCCGGCCACCCGGAACGACGGCTGGGTGGAGGGCGAGGACATCCCCTGCGAAGGGCAGCGGTTCCGGCTCGACCCGACCTTCGACGTGTCCACGCTGACCAGCCCGGCCGCGCGGACCATCGCCCGGGCCATGCAGGAGTACGGGCTGATCATGACCGACAAGGGTGGGGCGCTGGTCACCTACGCCGAGGATCCCCGGCCGTACATGGCGGCCAACGGCGGGGTGGACCCGTACACGCTGCTCTTCGATCCGACCGACCTGGTGCCGGACGGGGTGGAGAAGTACCTGGTGCTCTCGGAGATCCCGGTCGAGCGGCTGCAGGCGCTGCCGATGGACTACGGGAAGCCTCGCCATTAGTCCCCCGATATGGGGATAATTCGCACAATGAATTATCCCCATATGTTGGAGGGGCTTAGGTATGGCACGGAATGCTCTCGTGGTGCGCGGCGGCTGGGAGGGGCACCAGCCCGTCGCCGCCACCGACCTGTTCATCCCCTTCCTCCGGGACCAGGGCTTCGACGTACGGGTGGCGGATTCGCCGGAACCGTACGCGGACGCCGGGTACATGGCGGGCGTCGACCTGGTGGTGCAGTGCGTGTCGATGAGCACCATCACCGGGGAACAGTGCGCCGGGCTGTCGGCGGCGGTGCGGGCGGGCACCGGGCTGGCCGGGTGGCACGGCGGGATCTGCGACTCCTACCGGAACAACACCGACTACCTGCACCTGGTCGGGGGGCAGTTCGCCTGCCATCCGGGCAAACCCATCGAGGAGTGGGTCGACGGGGCGGAGGAGAACGTCTTCGTGCCCTACCGGGTGGAGATCGTCGCGAAGGACCATCCCATCACGGCGGGTGTGCCGGACTTCGACCTGGTGACCGAGCAGTACTGGGTGCTGAGCGACGAGTACAACGAGGTGCTGGCCACCACGACCCATCCTGCTCGGGACGCCTGGCGGCGGCCGGTGACCGTGCCAGCGATCTGGACCCGCTCGTGGGGGAACGGGCGGGTGTTCGTGGCCACGCCCGGGCATGACCTCCGTACTCTGCGGGACGCGAACGTGCGGACCGTCATCGAGAGGGGCATGGTGTGGGCGAGCAGGTGAACGTCGGCATCGTCGGATGCGGGGCCATCTCGGGGGCGTACACGGCGACCATCGCCCGCCTCCCGGGGCTGCGCCTGACCGCGGTGGCCGACCTGGACGCCGGGCGGGCCCGCGCGGTGGCCGAGGCCAACGGCGTGCGGGCGCTTTCGGTGGCGGACCTGATCGCCGACCCCGACGTGCGGCTCGTGGTCAACCTGACCACCCCGGCCGCGCACGCCGCCATCGCCCGCGCCGCCATCGCGGCAGGCAAGGACGTGTACGGCGAGAAGCCGCTGGCCGCCACCACCGCCGAGGCCCGCCCGCTGCTCGGCGCGGCGGAGGCGGCCGGGGTGCGGCTCGGCTGCGCACCCGACACCGTGCTCGGCACCGGCCTGCAGACCGCCCGCTGGTACGTGGACGACGGCCTGATCGGCACACCGGTCGCCGCCACCGCCGTCATGGTCACCCCTGGGCACGAACGCTGGCATCCCAACCCCGACTTCTACTACCTGCCGGGCGGGGGGCCTCTGCTGGACATGGGGCCCTACTACGTCACCGCGTTGGTGCTCCTGCTGGGCCCCGTCCACCGGGTTGTCGGAGCCGCCTCCCGAACCCGGGCCCAACGGGTCATCGGCTCCGGCCCGCGCGTCGGCGACAGCATCCCGGTGACCACCGACACGCACGTCACCGGGGTCCTCACACACACCTCCGGCGCGCTGTCCACACTGGTCATGAGCTTCGACGCGGCCGCCACCCGGGCCCCCGCCATCGAGGTCCACGGCGAACGGGCCACCCTGGTGGTGCCCGACCCCAACCTCTTCGACGGCGACGTACTGGCCCACCCGGTGGACGGCACCTGGGAACGCCTGCCCATCCGCGCCGGCTACCGCCACGCTTCCCGCGGTTACGGCGTAGCCGACCTAGCTGCCACCCCACCGGGCGAGCACCCCCGGGCCTCAGCACCACTGGCCCTCCACGTACTCGAGATCATGGAGTCCCTCCTGAAAGCCGCCACCACCGCCCGCACAATCGAGATCACCTCAACCTTCCAACGCCCCCTCCCGGTCCCCCTGACCGACGGGTGAGCGTGTGAGGTCGCGTCAATCTTCAGCCGCCCCTGGCCAACAGGTGACCAGTGGGAGTCTCCCTAGAGCACAGATCAGAACAGCTCAGCATGGTCCGAGCGCTCTTGGCACCGGTGCGGCGAGAACCCGTCACCTGCGTTAACGGCGCCGGATAGCGGCGAGAAGCTGGCACCTTGTCATTTGTTAGTTGCTTCCTTCGGCCGCCCTCTTACCGATGGGCGGCCATCCAGGTGGTGGCGAAGTCGACGAGAGCAGGCTGGGACATGAACCTGGCCTCGGCGTTGCCGACCTTGCCGACTGAGGCGCCGCCGGTGGCCTCGAAGGCGGCACCTATCTCCTCGAAGTCGGACTCGTCCTCTGCCACGTCGGTCCAGGTGACCCACTCGCTGGAGCCGTCCAGCCGCCGGATCGAGGCGCCGATCGCGTGGCGGGGCGGTGACTGCTGCCGCCACTCGGCCAGGTGCAGCGAGGTGTTGGAGTCGTAGCCGCAGCCGAGCAGCAGGACCTTGCCGTCCAGCCGGTAGACCGCGCCCAGTGGGGACCGCTCGCCCAGCGCGTCGTCGAGTCGGTGGTCCGCGGTTATCTCGGCCGCCCTCGCGCCGACGGCAGCGAAGGAGACCTGGGGGTGGTCGCTGCGGAGCGCCCCCGGCCAGGTGCGGACCGTCTCGGCGATGATGCCCATCCAGCGGCTCGGGGTGCGCGCGGGGTCGAAGCCGGGGCTATGGTCCCGGACAACCTGCCACCAGGACTCGGGCACCGGAGGATGGGCCCAGCCAGCCGGGTCCGAGTTGTCGGGGGTATGAGTGGGCACCACCAGGGTGCCTTCTGAGCCGACCACGTCGAGCAGTGCCTGCACCACCGCCTGGATGCCCCCGGCCACGAACCCGAGACTGTGCGCCGAGGAGTGCAACAGCACGGTGTCGCCCCCGCGCAGCCCGAGCGCAGCGAACTGGGCGCCCAACGAACGTGCCGTATGCGGAAAAGCCTGGTCCATTCGACCGACACTAGTAATCGGGTGTGTGACGCGAGTAGCCCTTTCCAGCACGGCTTACCAGGCACGGCTTACCAGGCACGGCTTACCAGGCACCGCTTACCACGCACCGCTTACTGAGCGCGGCTCACCGGGCGCGGCGGGCGCGACCTCCCGAGCGCAACCTCCCGCACGCGCCCCTCCCAGGCATGACCTTCCGCACGCGACCCTCCCGGGGCACGACCTTCCGAGCGTGGCTTTACCGGCATGGCTGTACCGGCATGGCCTTCAGGGCGTGGGGTCCAGGCCTTGTGCCTCGACCAGTTTTCTGGGGGCGGTCAGCCGCCATGCCTCGGTGACGAGTTCCTCCAGTTCGTCACGGTCGATCTTCGCCAGGTGTACCACCACCCAGCCGAACCGCCCGGCGGTGAACTGCACCTCGAACACGTCGGGGCGCTCGGCGACCAGCGCCATCTGCTCCTCGATGGTGGCTTTCAGCCCGACGGTCTCGGTCCGCTCCCAGAGGTAGCCGAAACCCTTCCCAGAGACCTTCAGCGACGTCCACTCACTGCCGTACCCCTGGGTGACCTCCGGCAGCTCAGCCACCAAAGCCAGGAACTCCTCCACGCTCACGCCCATGGCCCACATCTATCAGAGGCGTCCGACAACTTCGCCGCCGCCAGGAGACGTACGCCGCCCACCCCGCCCACCATGCGGCGGCCAGCGCGTGCACCTGCGCCAGCAGCAGCGCCGCCGGAAGCCGGAGCACGGGAGTACGCGTCCACAACTCGGCGACGCCGACGATCAGCGCCACCGTGTACGTGGCGGCGCAGAGCAGCGACGGCACGGCGGCGACCGGGCTGATCCGCCAGGTCAGCGCGCTCAGGAAGCCGAGCCAGAGGACTGTGGCGGCGGCGGCCAGGTGCAGCGCGGGCCACCGGAGGCCCGGAAAGTCCAGAGCCAGCGGCACGGTGGCCACGAACGGCACCGCGGCCCCGGCCACCAGGACCCAGCGCCGCCAGCCGAGGTCGGGAGCCAGCGTCTCAGGCAGGATCGGCGCGGCCAGCAGCACGGCGGCCAGCGCGGCGGCCGAGAGCACAAACAGCCACGGCACCGGCGGCGGCAGCCAGAGCATGATCGACACACAGGCCAACAGACCGGAGAGCGCGGCCACGAACCCCACCTGGGCGTCGGGGTCCTCCAGCCCCAGAAACGCGAAAGGCCGAGATTTCCGGACATGGCGACCGGTGACCATTGGCCGGTCGTCGGCGGCGCCGTACCGAGCGATCAGCCAGCCCGCCCCACGGGCCGACCAGTCCCGAATGTCGGCGGCAACCCCGGCCCACCAAGTACGCCCTCGGGCGCCCCCCTTCCGCACCGACGCGGGCGCCGGCGCCGCCACCCCCACCTTCCGCCCGGCATATGCCGAAAAATCACGAAAAGCGGCAACAGCGGGCTGCTCCCGGGTGAACCACCCAAACTCCCCCGCCCTCGACCCGACCAACG
Organism: Acrocarpospora catenulata; assembly: GCF_018476525.1. Taxonomy (GTDB): domain Bacteria; phylum Actinomycetota; class Actinomycetes; order Streptosporangiales; family Streptosporangiaceae; genus Acrocarpospora; species Acrocarpospora catenulata. The sequence continues at coordinate 110,055 of NZ_JAHCST010000020.1, forward strand.
ACTCAAGACCTTCGGGCGACGCTTCAACGACCGCCGCCGCGCTCCCCCTTTCGAGATTGGCGGCTTCGAAATAGGCGGCCGCGTTCCCTCGACCGAGGTTCGCCGCCGCACCCTCACCCCTTTCGAGGTGCGCCGCCACGTTCTCCTTATCCAGGTCCGCCGTCGCAATCGTGAGCAGTTGGACGGCCTCGTCGATACTGATCCGCAACGTCCGATCCCGCCGCAGCAGCCCAAGCAGGGCCGGCCGCAACAACCAGGTCCGTCGCAGCGGAGGCGGCTCATGGGAGAGCGCGGTGGCGGACTCCCTCCGCTCGTACGGCGGGACCCCCTCCACCGCCGCGAAGAGCGTCGCCCCCACCGACCAGAGATCGCTCGCGGCGTCCCCCGCCTCCCCCCGGATGCGCTCGGGCGCCAGATAGGCCACCGACCCCGCGATCCGCCCCCGGCTGGTGATGGTCGGATCCCCCGTAGGCGGCGCGATGCCGAAGTCGGTCAGCACCACCTCGTCCCCCGGCCCCAGCAGGATATTGCCCGGCTTGACGTCCCGGTGCACGACCCCGGCCTGATGCGCGGCACGGAGCGCGTCGAGCACCCGTAACACGATCCGGGCCGCCTCCCGCTCGGGCAGCGGCCCGCTCCTGGCCAGCCGGTCCGCCAACGACTCGGCGTTCAGGAACTCCATCACGATCCACGGGCCGTCGGTGTCGTCGACCACGTCGTACACCCGGATCACCGACGGATGGCGCAGCCGCGCGGTCGCCCTGACCTCCCGGCGAATCCGCCGGGCCGCCTGCTCACGCTGCTCCCGCCCACCTTGCACGGGCCCATCCACCCGTTTGAGTGCGACCTCCCGCCCGAGCACCTGGTCGTACGCCTGCCACACCGTCCCGGTCCCACCGCGCCCGAGCTCCCGGATGATCCGGTAGCGTCCGGCGACAGCGCGGGCGGGCCTTACTCGCGCGTCCGGCATGCCCCGGAAATTACACAAACGCCCGCGCCCGGTCCAGACACCACGAGTCAGAAACGCCAGACCTTCCATCCGGCGCGCCGAACGGCAGGCTGAACCGCTTGGCCGAGCCGAGGCCGAGTACCCGGATCCTGGGTTCTGGACAGCCGCCCAGCACTTTCAAGATCTCTACTAGGCTGCGGGAATGGACGTGCATGGGCGTACGGAACGGCTGGAGCTAGGGGATCAGGGGCTTCGGGAGTGGGAGGCCAGGGTTCTTGAGGCGTCGCCTGAGGGGATCGTGCTGAGCCGGTCGGCGTTCTATCCCGGGGGTGGGGGGCAACCGGCCGATCAGGGAACGCTGCTCTGGCAGGGGGTGGAGACGCGGATCGCCGGGGTGCGCAAGGGGGACGATCTCTATCTCATCCCGATCGAAGGGGAGCCGTTGCCGGCCGTCGGGACGATCGTCCAAGCCGCGGTGACCGACGAGCGGCGGACCGCGCTCATGCGTACCCACTCCGGCCTGCACGTGCTCTGCGGCGTGGTCTTCCGGGACTTCGGCGCCCTGGTCACCGGCGGCAACATGGACGTCGCCACCAACGCCGCCCCCGGAGTCATCGGCACCGCCCGGATGGACTTCAACCTCCCCGAGGTCCCGCCCGGCTTCAAAGAGGCCGTCGAATCCGCCTGCAACGCCGAGATCACCGCCGACCGCCGCATCGACATCCGCGTCCTCCCCCGCGAGGACGCCTTCGCCATCCCCGACATCATCCGCACCGCCACCAACCTCGTCCCCGAGGACGTCAAGGAAGTCCGCATCGTCGACATCGTCGGCCTCGACTGCCAGGCCGACGGCGGCACCCACGTCGCCTCCACCCGCCAGATCGGCCACCTCCGCGTCGCCAAAATCGAAAGCAAGGGCAAGGGCTTCCGCCGCGTCCGTCTTGAAGTAACCAACTAAACGGCAGGACGTCCACGTACCCCTCGGCAGAATGACTATGCAAGCACTCTCACCTGGGTAATCTGGCCGACGTGGTCCAGTCAGCACTGTTCCAGCGACACGCCGAGCAGATGACGCTCGAAGCGCTCGCCGATACGCGGGTCGCGGTCGTGAACGGTGCGCGCCAGGTAGGGAAGAGCACCCTCGCCGCCTTGATCGCCGAGGAGACGAAAGGGTCGCGCGAACTCTATCTGGACAACCCAGCGGTTCTGGCGGCAGCGCAGGAGGACCCCTCGGCATTCGTGCATCACGACGGGCTCCTCCTGATCGATGAGGTCCAGCGGGCTCCGCAGTTGCTTCTGTCGATCAAACATGAGGTCGACCGGGACCCACGCCCCGGACGTTTCCTGCTCACAGGATCGGCCCAGTTGCTCGGCCTACGCGACCTTCCGGACGCGCTACCCGGCCGGACCGAGACCATCGAACTGTGGCCGCTGTCGCAAGGCGAGATCGACAACACGCCGGACGGCTTCGTGGACCACATTTTCAAGCGAGGCGCCGACACCACCACCGCGCCCAGCCCGCTCCGCAAACGCGACTACGTCGAGCGGGCACTCCGAGGCGGCTATCCGGAGGCCGTCCGCAGAGACAACCCCCGCAGGCGCAACCGCTTCTTCGATTCGTACGTCACCGACCTCATCACCCGAGACGTCCGGCAGATCTCGGACATCGAACGTCCAGCCGAGATGCGCCGGCTCCTCAGCGTCATCGCGGCACGGATGGGAGGCCTCGCCGTCGCCCAGAGGATCGCGAACGATGTGGGCCTCACGAGAGGGACCCTGTCCCGCTACCTGGATCTTCTCGAACTGATTTTCGTCATCAAACGCATCCCCGCCTGGTCCTCGAATCTGACCCGCCGAGCGATCTCCACCCCCAAGTTCATCGTCATCGACAGCGGCCTCGCCGGACGCCTCATCGGCCTGTCCTCCGAGCGCGCCCGCGATGTCACCGCCCCCGTCGGCCCCCTGCTCGAGAATTTCGCCATCGGCGAGGTGGCCAGACAACTCACCTGGGCCGAGGAATCCATCCAGCTCTTCCACTACCGCGACCGCGACATGTTCGAAGTGGACATGGTCCTCGAACACGCCTCCGGCGAGGTCATCGGCATCGAGGTCAAGTCATCCGAGACCATCCGCGGCCACGATTTCCGCGGCCTCCGCCACCTCGCCGACCGCCTCGGCAACAAGTTCCGCGCCGGCTTCGTCCTCTACACCGGCGAACTAACCCTCCCCTTCGGAGACCGCCTCCGCGCAGTCCCCATGTCAGCCCTCTGGACCCTGAGCCCTACGCCCTAGCCAGACCCCCCTCCCTCTTCCCTCCATCGCCCGCGAGGGCGCAGGGTCCGGGGCTCCCGCCACCCGAAATCAAGGTCAGGTCGTATCCGTGGTGGTTACCTATCCCACAGGGCGCTGATGGGCAGGGCCGTCAGCCGGTCGCCGAAGGCGAGTGCCCGGGCGCCGGTGTAGAAGACGAAGCCGTGTACGAAGTCCTCTCCAGCGGAGTCGCGGAGTGCGGCGAGCCCACGGAAGTCGTTCTGGTCGACGGATTCGGTGGCCTTGGCTTCCACGCCGATGATGCGGTTGTTGTTGCGTTCTAGCACGAGATCCACCTCGGCTCCCTGGCTGATTCGCCAGTGATGGAGTCCGACGCGGAAAGGAGCCCAGGTGGCCTGTTTGGCGATCTCGTTGACGATGAACGACTCGACGAGGGCTCCTCTGGCAGGCGAGACCCTCGCCGCCAGGCCGTCGGCGTCGACGCCGATGAGGTGAGCCGCCAGGCCGGTGTCCGTGACGTGGAGTTTGGGGCGGCGAACGGAACGGGCGACGAGGTTTCTGGACCAAGCCGGGATCTGACGCACCAGGAAGACGGTCTCCAGCAGACCTAGGTAGCGATTGACCGTGGTCCGGTGGAGTTGAAGATCGCTACCAATCTTGACCAGATTGGGCTCCTGGCCGGTGCTCGCGGCGGCGATGCAGAGAAGTTGCCGCAGGTTGCTCGGTTCCTCAACCCGGGCCATCTCCCGGATATCGGTGTCGATGATCGACTGAACGTAGGCCCTGTACCAGGCGTCCCTGGTGAGCTCGGAGCGCATCCCCAGCGCCTCCGGGTAGAAGCCCCGGCAGATCATCTCGAAGTAGTCCCGGCGCCCGACGTCGCCTACCGAGACCGACCGCAAGGCTCCGGGATCGTTGAACGCGGTGACCAGGAACGAACCGCCCTTACCGGCCAACTCCTCCTGAGCGAACGGCCAGACCTCCAACACCCCCGGCCCGGCCCGCAAGCGACTCGTGAAGCGACGGCGTGGACAGAAACCGCGTCGATCCAGCCAGAACGAAATGTCCGCGCTCATTTCGCTGATCCACCGCCGCCTTGATCGCGAGAATGAGATCGTCCCCACCCCGTTGGATCTCATCGATCATCATCGGCCGAGGTCCGTCGGCCACGAAGGCCACCGGATCAGCGTGCGCCGCCGCCCGCAACGAAGCGTCGTCCAGGGTGAGATACGTCCCCCCTCTCCCCTGGTTCAACTGCTGAAGCAGCGTGGTCTTCCCCGACTGCCGAGGGCCGTTGACGATCAACACCCGAAACGCATCGAAGTACTCTTCGGCATGCCCCGCCACGTGCCGTGGAACCAACTCCCGCATCCGCCGAGCGTACGCCCGACCGACATTTGACGGACATCTGAACTGACAAAGTTCGGTCACCGCACCGACATTTGAGAGGGACCCTGCCTTTGTAAGGTAGATAAGCGCCTTATATAACTTGCTTATGGAAGTGATTGAGATGGCCGCCGGGCTTGGGCGGATGGTGACGTTGGCCCGGGTGCTGGGGCTGCCGCGGGAGATGTCGTTGACGGCGGTGGCCACGTTGGCTGACCTGGAGCGGTTCGGGGCGCGGCGGGTTACCGAGCTGGCCGTTTTCGAAGGGGTTACGCAGCCGGCGATGACGCAGTTGGTCACGCGGCTGGAGCGGGAGGGGCTCGTAGAGCGGCGCGATGATCCGGCGGACGGACGGGCGGTCGTGGTCGAGATCACGGGGGACGGCCGGGCTGTGCTGGCCGCTCGGCGAGAGGCGCAGGCGCAGCGGCTGGCGGAGCTGCTGGCCGAGTTGTCCGAGGAGGACCGGGCGGCACTGGCCGCGGCGCTCCCCGTGCTCGACCGGCTGACCGATCAGGCCCTCCGTCCGTACCACACCCCCGCGGGAGCACGATGAACCAGAAAGCCCCCTCCCCCTTTCGTCAGCCTCGCGCCGTCTGGGCGGTCGCGTTCGCCTGTGTGATCTCGTTCATGGGGATCGGGCTGGTGGACCCCATCCTGCCCGCGATCTCCAGCGGTCTGGACGCCTCCCCGACCCAGGTCACCCTGCTGTTCACCAGCTATCTGGTGGTGATGGCGGTGGCCATGCTGGTGACCGGCTGGGTGTCCAGCCGGATCGGCGCCAAACGCACGCTGATCAGCGGTCTCGTGCTCATCATCGTGTTCAGCGCGCTGGCCGGATCCTCCGACGGCATCGCCCAGATCATCGCGTTCCGCGCGGGCTGGGGCCTGGGCAACGCCCTGTTCATCGCCACCTCGCTGGCCGTCATCATCGCCGCCGCCAGCGGCGGCTTCAGCGGCGCGATCATCCTGTACGAGGCGGCGCTGGGCCTGGGCATCGCCATCGGCCCGCTCGTGGGCGGACTCCTCGGCAGCGTCAGCTGGCGCGGTCCCTTCTACGGCGTGGCAGTCCTGATGGCCATCGCACTGATCGCCACCATCGTCCTGGTACGCGCCCAGCCCACCCCTACCAGGAAATCCTCCCCCATCGACCCCATCCGGGCCCTCCGCCACCGCGGCCTACTGATCATGAGCTTGACGGCCCTCTGCTACAACTGGGGCTTCTTCACCGTGCTCGGCTACGCGCCTTTCCCGATGGGCCTGAACGCCATCCAACTCGGCCTGGTCTTCACCGGCTGGGGCCTGCTGGTGGCCGTCTTCTCCGTCTTCGGCGCACCCCGCCTGCTCCAGCGCTTCGGACTCGCCCGCACCCTCTACGTGAACCTCGCCCTGTTCACCGTGGACGTCGCGGTCATCGCCCTCTTCACCGACAAGCCTGCCGTACTGGCGGCGGCCGTGGTCGTGGCGGGCGTCTTCATCGGAGTCAACAACACCCTCACCACCCAGGCGGTCATGATGGTCGCCCCGGTGGAACGCCCGGTGGCCTCAGCCGCCTACGGCTTCGTCCGCTTCATCGGCGGCGGCCTGGCTCCCTACGTCGCAGGCCACCTGGCCGAGGTCACCAACGACCACTGGCCGTTCGCACTCGGCGCCGGGGCACTCCTGCTCGCCATCGCCATCCTGGCCACCGGCCACCGCCACCTGACCAGAGCCGAAGCCGACCAACGAGCACACGAAGCGGAGCTCCTGAAGACGAGCGCCGCCAGTCCTTGAGCCCTGCCGACACGGATCGTCACCCAGATAGTTACCCGCCTGATGACGGACGAGCGGCGATCAAAAGGTCTTCCCCGCGTGCTCCACAGGGTTCATCTCGTACAGGGTCCGCTCCACCGTCGCCAGGGCGCCTGTAGGCGAGTCCGTGTGCTCTCCGGCATGCTGCTCGTCCCAGCCTCGCGGTCATCGCCCTCTTCACCGGTGCTATTCGGCTCTGGGCGCCCCAGTACTCCTTCTCGGGAGCTAAACCCACTGCACGCGGACGACGTATTACCTCGCGTTGCGGCTCTAGCACCACGTAGGTCACCAGGCCACGTTCTCAGAACGGCATGACCCGCATGTTTCCATCGGGCTTGCTCGGCGTTTGCGGCCCGCCAGCCCAAGGCTCCAGCTCTATCAGGTCCAGCACCCCGGCCAGATACCGCAAGGCATGCTCGGGAAGGGCCGCGATCTGGTCCTGAGCGACGGGATCGGGCTCAACGATCGAGTACACTTATCGTTCGACCCCGCGTTCAGCCAACATTTCGCGCCAGGTCTTGTCGCCCCGCGGAATGGGCCTCCCAGCATCAGCCAGTTCCTGGATGCGGGCAGCGCGCTCGTAGAGATCTCTGCGGCCCTGCGGATCCTTGATCGAGTCGCAGGCGATCAGCCACCAAGTATGGATGAACTCACTCAGTCGACCGAGGTCCAAACTGGCCCGGACTTCGGCCAAGACGACATCCAGTCCGCTGTCGAACCCGTCTCGGTCCTGCTGTACCACCAAAGCTCTCCGGATGGCGCGCAGGTTTTTCTCCGGCAGGGGGCCTTCGGGAGTGAACTCCTGTGGTTGCGCGCTCATGTCGTCAGTGTACGTACAGGTACTTCACGCAGCCCAGGTAATCGCGGGACTTGAGAAGACCACCCGACCTGCGTTCCAAACAGTGCAGGCCCCACATACGCGTCCTTCTGCCCCGGATCCCCTACTTGGCGCGGATCTTCCTCCTCGCCATAAGTGTGCTCGTCGGTAAAACTGCATGGTGAACATCGATCGTGATATGTCGCTGGGATGACCAGAAGTGGGACGGCGCTGGGCGCCCTGGGCGCGTTGTTGGATCGGTCGCTTGTACAGATCGCGGAGGCTTCAGCAGATGCACGCGTCTACGACCGGCATACGATCCGCAAGGTCTCGGACGTGTGGGACAACAACACCTTCCCGTTGTTCCACGCTGCGACCGCCCTCACCTCCACTGGCCGAGAGCGGCGTGCCCGCGCCGCCCTCATCTGGATGGCCGATCTTGGACTGGCGCGGCGGAAATGGATGGTCGAGCAGGCCGAGGCGGCAGGGTGCCCGCTGGAGCAGGTACTGCCGCCGCCGTCTGTGGAGCCTCTGCACAGCCGGGACTACCAAGGACGGGTGAGGCCCCGGTTCATGCCGCTGACGGCCGAGAACACAGTCGACCTCGGCGCCGACTACGATCTGGCCGCCGCCCAGGTCCGCACGCTACTGCTCGAACGGGTCGGCACCCAGTTGACCGGGTCTCTCGTTCTGGCCGCCCCTCGTCGCTACGGTGACCGACAGGTGGGGGGACCGTCCGAGTTGCACCTGTGGTTGGAGGACGTCACCGAGGTGCGTTTTGACTCCCACGACCGAACGGGAGTCGCCCTTGATCACGGGACGGAGGGGCTAGTCATCGGCGTCGGCGCGGACGGAAGGCTGCGCGCCACCAGCGGCACCGCGTACCCCGAAGACCGGACCTGGCATCTTTCCACCGCCGGCCGGGCCGCCGATCAGCGGACCCCACCCCGTGAGGAACGAACCCGCCGCAAACCTGAGCGACAGCGACCACGACCAGAGGGCGCGGCGCTGGTCGCCGCCACGATCTTGTACTTCGTGATGCTGGAGATCCGCATGGTCCGCTACGCCCACCTCGCCGATCGGATCCCCGTCCGGTTGCTCGCCAGCGCACTGGCCGACGCGGGTACGGACATCCTGGCCGCAGGCGCCCGCCGAGGCAGCCGCCGCGAAAGAGCATTCCGCAATCTGGTTGAGTCCTGGATCGAGAACGCCGGCCCACCCCTGACGTCCTGGTTCACCGACCCACTGCGTCACCTCGCCAGCGCGGAACGACTCCCGGATGGCACCAAAGCATGGATCGAAGAAATCACAGCGCCAGAACAGACACCCACGCCTCTCGTCACAGCACTGGCTTCCGACCTGCCCATAGAAGGTGAACTCCGACTCGCCAAGTACACGGCCACTTCCGCCCTCGTACATCTAGCCCACCCGCCCACTGAGGACTCCACTAATCAGCGTTGGCGGCTGCGCGCTTATGAAGTCGGCGATGTGAGCCGATTCCGACTGCGGGCTGATGCCTTCGACGGCCCACACGGATTACGAACGGTCGGGGAACCACCGAGCGTGGAGTCCCTGATCCTCGGCCCCGACGCCCTCGATGTTCGCGGGAGGAAGGCCCAGCCTTGACGCGTCAGCGGCAGGCTCAACGAGATAAACGAGTTCCCACCGGTACCCATAGTTCTCGATCAAGGACTTGTATCGGTCCCGTGCGGCACGGAGCAGGCGGGCTTGGCACGGCAACCAGCCGACCCAGATGGCGACCATCTCACCGTGAAAGTAGCGACCAAATCACCACGCGACTGGCGACTATCTCACCACAACATGTCATCTGCTCGCCATCAAGTCCCCGGTGGACGCCAAGATGACCAGCCCGACGGCTTCATCGACACGATCTTCATGCATTGCCCGGATCTGCGGCACCGGACGACTTCAAGGGCTTCGCCATCTCGCCGAACGGGTCGGCGCTGACTTCGTCGCCGGGCTGGTCCTGCACACCGGTATGCAGACCTTCTCCTTCGGAGACCGGATGCTGGCCGTTCCGGTCAGCGCCCTGTGGGAGACGGCGGCCTAGAACTGGCCAACCCGGCCGCTCAACATGGTCGGGGCCGGGTCCCCTTCGCGTGCGGGGGCGGGCCCGGACAAACACGAGAGGGCCGGGAGGAAACGACAGCTTCCGTCCAGCCCTGCGCCGAGTGGGAGGTACTGGGTTCGAGCCGGTGACCCCTCGCTAGCAAGTCAACCGACCAGCACGGGCATCTACCCTGACCTGGACATACAGCCCACGGCCGGCTACCACCGTCCAGGCTCGGCCACGCGACCTCCTAAATGTGTCAGTCCTGTCCGCCATGATCGGAACGCCTAGAAGGTACGTAACCAGGGAGTGTCGTGACAGAGATCGTGAAGAGGCTTCTCCATCCTCACAAGATAGAGAGGTACCTGCAGGGGGTCGCAGACGTCGAAGCGCCGTGGAGCGTCGCCGGAGGCACCTCCAGGGACCTATGGATCGAGAGTGGCCCCGACGGCATCGCGCTCGACGCCACAAACTGTGATGACGTTCTCATTGAATACGAGCTCTGGGACGGCGAGCCGCCCGCCTCGAACTGGGATGAAAGCCGGTCCGGGAGCATCTATCTGACCTCCGGGACGATCTGCGCGATCAGCTCCTACTCGGGAGAATCTGATCACTACGAGGAGTTCGATCTCGGCCGCCGAGACCACGAGTGGCAGTTCAGAGTCCACCGGAAGCTCCTCAGCCATGAGAACTTCACCGCGGACATCATCAGGTTCACCCTGTTCAAGCTGCAGTTCTGGTCACCCGCAGAGGCCGTACCTTCCTCCCCAGAGGCAGGCTCAGGCCATCCTCAATGAGGCGGCCAAGGCCAACCCGCACACGCGGGCGCACATCGTGCTCTCGCTGCTGATCGGCGCCCGGACCGCTCACCGTGCACAGTGCGCGACTTTCGCAAGATCCTCGACAACGCTGGAGGACTGGTCACCTCACAGTTAGTGACTCATGTCGCCGAAACAAGATCGGCACCCCCTGTTGGCCGTCAGCCTGGACGGTTACTGGTTCTCCACGACAACGGCATGTCCGTTGACACTGGTGGCGACCGTAATGTTCTGGCGTGGCTTCCCCTGAACACACACAATGACGGATGGATGGGGAGCTGATGACGCGATGGGAAGTCCATTGCACGGCGAGGGGGAAGACGGGCGGTCTTACGGCAGGCGTGGTGTGCTCGAAGGTGCCTTCGCGCTGCTTGACGTTCTGGAGCGGGTACGGGAGGCGGGGTTGACCCGGCTGGCGGCCGAGAGCGGGCTGCCCAAGGCGACGGCGTACCGGTTGCTGGAACAGCTGACCGTTCTGGGTGCCGCCGAGAAGCTCGGTCCTCGCTACCGCATAGGTCCGAGGCTGCGCAGGCTGGGGCATGCGTGGCGGCCGGATCCGACTCTGGAGAAGGCGACTCAGGCGCCGATGCGCAACTTCGTGCGAACGACGGGGGCGGCGATCTGGCTGTGCCTGCTGTCCTCAGGGCAGACGATTGCGGTCGGTGGCGCGCCAGGGCGGATCCCGTACTTCTCGCCACCGCATCCGGGCTCGGTGGTGGGCTGGCCGACGGCGGTCGCGAAGATGCTCGTGGCCTGCTCGCCGAAGACCTCCGGGCTGGCCCTGGATTCGCCGGAATGGCGGAAAGACGCGGCGAGGATCCGCGAGGCGGGCGTCGCCTTCGACCACGAGGAGTACACGCCCGGAGTCTCCTGCGTCGCGACTCCGGTGCTGGACAGGAGTGGCACGTTGGTCGCCGCGATCTGCTCACCAGTCGAGGCCGTACGCCCGCTGCCGGACCTCGCTCAGAACCTGGTCAGGATGAGCAAGGCGATCACCGCGACCCTGCCCTGAGCACGGCCGTGACGAAGATCGCTGAAGGTGGAGACGAACAGCGGTCCGCTGAGCGAACCGGAACGCCGCGCCGGTTGACGTCCTGGCTGAAGATGTAACGGCGGTAGCAGGCAGGCCGGGGGCCGGGGGCCAAAGCATAGGTGGTGGGGAAGCCCGATGCGTCGTCGATCTCGTATTAAACCGTTCACCGCCGACCGTTCCGTCACACGTAGGTTTCTGATCGTTCTCCTCTCCTTCTCCCTCCTCGCCACGGCATGTCTGGACGAGGACTTCGGGGGAGGCTCGAACACATCCGAGAAAGGACAGGTTCAGGAGCCCAAGAAGCCCAAGGAGCCTGAGAAGCCCACGGAGCCTGAGAAGCCCACGGAGCCTGAGAAGCCCAAAGGCCCTGTCTGCCCCGCTCCGGGGCCCATCACGAGGTCCCAACTCCCCACTTTCGCGTCGGCGGACGCGGTAAGTGTGATCACACAGAATCCCTGCATCAGCATCGCGGGCCTGGCCAACGAGGTCATCGGCTTCATCCCTGAAGGGCGCTCCCAGGAGTTCGCGGAGTTCCGAGGCGGGCTCGAGCGGTTCATCAACAGAGTGAACGCAGTCAACGACGCGGCGGAGTGCGCCTATGAGACCGACCATCTGGCGGTCGGGGTGTACCACCATGACGAGACCCCATGGTCAATCGGCATGGTCGCGGTCGTCCGCGGCGACCTCGACGCGCTGGTCGACACCGGAGTCTGCTGGCTGCTGCGGAGACTGCCCTTCGGGGTCCCTCCTGCTGGAATCGCACCCGAGGAGATCCATCCCGATTTCTGCGCCGACGCCGTCATCAGGGAAAGCAACGGCTACCGCTTCACGATCCTCTGGATCGGCTCATCAAATGTGATGTGCGGAAGCCTCGCCATCCTGTACAGCCCCACCACGTAGGCGCCCAGCTGTCTAGCGTTGCTTGAGGCGGAGTGCTTCTTTGCGGGTCTCTGCCTGGATGGACTGCTCGCGCTCCAGCCACTCGGGGTTCTCCGCTTTCAGCGCATCGATCTCAGCGGTGGTAAGCGGTCCGGTGATCCCGCCTCTGGCCAGGCCGGAAATGGAGACCTTGAGCTTCGCGGCGATGACCTGCTTGGGGTGCGGGCCGTTGCGGCGCAGGTCAGCGAGCCAGGCAGGTGGCTTCGACTGCAACTCGTTCAGCTCGTCCCTGGAGACGACACCCGCCTGGAACTCGGCGGGAGTGGCCGAGAGGAGGACACCCAGCTTCTTGGCCGCGGTCGCGGGCTTCATCGTCTGGATGGTCTTCGGTTTGGACGAGGTCATGGCGTCAAGATTAGTCAGTCGGAACGGGTTCCCCTGACATCGGTACCCTGAGGAAGTGACTGATGGGGAGACCGGCAGGGTGTTCCGGCTGGCGTACGTGCCCGGGGTGACACCCGCGAAATGGGTCAACGTCTGGACCGAGAGGATGCCCGGCGTGCCGATCACCCTGGTCGCGGTTCCCGCCGCCGAGGTGGTGGGACTCCTGCGGGATGGCGGCGCCGACGCCGCATTCGTCAGGCTGCCGGTCGACCGGGACGGGCTCAGCGTGATTCCGCTCTACGTGGAGACCACGGTGGTCGTGGTGCCCAAGGACCACGCGGTGGCCGCTGCCGACGAGGCGGCCGTCGCCGACCTGACCGACGACGAGGTGTTCCATCCTCTGGACGACACCATCGAGTGGACGGCCCGGCCCGGGCTGCCCGCGTTCACCCGCCCTGCCACAACGGCGGACGCGGTCAAGCTGGTAGCGGCCGGCACTGGGCTTCTCCTGGTTCCGCAGTCGCTGGCACGCCTCCACCACCGCAGGGACCTCACGTACCGGCCGGTGCCGGACGCGCCGCAGTCTCAGGTCGCGCTGGCCTGGCCCACGGACGCGACCACTGACCTGGTGGAAGATTTCATCGGCATCGTCCGCGGCCGGACAGTGAACAGCTCACGGGGCCGTACCCCTGCCTCCCCCGCGGAGAAACCGAAACAGCGGCAGGCACGAAAAGCCGCACAGAACGGCTCCGGCCGCCGGGCCGTACCGGCCCGTAAAAAGAAGGGCTACCGGCCTCGGTGACCAGCGGCCCCGAACCTCCGGTTCGGACCCGGTTGGACCGGGATGTGCTGGAAGACCAGCGGGGCGCAGGTGCGGGGGCCGCTGCGCCGCTCGCGCAGCCTTCTTCCCGGAAGTGGCGCACCCAAGGGTGCCCGCATTGCCGCGAGATGCCCAACTCGGCGATGGACAAGATCTCCGGCAGTTAGTCACTCAACCCGTTTCCACGCTCAGAAACGGGCGTTTTGCTGGTGGGCGGTACTGGGTTCGAACCAGTAACCCCTCGCTTGTAAGGCGAAACGGGGTCACCAGTGTAGTGACCTGCGTATTCCCACCTGGGGTTTCATCAGAAACTGCAAAAGCGAGAGGTTACTAAACGATCTCCCCTTGGTTGGGTCGCCAAACCAACCCGCCGGAGACCAACCTAACGATCTCATCTCTCCGTATCGCCACGGTAACCCCGGCGGACGGACGATACGTCCACCGTAGGTCCCCGCCCCCCTCTGTCCCCCGGAGCCCGCGATGTCGAACCCGTACGAGCAGCACGGCCAGCAACCGCAGTACGGCCCGCCGGCTGGCCAGCCTCCCGTGTACGGGCAGCACCCCGGGTACTACCAGACCCCGCCCCCGCCGCCCCGCCACAGCAACACGGCCATCATCCTCATCGTTTGCGGGGTGGCTGCCCTGACCCTTCTCGGCAGCTGCGCGGTCATTGTCGCAGTGATCCGTCCGAGTACAACTGTCGTCACCGAACCGGACGCCGCACGGGAGAGAATCACCCAGGCAACGTCCGAGACCGCTGCGGCCGAGCAGCCTCCTGCCCAGACCGAGCCCACTGCGGACGCGCAACCGGCGACGGCACCGCCCGCCGACGCGCCGGCCGCCATCGGGTCGGCAATCACCTTGTCCGGGATGAAGTCCACGCTAAAGGTCGCGGTCACGGTGACGCGCGTGATCCCCGGTACCCCGAAGAACCAGTTCTTGAAGCCGGATGCCGGGAACCGGTGGGTCGCGGTCGAACTGGAGTTGGCGAACGTCGGCCAGGACGTCTACTCGGACAGCCCCAGCAACGGCGCGTACCTGATCGACTCAGAGGGGCAGCAGTATCGGACCACCTTCGGGGAGGTCCAGGAGGGTGTGTCCTTCGGTGGCTCGGTGACGGTGTCGACCGGTGACAGGCGGAAGGGCGTGCTCGTTTTCGAGGTGCCGGAGTCCGCACGGTTGGCGAAGTTCCAGTTCGCGCTCAACAGCGGGTTCGCCGACCAGAAGGGCGAATGGCTGGTCGGCTGACGGGGTCACCTGGATGGCGGCCTATTCCACGCCTTCGAGCCGGGAGACGACGCAGGCAAGCCGTCAGGCGATGCTGGCCGCCCAACGGCCACGCCGCAGGCGGATCGCCCCATCCGGGAAGACTTGGACCCGGGCACCGTACAGCGGCAGTGCACCGTGCTGGAGCCAGTAGTCCCGGACGCGGTCCAGCTCATCCCAGAGGCGCCGCGGGCCGCCCTGGTGAACGATCGGAAGGTCTCCCCCAGCGGACTCGGCGCGGGCCCATGACCCGTCCGCGTGGACCATGAGCGCCGTACGGGTGTCGCCGTCCTCTTCGTAGGCGTGTTCGATGCCCGGGGCCGCGATCTCCAGCATCGAGCGGATCTCCCACGTGTCACCGTTGACCAGGTCCAGCACCGGGAACCGGGACGGCCTCACGTCCTCGCCCGTGGCCGCGCCGGCTGCGGCCACCAGGTCGTCGAGTCCGGGCGGGTAGTCGGCACCCTCGCGGCTGGACATGAACATCGCCCAGTCTCGGGCGACGTGCCCGGCCGCGCCGCCGTCCTCGGTCTTGTCGGCAACGATGATCAGCGACGTGTTGGTGATCGTGGTAACGAGCCGCCCGCCGGGGCGAAGTGCTTCCAGCCATGACGGCGGGATGGGCTTCACGGACACAGTGGCCACGATCCGGTCGGACTCCCCGGGAAGGGGACCGGTCGCGTCCACGGCCGCGACGGTGGGATGCAGGTCGATCGTGGCGAGCCGTTCGCCAGCCGCCTTCACCAAGTAGGGGTCGACGTCCACGCTCGTCACTCGCCTGCTGCCGATCAGGTGCGCCAGCAGGCCAGCGCCATACCCGGAACCAGTGCCCACGTCGAGCACGTCCAGCCCTGGATGGATGTTGGCGTGGCCGAACATGGTCAGGACCAAGGACGGCAAGGTGGAGGACGAGGTGGTCCGGCCGCGAGGGTGGTCGGTCGGGTCGGCGTGGTCGGCGTGCGAATCACCGATCTGGGTCACCAGCGTGCGGTCGGTGAAGGCAGCGCGCAGCCACGAATCCAGGTTCGAGGGGCCATCCTGCACAACTCTGCCGTCAGGGCCAGGTACCCACCAGCGAGGCACAAGCAGATGCCGCGGTACGGCCAGGACGGGTTCGCGCCACCGGGAGGCGGGATGGGTGATCTGCTCGGCGAGGCGGCGGGCGTGCGGGGCCCAGTCCGTGAAGTTCATGACCGTCATTCTCCGTCGACCTGGTCGGCCGGGGCGCAGTCGTTGCTGTCGGCGGAAGGAGCGCACTCCGGGGCGCACACCCTGGCTCGGGCGGGAACCTGGACCAGCCATTCGCGCCATGTCGACCCGGCCACGATCCGGCTCAGCGGTTCGGCCTGGACGTCGCCGGCGACCATCCATCGAGCCATCACGCAAGGAGTGACGTGGCCTGTCGGCGAGACCGCCACGCGATGGTCGCCACATCGGCCGCACAGCTGCGACGGGTCGGCCTGGCCGCCGAGCCGGCCGCGGCCGATGCCTCGGAGCTCGTCGAGGCGGATGCCGGTCACGCCGAGGGCCTCAAGCTCGCCCCGCGCCTGCTCGACCCGCTGGCCTGGCAGGACCTGCACGATCGAGGCCCTGACGGGGATGCCGAGTCCGACCGCCCGAACGATGTTGGTGCGGGTACGGGCGTAGCCGTCAGCGCGGCCGGTGATCTGGGCGTGTTCGCCAGGCTTGTCAGAGTAGTAGCTGGTGGCCAGGGACACACCCGACCGCGAGAGCAGCTCCCACCAAGATTCGCGGATCCGGTAAAGGTTGGTGAACACCTCCACAGGGACGCCCAACTCGGTGGTGTGGGTGAGAATCCGCTCGAACTGCGGATGCAGCGTGGGTTCCCCGCCGATGTACTGGACGCGGGCGCCCAGTACGGCGGCCTCACTGATCAGGTGGCACCAGTCGTCGCCGGTCATGGTGCCGTGCGAGGCGGCCGGCCCGGACTCGGCGTAGCAGTGGGTGCATGCGAGCTGGCAGCGGCCGGTCAACTCCAGTGCGATGTGCCAGCCGGTGAGTGTGGCGAGGGTGGCGCGCTCGTGCAGGACGGTCATCGGGGTGACCCTTCTTTCGCGCCCTGCGACTCAGCGCGGGCGGCAATTGGACCCACACTTTCCGTGACGACGGTACGCCGAATCGGAGATCGATTGTGCAATCCGCCAAGCTGCTTCGGTGTCCGTTTCTGGACGCCTTCCAGCCGGGCTACCACGCGGGCGTGAGATTCACGGGGTATCCGACCTCCGCGAACGCGTCAGGCCACTCCACTCGTGAATGCTCGCTCATGCTGTACCCCACTGCTCTGGGGTTAACGCTGTGCACCAGCTTGGCTACCCAATCCGGCGCTCGGTGGTGCCAACTGTCACCGGGGTCGAAGGGGGTTGGGACCTGGAGCACCAACAGATCCACAGTTGGCTGACAACCTGCCCGGCCGCTCGGGGATCCCCTGGAGTCCGGCACGGCCACGGCCGCGAGTTCGACGGCGTCCGCCCCGCAGAAGGAGGTGAAGGTGGGGACGACCCAGGAGAGTTCGGATGCGACGGCCAAGTTGAAGGTCACCGTGTTGCGTGTCCGGCAGCCTCTCGCGTCGCTCGTCCCTGGCCTGCCCGAGCGGAAGAGCTACGAGTACGCGGCTGTCGAGGTGCGGACCTGCGTCGTGGAGAACACCAGCGGTCAGGAGATCTCGCTGAGCTGGGGGCCGTGGTCGTTGGCGTTCCCGGACGGGACGATCATCGAGGCGATGAGCGCCTGGAGCTCGGAGTGGTGGGACGTCTCGCTGTACCCCAACAGCGATCGATCGGTGAGGACTGGCCGGTGCGTGAAGGGGTGGATCCCGTTCGAGGTGCCGAAGGGCAGCAAGCCGAAGTACGTGAACTATGACCCTCAGAGCACCAGCAGCCTGGAGTGGGTCATCCGCTGACCCCGGACGTGCGAGAGCCCGGACGCTCCCCCCGTGCCGGGGCTTCCCTGTACGGCGTCTGCGCGGATGATGACGCCGTGCTCGGCGGCTGCGTGGGGATCACGGACTGGCTTTCGCGACCGCTTGTAGGGGCGATAAGGACGGGCGGTGGCCAGCTTCACTGCCAAGGTGATCGTGGCCGGTTGCGACCCTTTCGGAGGCGATCAGACACCTTCCAGGCGAGCGAGGACGCGCGCCAGGAGGTCCCGGATCTCGACCTGCCCGGCCTTCAGCTCGGCGACGTCGTCTCGCATGAGTGACTGGGTGCGCTCGATGTTGCCGACCGAACGCTCCAGAACCCCCAGCCGGTCCTTGATCTCGGCGATGTCGGTCTCGACGGTAGAGACGCGGTCCTCGATGTAGGCCATGCCTCCCAGTGTGCCGGAAGATCCAGCGAGGCTAAGGGGTCAGCTCCGGATTGGACTCGGTCCAGCCAACTTGCCCCACCTATCACATGAGGCACATCTGGACGCGTAGATCTCGCATCCGGTTTACAGATGTGACACATATCACATAAATCCTGTGAGTTGGCGAGGAAATGATCTGCCTGAACTGTGAGAATGGGACACCTGTTCGGAAAGATCGAAGCCCCGGCGGGTGCGGTAACACCCCCGAGGCGCGGCCAACCTCAACGACAAGGCTGACGATGACCGACCGTACCCTGTTCGACCTGGACGACGCGCCGGAGTCGTCCCAGCAGCAGCTCCAGCTCTTCGAGTTTCCCGACTCCAGCCACGGCTTGCGCTCCTTCGTGATCGATGGCGCGCCGTGGTTCGTCGCAGGCGATGTGTGCCGCATCCTGGAGCACTCAAACCCAAGCGTGGCGTTACGCATGCTCGACGACGAAGACCGGCGTACGATCCAGCGTTCTTGCACAGGCCACCTCGCCTGCTCTGGTGTCGGCCACTCCTACTGGTTCGCCATTTACACCTGATTGCCCCGGGTTGATCGGGTACATGTTGGAACGTGCCCTCTCCCCTACCGCGCCGGCGAATCACCTTCCCTACCGCCTCCAGCCGTACGGCCCGGCCTGGCGGCGAAGTCGCGCTCCCGTTACCCGCGCCAGAGCCGCTTCGCCCGCGCGCCGCCACGTGGTTCGGCCGCCTTTTGGGGCGGCGTCCTCCTGTCGCTCGACCCACCCAAGCCGAGTTGGACGCGCTGCCAGTTGAGAAGCGTCAGGAGTTATGGGATGCCTACCGTCAACGGCCCTGGCAGCACGTCACGACGCTGGGGGTGCTGTTCAGCCTCGTGTTTACAGCGGGCGGTCTCGTCTATACGGCCAGGACGTGGGATACGGGGCAGAAAACCCTTGAGGCCACATTGCAGGGGCAGATCACCGACCGCTACACCAAAGCCATCGAACAACTCGACTCCAAGGCCACCGACGTCCGCATCGGAGCCATCTACGCCCTCCAGCGCATCGCTGTCGACTCCCCACGTGACCGCACCACAATTAGAAACGTTCTCGCCGCTTTCGTCCGCAACCACGATCTCTGCGCATCCAACCTGGGAAATGCAAAGCCAAGCCATCCGAAACACTCAACTACATACGAGTCCCAGCTGACGTTTTCGCCGCGCTCAATGCCGCAGTCACGATCACAACGTCCGGGGACCCTCCAGACTTCTCCCAGACGCGCTTCCCAAACGGGGACCTGACCGGCACCAACCTGGCCAGCACGAACCTCACCCGCGCGTACTTGAGCGGCGCGAACCTAAGAGACGTGGATCTTACCTGGGCAAACCTGATCGAGGCGGACCTGAGCAGTGCGTACATGCTCCGAGCTAACCTGACCGGTGCCAAACTCTCTGGTTCTGAATGGCACGTCACGATCGGTACTACCATCATCGGCGGTTTCGGACCAAGAGCCAATGCCGTTAAAGTTTGGATATTCGGGCAGGCCAGTAAGGGTGTAGCCGGGCCTGGGTGGCGGATGATCTGGTCTGCGGGGCGTTTGACACGGTAGGAGTTATGCCGTGCGCGTTTGATGACACGCGGGCAAGTACGGTGTCGTCGGGCCGGGTTCGGCCGCCGGAGAATTTCGGCGACGGCGTCGGCCAGCGCCTCGGAAAGGCGCTCAGGGGGAAATGGCCGCCTGGTCGGTGACCTGGCGGCGGACCACGCGCAGGCCTTTGACGAACGACATGCGGTCCGGGTCGTATCCGGCGGGATCGGCGGCGTCCAGCAGCAGGCCGCGGATGGCGTAGTGGGCCAGCAGCAGCCCCCACATCTGCTGTTCGACCAACTCGGGGGTCTTGGAGCGCAGGACCTCGCCGCGGCCGCGCAGGTCGGTTTTGATCTCATCCAGTGCCGATTCCTCCTCCCAGCGCTGGTGGTAGGCCTCGGCTAGTTCCAGAGCGGGCAGTTCACCCGGGTCGGTGATGGTGGTGACCACCACGATGAGCTCGCCGCTGGGGTTTCGGTCCGGGACGGTGTACTCCACGACTCGCACCAGCCGGGCCTGCTCCTCGGGCACTTCCTCACCGTCGCGGACCAGGGCCACCAGCCGCTTACGGACATCGGCGCTCAGCCCGGGCCGGTACACCAGGGCCAGATAGGAGCCGTCGGGCAGCCACCGGATGTGGCCGATCGACACCGACGCCCCGACCCGCCAGGCCAGATCGGCCCCGGTGGCGGCGAAGTCGGTGAACAACTCAAAGGAGAACAGCCCGGCGTCGGCCATGATCAGCATGCCCGGACCGGCCGAGCCGGTCAGATCGGCCATCAGGGTGCGTTCCCCGGTGCGGCAGGAGCCGATCACCGCGCCCACGATGGCATGGCTGCCGCACTCGGCCAGCGCGGCCAGGTGCAGTTTCGGGTAGGCCGAGGCTTTCGGGCCCGACCCGGCCCGTCCGAAGTGTTCGGCGTTGGCGGGGGTGTCGGCCACGTCGAAGCCGGTGGCGTCGATGGCCATCAGCCGCCGCCCGGCCAGCCAGGCTCCCTTCGTTCCTGGCGAGGCCAACGGCACGCACGCCCGCGCGAACAGTTCCTTGAGTGGTTCGGCGCCCAGCCGCTGGCGGGCCTGGGCGATCGCCGAGGCGGTAGGTACCTGCCAGTCGTCGGCCCAGGATCCGAGTTTGCGCAGGTTGCCGACCAGGCGGCGCATCACCTCGTCGTAGGAGTCGGCGAAGAACAATCCCATCGCGATGACGTAGCGGATCATCACGTGCGCGGGGAGCCGCCGGCTGCGATTCTCCCGGCGCCCTGTCCGGTTCAGCACCTCTTCCAGCAGGTCCCGGTCGAACCGGGCCGACAGCACGCCCAGCCCGATGTGGTCGGTCAACCGGCCCCATGGCCGTACCGGCTCCGTGGATGAGGTCATGGCCCGGCACCGTACCGGCCCGGCGCCACTTTCGTCAGCTCGTCATGCTGGCCAGCGCAAACGCCTTATCTGAACGGCATTGGACCAAGAGCCGACTTAAGCAATTCCACCTTAACTGATGAAAATCTGGCTGACGCGGATCTGAGCATCGCGGACCTCAGTAATGCTGATCTCGTAGGTGCGACTCTGACTGGCACGGATTTGACTCTGGCGGAGCTAGTCGATGCGGATATGAACCTTGCCGACCTAACCGATGCCAACCTGAGCCATGCGAACCTGACCAGAGCGAACCTGACCAATACGAACCTGAGGCGGGCGAACTTAAGCGGCGCGAACCTGCGGGATGTGCAAGGAATGACGCCCGCTCAGATCCGAGCCGTGGCCATCACCGACGCCACCACCAAGTTCTAGCGCGTACGAGTAGTACGCAGCGCCGACTGAGTCGCGACTAGGGCTGCCGTTCAGTCCGTTATCGGGGCCGGAAACGGACTCCAAAGAAAGCAAGCAGCAGAGCAAGTGCCACGACATAAGGCCAGCATTTGGAGGGAGATCGTCGGGGCTCTTCCGGTGACTGGGCTGGCGTGTGACCCACCGATAATGACAGCTCGCGGGTCGGCTGCGCTTGGGCGCAAGCGCGCCTCCGCTGGATACCGAAGGCCACCATATATGCCAACGCGACCGCGACGCCCGTTCCAATCCAGTACGGCCGAAGCTGGTCAGACGTCCACTCTGCCAAGTACTCCCCGTTATCGGCGCCCGGTAGGCAATGAAAGCGGTCTTGGCAGGAGGGAGGGTGGCTCGTGCACGCAGCGAACTCAGGTCGGGCCACATACTCCTGCACAGGATAGGCGGCGGTGAGGAATACGCATGTGCCTACGACGGCACCTAATGCTGCGCCTTTTAGTGCGGCACTGAGTATGTGGGCGGGCCAGGGAAAGCGGAGGAACGCGCCAAGCACCAGCAGCAGCGTGCCGCCGATCGCCGTGGTTGAGTAGGACCATGATCCGTCCTCTTCTAATGGACTGAGGGCGATGGCCATTGGTACAGCCAGGAGAGCAGCAGGGTCGATTCTCGGTTTAGGTCGAGAAGTGGCGTCTGTCACGAACAGGAGGATATTGCGGGGCATCCGGCGAATGCCGCGGAATCAGTAGATGGCCCGCTGGTGGCCGTCTCAGGCACGCGGGCAGGTCTGGGTGGTAGTGGAGGGATCGCGTACTTGTAGCTCAGGAGTCAGCTTGACGGTCCAGAAGCGTCCGGTGCCTCCCGCACCAGGCGGCCCTTCCCGCCCGGGATGATCTCCACATGCCACCCAGGCGGCCAGACATGGTTCGCGCCCGGATCCCCAACGACCACATCTTTGAACCGGAGGACATTCTCCGATCTCTCGCCAGTTACCAAGGAGCGGTCGGAGAAGGTAGCCCCGCCGAACCAGGCGTGATCGGAGAAGGTCGCTCCGGCGAATGAGTTGAACCCGGAGAAGGTCGCCGTGTTGAAACCGGCGCTTCCAGAGAAGGTCGTACAGACGAACAGAGCGGCCCCAGAGAAGGCCGCCCCGTCGAACCCGGCATCTCCAGAGAAGGTCGCGTTGAGAAACCCTGCGTGGTCAGAGAAAGTCGCCCCGTCGAAGCCAGCGTGCCCGATGAATGTCGCCTGGTGGAACCTGGCCTCAGCCATGCGGCAGTCGCTGAGGCTGAAATTGATGAGGGTGGCGCCGGTGAAGTCGAGGATCATGCCATCCCAGAAGCGGTGGTCGGCGGGTTCGGTGACACGCTCATCGGAAGTGTGGACGTCGCGGAGGTGGTCGGCCAGGATGGTCTGAGCTGTGAGGCGGACTTGACGTTCCCCCTCGCTATCGGGGCCATGACCCGGATGGGAAGCGGTGCCCGCCCATGGCCCCGGAGAGCTTGGCGGGCTGGAACTGGTCGGCAGGGTGGGCGGGATGTAAGGCATGCGCAGGTAGGCGCAGATGACGTTGACGATGGTCTGCCGGTGCCCGGGGTTATCCTGGGCCAGGCGTTCCAGCGCGTACAGGCCGGCCAACCGGACCGCGGCCTTGTCGTGGCCCAGCTGCTCGGCGGCCTTGGTGTACAGGTCGGTGACCCGGCGTTCGGTGGCGTCGTGTTCACTGGCGGCGGCGATGCGTTCGGCGTGCCGGGTGGTAACCGCGTTGTGCAGCTCCAGTTGGCGCTGGCGGCGGAACGCTAGCGCGAGGGTGATGGCGGCGCCGACCCCGGCGCCGGCGGCCAGCGCGGTGCGCAGGATCTCCCCTCTGGCACTGCCCGTCCCGGCTGCGGGTTGACCGGGCGGAGCGGGAGGCTGGGAAGCGAGATCGGCCAGCAGCCACCACAGGGTGCCACCCACAGTCGCGCCGACCAGGACCACGGCCAGCAGGATCCACCAGACGGCAGCCCGGGGCATCTGCAACACCGGGGTGGGCGCCGTCGCGGGAACGGCCGGGGTGCGGGCGGCGCGGCGGAGCAGGCGAGATAACTGCACGTCTGCCATTCCAGCCGCCAGCTTGATTCCGTGGGTTCGTTGTGATCGAACCGTCTCCTCATCGGCTTCTTGTGTTCGACCACCTCTGGGGCTCGCGAAAAAAGGGGCCGCGGCCGTGGATCGTGGCCGCCTCCGGCCAGCGCGTCAACCGGGCGTACCCGTCGGGCATCTCCTGGGTTACCCCTAGCCTCAGGAGGCTCCCGCCGTGCGCACCCTGACAGTCGCCCTGCTCGCCCTCGCCCTCGCCGCGTGCGGGAGCACTGAGCCCGCCTCAAGCCTAGAATCGGCGTCAACCGCGCCACCGCCAGCCAGCGCCCCTGCCGAACCCGATCCCGAACCAGCTCCGACCCCGACGGAGACTCTCACCGCGCGAGAAAAAGCCTTCATCAGGGCGATGGGCGGCGTCACTATCCGCGACGACGTCATCGAGTACGACTCGTCGGCCCTCATCGAGGGGCGACAAGCGTGCGGCGAGGGCATCGACGAGTACGATGACTCCTCGCCGCCGACACTAGATGTGATCATCGAAAAAGACCTTGCCAGCGACAAGACGCTCAGGTATGCGATTAAGCACCTCTGTCCTAAGTACCTCACGGCTTGGCGCCAGGCACAGAACGGCTTTTCCGACGGGATCTATGAGGTCGGGAAAGACATCAAGCCGGGAACCTATCGCACCACCCCCGGTCGCATCACCGACTGCTACTGGGAGCGCTCAACACCGCACGGGGACATCATCGACAACGCCTTCGTCAGCAACGCTCCGCGGGGGGTCATCGTCACGATCAGACGTGGCGAAGGCTTCAAGAGTGACGGGTGCGGCAACTGGATGGCGGCTTGACTGGGAAATGCGAGGAGCCCCGAACGCTCCCCCACGCCGGGGCTCTCGGCTGCTCAGGCTGGAATGATCAGCCAGCCCGGAGGATGTCAACGACGCGGACGATCTCGACCGAGTCGAGGACCAGGTAGGTGACGAACCCGCGGTCGCCGAAGTCTGCCCGCCGTACCTGGGGGTCGTCGGTGGCCATGCTGGTGAGCGGGTCGTATGGGTTCTCGCATACGTCGGCCATCGCCTAGGCGAGCGCGGTGAGGGCGTCGCTGGTGAAGCCTTCGAGCTGGCCGAGCGCCCGCTCGGATAAGTGGGGGCGGTAGGTCACCGGCGGCGGGCCAGTTCGTCGGCGATGGCCTCGTCGAGGGGCGTGAACTCGCCGGCGCCTTCTTTGGCTTCCTGGATCGCCTCGTAGTAGCCGGGCTGGTTGACCGCGATCACGGTCAGGCTCCAGCGGTGCAGCAACCGCTTCAGCGCGGTGTAGCTCGACAGGTCGTCGCGGGCGGAATCGACCGCAGCCCGATACTGGCGGAGGAACTCCGGCCGCTCACGGGCAGGCAGCCCCCGCAGGATCTCCTGGGGGTCTTCCGGGTCCCCGTAGACCGGCTGGGCGCTCATGAAACCATGCTAGCCCGTTTGAGCACACCTATATCGGCGGCTACGAACTGTCCTTGCTGGCGAGCATCAAACGCTGGAGTGGCACCACAAATCGACCAGCTGCCATACCCGGCAAACCACTAGGCTGATCCGACATGGATCAGGATCCAGCCGACCCCAACGCGGGCACCCCAGCCGCCAGTTCGCTGCGTGACGCCTTCCCCGGGTACTTTCCCCCGAGCGAGGACGACCTGCGCAGCTTCTTCACCGGTGGCATGGTCGTCTTCGACACCAACGCGCTGCTCAACGCCTACAAGCTGACAGGAACCGCCCGTGCGGAGTTCCTGGGCACGCTAGAGGTGCTGGGCGACCGACTATGGATTCCCCACCAGGTCGGCCTGGAGTTCCTCCGCCAACGTGCAACCGTCATCAGCCAAGGCAGCAGCTTCCAGGACAAGTTCCGCCAAGCCGCCAAGGATCTCCACGGCCAGGTGCAGCGCCTCCAGGAACATCGGGGCCTGAAAGACGAGGACGTCTCCGGCGTCAAGAAGGCCATCGATGCCGCTATCGACGACATCCTCACGCGTTTCTCCGAGCTGTACGACTTCGGCGTCGAGCCTGGCATGAAAACCGACGACGACCCCGTTCTCGCACGAATCGAAAAAATTACCGATGGCAAAATCGGGCCGCCCCTACCCAACCCTGCTGAAGCCGAGAAAACCGGTACTCAACGGCTCAAAAACGAGATCCCGCCCGGGTACTGCGACGTCAAGGAGAAGGGAATCAGCGGCGCCCTCGGCGACTACTTCATGTGGGAACAGACCCTCGTCGAGGCTGCTAAGCGCAAATTCTCCGTCCTGCTGGTCACCAACGACAGCAAGGAGGACTGGGTCAGGCAGGAAGGGAGCTATCGGCGAGGCCCGCGCCCGGAACTGGTCCACGAGATGCTCGCCAGATCCGGACAACGCTTTCACCTGCTGGACGTGAAGTCGTTCCTGTTCCACGCCGGACGGTTCCTGGCCACGAGTGTAAGCGGCTCGACCATTGAGCAGGCCGAAACCGTACAGAAGGAGACCGAATTCTCAGCATTCAGAGAGTTGGAACGGACCCTGGCAGACGCGCTGCGGCGATATGATGATGAACACCAAACGGGCATCCATGAGCGCAAGTTTCGCAGAGAAGCACAAGCCATTCGATGGGTCATGGACACTACCAATGCGCGGGGAAGACGCGACAATGATGAAATTATTGCCTTCCTATCCGGAATAAATAGATTTCACATTCTTGACGAGATTTTCCGCAGTCAGAATCGGTCCGATGAGAATGGCGAAGAGAACCTCTCTGACGAGAGCGGTGAAGGCGACAGCATTCAGGACGGGTAGCGGTACATATGAGAGCCCCCGGACGCTTCTCCGCACCCGGCCGAGTACGTCCTACACGGTCTTGTCGATCCGCTTCGCTAGCCTGGATCTTTCGTGATCTTCCCGTGGTCGGTTGAATGGTCCGGCTGAGCGTTGATTGCGTGATCGGGTCAGTGTTGTGGCCCGGCTGTCGTGCCGGGTTGACGGGGATCCACGGGCCCGCGGT